>CBFCWE010000027.1:0-43041 GCA_965601435.1 uncultured Methanosarcina sp.
TAGTATTTCCGTTCCTTCTTCTGCTAGTATTTCCGTTCCTTCTTCTGCTAGTATTCCTGCTTTTACTTCAGCTCCTTCACCTGTTTCGCCTTCTTCAAGTTCCATTACAAATTCGAATTCTTCCAGGGAACTCGTATTATTTATATTTCCAAGAGCCCTTGCAGCCTCAATCCGGACGTTGGAATCATCGTCCCGCAAGCAGTTTCTCAAAACCGGAACCACGTCAGCGGTTCCGATCTTTTCGAGGGCTTTTACTGCGGTGCTTCCCACATACCAGTCAGGGTCATCGAGGGCTTTGATGAGCCCGGGTAAGGTGTCGTCTGTGCCTACTCTTTCGAGTCCTTCTACCGAAGCGCCGCGTACTTTCTTATCCGGAGCGTCAAGCCCCATGATGAGAATGGGTACCGAATTGGACTTTCCCATGGTTTCCAGAAGGGCGGCTCTGGTGGCGTCCCGCACGGAACTATCGGAATCCTCTAGGCCCAGGATCAGGGCTGAAACGGCAGATGGTGTTTTGATTTTTCCAAGACTTTCTGCGGCAGCTTCCCTTTCGGAACTCTCGGGGTCTTCAAGGATTTTGCCCAGTTCTTCTACGGTGTTTGATTTGTCGATCTTTTCAATAACTTTTGCTGTGGCCTTCCGCACCGACCCATCAGGATTTTCGAGGGCGTCATGTAGGCCTGAAATGGCATCAGGGGTTCCGATTTTTTCAAGAGCACCTACTGCAGTTTTTCTCACTGAAGGCTCCGGGTCTTCAAGAGCGGCTATCAGGTCCGGAACAGCTTCGTTTGTGCCCAGGGTCCCAAGGGCGGATATCGCAGCTTCCCGCACAGGACTTTTGGAGTCCTTCTGGGCCTTCAGGAGTCCTGAGACAGCTTCCTGCGTACCTATTCTTTCCAGGCCGACTACCGCCACTTCCCTGACCGAACTGTCAGAATCTTCGAGACATTTGATAAGGCCCGAAACAGATGCAGGGGTCCCGATCCTTCCGAGTACGCCTGCTATTGCCTTCCGAACTGCGTTTTCATGAAGGTCCAGGGCTTTAACCAGGCCCATAACTGCCTCGGGTGAAGCAATATCCCCCAGGTGTTCCACAGCCCTGTTGCGCAGGTACCAGTCGGGATCGTCGAGTGCCCTTACCAGGCCCGAAACCGCTTCTGTGGTCTCTATGGTTCTGAGGGCTTCTATTGAAGCCTTTCTCACGTCTCTGTTAGGGGCTTCAAAGACTCTGGTAAGTACGGACACCGGCACATCAGGCCCTATTATTTTGCAGAGGGTTTCTGCCGCTGTCTCCTGTATGGAAAGTTTTGAGTCCCTGAGGGTTTCCAGGAGGTTTGGAACAGCTTCGTAGGAACCAATTTTCCCCAGGGCTTCTACTGATTTCTGTCTTACCTGGTCATCGGAATCCCCGAGAGCTTTTATAAGCCCACGGACAGCATCTTCCGTGCCTATTTTTCCAAGAGCGATTACCGAAGCTCTCCTTACAAAATTTTCCGGGTTATCAAGGGCTTCCGTAAGCCCTGAAACTGCCTCTGAAGAGCCGACTTTTATCAAAGCTTTTACGGCTTCCTTTTGTGTGAACTTATCAGGATAATTGAGTGCATTAACAAGGCCTGAAACTGCTTCAGGCGTCCCAATTTTTCCAAGAGTACTTGCTACAGCTTTTTTCACGGACCTCTCGGGATCGTTAAGCAGTTTGATCAGCCACGGCACTGCTCCGGAACTACCGATTTTCCCCAGAGCCTCCACCGCAGCCACCCTTACCTTAGGGTTGCTGTGCCCGAGAGCATTAATCAGGGCAGGGCTCGCATCCGAATCTCCTATATTCCCTAACTCCTCAGCTGCAGCAGCCCTGTTTCCCGCAAAAACCGAGCGTTCCAACTTCTTTATCAGATTTTTGGTTCTAGCTTCCATTTTCCTTCCACCCCCACGTGACGAAAAATTCACCGGATTAATTATTATCTCATTTTAAATTGTTCTTAAAATTTATAAACTTGCACCCCAAAATTCAAATATTTTTATTAAATGTGAGGATTTTGCTTCAGGGGTTTGCATGCAGCACTTCCAATTAAATTATTTCCACAGTTGTTTCAATCGAAAAATGCAAAACTCACTATATCCTGGCTCAGAGTCATCTTCCTCTCCTTTCGGGCAGATCAAAGACATTTAGAAGATTTACATTTAGAAGATTTACATTTAGAAGATTTACATTTAGAAGATTTACATTTAGAAGATTTTCATCTAGAAGATTTACATTTAGAAGATTTTCATCTAGAATATGTACCACTTTATATTAATTTTTTTTGAACTCGGGACGGATATATGTGTATAAATTTTTTAAGTTATTTCCGGCAATAGTGTGATTAACCCCTGTTTCTGCCCCCTTATCCGGAGACTTCCATCTCACTTTTATTATTTTTTCTTTTGACAAATATAAATAGTAAATGATATATATTTTCTAGTCTTCACATTGTCACTGGAAGCTTCACATTGTCACTGGAAGTTTACCGGAGGTTTATGATGAACTTTAACAAAAAGGTCTTTACAGTTTTGATTATGGTTCTTGTTCTGGCCCTTGCCGGAAGCGGCTGCGTTTCCCAGGGAGAAGGGGCAGAAGAAGGAGAACATGATGAGGCTGCGGTTGAGGAGGTTGCTTCAAACATCTGGACAAACCCTGTAACCCCCTGGAACCCCGAGCCGACAGCGCCGACGATTGACCCGACCGCCTACATCCACCCCCAGGCATCAGTGATCGGGGATGCGACTATCGGAGCTCGTGTGATGGTTTCCCCGTTCGCTTCTGTCCGGAGTGACGAAGGCATACCGATTTTTGTCGGAGACGAATGCAACATCCAGGACGGAGCTGTGCTCCACGCCCTTGAGACCATTGATGAGGAAGGCGAACCCGTAGAAAGCCACATTATCGAGGTCAACGGGGAAGAATATGCGGTCTATGTAGGTGAGAGGGTTTCTGTTGCCCACCAGGCTCAGATTCACGGCCCGGCTTATGTTGGAAATGACACCTTCGTAGGCATGCAAGCAATGGTCTTCAATGCAAAGGTTGGGAACGATTGCGTGCTTGAACCAACATCCGCTGTAATCGGGGTAACTGTCCCTGACGGAAGGTACGTCCCTGCCGGTACCGTGGTCACTTCCCAGGCCGACGCTGACGCCCTGCCCGAGATCACCGCCGATTACGGCTACAAGCACACCAACGAAGCAGTTGTCTACGTAAACGTCAACCTTGCCGACGGATACAATGCAATGTAATGAACAAGATGTAAAAGAAAACAGTGTAAAAAAACACGGTGTAAAAAACAAAGTGTAAAAAACAAAGTGTAAAAAATATTAAACTCCCCGGGCATCCCCCTCCTGCAATTCAATCAAAAAATCAGGATGTCCGAAGAAAAACGGCTTTTTCTTTTCTCACAGAACAGGATGGGACTTTGGTCTTTCCCTTCCGAAGGTTTATTAGTCGTCCAGCCCTTTTCTTCCACAAATATAGTTTGCTACTCTCAGGGCGTCTTGTTCTCCAGTTTCTTTTTCCGGGGAGTCGCTGAGTTTCACTACCGGGATGCCGTTGATACCGTGCAGTTTGATGACCATGTTAAGGGGTGGGCTTTTTCGGAAGAAATCTGAGTTGTTGGTCAGGTTTGTCCCTATCCCGAAACTGCAATTGATTTTGCCTTCACAGTATTTCCTGATATTGATTGCTGTTTCAGCGTTGAGAGCGTCGCTGAAGACCACCACTTTTTTCATGGGGTCGATGCCCAGTTTTTTGTAGTGGGCAATAACCCTGTTCACGAAAGTTATGGGGTCTCCGCTGTCGTGTCGGACCCCGTCGTAGAGTTTTGAGAGTTTGAGGTCAAAGTCCTTGAAAAAGGCATCCGAGCCAAAAGTGTCGGTGAGGGCGATTCCGAGGTCGCCTTTGAAGACTTCCTCCCAGTTTTCAAGGGAAAAACGGTTGGCATAACGAAGCCCCACAAGAGCCGAGGTCCCCATGATCCATTCATGCCCCACAGTCCCGATGGCTTTCATGCCGTATTTTTTTGCGAAATAGACGTTACTGGTGCCTGTAAGGGTTTTTATCCCGGCCAGGCTCTCCATGGCCTGGTCGTGAATTTCGAAACTCCGCCGGCGACGGGTCCCGAATTCTGAAAAGAGGCAGTCGTTTTCTTCCAGGGCTTTCCCGATTTCAAGGACCCTGTCTCCATAGGCTGCAAGAACGGATTCGGATATTTCCGATTCCCCGTTCCCGTTCCAGGTCGTTTCTATCGTGCTGAAGTACAGTTCGGAAACTGAGGCCATGAGCACGATTTCCCAGAGGATAGTACTGTGCCAGGGGCCTTTGATCCGCAGGTCAAGGTTCCTGTCTTCCGTAAGACAGATTGTAACCTCTTCCGGCCTGAAGCGGAAGTTCTTGAGGTATTCCAGGTACATGGGCTTCAGGTAAGGGCAGTTTTCCCGGAGCCAGTGGTATTCTTCCTCCGTAAGCGTGAGTTCGGAGACCTCTTCGTCTATAGTTCTCCTGAGTTCTTCGACAAAGCCTTCGGTAAAACGCTGCGTTCCCCGGTTGATAAAGCGATACTCAGCCTCTGCCCGGGGGAAGAGTTCCAGTACTGCCATCTGCATTGTGAATTTGTAAAGGTCATTATCGAGTATTGATCTGATCACTTAGAGTCTTCCTTTTACGTTTTATTGCGCCTCTTAACCGGCACTTTTTGTGTCTTCTGCACTTTTTGTGCTTTTCCGTATGCTTCCGCTGTGTTATAATTGTTTACCGTAGGTCACACCGGGATTATATTAAGGTTGTACTCAGGTTATATAGTGTATTATATTTTTAAGATTTCTGACGGGCACCGGCTGAAAACAACCTATCTTTATTAAATTAGTTTAATGTTTCTCCTTTTTTTCGGGGCTTCCTTCCAAACAAATAATTAGTGGGAGCACAGATAATTTTCCCGTACATTTTTTTTAACAGGGGGTTTTTGGAGAAATGGAAAGAGAAATGAAGTTCGGAACCAGGTGCGTACATTCGGGAGAAAAGCCGGACCCGGTTTACGGGGCGCACACAACCCCGATATTCCAGACGTCAACTTTCGTTTTTGAGAACACCGAACAGGGGGCAGCAAGGTTTGCAGGGGAAGAAGCAGGATATGTGTATACCCGGATTCCCCCCAACACGCCTACCCATGCCGCACTTGCCGAAAAGGTTGCGGACCTTGAGGGCGGGGAAGCCGGGCAGACCTTTGCCTCAGGCATGGCTGCAATTACGGCGCTTGTCCTTGCTCACCTGAAACAGGGGGACCACCTGATCTCAACGGATGTGGTATACGGCTGCACCTACAGCCTCTTTCTTACGGTCCTTCCTCGGCTGGGCATAGAAGTGAGCTTCATTGATACCTCTGACCCGGACAAAGTAAGAGCAGCTTTCAAAGAAAACACGAAAATGGTCTTTCTGGAAACGCCGGCAAACCCCACCATGACCGTCTGCGATATCGGGGAAATCGCCTGCATGGCCAGGGAACACGGAGCCCTTTGCGTTGTTGACAATACATTTTCAACACCTTATTTCCAGAAGCCCCTGGAGCTTGGGGCAGACGTCTCCCTTAGCAGCTGCACCAAGTACATAGGAGGGCATGCCGACCTGCTGGGGGGAATTGTTGTCGGAAGCCGGGATTTCATGAGGTCCCTCTCTCCTGTTGTCGGGTACACCGGGGGGATCATGGGTCCCCATGAGGCGTGGCTTTGCATCCGGGGCCTGAAGACCCTGCACCTCAGGATGGAAAAGCACGCTGAAAATGCCCTGAAAGTTGCCGAATTCCTTGAGTCCCACCCCGGGGTCGAGTGGGTAAAGTATCCCGGGCTTCCCAGTCACCCGCAGCACCTGATCGCAAAAAAGCAGATGAACGGGTACAGCGGCATGCTCTCCTTCGGGGTAAGGGGCGGGCTTGAAGCTGGCAGCAGCTTAATGGACAGCGTCAGGCTCTGTTCCCTTGCCGTGAGCCTGGGGGCTACCGATACCCTGATCCAGCACCCGGTTTCGATGACCCATGCCTGCGTCCCATGTGAAATTAGGAGGCAGGTGGGCATCACGGACGACCTGGTCAGGATCTCGGTCGGGATTGAGGAGCCGGAAGACATAATTGCGGACCTTGAGCAGGCGCTGGAGAAGATCTGAACCGGTCTATTTACCTCCACCGTTTTCCGGATAAGATAGGTATATCTTGCGGGAAACCTATCTTTTACCGGGAAATTCCTGTACAGGAGACATTCCTGTACAGGGGGAATATTCTGAAGTGAAGAAGTTCCTGCACGCAGGGAAGATTTTTAAACAGGGGGGATTTTTGTTGAAAGCGCTTATATTCGGAGCCGATGGTTTTGAAGACCTGGAACTTTTCTATCCTTATAGCCGTCTGAAAGAAGAAGGAATCACAGTCCATGTAGTGTCGATGGAGAGAGGGATAATCCGGGGCAAGCACGGCTATGAGATCGATGCGGACCTTGCCTTTAGGGAAGTTCTTCCCTCAGGGTACGATATCCTTGTCCTGTCCGGGGGCAAAGGTCCGGAAAAAATCCGGCTTGATAAAGCCGCCCTTGAGATAACGAGATACTTTTTCAGGGAAAACAAGCCTGTTGCCGCAATCTGCCACGGCCCTCAGATACTGATCTCTGCGGGGGTTATAAAAGGGCGCAGGGCAACCTGCTGGATTGGGATAAGGGATGACCTGATAACCGCCGGAGCTCTTTATGAAGACAGTGAAGTGGTCGTTGACGGAAACCTCGTAACTTCCAGACACCCGTTCGACCTCCATGCTTTCGGGAGGGAAATGCTCAAACTGCTCCGGTGAAAGGATCATAGGCGGCAGTATTTCCCGGTTAACGTTTTTCTGGCTAACGGCTTTTTGGCTAACGGTTTTTCCGGCTGACAGGAATCCCGGCTGACAGGATTTACCGGATTCCGGGTGGGTCGGTGGCCTATTATTTAAATACCGAGGGTTATATTTACTAGCAGATGATCAACGAAGTACTAAAGGTATTCAGGGAACTTGAAAAAAAGGATTTCAGGGTACTGACGGGTATCGAAATGGGGATGAAGCATTTCGAGTGGGTGCCCGTGGAAGACCTGAACAAATATACAAAGTTGCCCTCTGAAAAACTGGAATACAGATTGAAGAAGCTGGTCAGGAAGAACCTGGTTGTCAGGACCTTCCAGCCCTATGAAGGGTACCAGATCTATTTTGAGGGATATGATGCCCTGGCTCTCAACACTTTTGTTAAGAGGAAAAGCATCAACGCCATCGGGGACGAGGTCGGGGTCGGGAAAGAATCCGTGGTCTTCGAGGCGGTAAAGGAGCCTGAACTGGCAATAGGGAAGCCTATTCCGGTCATCATCAAGTTCCACCGGGAGGGGAGGACCAGTTTCAAGCAGGTCAGAAGGGTCCGCGATCACCTGGGAGAAAGGGAACACTTTTCCTGGATCTATGCCGCCCGCCTGGCAGCCCAGCGGGAATACGGGATCATGACCACCCTTTACCCGAAGGTTTCCATCCCTAAACCCATTGACCAGAACCGGCACGCCATTGTAATGGAACTGGCAAAGGGGAGCATCCTCTCAAAGACGAAGGTCCTGGACCCGGAATGGTACCTGGACGAAATCCTCCGCCAGGTAAAGCTAACCTACTCCCTCGGAATAATCCACGCAGACCTCAGTGAGTACAATATCTTCGTTGCCGAAGACTGTGTCCAGCTAATCGACTGGCCTCAGTACGTCACCCCTGACCATCCACACGCAGATGAACTGCTGGAAAGGGATGTTTCCAATGTCCTGAACCACTTTTACAAAAAATACGGGACAAAAAGGGACCTTGAGGAGGTTCTCAGGGAAATTAAGAGTGAATGGGAATCCAGGGCTGAAGATGAAGCAGGAAAAGAGATTGTAGGTGAGGCTGGAGAAGAGATTGGAACTGAAACTGAAGCTGACCTTGAAGACAATTTCAGTGATGATTTCGAAGAAGATATAGATGATTTCGAAGAAGATATACAGGGATGACCTTGAAGAAGATTTAGGGGATGATTGCGAAGAATTAATTACTGAAAGCGGAAAGACTCCTTATCTCCTATCTCCTTTTCCTTAGTTTTTTCAGGTTAAGCGGGCTCAATTGATACTTATAGATAATTGAAATAGCCGTATTTAACAGTTAAATATATATTCTCTGGGAAATAATATATAGGTGTCCATGCAAAGCAGGATTATCTATGGAATTGACATTGCCAGGGGCTCACCGCGAGCGAAAGAGCTCCCCAGGTATGCCCTGGCAGTTCTCAGGGACGGGGAAATTACCCATCATACCATGCTCCGCCGCCAGAAGGTCCTGAATATGGTTCTTAAGGACCGGCCGGAGATAATTGCCGTGGACAATATCTTTGAGCTGGCTGCGGACCGAAAAGAGCTAATTTACATTATGAACCGCCTTCCTGACGGAGTAAAGCTAGTCCAGGTTACGGGAGGACTGCGTCCGGAACCCCTTGTCCGGCTCGGGAGGAAGCACGGAATTTCCTTTGACCCGACAAACCCGAATGAGGAAGCCGAAACCTGTGCCCGCCTGGCTGAGCTGGGAGTCGGGCATGAGGTCTCCCTTTTTGAAGACATGACAAAGATCAAGGTCAGCAGGGCACGCTCCCTCGGCCGGGGAGGCTGGAGCCAGAACCGCTACCGGAGAAAGGTCCACGGGTTTGTTCAGCAGCGGAGCCGGGAAATTGAGGACATCCTGAAGAGGCTTTCCCGGGAAAAGGGAATCAGGTTTGAAGTCGTAAACGTAAAGGGATTCGGGGGCTATGTAAGGTCCGAGTTCACCGTATATGCAAAACGCGGAGAGATTCCAATACACCCGATTGTCAGCAGCGATGCACAGGTAAGCGTAAAGAATGTGGAACGGGACAGGATCCGCTACATCCCCCTCCAGCAAAAGCAGTCCAGACGGCGTTTCACGATCGTGGGGATTGACCCCGGGACCACCGTAGGCATAGCTATCCTCTCCCTGGACGGGGACCTCCTCTTTTTGAAAAGTTTCCGGGGAATAGCCCCCGACGAGGTCGTCAAGCTGATTGCTGAATACGGGAAACCTGCCGTAATTGCCAGCGACGTTACTCCCATGCCGGGTTCGGTTGAAAAGATCAGGAGAAGCTTTAACGCCGCTCCTGCAAGCCCTGGGGCTGAAGTCTCTGCCGAGGAGAAAATTGCTCTTGGAAAGCCTTTCGGCTACTCCAACGATCATGAAAGGGACGCTCTGACTGCAGCCCTTCTCACCTATAAAAGCTACAGGAACGTCTTTTCCCGGATTGAAAAGAAAGCCCCGGAGGGGGCCGACCTCGAAATGATCAAGCTCCTGGTAATCCAGGGAGATTCGATTGAGGCTGCCGTTGAAAAGGTGCAAACCCAGGCCCAGGTCCGGAAAAAGCCCGGAAAGGCTCCTGAACTTCCTGAAAAGCCCGAGGACAGGGCCGTTGAAGAATCGCTTCAGAAAACGAGGGAAACAGTCCAGCAGCAGGGCGAACAGATCCGGAATCTCCAGGAATACGTGGGCGAGTTAAAGCGGGAGGCTGCTGCCAAGGACAGGAAAATCTCAAAGCTTGAGACAAGGCTGAGAGATTTCAAAAAAGAAGCCTACATGGAAGTCCGGAAGGAAAAAGAGCTCCGGATCAGGGAAAGCAACATTGAGAACCTCAAAAGGGAACTGGTCAGGAAAAACAGGACCCTGAAAGACCTGCGCCGGAGGAGCAAGAAACTCCGGAAAATCCAGAAAATGGAAGTCAGGGGAGAAGGCACCCCTGTCAAGGTCATCTCTGCCTTTACGAAGGAATCCATTGCCGAAACAAAGGAACACTACGGCCTGAAAGAAGGAGACATCGTCTTCCTGGAAAACCCAAGCGGAGGCGGGACTGCCACTGCCCAGGTCCTGGTGGAAGCCGGGGTAAGGGCAGTCCTTATCCCCGAAGATATCTCCCATGCTGCCGAGGGCACTTTCTTCAAAGGGGGTGTCCCTGTCCTGAAAAACGTGCCCCTGGAAAGAGCTGACGACTTTGCCATGGTCGAGCCTGAAGTCCTGGAAACGGCTATTGCCGAATGGGAAACAGAAGCCGAAACAAAGCGGCAGAAAGCCAAAGAAGACGAACTGCAGAGCATCTTCGATGAGTACAGGAGTGAACGGAGGAGAGGGCTGATTTAAAAGCTCTCTCTAATTTTTCCAAAGTTGATGGAAGCAATGACCCATTGGTTTTTGAAGAACACTGGTAGCTGGTGAGCCCGTGGGCTGCTCCCGGGGCCTGGAAATGAGGAGAGCTGTGGGTTTCTGAATATTTATGGAAAAAGGGAACCGATTTTTAATGGATATTATCAAAACCGGTGCGGCCTGAATACCGTCTCGAACCGTTTTTGCCCCCGCACGAAGTGCGGCTATTTCAGAAAATTAGTGAAAAGAAAGCTGATTCTGAAACCCAAAAAAGGGAAGTAAGCAGTTCTGGGATTATATGACATTCTTAGTTCTCTCGGTGCTCTCAATAGTCATTCGGTTATCTTTTTTGGTTATCCAGATGCCTATTAAAGTTATTCAAATGCCTATTAAAGTTATTCAAATGCCTATTAAAGTTATTCAAATACCCATAACAGTTATTCAAATGCCTATTAAAGTTATTCAGATGACTACAAGAATTATTCAGATGCCCATTAAAATCATTCAAACCCCCATAACAGTTATCCAGATGACTATTAAAGTTATCTAAATAACTATATAAGTTATTCAAATGCCTATTACAGTTATTCATATATACTTTTTGTTTATCTGGATGCCCTTTTCCAGATCCGTCTTTAAATTCAAAATGCCTCTGTGTTTGAACTAAATTATCAAATATTATTTTTAGAAAAGGCCGGTCAGCAAGCTGACCGGTGAGAGCGCCGGTACCCAAAAACAGATCAAAGTGGCACGGATTTCGAAATCAATGTACTGCTGTTTCGCAGGAAGCCCGGCAGGTGGAAACAAAGGCAGAGCGAAAAAAAGTAAAAAGGATAAAAAAAGTAAAAGGAACTAAAAAACGCTTATTTCCTATCAAAGAAAACGTTCTTCCCCGTCACGCTCAGGGGGATTCCGAATACAACGTCGGCGTCCAGCAGGCCCGAGACTCTGGCGGCTGCACCCATGCTGTACATTACCCGGTTATCAATGCAGAGGTCCTTTGCCTTTGAAACGGCTGAACCTACTGCGATCCCGAGGTCAACATACTTGAACATGCAGTTGGGACCTTTGAAATCTTCTTCTACTTTTTGCTGGGCAAGCATCTCTTTGCAGGTCGAAAAACCGCAGGCTCCGCAGTTCAGCCCGGCAGCCCCGCTGGCTTTAACCCCTATCAGGACCGCAGCCCCGGCATTCCTGAGGTTGCCTGCGTCCCTTTTCAGGAAGGCGAAGCCTTCACCTTTTTCGTCGGCGAGCTTTTCCATGGTGGAGGCAAGGACTTCGATATCTTCGGCTTCCATCAGAGCTGTTACTATATCGTCAACTCCTTTGGCTTTTGGGGCGGTCCGGGCAGCCAGGAGAATGCTTTTTGCGAGCGTTTCGAGCACTTCGGATTCAGGGTTCAGGATCATGCACGGATTATTGGGGTTTTTCAGGCTTAAGGGTTTCGTGGGTTCTGGAATGATCCGGAGCCGGGGTTTTTCTTTTTGCTTGGGCAAATTAGCATAGCAGCAGGGTTATATCGGATTTTGGGAGACGGGGTACTCACCGGTCAGCTTGCTGACCGGCTTTTCCTTGACTGAAATGAAAAAGAAGAAGCAATCTGTAAGACATAACAGCCTTATCTGAAAAATTATTGGAATTGTTAGTTTAAGTTTGCTCTGGCAAAGCGTACGCCGCTGCCCGTCAACCGGCAAAAAATAAAAAATAAGTTTTGAAAATGGCGGTTAATTCTTCTATCCACGTTTCTTACTCATAGCAGTTTTAACGGGCAGGCCTCGCTGACGCTCGGAGAAATAACCACGGGGGACGGTAATAACGCTGCTCTGGCCTTACTTAAGCTTGGAAATATGTGTCCCCGGTTGTTTAACAGATTTCAGAAATAGCTCGGGACTATAGGAAAAAATAGTCTTTCTGAACGCTTTTCATCCGAGCACAAATTTCAAAGCTAACTAAATATTTGCCACCATTAAAAAGTATAGCGTGATTAAAAAATATAAGGAATATAAAACATTTTAATTATATTAAATATTTAAGATCGGTTGTGATATATACTAACGTGGTGTAAAAATAGATGTGAAGATTGAGAGTTTAAGGGTTTCCTCTCAATTTCATGGGGTTGGATCATCGATAGGTGCCGCGAAAAGGGAACAAGGTGCCTATCATCTACTTATCTTTCATATACTTATACACCACACACTTCACCAATAATTTTGGATCAAGTATCTGTTTTTTCCAAATGATTCAATACTAATTAAAGCTTGTGATTTCACGTTGTATTTTTATTACTAACTTTGCATCGTTATTCAGACCAAACTATTCTTCAATGATTCAATGCCTATATGTTTTCATTTAAAAGCTAAAGGATTCCCCGTTTGCAGGGGCATAGGCTTCCACACCCGTTTCCTCTGAGATTTCCTCTGAGATCCACTTTGCAAAGGCTTCGGTTTTGTCCCCGTGCATTACAAAGACCCTTTCAGTGCCCTTTTTGCAGAACTTCTTTACAACCTGTTTCAGTTCGGAGTCTCCGCTGTGAGCTGAAAAGTCGTACTGTTCAAGTTTCGGTTTCAGGGACAGGACAGTTCCATTGTTTTCGACTACCCTGTTTTCCACGGCCATCCTGCCGTTTGTGCCTTCCACCTGGTAGCCGGTAAGCAGGATTTTTGAGTTCGGGTCCTTATGGAGCTTGCTCAGGTAGTAGAGCACGGGCCCCCCGTTCAGCATGCCGGCGGTGGTGACGATTACTGAGGGTTCTTTAAGGATCTCCGCCCTTTTACTCGGCTTTACGGGCGTGGCGTTATCGAAGGCCTGGTCAAGGAGTCTGGGGTTTTTCAGGTATTCGGGATATTTTTTGAGGATTTTGTATACATCCTTTCCCATCCCGTCCACATAGGCGTGGATCCCGTGGGCGTCCAGGAGCATGAGGATTTCCTGAGTCCTGCCGATGGCAAAGGCCGGGATAATAGCTGTTCCCCCACGGTCCATGGTATCCCAGACGGATTCGATAAAGCGTTCCTCGGTTTCCTTGCGCGGGGTGTGTTCTTCCCCGAAATAGGTACTTTCGAGTATGAGGGTGTCGGCTTTCGGGAACTTTTCAGCTCCCGGAACCAGCCTTGTGGCCTGAAGACTGAAATCACCCGTATAAAAAAGACTTTCTCCTGCTTCGGATTCCAGGTAAATACCCGAAGCTCCGGGGATGTGCCCGGCCCCATAGAAACGAGCCCTGTAACCATGGGTCATGAATTCCGTTCCCGTGTCGGTCTTCTGGGTCAAGCGGGAGAGTTTTTGCAGGTCATCAGGGTCAAAGGGGGCCACGCCCGAGAGGGTCCTTTCCGCAAGTTTTAGGGTATCTCTCCCCAGAAGCCCGGTAAACTCCGCAGTCGGCGGGGTCATGAAGACTTCCGGGTTCATGTACATGAGGTTCGGGACTGCTCCGCAGTGGTCCAGGTGCCCGTGGGAGATGAGCACACTTTTGGGTTCCATGCCGTTCTGGGGGTATTCGGGGATATCCCCAGCCTTTATTCCGTAATCGAGCAGTACCTCCTCGTTGACGAGTAAACCCGAACGTCCGACTTCCCTGCATCCGCCTTTAAAACTAAACTCCAGGATTCCAACTCCTTGATAATTTCTTAAAAAAATATGAAATTTGGTGATAAGCCCTGTGAAATAAAGAAGCTTTCTTTTCTGTTCTTTCTGTTTCGGGCTTTTCTACCAGTTGAAAAAAGACTGAATTTTATAAATAAGTATCTGACATAAAAAGATTTATCGGGTTTTTGAAAGCTTCCGGCAATTTTGAACCGGGCCATCTTCTTTAAGAAAATTTATAATTGGCTGCCAGGCCAAAGTTTCTTTTCGATAAGCCAGCAGCACTCTATATTTTTACGGGTTCTATATTTTTACGGTTTCGACAGGTTGGACGGGTTCAGCAGCTTTCAATAGCTGCCCCGCAGGTTACCTGCCAGTTTTTGATCTTCTTTATGCTGATATTGGTAACTTTCGCAAGTTCGAAAGGATTGGCTTTGATCAGGTCTTCGACGGTTGAGATCCCCGCTTCCCCGAGTTTTTCAGCCATAACCTTCCCGACCCCGTTGATTTCCTTGATGGATTTGGGACGTTCCTTGTCGGGGATTTTGTCCTGCTCTTCCTGTTTTGCCTTCTGCCATTCAATAAAATTACACTGGGGGCAGCCAAGGTCCCAGGGACGTTTTCCATAATTAACTATGCGGAGGTGGTGCAGTCCGTGCTCCTTGCAGATCTTATCCGTGACCACGATCTGTCCACTCCTGGGCAGGGGCAGGGAAAAAGTGCAGTCCGGGTAGTTACTGCAGCCTATGAAACGTCCTCCCCGCTTCGAACGGCGGACCATTATCTCGTTTCCGCAGTCAGGACAGTTGCCGATGATCTTGTCTTCCCGGAGTCCTGCCTGCAGGGATTCCACGACTTTGTCCCGGTTCTTTTCCAGTTCCGAAAAGACCTCTTTTAACATCTCTCTCGACTCCTCCAGGACTTCGGCTTCCGAGATCTTACCTTCGGCGATCCGGTCCATGTTTTCCTCAAGGATCTGGGTCATGTCGGGTTTGGTGATCGTCGGGGAATATTCCTCAAGGGTATCCATGACAGCAAAAGAGGTCTTCGTGGGCTGGACCTGGGTCCCGTGGATATAAGCCCTGGAATAGAGCTTACTGATGATCTCGTGCCGGGTGGCTTTCGTCCCAAGCCCGAGCTCTTCCATCATGTTGATCAGGCGCCCCTGCCCGTAGCGGCCGGGAGGCTGGGTCTCCTTGTCAAGCATCTCCTTCTTTACCACAGTCAGGGCTTCCCCTTCCGAAAGTTCCGGGAGCAGCCTGTCTTCGGGCTTGTTGTAGTCGTAGTACCATCTCCAGCCAGGAACAACAAGTCTTGCCCCGCTTGCCCTGAACGCTTCTTCGTTTATGTCAAGCTTTATGCGCAGGGTCTCCCATTCGCTGGGCTCGGCAAAGGTTGCAAAAAAGCGCCTGACCACCAGTCCGTAGACCTTCCATTCGTCCTCTTTGAGCTCCGATTCCTTTGCAAGGGAAGCCGGGTAAATCGGAGGGTGGTCGGTAGTTTCCTTTTTCCCGCGGGTGGGCTTGAGCTCCTTTTTCGCCAGGAGGGCGTTTGCATACTCTTTGAAGGGCCCTTCCTTGAAGATTTCGATCTGAGCCCTGAGGTCCAGGGTTTCGGGATAGACGGTGTTGTCGGTCCTGGGATATGAGATGTACCCGTTTGTATAGAGGGATTCGGCTATGCGCATAGCGTTTGAGGGGGTAAGCCCTATTGCGTTTGCGGCGCTGATGAAGCCCGTGGTATTAAAGGGAGTAGGGGGTTGGTCGACCCGGGTTCCCCTTTCGATTTCCTGGACGCTTGCCTTTTTTCCAAGTTTTGCAAAGACCCTGTCAGCTTCCTCTTTTTCCAGGAAGCGTCGGGTCGCGTGCTGGGTGGGGAAAGTTTCTTTTTTGCCGTTTTCGAGTTCGGCATGGATTTCCCAGTAAGGGGTGGAGACAAAGGCTTCCCTCTCTTTTTCCCTGTCCACGATCAGGGAGAGGGTTGGGGACTGGACCCTGCCTACGGACAGGAACATCCGCCCGAGCCTGCCTGCGGCAAGGGATATGTAGCGGGTCAGGGCTGCACCCCAGACCAGGTCGATGACCTGCCTGGAATGCCCGGCGTCGGCGAGGTTGAAGTCTACGGGAGTAGGGTTTGAAAATGCATCTTCAATTGCTTTCGGGGTAATGGCGCTGTAGCGGACCCTGTCAAAACCGATGTCAGGACTCACCTTTTTTATGATATTGAGAGCTTCGACTCCGATCAGTTCCCCTTCCCGGTCATAGTCAGTGGCAATTGTAACCTTTCCGGCTTCTTTCCCGAGCTTTCTCAGGGCGGCCACGATCTTCCTGTTAATGGGAGTCGTTATGATGTCGGCACCTATCAGGTCTTTTGCATCGACCTTCTGCCAGTTGTTGTATTCCTTTGGAAAATCAATCCCGACTATGTGCCCGGAAAGCCCGATTACAATAGTTTCCTGCTTATTCTTGCCGGTACCTATTTCGTACTGGTAGGTATCCACTCCACTGACCCTGTCTTTTTTAGGGCTTTTCGGTGCCAGGATTGCGGCTATCCTCCTCGCCGCGATATTCTTTTCCGTTACTATAAGATGCATTTGAAACTCCAGTATAACTTTATATATATTTTTTGCTGAAATGCCAGCGTACCCCGAAATTAATCTCCGTTTGACTGCAGAATGGTTCTTTATTTCTTGAGTTTCCTTCTTGAATATAAATTTTTGGATTGGATTTTATAATAAACTGTTGAACTTTTTCGAGAAAAACCGGGCTCAATAGCCCCCATACATCCGGAATTTATGTGCTGAATCTCCCTGGGCGCTCTTTTCCTCCATCTCCCCTCCTTCAGTCATAGTCCCTTATCCTTGATTATTCACCCGGTTCTTTTCTCAATCAGCCTGAAAGCGATTTCAACGGCTTCTGTCGGGTTTTTCACCCGCCAGGTACCTTCGATTTTCCACTTTGATTCAAGTACGACAACCGGCTTTCCCATCTTCAAGCCGAGCGCAATTTCCGAGAGAGTCCCGTACTCCCCGCCCACGGCTATCAGGGCATCCGAAGACTGGGCTATCAGAGCATTTCTGGCGTGTCCCATCCCGCTCAGGATAGCAACGTCGATCCAGGGGTTTGCATCTTCTCTCCGGATTCCGGGCAGGACCCCGAGGGTCGTCCCTCCTTCCTCTTTTGCCCCGCGAGATGCAGCTTCCATAACTCCCCCGAGTCCCCCGCAGAGGAGCACCGCTCCTTTCCTGGCAATTTCCCTGCCCACAGTTTCGGCAAGGAATTCCATTTCCTCACTGCAAGCACCTGCTCCGATGACTCCGATCTGTTTTCGGATCCTGGTGACCATAAATAATACTGCTCCTTTACCTGGGTTTGAGAAATTGTTTTTGAGAAATTGTTTTTGAGAAATTGTTTTTGAGAAATTGTTTTTGAGAAATGGTTATATGTAATGGCTCTGG
Source organism: uncultured Methanosarcina sp. (assembly GCA_965601435.1). Taxonomy (GTDB): domain Archaea; phylum Halobacteriota; class Methanosarcinia; order Methanosarcinales; family Methanosarcinaceae; genus MTP4. The sequence goes on from CBFCWE010000027.1 coordinate 17,272, forward strand.
ATTCTCACTATTTCACTGCTGTTTTTTGCTTTCGAATAATCCTCGAGAGGTTCGTGGTTCAATTCCAGGAAACTGTGTCCCCAGTTAAATTTTGAAAGGACTTTTTCAGCCTGCTCCTTATGCCCCAGAATATAGAGGGCTGCTGCAAAAGCTTCAGCTGAGTTGAGCTTGAAGGGTCTTCCGAAGTTTATCGGATTTCCTGCGAGGAGGTAGGGAAGGGCCCGGTGCTGGAGGTTCAGCTTTTCAAGTTCTGGAAAGACTCTCTCAACTTCTTCCCAGGAGCAGTCAAGCACGATTATTCCCTTTTCCGTGCTGTCAGCCGGAGATATGGCTTTTTCGGCAAATGGGTCCAGGAGAATTGCCGAGCGAGGTAGTTTTGATATTTTCTCAAAAAGGCGGGCAAGATCAAAGCGAGCCATTTTTTTGCCTGTGCATTTTTTAGGGTTGCACTGTCCTGCGTGGTAGATGTAAAGGGGAATGTCCCGGGGCTTTATCGAATTCATCGGTTATCCTCTGGAATGTGGAAGTTATAGGTTTTATTCATTTCCTTGCTTAGCTGTTTCTTTGCTTAGTTGTTTCCCTGTTTAGCTGTTTCCTTGCTTAGCTGTTTCCTTGTTTATCCATTTTTGTATTACCAAAATGACTTCAAATCAACTACGTTGAACTGAATCAGTCATTTGTTTTAAAAGGCTTGTTGCAAAAGAGCTGTTGTGGAAGTCAAAATTACGGGGATCTGACAGGCAGTGGCTACGTTCCGGAATAGGCTGCCCTTCGAAGTGAAATTCAGAATCTACGTCAGGTTATTAGGGTTGGGAGGATGTGGAATAATTGGAACCTTTTAACAGGTTAAGCAAAATTATTTCAGAATAAAACAGCAGGGTTTTTCGACATTTGAAAGCAAACGGGTCTATAAACAGAGATTTTTTTTTTGGAATTTAAAAATGAACTAGTTTATATATAATGGTTTATATATATTTAATAATATCACTACATCCAGTCCGACCGGATGTGGAAATATTTTATCGAAACAGGTGTTTAAGGAAAAACCTGTCTACATATCGATTTAGTGATATGACTGAAGAATTTCATTGAAGAATTTCATTGAAGAATTTCATTGCCGCCTGCGTCATGCCAGGTGTCTGTAAAGGTGGAATTGCTATCTTTCGCAAACCGTCACCTTTCTCAAAGGTTTTGTCCCAAAAACGGGGGATTCGGGGGGATGAGCCGTGAGGCGGAGACGAGCTGTGATTACATTAGTGGTTTTTTCACCGATGCATTGCCCGGCAGAAGAACGTGTCCGTCTTTGGAAGTGGGGAAAGACGACGTGTTCTCTTTGATTCCGGCCTGGCCTGTATGTGCTTTACCCTGGGGTGGGGGATTTAGTGTTTAAGGCAAAACGGTTTTTCTTACAGCCACCTCCGTATTTGCGCCGGGCAGTGGACAGTATCGACGTTGAGGCATTGAAATGAATTTTGGAGGTGGAATAGATGGAACAATCAACTGGTGCAGGCTATGATACCGGGTATGAAGCCCTGGAGGCACCGTGGTGGTTAGTTATCCTGGAAGGAATTGTTGCCATTATTATCGGCATATTCCTCCTGTACAGTCCGGGGATTACCACCATCGTACTCCTGAGGATCCTGGCAATCTTCTGGCTTTTGGGCGGAATTATTTCGATTATAGGGGTATTGTTTAACAGGGAAGATTGGTTCTGGAAGCTGCTTTCGGGTGTCCTGAGCATTATTGCAGGAGCCCTTGTCCTGATGTACCCTATCCTCAGCCCCTTTATCGTTCTAGCATTATTCGTTATAATTCTTGGAGTATGGGCTGTCATAAGCGGAGCTATCAAAATCGCCTGGGGCCTTAAAGGGGGAGGTTGGGGGGTGGGAATCCTGGGAGTCCTGACCCTGATTCTCGGGATACTCCTGCTAAGCGACCCTCTGGCCGGAACCATGGCCCTGCCCTGGTTATACGGACTCTTCCTTGTTGCCGGGGGATTCGGGGCACTTATCGTAGGATTCAAAATGCGGTCCTGAAAAAGGATCACGAACCGGGTACACCCTGTGAGATGAAAGGGAATCTTTTCCCTTTCCAAAATCATCCGGATGTATCAGGAACTTTGGCATCAGACGGATTTGTCATGTAAAACGTTGTTTGCACTCTCTTAGAAGGCTTTGGAATTTTACCTGTGATTGGGAGAATTAATTAGAGCAGAATAAAGAGAGATGATCTGGAGAATAAATGAGATATGAATAAGGGGATTTGAACAAAGGAGATTTGCGCATGGGAAGACCTATAGGTGTAACTATTCTGGCCATTGGGGCTGCTCTTCTGGCAGTGATCAATGGTATCATAATGATTCGGTTCCTGGGATTTTTACCATTCCTGGGACCGCTTGACGTCCGCGTTTTCAACCTCTGGTATGCGTTTCTGTACGGCCTGCTGGCTTACGTATGGGCGTGGCTTACCGGGATGCTCTGGAATGTGGAACCGCAGGCCTGGATGTTCCTGGCTATCATCGTTGTCTTCAACCTCTGTATAGACTTTGTGGTGCTAATCACCGGAGGTACATGGTATGATATCAATGTTTCAGTCATCCTGAACGGCCTCCTCCTTGTCTACCTCATGCTGCCCGGGGTAAGGAGTGCATTCGGAACGGATTGAAGCGGAAAGGATTGAAAAGGAAAAGACCGAAACTGGTGAAAAAGTCTCCCGATAACCTGCTCTGGCTTCAATTATCGGGAGATTTCCGGGCAGTCAGCCTTCAGTCAAAGGTCAGTCAGCAGGATTGTGGGGAGTGGGTCCTTTGCTTCAGGGCCGGTGAGATCGAACCTTATTTCCCCTTAGCAGAGGCTGTAACATGGAGAAAAAGATCGTACTTTTCGCACTCACGCTTGCGATGTTCGTGCTCGTTATTGACACGACAATCATGAACGTCTCGATTTCGGCACTTATCAGTGACTTCAATACGGACGTGACCACTGTCCAGGGGGCCATTACCCTGTATGCACTTGTTATGGCGTCCCTGATGATCACCGGAGGGAAAATAGGGGATATCATCGGGAGAAAACGGGCATTCAGGCTCGGACTGGTGATATATGGGGTGGGGTCGTTTCTGACGGCAATCAGCCCGACAATAGGTGTACTGTTTGTAGGCTGGTCGATCCTTGAAGGGCTCGGGGCAACCCTTGTCATGCCTGCCATCCAGACCCTCGTGACCTCAAACTACAAAGGTGAGGACCGTGCCATGGCTTATGGAATACTTGGGGGAGTCGTTGCAAGCGGAATTGCCCTCGGGCCCATTATAGGAGGCTGGCTGACAACTGTATACACCTGGCGGCTTGCCTTTGCCGGGGAGGTGGTGGTGGTAATCATTGTCCTGGCATTAAGCCGGGCTATCCTGGACGCACCTCTCGAAGCCGGAGAAGAGCCTAAACTGGATATAATCGGGTCCATCCTCTCCGCGGTAGGGATGGGGCTTATCGTTTTTGGCATATTGCTGGCAGGGACCTACGGCTGGTGGGAGGCACGCCAGACTTTCTCCCTGGCAGGGATTGAAATTTCCCCGTTCGGCCTTTCCCCAACCCCCGTATTCATTGCAGCAGGAGTCGTTATCCTGCTGGGCTTTGCCGCCTGGGAACGCCATGTCATTAGCAGCGGGGGAATGCCGCTCGTAAGGCTCGACGTGCTCAGGGACCGCAGGGTCACATCGGGAATCCTCACCCAGATGGTCCAGACCCTCCTTTTCGGGGGTTTCCTGTTCAGCATGGCTCTCTTCCTTCAGATCGTCCTGGGCTTGAACGCGATGCAGACCGGCTTTGTCTACTTGCCCCTTTCCATACCGCTTTTGATCGCTTCGCTAACGGCATCCCGGCTCTCCATCTTCATTGCCCCGAAGCGCATCATCCAGGCCGGACTGGTCATACTTCTCGCAGGGCTTTTCCTGGCTATCGCAACCATCGATGTTGAGGTAAGAGGGCTTGGCCTTATGACCGGCTTTGCCCTGATAGGGATAGGTGGGGGGCTTATAGCGTCCCAGGTAATGAACCTCGTGCTTTCCCAGGTAGCTCCCGAAAGGACAAGCGAGACGGCTGCCCTGATGGGCACTTCCCAGAACCTGGGCATGGCCATCGGGACTGCGTTTATGGGCTCTCTCCTGGTTGCAGGCCTGGCAGTAGGGGCCATTACCTTAATCGATGACAGTACTGTCATCCCGGAGGACCTAAAGCCCGACCTGGTATCTGCAGTAGAAGAGAACGTGCAATTTTTGAGTGATGAGGAATTGCAGGCTGCCCTGGAAGGTGTCTCCCCTGACCTTGTAGAGGAAATCCTGAGGATCAACGAAATCGCCCGCATTCAGGGGATAAGAGCTTCCCTCTGGGGGCTGGTGATTATCTCAATATTCGGCATAATCGTCTCGATCTTCCTGCCGCCTGAAATCCTTGTGCCTAAAAAGGAATGAAACAGGTTTTGAGCTCAGGATTTGAGCTCAACTTTTTAATTCGGTTTTTTATTTCTGCAATCACTTTTTTAGCTTTCATTCTGAAAGCACTTTCTCAGTTTTCCATTTCCGCAAGTACTTTTTCGGCCTTTTCCCTTACTTCCGTAAAAATGTCCCTGCCTTTCGAATCAATCCCCACGATAAGGGGGCCGAACTCCTCGACTTTCAGGACCCAGACAGCTTCGGGCATCCCCAGGTCAAGCCAGTGGACGGTTTTTACTTCCTTTATCAGTTCCGCGGCAAGGGCTGCACAGCCTCCGGTGTAGGCAAGGTAGACGCAGCTGCCCTTCATCGCTTCGGAAACGTTTTTCATCCCGCCTTTCCCGATTACTGCCCTCACGTTGTGGGTTTCCAGGAGCGGAGGGGTCATCTTCGACATCCTGCCGCTGGTGGTGGGGCCTGCTGAGACCACTTTCCATCCGGGCTTCTCTTCCTCCCCTTCTTCTCTTTCTTTTCCCTCCTTGTCTTTTCCTTCCCCTGTTTGCTGCATGAGTGGGCCGCAGTGATAGATCACCGCTCCTTCCAGGGAAAATGGAAGTTCTTCTCCTTTTTCCTCAAATTCCAGGATGCGGGCATGGGCTTCGTCCCTGGCGGTCAGGATCTCTCCGGAAATATAGACTATGTCCCCTGCTTCGAGCTTTTCGATGTCCTCTGCGCTCAGCGGGGTCTTCAGGTGCCATTCCATTATTCATCCCCTCCGAATACGATTGAAGCGTGCCGGTTTGCCCAGCACTGGATGTTCAGCGCCACGGGAAGGGAAGCCGTGTGGCAGTGGGCGGTTTTTATGTGGACTGCAAGGGCGGTTGTGCTGCCCCCAAGCCCCATGCACCCGATTCCAAGAGCGTTTACGGCTTCAAGGATTTCCTTTTCAAACTCGCTCATGGGACTGTCAAGGGGGGCCAGGAGAGCTTCTTTCGCAAGCCTGGCAGCTTTGTCAAAGGAGCCTCCGATTCCCACCCCGAGAGTCAGGGGAGGACAGGGCATTCCACCCGCGCTTGTTACTGTTTCGAGCACGAATTTCTTGATGCCTTCCACCTCGGTGGGGTTCAGCATCCGAAGGGCGCTCATATTTTCCGAGCCCGCACCTTTGGGGGCAACCGTGATTTTCAGCTGCTTTCCTGGCACGAGTTTCCAGTTGACGTCAGGGATCCCATTTCCCGTATTGTCCCCACTGTTCTTTCGGGTCAGGGGGTCCACGGCGTTGGGACGGAGCGGGATTTCCCTTGTTGCAAGGGCGGCAGCTTCCCTGATTGCACTTTCCAGGTCAAATTCGGGCCTGAACTCGCTTCCGAGCTCCACAAAAAAGATCAGGATGCCAGTGTCCTGGCACATGGGCACGCTGTGGGTTTCGGCAATTTCGATGTTTTTCAGGATTGCCTGGAGCTGGGACTTTGCAACCGGGCTTTCCTCCCGGGCTTCGGCTTTTCGGATTGCATTCACAACATCATCGGAAAGTTCGGTTTCCGCTTTTCTGAGAAGGTCTACAAGAGACCTGATAAAAGTTTCACGGCTAGGTTTTAAAGACAAAAAGACCACCATTTTATGGAAGAAAGGAATTTTTTTGTAATTTTACAGATATCATGAATTTTAAGGATTGTGTACGGGTTAAAAATTTGAATCGCTTTCGTTAGCCTTAAGTTTTTCTTGCTTTAAAAAGGAGTGCTCTGTTTTGAAAGAGAGTGTTTGTTGATTCTAAGGTGGTACATTTTTTACGAGATGCCGAGCTGTAGAGTCGTGTTTTTGTGAGGATTATCAGGTTGAGTTAAAGGTAAAGATTATCATCGGTAAGGCATCAATAAAATATCTCATTTTCTTCTTCTATTGTAACATTCAGATCTATTCTGCCTTCTACCTTCCCTCCGTTCGATTCTATTATGATTGTTCCTTCGTATTCTTCCCCCGGGCTCAGGCCATCGGTATCAACTGTGACAGTCACAGTTTCCGAATTTGTGCCGGTCCCGGGGTTCAGGTTTATCCAGGGTTCATCGGCACGCACCTCCCACTCAAGGTCGCCTCCTCCTTCATTTGATATGTAGAATTCCTCGGAGTTCGATTCCCCTTCAACCAGCTCGAAATTGAAGTATAGTGGTTCTGGATTAACAACTAATATCGGTTCTTCTTCAATATGCGGCAGCACATTCAGGTATACTGTGCTTTCTTCCTCCCCTCCGTTCGATTCTATTATGATTGTTCCTTCGTATTCTTCCCCCGGGCTCAGGCTATCCGTATCAACTATGACAGTCACAGTTTCCGAATTTGTCCCACTCTCCGGGTCCAGGTTTATCCAGGGTTCATCGGCACGCACTTCCCATTCCAGGATCTCCTCTCCTTCATTCGATATGTAGAACTCTTCTGAGTCCGATTCCCCTTCAACCAGCTCGAAATTAAAGTATAGGGGGTACGGATCAACAACTAATATCGGTTCTTCTTCAATATGCGGCAGTACATTCAGGTATACTGTGCTTTCTTCCTCCCCTCCGTTCGATTCTATTATGATTGTTCCTTCGTATTCTTCCCCCGGGCTCAGGTCATCTGTATCAATTGTTACGGTTACAGTTCCTGAATTTGTCCCACCCTCCGGGTCTAGGGTTATCCAGGGCTCATCGGCACGCACTTCCCATTCAAGGATTTCCTCTCCTTCATTCGATATGTAAAATTCCTCTGAGTCCGATTCTCCTTTAATTAATTCAAATTCAAAGGAAGGTTCAGGATTAACGGCCAATTCCGGATATTCATCGTCGCCATTGGAAGGGAGCACATTAAGCTGTATAGTACATTCTTCGCTGCAATCATTCGAATTTATCTTAATGGCTCCTTCATATGTTCCTGGATCCAGATCATCTGTGTCAATTGTAACGGTAACTGTTTCTGAATTTATTCCTTCCTCCGGGCTTAGAATTATCCATTCTTTATCTGCACTCACTGTCCACTCAAGAGTTACATCTCCTTCATTTGAGATTACGAATTCCTTTGATTCCGCTTCTCCTTTAATTAATTCAAATTCAAAGGAAGGTTCAGGATTAACGGCTAATTCCGGATATCCATCGTCGCCATTGGAAGGATATAGAATAAGGATAAGGGCCATAACCAGTATGAGCAGAATTGCCAGGAAGATCAACTTTTTTCCTGTAGAGTCCTTCGGTTTTTTTGAAGGGGGTGAAGGGATCTGGACTTTTTTTGCTTCCTCAAGCTTCTTCCTATCAGCCTCTTCCCTATGTTTTCGGAGTTTTTCCTGTTCTTCCTGTTCTCTTCTGGCTTTCTTCTCTTCTTCTCTGGCTTTCTTTTCCCTCTCCCCCGCCTTTTTTACTTTGAGAGCTTCTCTCTCCTTTTTCTCGCTTTCTTTTTTCTCGCTTTCTTTTTTCTCCCTTTCCTCTTTTTCTCTGGATTTTTCCCTCTGTTCTTCTACCTGTTTTGCTTCTAAAGATACTCTTTCTTTTTTCTCTCTTTCTTCTTTTTGCTGTTCCTCACCTACTTGTGTTTGGAGTTTATCTCGCTCTTTTTTTTCTTTTCCCTGTATTTCCTCCAGTTTTTGCCCTTCTATTTTTTGCTTCTGAATTTTCTCCTGATATTTTACAATTTTTATATAATTCTCAACTTCAATTTTGCCGTCAAGAAGGGATTCGAGGTGAGGTATTATATCTAATTCCATGGGGTCCAAAGTCGACGGATCTTCGCACATTTTTTGAAGGATTGTCATGGACCTGTATAACACATAAGGAGGAGCAGTACTGAGATATTTCATCAACTTTTCGTTTTTTTCTTCAAACTCTTTATGCTTAATTTTCGAGATATTTCGTCCAAGGATCATTTCTCCTTCGTACGATCCTTTTTTCTGGGGTCGCTGTAAACCTTTAGCTTTAGTTTGATTAAAAGTATATTTATAGAGTTCATCGACCGTTATAATTCCATCATCATCATCGTCAGCAGCCCAATCTTTCAAGCCCTTTAATAAGTAACTTGTAAAAATCCCATGTTTCAATTCTCTGTCTTCTTTTGCTATGTTTGAGCCTGTTTCTCCTGTTGAGGTGAGTAAAACTGTACCTGAACCGGAATATAATGATAGCATCTCTTCGAGATAATTACCTCTCATGCCCGCGGTACCGCTATAACAGCAGTCAAGAATCACGACCAGGTGTTTGCAGGCTGATTGTTCTTTACATTCATTAATGTAATCAAATTTTAATGAAGTAGCAAGTAAGCTTTCAGGATCAGTATCTTTGAACAATAAGCATAAATCAAATTTGTAACTTGGTTTTCCATGACCTGAATAATAAATCAGAACTTCATCATTTTGTTTTGCATTTTTAAAGATTATTTCTATCGTCTGTGAGACATCTTCTTTCCCTTTATTTATTAACTGGATAACTTCGTCAAATCCACAGATATCCGGATCCAGGAGTGTCTTTGCCATCTCTCTTGCATCATTCTCTGCGAACTCCAATTTTTCTATTTTTGAATACTCATTGGTCCCTATTAAAATCGCAATTCTTCTGCCGCGCTCAGTTTCAATCACTTTACTCCCAGCTTAAACTTTACTTGCCTGTAGAGATTTTTCAAATAAACCTAAAACTTCAGATTTAGAAAAACCTGTTACTCCCGAAATCTCAATCTCATTTCCATTTGGAAATTTCATTACGACTTTTGATTTCTGCCGGTTCTCCAGCCACACGTTAATTATGTCCAATATATGCTCAAAAGTTTTCATGCTTAAACCGGAAGCTAAAAGGACGCTGAATGTCGTAATTATTCCAGCCCTTTCACCCTTCACACCTTCACAGGTTAAAGGTTCTATTGAGCCTTCCATAATATTTCGGTTAATCGCATTGTAAAGAATACAACACTGCTTTTGCCAGTATTCGCTTAGCTCTTCGGCTTCTTCGGATTCCAGTAAGAGCTGAAAGGGAGGTATTTTTTTGTCATGTTCCATTTGATCCCCAACGTTTAGTGCCCATTTCTATTTAATGGGTTATATATTATACAATGGTTTGTTACTTCCAGTACTATTATTGCTACATGATAGTAAATTTTGTTTTTTCTTTCCATTGCTTGCTCTTAACCTAAATAAAATAAAAATGATACCCAGAGGCAGGAATATCTCAAAGATCGTTCCAGAAAAACAGCTCACTTTTAGCCATGCAATTTTATAATATGCCAATGATAATTGTTGAATATAGCAGAACAACAATTACGAATAAAAAGTAGTTGAATAATTGCCATGAAATCCTTGAGAGAAGATTAGTATGCATTGAAGGCTCATCAGCCGTTGTTTGCATATGTCTCCCATGAGAATTTTCCTGCTGCAGCCTCGCTGCCGCTCGGAAAAATAACCACGGGAATAAGGTATAAACCATTGCTCTGGCCTTAAGTCCGCTTGAGCAAGCAGGGCGAGCGAAACGGACCACTCCCTGTCGATGCGCGACTCGGCTTGCGCAACTCGGCCGGGAAAAATAACGACGAAAGACATCTAATTCCGGTTGCCCTGTCTCAAATTGAAATCTATTCTACAAACCCGCCCCCGAGTAGCCTTTAAAATCTATCAAAAACGAAGCTGACCTTTTTTGAGTCCAACCAACCACCGCACACATCGATTAGCTTAAAAAACGGCCATCTGCGTAAAGAATCCATCAGAAAAAGAGCATGGAGCCAAAATGGGTGAAGAACGGCAAACCTCAAGGTTTGAGAGGTGATGATTGAGTTTTTGCCGTCCTTTATGTTTTACGACTTCTCACATCTATTTTAATTTTTTCCTTCACGGCGTTACCTGGGAAAATAGTAGATTTCATTTTTAAAAAATTGGAATTATATTATAAAAAGATTAAATATGTGTGCCGGGTACAGGGTACAAAAAAGAATTCTAACAGGTGGATGAATTTGTATTCTTCCAACCTGTTCAAAATTTAAACTAAGTTGTTTTTCCTCAAGCGTTTTCCTTCGCCCACTTTGCCCCGGCTTCCAGGACCTGCTGGTTGAAAGCAATGACTTTGGGCTTTCCCGGGAAGTTTTCGGCAATAGCTTCCTTGAAGGCTTCATCTTCGAGGCCGGTTACGCCGAGGCCCAGGAGGACTCCGAGCATGAAGGAATTGGCTGCCCTTTCGTCTCCGGCTTCTTTGGCTTTTTCGGTTGAAGGGACTGCGACGGCTTTGACACCTGTGGGGGTTACGACCTCCCCGATGGTGGCGTCGTAGAGGATGGTCCCTCCTTCCCTTACGGCCCCTTCGAACTTTTCAAGGGAGGGGCGGTTCATGGCGATCAGGATGTCCGGGGTGTAGACTGTTGGAGAGCCGATGGGCTGACCGGAAATCACAACCGAGCAGTTTGAGGTTCCGCCGCGCTGTTCCGGGCCGTAGGAGGGGAACCAGGAGGCGTTGAGGTCTGCCTTTACTCCTGCCTGGGCAAGGATAAGACCCATGCTCAGAACGCCCTGGCCTCCGAATCCGGCGATTTTGGTCTGGACCGGGGTAAAATCTGTCCGGGGGGGAATTTCCTCGGCTTCGGCTTCAATGCCATAGAGCTTGTCCAGAGTTTCCTTTGTGAAGTCGCTGGTCCCGCGGTCGAGAGGTTCGGCTTCTTCGGAGTTATCCCTGAAGTTCTTGAGCGGGAATTCTTTTTCCATCTCCTCGTTGATGAACTCGATAGCCTGTTCGGCGTCCATCTTCAGGTTTGTCGGGCAGGCAGCAAGCACTTCCACAAAGGCGTACCCTTTGCCGTCGCGCTGGATCTCCATGGCTTTCCGGATGGCCTTGCGAGCTTTTCTGATGTGGGAAATGTCCGAGACCGAGACCCTCTCGATAAAGACAGGGGCTTTCAGGTTGTCAAGGAGCTCGCACATGTGGAGCGGATAGCCTGCAAAGCGGGGGTCACGGCCTTCGGGGCAGGTGGTGGTTTTTTCACCGATCAGGGTAGTGGGAGCCATCTGTCCGCCAGTCATGCCGTAGACGGTGTTGTTCACAAAGAAGACAGCAAGTTTTTCACCCCGGTTTGCCGCCTGGAGGGTCTCGTTCAGGCCGATTGAGGCAAGGTCACCGTCACCCTGGTAGGAAATGACCACAGCGTTATCCTCAGCCCTGGAAACCCCGGTCCCGACCGCAGGAGCGCGGCCGTGGGCGACCTGGATGTTGCCTGCATCAAAATAATAGTAAGCAAAGACCGCACAGCCCACAGGACTGATCATGACGGTCCTGTCCTGGACCCCGAGGTCGTCAATGGCCTCGGCAATGAGCTTATGCAAGACCCCGTGCCCGCAGCCGGGGCAGTAGTGGGTGGCTGTGGGAGCGGCTCCGCCCTTCCTGGGGAATTCCGCATACAGGGCGTCAGGCCTTTTGATTACCTTTTCATCGCCTATGATTTTTGCTGCCATTTTCATGCCTCCCCTGCAAGTTTTCTGATTTTGTCCATTACCTGGTCGAGGGTGATCAGGTTTCCTCCCATGCGGTTTACAAGTTCCACGGGCTGTGAGCAGCCGATGGCAAGCCTGACGTCGTCCACCATTTGCCCGTTGCTCATCTCCACTGAAATGAAAGAGCAACCTTTGTCAGCCAGGACTTTTAACTGCGCCCCCGGGAAGGGGAAGAGGGTCTTTGGCCTGAAGAGCCCTACCTTGAGGCCTTCCTTTCTGGCAAGATCCACGGCAGACCTGCAGATCCTGCTACTGATCCCGTATGAGACCAGGATGACACTGGCATCGTCGGTCAGGTATTCCTCGTAATCGACCTCATTTTGCTTGATCAGTTCGTATTTTGCCTGCAGCTTTTCGTTAAACTGCCCAAGCTCGTTGAAGTCCAGGAAAATCGAAGTGACCAGGTTCGGCCTTGTTTCAGCCGTGCCGTTGACTGCCCAGGAAGTATCGATTTCGGGAACAATGGCTTCGGCCGGGAACTCCAGGGACTCGATCATCTGCCCGAGCACCCCATCGGCCAGGACCACTGCAGGGTTCCGGTACTTGAAAGCAAGCTCGAAAGCTTTCATGGTCATGTCGCACATTTCCTGCACGGAGTTCGGGGCAAGCACGATATTCTGGTAGTTTCCGTGTCCTCCTCCTTTTACGACCTGGTTGTAGTCCCCCTGTTCGGGACCTATGTTCCCGAGCCCCGGGCCTGCCCTCATGATGTCTACCACCACACAGGGAAGTTCCGCGCCTGCCAGGTAGGACATCCCTTCCTGCATCAGGCTGATCCCGGGTCCGGAGGAAGAGGTCATGACCCTGTGTCCGGCGGATGCTCCACCGAAGACCATGTTGATTGCGGCTTCTTCGGACTCGGCCTGGACGAATTTTCTGCCTATTTTCGGGAAATATTTGGACGCATCGTGCAGGATTTCACTTGCCGGAGTGATGGGGTATCCGAAGAAACAGTCGCATCCGGCGTAAAGTGCCCCGACGATTACTGCGGAGTTGCCTTTTATAAGTTGTGTTGCCATCTTTTATACCTCCTCCGGCCTTATTCGGCCTTTTTCTCCTTTAGAGGGATGTGAATTTCGATTGCAAGGGGTTCAGGGCAGGTGTAGAAACAGTTCGCACAGCCGGAGCAGCCCTCGCCTTTATATACCACATAGTGGTACCCGCGTTCGTTCAGTTCCTCGCTCATGGAAAGCACACCCTTCGGGCATGCAAGGAGGCAGCGCCCGCAGGCCTTGCATTCAAGGATGTTGATAACAGGGTACGGTTCTTTTTTATCACTTTTTGACATAGCGGACCTCATAGTGTTTTACTTCTGGATACTGACGGGGATCCCGGATGTTTCTCTGCCCTTTTTCTGCTCTCAGGTCCATTTTTCCGTTTTCTTCCACGGACTTTCAGTCCCATGTTGGACTCATATGCCCATACAGGACTTTTTTGTCCCTGTTTTTGATATCATCAATTTTCGTGACAGAATGGGGGAAGCCTGTCATTTATCGGGATTTATATAAATGGTAAAAGGTGGTAGTTGATTATAGTCAGGGAACACAGCCCCGAAAAGCTCCGAGGACAGAATATTTAAGAGGAAGATATCCCCCGGTACTTATGTTTTTTCCTTCAGGGTAGTTTACCCTGTATGGAAACCCGGTGACATCTACCTGACTGAATTGTCTTTCTGAGTTGGACTGTATTCCTGCCTGTATAATATCTTTTGTTATTTTTTATTGTTTTTGATCCTTATCGCGGATTTCCACCCGGCGGATCTTTCCGCTGATGGTCTTTGGTAGTTCCTCCACAAATTCCAGGATTCTCGGGTACTTGTAGGGAGCAGTGACCTTTTTCACATGGTTCTGTAACTCTTTCCTGAGAGCTTCGCTCGGGGAATGGTTTTTTGTAAGCACAACGGTCGCCTTGATGACCTGTCCCCTTACAGGGTCCGGAGCTCCCGTGATTGCGCATTCAAGCACTGCCGGGTGCTGGATCAGGGCACTTTCAACTTCAAAGGGCCCGACTTTATATCCTGAGGTCTTTATAATGTCGTCGCCCCTTCCCACGAACCAGAAGTAGCCGTCTTCATCCAGCCAGGCCATGTCTCCGGTGTGGTAGTAGCCGTCGTGCCAGGACTCTTCCGTCCTTTCGGGGTCTTTTCCGTATTGGGCAAAGAGCCCTACGGGTTTTCCTTCTTTCGTATTAATGACGATTTCGCCTTCTTCTCCCACATCACAGAGGTTTCCTTCCCTGTCCATCAGTTCGACCTTGAAGCCGGGAGTGGGTTTTCCGATTGATCCGGGTTTCGGTTCCATCCAGGGGAAGGTTGCGATAGTAACTACTGTTTCGGTCTGCCCGAACCCTTCCATGAGCTTGATCCCTGTGAATTCCAGGAAGCGGTTGAAAACTTCGGGGTTCAGGGGCTCTCCTGCGACCACGGCATAGGTAAGGGTGCCAAAGTCATACTGGGAAAGGTCTTCTTTAATCAGGAAGCGGTAGATTGTGGGAGGGGCGCAGAAAGTGGTGACCCCGTATTTTGAGGCTTTTTCCAGCATGTGCTTTGCGTCGAAACGGTCATAGTCATAAACAAAAACAGCACACCCCGCAATCCACTGACCGTAGAGTTTTCCCCAGACGCATTTTCCCCAGCCGCTGTCTGCGACCGTGTAGTGCAGTCCGTCATCTTCCACATTTTGCCAGTAGCGGGCGGTAAGGATGTGTCCCAGGGAGTAGGTATGGTCGTGTTCTACCATTTTCGGGAAGCCAGCGGTCCCCGAGGAGAAGTAGACAAGGCAGATATCTTCTTTTGTTGTGGCTTCACCGGTGGGGCGCTCGAAGGCGGGGGAAGCTTCCTCAAGTTCTTTCCTGAAATCAATCCACCCTTCCCGGATTTTCCCTCCCACCACGGCTTTTTTGAGGGGGACATTCCCGCATTCGGCATGGGCTTCGTCAACCTGTTCCGGGACTCCGTCCTCGGAGATGCAGACGATCATTTTAAGCCCGGCTTTTTCGATCCTGTAGACAATGTCCTGGGTTTTGAGCATGTGGGTTGCAGGCACGGCTATGGCTCCGAGCTTGTGCAGCCCAAGGATGCAGAACCAGAACTCATAGCGGCTTTTCAGGGTAAGCATCACGTAGTCGCCTTTCCCGACTCCGTGCTTCGCAAAGAAATTTGCAGCTTTGTCGCTGTAATACTTGAGGTCTTTGAAAGTGAAGATTCTTTCTTCCCCTTCGTCATTACACCAGACAATGGCGCGTTTTTCAGGGAAGGCTTTTGCGTATTCATCCACGACATCGTAGGCAAAGTTGAAGTTTTCAGGAACGATGATCCTGAAGTTTTCCTGGAAATCCTCGTAGGATTCAAAATCGGTTTTTGGAACAAATCGGCTGAGTAAGGAAGTCATTTCGGACACCTGTCTAATTGCTTTCTGGTATTGCTTTCCGTGCTATGCTGTGGTTTTCAGGGTCGCTGTTCAGAATCAATTTGGATTCTTGAATCAATTTTGTTTATTGGCTGTATCGGATTATCATCCATTATTGATCAATTTTGATTTTCGGATGTTTTTAGATGATCACGGCCAGGAACTTTGCAGGCTTTCCTTCCAGGGCTTCCATGGCGTGTTCGTAGTTGGAGTCAAAGTAGATTGAGTCTCCTTCTTTCAAGACAATTTCGTTGTTGTGGATATACACTTTCAGGCTTCCTTCCAGCAGGTAGTTGAACTCCTGTCCCGGGTGGGAGTTAGTCCCGGGTTTTGTCCCCTCGGGTTTGGGTTCGACAGTGACGATGAAAAACTCTGCCTTTTTGTGGATGAACTTCTCAGCAAGGTTCTGGTACCTGTACTGCTCCCTCCTCTCCACACTTACCCCTTTTCCACCTCGGGTAACAGTAAAGATGTTCATCCGCGGCTCTTCCCCGGTAAGGAGAGTGGCCATGTCCACCTGCATCTTGTGTGCAATCTCAAAAAGGACACTTGCCGGGATATCCTCTTCTCCGCTTTCGTAGTTTTTGTAAGTTTCTTCCGGGATCTGCAGATACTTTACCATCTCTTCGATCGAGATCTCGGACAATTCCCGCATTTCATGAACGCGGGCCGCGATTTCCTTTATTTTTTCCTGCATGCTAGCGTCTTCTCCAGATTGGATTTATAGGAGTTTTAATAAAGGATTGTTGAAAAACCTTTGCACCCTTCTATTCTTCATGCCCCGGAAAATCCCGTATACACTTACGAAAGGAAAGTGCAGGTAACTACACAGTTAACCTGACGGAAAGTAATGAAAACGGAATCAGTTCAAAGGAAATGGTTGATTTCATCACAGTGGAACCTGCCGATGTTTCAGGTAATATGGGGGATTCAGGTGATGTTGGAGATTCCGGGGAAACCGGAGATGCCGAAAATTTGGTTTCAAACTCCCACCTCAGCGGAGCTAATGGGGTAAGAAGTTCAAAGATTATCCGCAAGGAAAAACTGGAACCTGCCGGGGAGTCAGATCTTGCTACCGGTTCGAATTCTCAGGGAGAATACTTTGAGAAATCTGACGAGTATGAAGCTCTGAAAGTACAGGGTGACATGGCAAATCATGTGGAGGCTCAGGCTCTGAGGAAGAAGAAAACGAAAGCAATCTCTCCTGGGCTGTACTGCCTGGTGCGGTGATAGGGCTAGTCCTTGTAGCTTACCTGAGCAGGGGTAAAAAGGGTAAGTTAATTGGTTATTAATTGGTTATTAATTGGTTATTAATTGGTTATTAATTGGTTATTAATTGGTTATTAATTGTGAACGGGGCCGCTGATTGAAGATAAGTTAACTTTTTTATTGAAAGCCTTGGCATTTCGAATGAACGTTTGCGAAAAAATAGTTAAGCCCTTCAACAGCAGCCAACCACAAGTGCCACAAAGTTTTCCCGGTGATTTTCAAGCGCTTCCTTTGTGGCATCTTTTAACCACTTGTCTCCTCCGTGGACGGCGTGATCCCCACAGATGAAGAATATTGTGCCTTTTTCGGAAGCTGCAAAAATTTCTCCGAGATTTTCGTCCACAGCCTTTGCTGCTTTTTTCATTTCTGCCCAGCTTTCGGCCCTGTGGGAAAAGCGGTCGAGAGCCCGCAGGTGTACAGCCAGGATATCGGGTTTTTCCTGAAGGGACTGCACCGCGTGTCCCGTTATTTTCCGGTCATAATCCAGAATGTCTTCCGAATTGGGTACCCCGTAAAAGTCTTTTATCCTGCCCCTGAAGCTTTCGGCTCCTTCGGATTCGATCACGGCAGAAGCTTTTTTTCCGGTCTGGCATGCCCACTCCATAATGCTTTTCAGTTTGGGATTTTCAGGGTTTTTTGCTCTTTCAACGTAGATGTCCTCGGTTGAATAGATCCCATGCTCTTCCGGGAAGTATCCTGTGAAAATGGACGCAATCGCCGGAGATGTATGGGTTGCCGGGGACTTACATTTGAAAAGAAGCCCTTTTTCGGCAAGTTCCCCCATATTTTTCATTATCGAAGAGAAGTGTCTGTACAGGGAGTAACCCAGGCTGTCAACGATGATTATAACAGCTTTTTTGCAGCTTTTTCCTTTTATAAAATCCATTACCTCAGGAATCTGCCTGCCAGTAGGCGGAACCATGGGTATTTCCAGCAACTTTGAAAGCGTGGGGGCTATGTCAATTGTCCTGCACTCAAGAGCTTTCATATATTCTCCAACGTACATTTGATTCTGTTGTTTATATCTATTTCCGAGACTTTTTATTATTTTCTGGTCTTCATTTTTTCTTCCAGAATCATATAAAACAATAAAATTTTAATTATATGGAAATTTAGATCAAAAAGCTGCGTAAATCTGCCCCGTAGAACCGGGACCGGTCATCACAATCAAAACAGAAACAAATACAGTCTCAATAAAATTTTATTGGATCCCTTTTTTCTTTTTGGGAGACTCCGCCAGGAAGGCTGGTGAGAGCAATTTTTAAGCGTCCGGATTAAAAAACGGTTTCCGGGCTCAAGGGAAGTATTTCCCGGGCCAGGTGGAGTATTTCCCCATAATTCAGTTTCTCTTCAATGTACTATGGGTTATTTTCTTCAATTCCACCGGCCCCAAATTTGAGATTTTCTTAAATATTTTCGTTAAACCGGATTAAACTTTTTGTATAAAATCAAAGAGTTTGCATTTGAGTGAACATTTTGAGTGAATATTTTGAGACACTTTTTGAGTTAACATTTTCAGTTCAAATATTACAGTTTAATTTTACAGTTTAATTTTACAGTTTAATTTTACAGTTCAAGGTTCATGAGGTCTTCTGCCAGGATTATTTCCCCGTCAAAGTTCCCTTTCAGCCGGTATATGGCTTCTCTTTCATGTCCCCGCATTTCGGGGTAGAAGTGCGTCAGGCAAAGACTTCCTATCTCGTCCCTGTACTCGTCCAGCATATCTGAGAGAGTCGACGGGGTTGTATGGTTCGTGACCTTCATGCCTGCGGGAAAAGAGCATTCATGAATAAGGAGGTCGGCTTCGACTGCCAGGTCCAGTACGTCCCTGCAGGGCTCCGTGTCCCCGGAGTAGACGATTTCCCCTTCCCCTGACATTAGCCGGTAAGCCAGGGTCGGTACACTATGTACGGCAGCCGTACAGCTGATTTCGCAGTCGAACCCCTCGGGCACGAACTCTTTTCCCGGAGAGCATTCAATGACTTTCACGTCCACCTCCTCGAGAATGTACTCATAAAGCCCCAGCAAGTCCGAGAACCAGTCTTCAGTCCCCTCAGGCCCGTAGACCCGCATATCGGTTTTTCCCCTGAGCCAGTTTGCCTTCACGAGGCAGAGCAGGTCCGCAACATGGTCCAGGTGAAGGTGGGAGAGCAGTACGGTATCAATCTCCGTATGCTGGACCCCCGCGTCTAAAATCCGGTTCAGAACACCGCTTCCGCAGTCTATAAGCAAAGGTTTTTCCTCAAACTCTACAAGTACTCCTGACTGCACCCGACCCTTCTGGGGGATCGCAACTCCTGTGCCAAGAAATGTGATTTCCATGAATTAAAGAATAAGCTTTAAATAATTTAACTTTATTTAAGGAATGCTCGCATTAAGGATTTTTGCGGCTAAAAACAGTCCAGCTTTTTTCGAAGAGCGAGGGTCGCCCAGCTTGGCCAAAGGCGCCAGACTTAAGATCTGGTATCGAAGGATTTCGTGGGTTCAAATCCCACCCCTCGCACTTGTTTTTTTCATTTTTTTGCTTCGAATTCATCAATTTTTTAATACTAATATTCCTTCATTTTTTCAATGACGGTCTGCATACTGAAGCTATTTCATTATGTCTTTCTGTCCTACGAGGAGTTCAAAGAGAAATTGTTAAAATTAGTTGTCATGTAAGCCTTAATATTTAAAAAGATTTTTTTAGCAATTCTGTAACATTATTTTGTTACACATCCGATAAACCACGTTTTTGGAAAAATATGCAAAGGGTAAAAACCTACAAATTCTTCACATGATGAAACAAAAACACAAATCTCATTCTCATTGGAACCTTGAATATCAAAACATCAACCATTAAAATGGGATCTCAAGCTTTTGCATTAAGAACTTCGCAAACTTGTCATTAAGATCTTACGAACTCGGGCCTCTTTACATTGACCAGCGTAATAAGCCTTTCAGGATCGTTCTCTTCCAGAAGCAAATCTGCCCCTTTTTTGCCATAATACAACCAAAATCTGAATGGTGCATCAACGGCCAGTAACTTCTCCACAGATTTCTTCCTGAGACTAGAATCAATTTCAAACGCGGCTACCGGAACCCCTCTTTTGCCAAACCCTGTGGCCCAGACAACGTCTATATATACGTCCCACCTTTCCCTCCTAAAATCTTCTACCTTATATTCATTGATGCCGTATAGACTATATCTAGCAGCTAAACATGAAGTCTGATGTTGGAAGCCTGTTGTGGAATTCTATCCGGTGAAGGGGACCTGTGGTTTGAGCAGATGTGCTTGTGATGGCATTTACTACTTCAGAAATGAAATTTTCTTTATTTTTTATCAGTTGTTCTATTTTTTCGTTCATAAGTCGGATCTTCCCGTACAGGCTCTTTATGCCATTTCTGAACAAAGTTCCGGTTATAATCAATAAACAGTTAATATCTCACTGACTATATTTTTTCTTGCATGTTGTGATGAATATGATTATTTATCGCCTGGTTTCCAGAAGCTTAAAAACATCAATATATTTTTTATACATGCTGGTCTTTCTGAAATACAAAAATAAACAAAACAGTTTCAGGGCATCCGCATGTTAGAAGAACTCCTCACAACCCTTACTCCCAGACAACAGGAAGCCGTAGCCCACAGCTCAGGTCCCCTCTTAATCCTCGCAGGGGCCGGGACAGGCAAGACCACCACGATCACCGGAAAAATTGCCTGCATGATCGAAAAGCAGGGAATTGCCCCGGAAAAAATTCTTGCCCTCACATTCTCAAGGGAAGCTGCCAGAAACATGGAGCGGAAAGTCCGGGACCTCCTCGGGCAGGGTGTTGACGTAAAAGTTAGCACCTTTCATGCCTTTTGTGCGGAACTCATCCGGGACAACGCTGAGCTCTGCGGGGTTTCAGAGCACTTTACTATCTTTGAAGAGATCGATGCAGCCATCCTGCTTTATAAGGAACTGAATACCACCTCAAGAACTGCCGCCCTCTACGCAAATACGGTTGCAAAGGCAAAGGACCTGAATATCTCGATTGACCAGTTCAAAGAATACCTGGAATCAAAGAAAGCGGGGCTGTTTGAGTTTGTTGGGGAAGAAGCCTGGGAGCAGTTTTACACGGAGAGAAAGATCAAGCTGAACACCTTCCATTTGAAAAGCAAGGACGAGCAAAAAGCCCTGAAAGCTGAAAAGAAAGCCTGGCAGACCTTCATCAACCTCTATGATGAATTCCGCAAATACAGGGACTTCATCAGTGCCTGGGAATTATATGAGGATAGGAAAAAAGCCCTGAAATGCCTTGATTACGGGGACCTGAACAGGATAGCCCTTGCTTATCTTGACACCTACGGGGCCGAGGAGCTGAATGACAGCTACACCCACATCATCGTGGACGAGTTCCAGGACACAAACTACGTCCAGTTCGAGCTGATCAGGCACCTGACTGCAAGAGAGCAAAACATCACGGTCGTTGCTGATGAAAACCAGACCATATACGCATTCAGGGGAGCTTATTCAAACAACATAGAGGAGTTCAAGAAGCAGTTTGGGATTTCAGACCAGGAGGTGGTGTCCCTTGATGTCAGTTTCAGGTCCACGAACAAGATCCTCAGGGTTGCCCACAGGCTGATCGAACAAAATTATCCTGAGGAACGAAAAAGCGAATGTCTCCTCCTTAAAAACTGCGATGATAAAGAAGGAAAAAACGTTGTCATCCAGGAAACACAGGACGAAGGGGAAGAGGCAAGAAAGATCGTCGAGCAGATCGATGCCTACATCAAAGGCAGCATCAAGGAAGAAGTCCTCAGGGAAGGAGACGTCAAAGAAGAAGGCATCTGGAAAGGAGACTTCAGCGGAAGCAATGAAGGCGGCACCGCTGAGGCTACCGGAACCGGGGGAAGGGGGGGTCCCCTGAAAGAAATTGCAGTCCTTTACCGGACCCATGCCCAGGGAAGGGTTATCAGGCAGGCACTCCAGAAGCGGGGAATCCCTGTAATCGTAAGGGATGATGCCGATTACCTGAAACAGCCCGAAATCAAGACCGTGCTCTCCTACCTCTATGTCCTGAACAACCTGATGGACCCGACTCCCAGGGGGACGGAAGCCTGGTGGAGGCTTTTCCACTATAACAACCGCCTGGAAAACGGGGATTCGGTCCGGATTGGGGAATTCATCAAGAAGAGACGGGCTTCTTTTCAGGAAGCCATCTACCACCATCTCGGGGAAATCAGCCTGAGTGAAGCGGGGATAAACACGGTTGAAAGGGTAAAAGCGATTATTGAAACCCTTTCCGAAAAGAAGGCGCTTGACGTTTCCGACCTTTTGCTTGAGATCTACGACCGGAGCGGAATTGTAAGGCACCTTGCCAGGATGGAGACGGTAAAATCCAGGGAAGCTTTCCTGAACCTCCGCAACCTTCACGAAATGGCCAGGGGTTTTGAACAGTTCCACGACAGGGAACTCTTTGGCTTCATCGATTACCTTGAGGTCCTGGATGAAATGGGGGGCAATCCCGCAGCTGCAAAGCTCAGGGAAGACGATGCTGTGAACCTGATGAGCATCCACGCAGCAAAGGGACTTGAATTCAGGGCCGTCTTTGTGACCAGCCTGGCAAAGGACAAATTCCCCCTGTTCAGGGGTGGACAGGAACCCCTTATTCCACTGGAAATGATGGGCCAGTACAGGGACCTTTTCTCAATGGACCTGAGCAAAACCGCGCTTGAAAAGGCAATCCGGGAGCGCAAAAAAGAGATCAAGCTCGAAGAAGAACGCAGGCTTTGCTACGTAGCTTTTACCCGGGCAAAGGAAGACCTGGTCCTGACCCTTTCCCTTGAATATGGCGGAAAGGAAAGGGACCCTTCCGAGTTCCTCCTGGAGATCGGGTATGAACACTGGAGGGACCTGGAAATTATTGCACCCGGCGGGGCTGTGGAAAAGGAGCTTGCTTTCGACGACCTGGACCTGTCCTACAGGCGGGACCTTGAGATCAAAACCGCAGGCCTTGTGCGGGAAAGCGAGCTTGAGAGGGAGAAAAACAGGTGTATCCGGCTGCTTATTGAAGCCCTTGACAATGATTTTGAGGACGCTATACACTACCTGATGGTCTACAGGGCTCTTCGGGACGGTGGTTGCGGGAATTATCTGGAAGAACTGCAGGAAAAATGGGACCTGATAGACCCTTCAAAGAAAGCGGAAGCGATCCTTTCAAAACTGGAAACCGGGAGCAACGGGCTGAAGTTCAACCCTGAACTTTTAAGTTTCAGCTTCTCAGCCCTGAAAGCCTATGAAAGCTGCCCCAGGCAGTATGAACTCCAGGAAATCCTGCGCATGCCGACCCGGGCTTCTGAGGATTCTACCGGAGCCATGACCCGGGGGAGTTTCGTCCACAAAGTGCTTGAATTTGCTGTCGAGGCTAAGGTCTCGGAAAAAGATGCCATGTACGCGATTGCAGAGAAGCTTATCAAGGACCCTGAATGGAAAGATGTGGACCTGGACCTTACCTACCCTCTCTTCGAAGTATTCTGGCTCCGGAACCAGAACCGGATTTCGGATTCCCTGATGGTTGAACAGTGGTTTTCAGTCCCTATAGACGGCTTTGTTTTCAAAGGAAAAATCGACCGGATCGATTTGCTAGCCCCCTCCACAAAAGAGGTTGAAATTATCGATTACAAAACCGGGAAGTCCGATGTGAGCCCTGATGAACGTTCAAGGCAGCTCCTGCTTTACGCAAAAGGCTTTGAGCACATGCACCCGGAATACAGGGTCAGAAGGCTTACCCTTGACATGCTTGCCCGGGAAAAGCCCCGGATTTTCGAGCTGCAGGAGGATGGAGAGTACAAAAGTATTGAAGGCAGGGTAAGCCCCCTCGACAGTGGGGCAATTGCTTCCATGGTCGAAACTGCAAGGAAGATTGCTTACGATTATGAGCATGGGTTTGAAAAGACCGGGAATCCTGAGAGTTGCAAGGAGTGCGGGTTCAGATTGTACTGCGAGGGGATTGATCTGTGAAAGGTATTGGGAACTGGAGCCGGTAGAATGACTATTTCTGAAATACACAGCAAGCCAACGACTGTAGATTCAGAAGTTTTTTGACTAGAAGGATGCTGAAGGGTTTGTTAAGTATCATGGGTTCTAGGCGAGGCTGTTCAAGAAGTTTGTAGATAAAGAATAAAAGGTTTAATTTTTCATGCTTTTTGTATTTAAAGGAGCAGGGGAATTTTCTTTTTTGTTCTTATTTCATGTTGAAAGGAGACTTCTCCAGCTTTTTTTCTATATTCTATACATCATAAAACTTAGGCTTCGTGTAAAGGAAGAAATAAAAATATAGTTTGGTCACTTAAAGATAATGCATTTGTATAAAGCATTCATATGCTTAAATAAAAATAAATAGAAATTCCGTAACTTTTTTCAATAGAAACGTATTATCTAAACTTATGCTCCCAACTTTTGATAGCAATGGCAATCTTCCTCCAGGCATTCACAAACCAGCTTTAAGCCTATTTAAGGAAAGATTTGTGACTGATTTTCGGAATTCAAAAACTCGAAACAAAATATATTTGGGTTACATTTCATATTGCATTGAGATTAGTTCTTATGGTGTTGCATCAATTAATTGGGTTGCAGGTAGTTTCACAACAAATAAGTTAGATCCTGGAGATATTGATATAGTTGTTCATGTTAATTTTGAAAAGCATAGGTCACTGATTGATAGTACTGAGTTCGAATTGAAATTTTTAAATTACGATCAAATAAAAAAGGAACATTGTTGCCATACATTTTATGTACCCATGTATCCAAAAGACGATCCAAGATATCAAGTAACAATTTACCATTCTGAGTTATGGAGAGAATTTTTCAGTCAGGATAGGAGAAAGAACGAAAGAGGGTTAATTGAGTTCGATCTTTCATCCAAAAAACACCAAGAATTAATTAAGAAGGAGGCACATATCTAATGGATATAGATGCACGTCCTTTAAAACTCATAAGACAGGATCTTACAAAAGTAAATGATGCAATAAGATTTACACTAGATTTTATATCTCAATATCCGGACGATCCTTCTCTTAAATTAGGTCTTCACAGCTTAGAATATAAACAAAAACTTTTATTTGAGGAACTTGAAAGGTCAAACAACGGGTACATGAGAAGCGCTTTTGATTTTGTATTTGATGGAGATGCGGTTTCAAACAACTCTGTTTCTTTAGCTTGTTTAGGGGATACACTGAGCTCATTTCAAGAGGTTGTTACATCTATTGTGCATAAAGTGTTTGGAAAAAAAGAAACTTCTAAAGGTCCCATACCAAATGAAATCAAAAAAATGGCACAGTTAAATGTTTTGGCTACAACTACAGGATCATTTCGCGTAATTATAACAAGTGATGTCGCACTTGATGAAGCTCCTTCTATGAATGCACTAAATAAATTTAATCAATTAATTAATTGTGCAGACAATATAGAAGAAATAAAAGAAATTAGAAAAATTGTAGGGACACGAACGGTGAACAAATACAAAAAATTTGTTTATACTCTTGTTAAGCATGATACGGACATGAGATTATATGATAAAGTTGGAACTGACAATTTTACTACTAGAGAAATCACAAAAGAGCTAGCGAATAGAATCTATAAAGCTGTAGATAAGGTTGAAGAGATGCCTGAACAAAAAGAGAGTTTTAAAGGAAAACTAAAAGGTGTGGATGTTCATACAAATTATTTTAGGTTTTCAATTGATGAAGAAACGCAAATTACAGGGAAATATGACCCCCGACTAGAAGATAAACTCATGAACCCAGATTTTAGAGAAGAAGTTACCGCTGTTTTTATGCATTCAACGAAATACAATGATGCTTTGGATGAAGAAACGGAAGATTGGGAACTCATTGACATCAAAAAAGAATAATTATTTTAAAGAAGTATTTATTAAATCATAGAATATAATAGAATACTTTCTATTAAATTTATGCCCCCCGTACGATATAAAATACCAAGTAGCTCATATGTTTGAAACATCATGTTCTGATCTCACCACCTTTTCTGAATTTGAAGTTGATGCTGATGAAATGGGAAGTTTCTTTTCTATCCTATGCCTTTTTAATTCACATAAAAAAATAGGTCGTGTCCCTATGTTATTGAATTGATTATATATAATGCCGATTATATAATATATTTCAGGGGGCATTAAATGATTTCTGACATTCAAATGACTTCTGAAATAGA
>CBFCWE010000028.1:0-41839 GCA_965601435.1 uncultured Methanosarcina sp.
GTGAAACGGGGAGTGAAACGGGGAGTGAAACGGGGAGTGAAACGGGGAGTGAAACGGGGAGTGAAACCCTCAGGATAGTCATCGATCACAGGGAAACGAAAAGTGGGGTTGCAAAATCCCTAGACCGGATGGGAGTGGGACTAAGCTTCAAGGCCCTGGAGGTCGGGGACTATGTGGTGAGCGACCGGGTAGCGGTTGAGAGAAAACGCACCGACGACTTTGCCAGTTCCCTGATTGACGGAAAACGCAACCTTTTTGCCCAGCTCTCGGACCTTGCCCGGGTGTATGAAAAACCGGTCCTGATTATCGAAGGTGGAGACCTTTTCACTGCAAGACAGATCAATCCGAATGCGATTTACGGTTCCCTGGCGTCCATTGCAATCGATTTTGGAGTTTCCATCCTTTATTCCCGGGACGAGGGAGAAACAGCTTCGATCCTGAAAGTGCTTGCAAAGCGCGAGCAGATCGGAGAAAAACGCGAGGTCAACCCCCACGGGAAGAAGTCCGCCAGCACCCTTGCCGAGCAGCAGGAATACCTGGTCTCCGCAATCTCCAACATCGGACCCAAAGCCGCCAGAAACCTCCTCCTCCATTTAGGCTCCGTGGAAGCTGTCATGAATGCCAACACGGAAGAGCTTCAAAAGGTAAAGCTAATCGGCCCGAAGACCGCAGCCAGGATAAGAGAAATCGTAACAAGCCAGTACAAAGGGTGAAACATATGAAAAAAGAAAACCCAGGATTTAAAATATAAAAGCCAGGACCCTGCAGAAATAAAAACCATATAATGACCAGGAGGAAGCGGACAACATCAGAGGAAAACCGCTTTATCAGTACATGAAAAAATAATATTTAACCCTGCAGACCCCGGAAAATTCCTTTTTGTTAAATAAGGAAATTCCCTGAAGGGAATTCCCACGAGATAGAACCGGTCTCTTTAATACCTTTTAAGGTTGCAACGCCTTTTCAAATGCCGCCCAAGCACGGTACTTTCCGGTTCAGACAGCATGCAGAAAAGCAGGATGATCCACCCGAAAGGAACCAGAAGGACCAATCCACACAGCAATTCTAGAAAGGTAAATAGATATGAAACCAGACCTCTAGACATATCTCGCATGCTTTCATCACCTCTCAATATTAAAGTGTGAGTTTCTAAAATATAAAGACTTCTAAAATAAATTTATGAAAAATCGTGATAGATAAAAGAAGGGGTATGGGAAAGGATCCGGGAAAAAGGGCGTTATATTCAATGATAAATCGTGATACATTAACTTCCTTCAAAGAGAGTGTGAAAAATAGTTTCACAAATGGAAAAAAAACCTCCCCCATGATATCGAAAAATATTTACCCCACAAAATCCGGATTCATAAAATGAGAAATGGAAACCTTACCTGAGAAAATGAAGGCCCGGAATTGTAACGATAAATCACGATCTATAGAAAATAATATCCAAAGTTGTATATTTATAGAAATATACACGAATGGAAATACCAGGGTCTTTATAAAAACCTGATGGAACCTTAACCCAGGCACATAAGAGAAAAAAAGATAGCAAGAGGACCAACAGCGTGAGCCGGGGAAGATTTATAGACCTGAAAGGAAAAATACGCCCGAAGATAATGTTCCAGCGCATCCTATCTCCTTGCAGCGAGTCAGGGCACTTTTACCTGAGATTACCGGGAAGAATGTCAGCCTCTAACCTTAAATCCTCAAAAAGTCAGCTTCTAAATCTTAAATCCTCAAACAGGGCAGGAATTGAGCGTTTATTCATTTTCTTTATTTATTCATTTTCTTTATTTATTCATTTCTTTATTTATTCATTTCTTTATCAGTATTTTCTCAAGCTCTCGATAAGGCCCAGACCTTTTTCAATCAGTTCAAATTCCTCAATGACCCTTCGGGGATCCTTTTCAGCCTGCAGGAAAGTGGCAATGCTGATGAGTTTTCTAAGGAGCAGGGCTTCAAGCTCTGCCCGGTCTCCCTGAAGTTCGGGGACGTAAGCAGGTCCGGCATTTTGTACTGCGGCCTTCTGCCGGGGCAGCTCTTTGCTCTCGGAAACGGTCCTCTGTGCCTCTGCCCCGAACTGCGGGACTCTTTCTTCTACTTCCGCAGCGTCTTCTGCTCTCCTGGGCTCGAACCAGGAATTCTGACGGCTTTCCTGGACTTCCCTGTTTGTATCATACCAGGGCCTGCTTTTCTCGGGCAAAGTTCCGGTTTCCTGGGCAGGCCTTTCCACGGGAGCTGTCGAGACTGCTTCTATGGACGCTTCCGCCTCTTCTTCTCCTTCCTCCCGGACATCACAGAGTGGACAGATTACCTGACCCTGGTACCTGAACTTCGGAGCACCACAAACTTTGCAATGCTCGGCAAGCATCGTACCTCCGAGTTCAAGGAAGCGAGCTATTCTTTTTACCTTCTGGTCTTTCTCGGAATCCATATGTTAACCATCCTCTCTGCACACATTCGTACTTCTCTTATAATATTTCTCCTTCCCACTCCATATATATTAAACTACCTCAAGCTGCCGTTCGAGGGAAAAATAACAGGATAAAAGAAAGCATCAGGATAAAGGAAAATACCAGGATAAAAGAAAGCACCAGGATAAAGGAAAATATCAAGGAAAAGGAAAATACCAGAATAAAAGGAAAATACCAGAATAAAAGGAAAAACAGAGGGAAAATAAAAACACTATACGAAAAGACAATGAGAAAATAAAAAAATGATAAATACTGAGAATTACCGATAATATTTTATATAACAAACCTGTCTTACACTAAATTAGCTAGCTCTTATTTTACATTATAATTAACCACCGAAGGTGATTTGAATGTCATCAGTTGATTCAACAGAAGTTATCAGGCAATGTCTCCATGTCTTAGAAAGCATAACCAACGACTCGTCGGTTCCCAGAAATATCAGGCGTTCCGTAAACGAAATCACGGACATCCTTAACAACGATTCCGAGCCCCTTTTCCTCAGGGCCGCATCCAGCATCTCCATTCTAGAGGATGTCAGCAACGACCCGAACCTCCCACTGCACACAAGAACCCTTATCTGGAACCTCTCAAGCCAGCTCGAAACCATTCCCGTTGACGAATAAATCCGTTGATGAGTGAATGGCGCTTAAATTGACACTTGAAACAAGAAAAAAACACAATTTATCAAAGGACACAATTCTTCCAAAAAACACAATTCTCCCTTAACTCTTACGATAAACCCAGAATAAAAAACCAAATACACCCGCTAAAAAAGGATTTAAAGCCCCGGAGCCGGAAAACGCGCTTCGAACACGTTTTTAAGACCTCCCTGTTTAAAGCCCAAAAGGTTACCTCGTTCTGAAAAAAGACAGCAGGGAAACGTCATCTTTATATTTCCATATATACTGTCGGCTGATGCGGGTGCACTCCTAACCGGGTGCGCTTCCGGGAAAACCCGGGCACAGAAAAGAGGGAAAAACACCCTTTACTTCTTTTTTATCCATTCCGTGTGAAGCAGAATTAGAAGCCTCATTTCGGATCTATTGGAGCTTATCAAAACGGAGCTTATCAAAACGGAGTTTATCGAAAAGGAGCCTATCAAAACGGAGCTTATAGAAACACGAAAAACTCCGGGAACTCCAGGAAAACAGAGAAGTTACAAATTTTAAGAAATATGGCTGTCACCGATAGGCATAATATGTTTGAAGGGAAAATTGCTGGAAGTATTCAGCAAACTTTGAACAAATCCTGTACAATCCACAAAGGGAAAGGTTTGAACCGGGCCTTCTCGAGGGGGTAATGAAATAAATGCTCGAAGAAATTTCAGCCAGGGTAAGGGAAAATTTTGAGGCCAAGGATAGGGTAAGGGAAAAAGGGCTAAAGCTTTCCCGGCAGGTCGTTAGGGACTGCCGGACCGCTACGTTTGCCCTGCACGGACAGAATTTCAAAAAAGCCGAAAAGAACATCGAAGAAGCAAAAAACGCCCTTTTCCAGCTTGATGTTCTCTTCAAGGAGCACTCTGACATTTACCACGCAGGCTTTGTGGAACACGCTCAGCAGGAATTTGCGGAAGCCTCCATACTTTTAGGCCTGCTAAGGGAAGAAGAAAAACCTGAAACACTGCCTTCCCCGGAAGCCCTGAGCATCGGATATGCAGCCTACCTGAACGGGCTAGGAGACGTGGTGGGAGAACTCCGGAGGCATGTCCTGGACCTTATCAGGACGGAAGCCCTGGAAAAAGCCGAAGTGTTTTTAGGGATAATGGAAAATATCCATGCGATCCTTATGGACTTTGACTACCCGGACGCGATAACCCGGGGGCTCAGGCGAAAGACCGACGTAGCCCGCGGCTTAATCGAAAAGACCAGGGGAGACCTCATCAACGCAATCCAGCAAAAGAAACTGGAAACAGCAATGAGGAACCTGGAATCCAGGCTTGAACCCGTAAAGTTTCCCCAGGAACACACAGGTCCGGGATCACGGTAAATCACATTAACCATATCATTAAGCAGACTTCCAGAATTCAGAATTCCCATAATGCAAACTTCATAATACAGAATTTCATAATTCAAACCATAATGCAGAATTCCAAAATGCGCAGATGAATATAGCACTGCGATAAAGGATTCCGATAATCAATCACAAGAGGATACCCATGAGATTTGATCCAGAGAAGATAAAAAAGGAAGCAAAGGAGAACTTTGACCTTGCCTGGAACGAAGGCAAAAACCTGGTCAGGACCCCTACCCTGAATGAACGTTACCCCAGGACCACCCTGAAATATGGAAAAGCCCACCCGGTCTATGACACCATACAAAAACTGAGGGAAGCTTACCTCCGCATGGGCTTTGAAGAAATGATGAACCCTCTGATCGTGGACGAAAAGGAAGTCCACAAACAGTTCGGAAGCGAAGCCCTGGCAGTCCTGGACCGCTGTTTCTACCTGGCAGGCCTACCCCGCCCGAATGTGGGGATTTCAGACGAGAGAATCGCCCAGGTCATGGAGATCCTGGGAGACGTGGGGGAAGAAGGCGTTGACAAAATAAGGAAAGTCCTCCATGCATACAAGAAGGGCAAGGTTGAAGGAGACGACCTGGTCCCTGAAATTGCCGCGGCCCTGAAGGTTTCTGACGCCCTTGTGGCTGAGATGATTGACCAGGTTTTCCCGGAATTCAAGGAACTGGTGCCCGTGGCAAGCACGAGGACCCTGCGCAGCCACATGACCAGCGGCTGGTTCATTTCCCTTGGCGCTCTGCTTGAGCGAAAAGAACCCCCCTTCCATTTCTTCTCAGTGGACCGCTGCTTCAGGCGGGAACAGCAGGAAGACGCTTCCAGGCTCATGACCTATTACTCGGCATCCTGCGTTATCATGGACGAGGACGTGACGGTAGACCACGGGAAAGCCGTTGCAGAAGGGCTTCTCTCCCAGTTCGGCTTTGAAAAATTCCTTTTCAGGCCCGACGAAAAACGCAGCAAGTACTATGTGCCTGACACCCAGATTGAAGTCTTTGCTTTCCACCCGAAACTCGTGGGTTCGAACTCCAAGTACTCGGACGGCTGGATAGAGGTCGCAACCTTCGGGATCTATTCCCCGACAGCCCTTGCCGAATATAACATTCCGTGTCCGGTTATGAACCTGGGGCTCGGGGTCGAGCGCCTTGCCATGATCCTCCACGACGCCCCTGACATCCGCTCTTTGACCTATCCGCAGATCCCCCTGTACTGTGAATGGGAGATGTCCGACAGCGAGCTTGCAAAGCAGGTATACGTTGACAGGATTCCGGAAACCCCCGAAGGCAGGGCCATTGTGGAAGCAGTTGTTGCCCAGTGCGAACTGCACGGGAGCGAACCTAGCCCCTGCGCCTTCACTGCCTGGGAAGGGGAAATTTGCGGAAAGAAAGTAAAGGTATCCGTAATCGAACCCGAAGAAGAGACAAAACTCTGCGGTCCCGCAGCTTTTAACGAAGTCGTCGCCTATAATGGGGACATCCTGGGGCTCCCGCACACCAAAAAATGGAAGAAAGCCTTTGAAAACCATTCCGCAATGGCCGGGATCCGCTTCATAGAAGCTTTTGCCGCCCAGGCTGCCCGGGAAATCGAAGAAGCCGCAATGTCCGGGGCAGAGGAACACATTACGAGGGTCAGGATTGTAAAGGTCCCTTCGGAAGTCAACCTGAAGATAGGCCCAATGGCCCAGCGCTACATCACGGGCAAGAAAAAGAAGATCGACACCAGAGGACCTATTTTCACCACGGTTAAAGCTGAGTTTGAATGAAAATATAAGGGAACTAAAGAGGAATGGCCCTCATGCAGAGTGAAAAATCCGCTGTCAAGGGTTTCCCGGAACTCAGCAGGCTGATGGAAACCGGGGAACCCGTATGCGTGACCTTTGAAACGGGAGAAGAAACCGGAAAAGGAAAAACTGAGGAAGGAAAAACTGAGGAAGGAGAGCCCGGGAGAAAAGAAGCTTATAAGGCTTGTAGCGAACTCCTTCCCGAAAAATCCGACCTGCTCTTTTGCGAACTCGTGCACAAAGCCCGTTTCGGGGAAACTTTCAAGATTTCGGGGCAGGGCTGTTCCCCGGGAGATTACGTGCTCGGCCTTTCGGAAGAGAGCCCGGCTGCTTACTACCTGAAATCCGGCAGGTACAGGGGCCCGCAAGCTGCTGAAAAAGCGGCTCTGGCACTTCCCAGGTTCGATAAAAAATTCTGTTCCGTAAGAATCGAGCCCCTTTCCCTGAACAGGGACGGTTTTGATGTACTGATCCTTTTCCTGAAACCTGAAAAAGCCATGCGTATCATCCAGGCCAGCGCATATGCAAAAGGAGAAAGGACAAAACTGGATACCCTGGGCGCTGCTTCCGTCTGCGGAGACTGTACGGTGCTCGCCCTCCGGGAAGGCCTGGGGCTTTCCTTCGGGTGCAAAGGGTCAAGGAAGCACAGCGGGTATGAGGACTTTGAGGTCCCTCTCGGGATTGCTTTTGAAAAAGTTAAAGAAATAGAAGACGGGCTTTCAAGCCTTCCAGGGACTAAAGCCTGAAAAAAGGAAAAAAGATTCAGATCAAAAGATTCAGATCAAAAGATTCAGATCAAAAGATTCAGATCAAAAGATTCAGATCAGGCTTTTTGCTAAAAGCACCACCTTATCAAAAGTTTCTGTTACAGCACCTAATCCTGAAGCTTTTGCTCCCACAAGGTCAGGGGAAACGGTCGTCAGGATCAGGAAAATACAGATAAGGACAACAGTATAGCGAAAAGCCTTCCTTACGGTGAAACCTGCTAAAAAACCGGATTTTTTACCGTCGTCGTCATCAATATCTTCATCAATTCCTTCATATTTAACTTTCACATAGGACCAGTCAGAACCATTCTTTCCTACACTGTTTTCCCCTGAGCTGTATGAAACTTCTTTCGACCGGCCATGACGGTTCAAACTCTTTTCAGAGGGGACGTATTTAAAACAATCGAGTTTTTCGGATTCACCGGCACCTTTGGAGGAAGAAAACGGGCCGGTAGGGTAGGATTCATGATCGGAGTTGAAAGAAACGTAGGAAATACCGGTCGATTTGAAAGCACCCTTAGGACCTGAAACAGGCTGGTCGGGAGCAGGAGAAATGGAAGGGTCAGAGGAAGGGACTTCGGAATCGGAAGAAAAAACCTCGGGACCCTCTGGTCCGGTAGAAGCTTCCACTGCCTTTTCTTCAGGTGGGAGGGATGCGTCGTATACCTTTCTTTTCAGAGGATTTTTTAGAGTCTCGTAAGCCTTTTTGATTTTTATGAAATTTTCATGGGCATCAGGGGATTTAGACCTATCCGGATGGTATTTTTTTGCAAGTTCATGATACCTGTATTCAATATCTTCAGGGTTTGCAACCCTGGGAATGTCCAGCAATTGATAGTAATCCACTGCCTTTCCCCCTTTGAGAAACCTCGATTGTTATTTTAAGATGTCAGTCATTGAGCCCTGCAGGCCTTTCGATAGTAACGCTTCGCATGTTTCCTGTCGCAAGGTCTCTGGCTGTGGCGTTTATTATGCCGTTGGCATCGATGTCAAAAGTGACCTCTATCCGCGGGATACCTTTCAGAGAGGGAGGAATATTCTCCAGAACGATTGTTCCCAGAGCCACATTTTTGGACGCCTCCTGCTCTTCTCCCTGGAGAATCTTACCCCTGACGACCTCCTGGTTGTCATAACGAGTGGTAAAGACCTTACTATTTCTGGTAGGTATCGTCGTGTTCCGGGGAATAATGAATGCCGTCGTGTCCCCTACAGTTTCAAATCCCAGTGTAAGAGAGGTGACGTCGAGGAGCACAAGATTGCCGCAATCGACCTGCTGGTTCCCGGAACTTTTCAAGTACTCGTTTCCGAGGATCCCGGCCTGGACAGCCGCTCCCATTGCCACAACTTCATCAGGGTTAATGCTCTGAAGGGGAGTTTTTCCCATGAGATCTTCTACCCGTTTCGCTACGGCAGGGATTCTGGTAGACCCTCCCACAAGAATTACTTCATCAATATCTTGAGGAGAAAGTCCTGCATCTTTCAAGGATTTTTCCATGATTGAAATGGTTTTATTAACAAGGTCCCCGGTCATTTCTTCGAATTGTTCCCGTGAGATCTCCATATCCAGACGTTTATTTTCAGAAATGTAAGGGAGATCAACG
This sequence comes from uncultured Methanosarcina sp., assembly GCA_965601435.1. Lineage (GTDB taxonomy): Archaea > Halobacteriota > Methanosarcinia > Methanosarcinales > Methanosarcinaceae > MTP4. The sequence continues at coordinate 8,636 of CBFCWE010000028.1, forward strand.
TTTGCACTCATAAGGGTAGACAGGTCAATCTTGCACATCTCCGCAGCTTCCTTTATACGCTGCATGGCCCCCACATTTTCAGAGAGGTCTGCTCCTTCGGCTTCCTTAAACTCCGAGAGCAAATGATCGACAATTTTCCGGTCGAAGTCATCGCCACCAAGTTCGGTATCCCCACAGGTAGCCAGCACTTCGAAAACGCCGTGTTTGATTTTGAGGATCGATACGTCAAAAGTTCCGCCTCCGAGGTCGTAAACCAGGATTTTCTGATCCTGGACACCGTCCCTCAAGCCGTAGGCAAGAGCTGCAGCTGTAGGTTCGTTTATAACCCTCAGCACATTCAGGCCTGCCATTTCCCCAGCTTTTTTCGTTGCGAAGCGCTGGGAATCGTTAAAATAAGCCGGAACCGTAATCACGGCTTTTCCGACGGCATCCCCAAGGTATTTCTCCGCATCGACTTTAAGCTTCTGGAGAATCATTGCTGAGATTCCGTGCGGTGTATAGTTCTCGTTATTCAGCGGTACCCTGTAGTCAGGTTTTCCCATATATCGCTTAATGGACTGCACGGAATTCTCGGGATTGGAAACTATCTGCCTTTTAGCAAGTTCTCCCACAAGCAGTTCATTCTTTTTTGAAAATCCTACAACTGAAGGTGTAAGCCTTTTTCCTTCTGAATTTACAATGACCTTCGGTTCCCCAAGTTCGATTATTGCCGTACACGAATTGGTGGTCCCAAGGTCTATACCCAATACTTTACTTCTGACTTGAGCCATAAAGTCCCCCAAAATTTTATTATGGAGACATGAGATATTAACTTTTCTATCACAGTCTTTTGACCAATCTGTTCAACTAAACCAGGAAGTGGACTATATATGTATTATAATATTTACATTAGAAGTATAATATTTACATTAGAAGTACTTAAGAGATTATTTTAGTCCTTACAATATTGTAGTCCATCTATTAGTTCATACGTATATTAAACTTATTAAACAATTAGACCATTAAACTATTAAAACCTTTCAATCAGTTTAAACCATTGAACTATTAGAACTTTCAACATTTTCAAACCATAAAACCTTTAAATTCATCACCTTTTAGTTCACAAGACCACCAATCACATTAAATGTAGACCATTAAAAGATCAAAGTCACCCAAAAAAATTAAACCATTAAAAGATCAAATTCATTCAAAAAATTAAACCATTAAAAGATAAAATTCATTCAAAACTTTAGACCATTAAAAGATCAAATTCATTCAAAACGTTAGACCATTAAACTAGTCAAACTATTAAACAGATTAACCGGAAAATTGAACTTAGAAAAATCCTCGCTTTTAAAAGCCATATATCATATAATATTTTTTTAGAATTGGGGTTTATGACAGGTACCAGAAAACAAGTTTATTAGGAGCAAAAATGTTGAAAAAAATATACAAATTGCCCCTGATGAACAATTTCCTTGCCTGAAAGAAATAAAAGCAGATCCACCTAAAGTTGACCCCGGAAATTGAGCTTTAGAAGAAAGAGTTTGCACCGGCTTTATCGATGAGAAGAGCTACGGAAGCGCAGATGTCCCACTTAAATCAGTGGGATGATTTTATATAGAAGTACAAACATGTAAAATGCGTTTTTAATTCCAAGATACCTATTCACGCTAACGGAGGATTAGATACATGGCAGGACAAGGACAGCCAATATTCATATTAAGAGAAGGCAGCAAAAGAACCAGAGGCAGGGATGCCCAGAACAACAACATCATGGCCGCAAAGGCGGTAGCCGAAGCAGTCAGGACCACTCTCGGACCCAAGGGAATGGACAAGATGCTTGTTGACGGCATGGGTGATGTGGTCATCACCAATGACGGTGCAACCATCCTTAAAGAGATGGACATCGAGCACCCCGCCGCAAAGATGGTTGTGGAAGTTTCCAAGACCCAGGACGAAGAAGTCGGAGACGGAACCACCAGTGCCGCTGTAGTTGCCGGCGAACTGTTAAAGAAAGCTGAAGATTTAATCGAACAGGAAATCCACCCCACCATCATCGCCTCCGGGTACAGGCTGGCAGCCGAAAAGGCCACTGAAGTCCTGAAATCCCTGGCAATGACCGTGGAAATGTCCAACCGGGACCTTCTGATCAGCATTTCCGAGACAGCCATGACCGGAAAGGGCGCAGAGTCTTCCAAGACGGTTCTTTCCGAAATCGCCGTGGACGCCGTTACCAGCGTTGTAGACACAAACGGAAAGAACACCGTGGACAGAGAAAACATCAACGTTATCAAGAAAGTAGGCGGCAGGGTCGAAGATTCCGAACTTATCCCCGGCATGATCCTTGACAAGGAAAGGGTCCACACCAACATGCCCGAAAAAGTCAACGATGCAAAGATCGTCCTCCTGAACTCCGCAATCGAACTCAAGGACACCGAAGTGGACGCAGAAATCTCGATCACCTCTCCGGACCAGCTCCAGTCCTTCCTTGACCAGGAAGAAAAGATGCTCAAAGACATCGTAAACAAGGTCATCGACAGCGGGGCAAACGTCGTATTCTGCCAGAAGGGCGTTGAAGACCTGGCCCAGCACTACCTTGCAAAGGCAGGCATCTTTGCCGTGCGCAGAGTCAAGAAGAGCGACATGGAGAAACTCGCCCGCGCAACTGGCGGCAAGCTCATCACCAACATGGATGAGATTACCTCCGAAGACCTCGGATACGCCGAGTCCGTGGAAGAAAAGAGAGTTGGCGGAGACAACATGACCTTTGTCACCGGCTGTAACAACCCGAAGGCAGTTACCATCCTCCTCCGCGGCGGCACCGAGCACGTTGTGGACAGCATCGGCAGCGCCCTCGAAGACGCAATCCGTGTAGTAGGCGTGGCAATCGAAGACAAGAAGCTCGTTGCAGGTGGCGGCTCCCCTGAAGTGGAAGTTGCACTCAGGCTCCAGGAATACGCAGCAACCCTCGAAGGCAGGGAACAGCTTGCAGTCAAGGCCTATGCCGAAGCTCTCGAAGTCATCCCGAGAACCCTTGCAGAAAACGCAGGTCTCGACCCGATCGACATGCTCATGGAGCTGCGCTCCCAGCACGAGAAAGGCATGAAGACCGCAGGTCTCGATGTCTACGAAGGAAAGGTTGTTGACATGTGGGAAGCCTTTGTGGTCGAACCCCTCAGAGTCAAGACCCAGGTAGTCAGCGCCGCAACCGAATCCGCAGTCATGATCCTCAGGATCGACGACATCATCGCCTCCACCCGTGCAGCCCCCAGCCCCGAAGAGATGGCGGGAATGGGCGGAATGCCCCCAGGAATGGGTGGAATGCCCCCAGGAATGCCTCCAATGATGTAAATTTCTGAAAATAAGGTTTAAAATTCGGGCAAACCCCGAAAACAAGGAAAAAAGGTGCGGTTTTTAACTGCCCTTTTTTCTTTAAAAATTTTTATCCAGAAACAGTTATTTTCAGGAAAATACCTGTTGCAGGAATTTAACCTGTTGCAGGTTTTTAACAAAATTTCTTGTGAATCTCCAAGGTTCTATTATAAGGCCCTTAACCGGGTCTTTTAAAGAATTTAACTACATTATGGCCTTTTTTAAAAACGATTTGCAAGACAAAAAATTTGCAAGGCAAGACTTGCAAGACAAAAGACTTGCAAGACAAGAATATCAGGACTTTTCAAGACAGTTCAGGATATCCTTTGCTTTAAATTTTGTAGTTATTATCCGTGTCCTGCCCCTTTGTCCTTTCCCTGTAAAGTCAGCGTCCACGTAGTTTAGGGCCTGGAGTTTGTTGACCATGCCGTAAAAGCGCGTGTACCCCAGGTCTGTGAGTTCATGAAAGGAGTTATAAAGTTCCCCGGCCTGGATTTCCCCTTTCCTCGCAACCAGTCCCAGAAGGACCTTTTCAGGCTCAGACAGGAGGCTTATGCCCCTGCATAGATGTAGCAGTTTGGAAGCTTCATAGGCTTTTTCCACGTCTTCGGAAGAAATTGTGCGACTCCCTCTCCGCTCGGCATTGAACCCGGAACGTTTCAGCAGATCGATCCCGACCCTCAGGTCCCCTGTCTTTTCCACATAAGAGACCACCATTTCAAGCACCTCTTCGGAAACCACCTTCGGGTAAAAGCCGTACTTAACCCGGTCCCTCAAAATATCCAGGATTTCCTCATATCCATACCGGGGAAAAGAAACCTCTTCCGGCAGGAAAACCGAGTTGACCCGAGCATCAAGCCGGTAGAGGTCCGAGGCGTCGTTCACAATCCCGATTACCCCTATCCTGACCCCCGGATACTGTTCATGAGCGCGCAGGAGGGAATACATGACCTCGTTTGCATGCCCTTCATAGCATAGGTAGTTGAGGTCGTCCAGGGCCAGGAGAAGTACTTTTTCGGAGGAGATCAGGAAGTCCACAACATTTTCAAAAAGTTTTCGAAAGGCGACCCCGGAACTGGGAGGAGAAATCCCGAACAGTTTTTTGTAAATCCGGGAAATAACCGCAAAACGAGTGGAATCGATCTGACAGTTGACCTTAACTGGCACGACGCTGGTAGTGTGACCCTCGACTTCCCTGAACACCTTCATGACCGCACTGGTCTTTCCAGTCCCGGGGGGCCCCACCAACAAGCAATTCATCGGACGCATGCCGCGCAGGGCGGGGCGAAGGGCAAACCTGAGCGAGTTCAACTGAGTGTTCCTGTGGGGAAAATAGTCAGGAAGGTGGTCAGGTTCGAGTACGGATAGGTCCTTGAAAAGGGTCTCGTCCCAGAGTAGCATGTCGTTATTGGTCAAGGGCAATTACTCCATTCGCTTATGAAAGAGTGCAGCAGATTCATGCGGTGAATTTTTGAATATATTTTTTGTCTTTGGAATTATGTTTGTCTTAGATCAAGCTTATCTTTAGATCAGGATTATCTTTGGATCAAGATTATCTTTGGATCAAGATTATCTTTGGATCAGGATTATCTTTAGATAGTACTTGATGTTTACTGCAATAAATCATATAATATGTAATAATAATACGGAACTTGTTTTAAAATTTTACTACCATACGCAATTTCGTTCCCAATTTAACTTTAATTCCGATTTCAGTTGACCGCCTTCAATCAAAACCCCGGGAAACGATAAAAACCTTCTTGAAAGTTTCAAGGGGGATACAGGCTTTTTCAGTTATTCGAAACCGCATCCGCCCAGAACAGGAATTATATAAAAAAAAAGTGATGATATGAGAATGACTATATTGCATGCTGTTGTATATAGAAAGGGGTAAGCATGGAAATCGAATTGAAGTTTCTTGTAATGGATGAAGCGGACTTTCTGGTCCTTGAAAAGCTGTCCCGGTTGGGAAACTATTCCCTTTCCAAAGCTGTGGCCCAGCCCACAGAAGATACCTTCCTGGACACGGAAAATATGGCTATAATGGCCTCGGGATACTATCTGCGGATGCGTAAAGATGTCGGAAAAAAGGGGCACTGGATAACCATAAAAAGCCTGGGTGGGTTCGAAGGGGGCCCCCACAGGCGAGAAGAACACGTCTGTTTTCTGCCTGAGGGATTACCTCTCCTGGAATGCCCCGACCCCGGGATCAGGAACAGGATTTTCGAACTTAGCGCAGGTTTTGACCTGGACCCGACCCTTAAACTCAAGCAAAAAAGGACTATAAGCCAGGTGAAAGCCGGAGAAAGGCACGTAGCCGAACTCTCCCTGGACAGGGTGGAACTGAAAAGCGAAAACAGAGAAAAGACTTACAGCGAGCTTGAAGTGGAACTGAAAAGTGGCGGAACCTCCGAAGACCTGGCCACGATCTCGGAATACCTTCTGGAAAATTACAATCTTACCGAAAGCCCCTTTTCCAAATTCGAAAGAGCTGTCCTCTTCGCGGAGAATCTTCCCGATAAAACCCTGCTGACCCACCAGGAAAGGGCAATCTGCCTGCAGCTCAGAGAACACAGGAATATCTACGGAAAACAGGCCGGAATTCTCCTTGAGCTTGACAGGGGCAAACCGAGTTCTGAACTGAGCCTCCTGTTTAAAATCCCCGAGCCTGAAATCGAAGTCCTCCATTCGAAGTTCGAAAAAGAGAGGCTTTCCTTCTTTCCCTTTTCAATAGAAGACGTTGCAGACCGAAAAATCCATTTTAACCCCGGAAGCGGGACTCCGGACCAGGGCTGGGAAGCCATGGGTTTTGAAGAATGGACTCCTGAAACCCTCTTTGGACTCTACAGTGTGGACGAGGCAAAGGCAAAAAGGGTCAGAGATGCTGCCCTTACCCTCTTTGACGGGCTTTCCCCCTACCACGGCCTAGGAGCTGAAGAAAGGGAACTGTTGGCCCTGGCAGCCCTTATGAAAGACATCGGAATTTCCGTATCAAGGGAAGAAACAGCCCGGATGGGCAAAGAAATTCTCCTGAGCCACCCCCTGAAAGGCCTCCAACTCCACAGTTTACGCATGCTCGCCCTGATCACGGAACTCCAGGACCCCAGGTTCAGTGAGAAAACTCTCGGACAGACCCTGAAAGAGACACATATCCGGCTCCCTCCGGGGCTCCAGAATAAAGCCCTGGTGCTTGCAGCCTTCATCCGGATAGCAGACCTCCTGGAATCCCAGGAATCCCCCGTCCTGCCCGGCAGGATCCGGCAGCTCGAAGATGCCCTGGAAATCGAACTGCTAGGGCATGATGCGGAAAAAGCAGGAAAGAAAGCAGAGAAGCGAAGCGAACTCTGGGAATACCTCTTCGGCACAAAACTCTGGTTCGCCCCAACGGAACAACCGCACGAATCCGGAACCGAAGAAGAAAAAAAGGGAGCAAAAGAAAAAGTCGGAGAAAAAGTCGGAGAAAAAATCGAGAAAAAAAGAGAAAAAGTAAGAGAGGACGGGGAAAAAGTAGAGGAGAAAAGAGAAAAAGTAAGAGAGGAAGAAGCAAAAACTAAAGAAAAGAAAAAATGCAAATCTTCCGAAAAGTTCACTGTCAAACCCGGAGATTCCATGGGAGAAGTCGCCCACAGGATATTTTCCTACCAGTTTGACAAGATGCGGTCCCATGAAAAAGGGACCCGAAAAGGGGAAGATATCGAAGAACTGCACGACATGCGGGTTGCGGTCAGGCGCATGCGGGCGGCATCAAAGGTCTTTGAAGCCTACCTTGACTCGAAGCAGCTGGGACCACACTTGAAGGGACTTCGCCGGACCCTGGGAGCCCTCGGAGATGTCCGGGACCTTGACGTTTTCCGGGAAAAGGCAGAGGAGTATCTGGAAACTCGGCCAGAAGGCCACGAACAGGACCTTGGCCCTCTCTTTGCCATGCTTGGAAAAGAAAGGGAAACAGCCCGAAAGACTATGCTTGCGTACCTGGACAGCGAAAAATACGCCCGTTTCAAAAGGGATTTCTCGAAATTCCTTGAAGTCCCCGGGGCGGGAGCGCTTCCCACCAGCAACAAAAAACATGATGCTCTCCCCCACAGGGTAAAGGACGTGCTCCCTTCAGTTATTTACGCCCGCTTCGCCGATATCGGAGCCTATTCCGAATGGGTGGAGGGACCTTACATCTCGGTAGAACGCCTGCACAGGCTCAGGATAGCTGCCAAAGGACTACGTTACACCTTCGAGTTTTTCGAAGACGTACTGGGGGACAATGCAAAAATCATGATCAAGGAGTTAAAAACCCTCCAGAACCACCTGGGAGACCTGCACGACGCCGTGGTCGCAATCGACCTGCTGAGTTCTTACCTTAAGACCGGGGCCTGGGGCCTGGCAGAAAGCGAAACCGGGAAAAAAGCCGGAAAACAAGCAAATCTTGAAGGAATGGAAGGAATTGAAATCTACCTGGCGTCCAGAGAAGAAGAACTCAGGACCCTTCTCGACACGTTCCCCGATGCCTGGGCAAAGTTCAGGAGCAAGGAGTTCAGGGAAAAGATCGAAGAAGCTATCAAAAACCTGTAAGAGGCTCCTTTATGAGTTTCATTAATTAAAATTTTTTCAGGCACCTTTCAGCTCTTGTTTTCCTGAAAATTTATCGCGGCAGGCAGGAGGACCCCTTCCTCAACAGCCGGAGAGACCAGGGAGGGATAGTGGACAACATCATGTACTTTCAAGTTCGGGCTCTTCCTCGAGGGTAGAAAAAGGTACAGCCCCCTGTTCAATGATCATCTTGTACTGTAACTTGTACCCTAAAATTTTTGTGAAAAACTTCTTGTGCTTCTCAAGCTCCCAGAGTTCGAGCTGGCATTCTTTCCTGGCATGCATCTCAAGCACAACGGTGTCAGTTGAGGCGATATAAAAGCGGACATGGGAAATAATCCCTGTGTGGGAACGGTCAAGGCCTTCGGCGATTCGGAGCAGGACAGCCAGGATACGCACACTTTTAACGGAACTTTTCTCTAGCCCTGCAAGGTTCGAGTGTTTTTTCTTAGGAGTACCTTTCCTGTGGAAATAGGCAAGATTGGCAATGATTTCGATCTCTTCGGGCTGGAAACCGGGAAGACTGCTCTCCCGGATTATGTGGTAGGCATGGGCCTGGTGGTTATCGTAGGAGAGAAACTTCCCTATATCATGCAGGGTTGCCCCGTACTCTAGCAGTTCCCTCTCTCCTTTCTCAAACTCGTAGATCCCCAGGGCCTGGACACTATCAAAGAGTTCCAGGGCCAGCCGGGTCACGGTATGGGCATGCTCTTCATCGAAATGACAGGCCAAACCCAGCTGCATGATACTCCGTTTCCGGACCGACATCTGGGTGATCATATAAGAAAACTCGCTCTTTGAAAGGTAATCAACAAGAAGACCTTCCCTAAGCCCCCGCTTACTTACCCGGATTTCGGAAAGGTCCAGTTCTTCCATAAGGGTCTCGATAATCGCAGCCCCTGCAATGATGATATCCGCCCTCTGGGAGTTAATCCCCGGGAACTTCCTGCGCTCTTCCAGGGACAGGGAGCACATATCCCTGACTATTGTCCTAAGGTCTTCATACCCCAGGCGGTCATAGTTTTCCTGACCCGTTTTGTGCAGGTAGACAAAAGAGATCCTTGCAAGGTTTTCAATGGTCCCAGAACTTCCCACAGCACAGTTTATCCTGTACCTGGAAAGCTCTTTTATCACGAGCATGGCCTTTCGCCGGATATGAGCCTTGATCAGCCGGTAGCGCTCCATGGAAACCGGACCGGTCTCGTCCGGAAGAAACATGTTTGTCAGGCGGATAGCCCCCAGGTTGAAGGAATGGAGGAAATAGTACTGCTTATTGTCCCCGACCGAGACCTCGGTGCTCCCACCTCCGATATCAATTAACAGAGCTCTGGAATCCCCGAGCCGGAGCCCGCTCGAAACCCCCAGGTAAATAAGGCGGGCTTCTTCAATCCCGGAAATCGGGCAGACTTCCAGATTTGCCTCACTTTTCAGCATTTCGAGGAACTGGACCTTGTTGCTGGCGTCCCGGGTAGCCGAGGTAGCCACGGCTCTGACCTCTTCAGCCCCGTAAGCCCGGGCAAGTTCCACGAACTTCTTGCAGACAATGCCCGCCCGCTGCATAGCTTCAGGCTGGAGGATCCTGTCAATGAATTCCTTATCCCCAAGCCTCACGGATTCCTTCTGTATGGTCAGGGGTTTATAGGACCCGTTCGGGTTAATCCGGACCAGGAGGAGCCGGACCGAGTTTGTCCCAATGTCTACGAAAGCAACAACCCGACCTTCAGAAGGTTTTTCGGACTCCATTTATGACCACCTGTCAGACCTCACTGTCCTTTTACCTTTTCCCTGGGAAACCGAGTACTCCAAACTAAGTTTCATTACATTTATCACATACTCTATTTGATATTTATTTTCCGGATATATTTCTTTATAAGGTGATAGTGCAACTCCTGAAACCCTGCCCATCTGAAATAAATTTAAAAAACATATCTGGAAAAAGCAAAAAATAGAACGGCAAAAAGAAGGGAAAGATCTGAAGGTTTGAACTCCAGAAGGGCCGAAATTTTCAGCCCTTTTCGGGCTTGATGTCCCAGCTCCCCCTGTGTTCGAGCATCCATATCTGAGAATCGAGTTCTTCTTCCGGCTGAGAGAAAGCTCTTTCCGACCTGCCGTTAGGAAGTACAAGGCGTGACTTCATGTTGTCTTTCAGGTGAGTTCCCAGGATAACATCCCTTACCAGGGGTATGTATTCCTTTGCCAGGGGGAAGAGGACTTCAACCCTGTTATCCAGATTTCGGGGCATTAGGTCGGCACTTCCCATGAAGATCTCATCATTTCCGCCATTCCTGAAGTAGTAGACCCTGGGATGTTCCAGGAACCTGCCGACAATCGAAGTAACCCTGATATTTTCACTGAGCCCGCAGATCCCAGGCCTGAGGCAACAGATTCCTCTTACCTGCAGGTCCACCTTTACCCCTGCTCGAGAGGCCCTGTAAAGTTCAAGGATGCACTGGTAGTCCACCAGGGAATTCATCTTGAAGATTATATGCCCGTCTCCTTCTTTTTCGTGCAGGTCGATCTCCCGCCGGATGCGTTCCAGGATCTGGTGCCTTAAGGTTTGGGGAGCGACCAGGAGTTTGGTATAGTGGTCTTTTCTCGAGTAGCCGGTCAGGGCATTGAAAAGGTCCGAGACGTCCTTGCCTATGAAGGAGTCACTTGTGAGATAACCGAAGTCGGTGTAGAGTTTTGCAGTAACTGCGTTGTAGTTCCCGGTGCCAAGGTGTGCATAGTAACGGATGCCCTCTTTTTCGGCACGGACCACCAGGCACATCTTTGAATGGATTTTCAGGCGCGGTAAACCGTAGGCTACGTGGACATTCTTGCGCTCGAGTTCTTTTGCCCATCCGACATTGTTTTCCTCATCAAAACGGGCTTTGAGTTCTACCAGGACTGCGACCTGCTTGTTCCTGTCCGCAGCTTTCATAAGCGCCTGGATAATCCTGGAGTTGTCGTCCACCCGGTACAGCGTCATCTTGATTGCCAGCACATCCGGGTCGTCGGCGGCATGTTCCACGAAATCGATGACCGATTCGAAACTGTCATAGGGATGGTAAAGCAGGACGTCTCCCTTCCTCAGGGCCGAAAAAATGTTTTCCTTATCAGCAAGCAAGGGATGCTTCCTGGATTCAAAAGGTTCATATTTCAGCTCGGGACAGTCCAGTTTAGTAAGTTTCATGAGACTTGAAAGGCCCAGGGGCGCAGCCGACCTGAACATCAGCGAAGGGGTAAGCTCCAGGTTCTCAAGCAGGATATTGGAAACACGTTCCGGCATGGTATAATCGGTCTCAAGCCGGATAGCAGACCCGAAGTAGTTTCTCCCGATCCGCTGCTGGACTGCAGTCAGGAGGTCCTTGTCCCCGTCCTCATCAAAACCTAGGTCCGCGTCCCGTGTGATTCGGAAAGGATAAGCCCCCAGGATGTGCTGTCCCGGGAATAGGAAATCCAGGTTTGCGGCGATAAGCTGTTCGAGCCAGACAAAACTCCCTTCTTTCAACTCATCAAGTTTCCGGCTAGTGGGCCATTCTTCACCTTCTTTAGGAACCGGGATAAGCCTCGGGAAAAGGGGAGGAATCTTGACCCTGGCAAAGCGCTCCCCGTAATCGGGGTCATCAATAAGTACGGCAAGGTTGAGGCTTAAGTTGGAAATGTGCGGGAAAGGATGTCCTGCATCAAAACCAAGAGGAGTCAGTACCGGGAAAATGTTATTTTCAAAATAGTCCCTTAGCTTTTCCCGCTCCTTACTCGAAAGTTCGAAGTAGTTGAGGACATTGATATCCTTTTCTCTCAGAACCGGCTGAAGGAACTCGCTCCAGCACTTATCGTGGCTGACAAGCTGTCTGAGAAGCTCTTCCCTGACAACCCGGAGTTGCTCCAGGGCAAGCTCATCTATCCGGTCCCGGGCTGACTCTTCAACAAGCCTTTTCTGAATTCCTGAAACCCGGACCATGAAAAATTCATCCAGGTTGCTTCCGAAAATGGAAAGAAACTTGACCCTTTCAAGCAAAGGGCTACGCTCGTCAAAAGCCTCCTCGAGCACCCTTTTGTTGAACTGGAGCCAGCTGTACTCCCGGTCCACATAAAGGCGCGGGTCACTGAGGTCAGGCATACCGGAGCTTTCCACCCGAGATCCTTCAACATTATCCGATAATAACCTGTCAAAGTCTGCACACTGGATGGGAAAGTTACGCTCCATTACTACCACACAAGAGTTGATTTTGTTCTTTCTTTAGAGCTATCCTTAACAACGTAAGATCACTGTTCATTTCATTAATTTTGAAGATCATTGTTTATTTCATTAATTTTGAAGATCACTGTTCATTTCATTAATTTTTAATATTTATGCTATTTCGTTATTTAATGTGGTACGATGCAACAATACCAAACCCTCATGTCCTGAAAAACCATCACACTTGAAGGTTTCCCTATAAATCAGGATAAGGTTCAAAGCTTGAGTGCCGGAACGACGAATTCCGGACTGATACAAGCACCGAAAATGTCACATTCTCAGGAAACAACTTCCAGGATATATTAATCTTTGTCCTCAGGCCGGACAAAGCTTTCCGGTCGCCTGATGAAAGGGAACCACATCTCCATGTAGTAATAGAAAATGGATTCAAAACAACCCCTATATAGGCTTTTGGTTCAACAAAGACCCCAGGAATGCCCGAATCTCCCGAGAAACGTGAAAGTATGTACTGATATATAGAACTAAAGATTTATAACATTATCTCTTAACAAAGAAGAAAAATGAAAAAATATGAACAGGGAAAGCTTTTAATGAAGTGGTTTTACCCCTTGAATTTCCCTTTCAAATGTGCATAAAATTCCTGTTCTTTTCCTGAGGTTTTCCTGAAAAGGCGCTCCACAATCAGTTCAGGCGTACTCCTTGCCACATGGTTGTAGACCGGAGTCCTGTCCACGACCAGCTCCAGGTTTGAGTCCAGGCCTTTTGCTTCGATCCCGTCCACCCGGACCTCAGCCTCCGTATTTTCCAGGATCAGTTCCGAGAGGTGAGAAACAAATATCCCCAGGCTCTGCTCGTTTCGGACAAGGTATTCAAGGATGCCCGCAATGATCCTGGCCGAAGCCCCTGGCTCGGTGATGGACTCAAGTTCGTCGGCAAGCACCAGTTTCCCGGAACTTTCGGAGAGTACGGAGAATTGTTTAAGGGTGGTCTCGAAAGCCCCTGCGTCCAGAGTCCCTTTCGATTTCCCGAAATAGTAGAGTTCTTCGATGGGACCGAGCTCAAGCTCTTGAGCAGGAACAGGAAAACCCATGTGCCCCAGAATAACGCACTGGGCAAGAAGTTCAAGCAGGGAGGTCTTGCCCCCGGAATTCACGCCACTAAGGAGCACTACCCGGTTTTCTCCCGCTTCAGGGAAAAAACTCGCCTTTCCGACAGAATACCTGACAGGGTCAATTTCCCCGTGCCTGGCTTTCAAAAAAAGGTTTTCCCCTTCCAGAAGCCCGATCCCTGCATCAGGGATCAGCTCCGGCATTTTCAGGGAAAAGTGCTCTGCAAAGCAGCCTACCGAAAAACCCAGGTCAAATTCCAGGACTTCCCTGACGAGCTTTCCTACAAGCACCCCGTAAGCGGAAAGGACTTTTGCAATTTCCCTTTTCCGGGAAAGCCTTGCCTTTTCCAGCCCCCTGGAAAGTTTCTGCCTGAAGAGCTGGAGCTGGACCTGGTCGGCCTGGAGGGGATAGGAGATCTCATCGGAAAAAAGAGAGTCCAGCAGCAGTTTTTCAGGCGAAAGCAGCCCGAGCTTCTCCGCCAGTTCTTCCTTTACGGCTTCAAGCTCTTGTCTGTAGAGTTTGTAGAGCTCCTTTGCCAGCAAGTCCTTGATTTCAATGCCCCCGCTTACGAGCTTGAGGAGGTCCTGCCCGCTTAAAGTAAGGGAACTCTCTTCAAGCGCCCGGTTCATCCGCAGGTTTGCTTCCTGCAGGGCAGTGGCAAGAACGGTGTCCAGCCCTTCAAGGGCGGCTCCCAGACGGTCCAGTTCCGGGTCAAACCCTTCTTTCGGCTTTCCGTCTTCCCCTAGCTTCGAAAGGGCGGTTTCGAGGGTTTCAAGGTCTTTCCCCGACAGTGTCTCAAAGAAGCTGAAATTGTGGGTGCGAAGGACGGATACGACCTGCAAGCAGGCCCGGATGCAGTCCAGGTTCCGGGCAAAAAAGGCAAGTTCCATTTCCGGCACTACCTGCCAGAATTCCACCTTTTCCGGATCAGGGAAAAATTCGGGCTCAAGGTCCTCGGGCATGTCGAAGCCCAGGAAAGTGTTATCAAAAACAATCGTATGGGAATAGCCCCTGGCAAGGTCCACGAATTCGGAAAGGCTCTCCACGGCCTGGACCGGAAGAAAGGCCTGGAACCTCTCCTTTACAACCCCGAAAGTTTTCAGGTCCCCGGAGAGAATGATACGGTCTCTTGCCCGCAGGTTTCCGGGCACGGGCTTAAGCCTCCTGACCCTTGAGAGCAGGTCTGGAAATTCCAAATCCCCGGAAAGGGAACGGGCAAGTTCGAGATACTCCTCCACAAAAACCCTTCTCTTCTCGATAAGGTCCCTGCGGGAAGCAGGATAAGGATAAAAGAGGTTCATTTTGTCCCGGGCATGGGGCGTATGTGTAAAGCTTTTGACCAGTTCGAGCAGGCGGGAGTAGAGGTCTGTTGCCTCTTTAGTCTTCAAAAAATCGGAAATAGAGCAGCCTTCGGCCCTGGCTTTCGCGTCCCTGGCAAGGGAAAGGGCAAAGTTGTGACTGACCCCGTTAACCTCTGAAAGCGCGGCAACGTCCCCTTCGAGAATTGCCCCGAGTGCCGCTTCTTCGGTCCCGAAATGTTCGACCAGCCTTTCGGCAACTCGTTCACCTATTCCAGAAAGATCCTTTACACCTGAAAGCTGCTGAACAGACGCCATATTAAAAACACTTTGAGAGGTTTATGAGATTAGTTAAGCAAAGATATTGGTTAAGCAAAGATATTGGTTAAGCAAAGGTATCAGTTAATCACATAAAAATGAGTGCCAGTTCCTCTTCGAGATAGAGACGCATGGAAGCCGTATACCCGTGCCTAGCCTCGCTTACGTTATACATTGCCTTTGGCTCCCCTGCAAGGGAAAAAGTGCCAAGCGCCATTTCATGAGGGATCACGGTATCATTTGAAGAGTGCAGGAGCACGAACCTTGCCGGAGAGAGCTCGGGAAGGTAGGCCTCCGGGTCAATAGAACGGTAAAAACGGTAGACATCAGGGTCTTCTACCTGGGATGAATCGATTTCTCCGGTGCCGTAGCCCGCGGTACTGATACCTACCACACCTCGCAGGGAGGGTTCAAGGGCACAGGCAATGATTGCAAACCTGCCGCCGTTGCTTTCTCCGAGGATGGCAAGCTTTTCAGGGTCGATTTCCGGCTGGGCGGAGAGGACGTCTGTGGCTTTCAGGGCATCGTAAACCATTTTGTATTCGAGGGGTTCGAGCCCGGCTTTGAAAAGTGCAAAATCCCCATCGGGGTTTATGGCTCCGAAATTGCGCTGGTCCAGGGTAAGGGTGGCATACCCGAGTTTCGAAAGTTCCGCTGCAAGGCCCTGTTCTTTTTCCTTACTAACCCCTGCCCCGGGAAGCAGGACTATGCCGGGGACGCCGGAAGAGTTTGTAGGAGAAAAATTTGTGGGAAAAGAGCCTGCTGGAAAAGAGTCCGCAGGAATTCTTAAAAGAGCCCGGACATTCTCGCCCCTGCTCTCAAAAGTGAGCAGTTTCAGGGAGTCTGCGGATTCCGGGGCGTAAAGATCCTCGGTCCCCTCAACAGTAAACGCGACTTCCCCTCTCTGGGAAAAAGATAGGATTCCTTCGTCCGAAACTGTCCAGGCTGCCCCGGTGGCTTCGGAGTTTGCAGGGTTGTACAGGACCCCGAAGATACCCACAAGTATGAAGAGAAAACCGAATAGAAAAATTACGGGTTTCGGAGCTTTTGCCCCTGAAGAAACGTGATTCGTTTTTTTGTTTATCCCGGGAATTTGCTTGCTCAAGGGAACCCTGACCGGTAAAATGTGGTTACGGCCAGAAGCCGTTAGCCGCACTTAAGAACAATACTGCCAGTCCTACAATGGCTCCGGCAATAAGCACCGCCTTGGGCTGAACCTGGATTGCATTTTTGTCCGCTTCGTAGTAGCGCATCAGCCCTGCGGAGGACTGAAGGCCGCTGCCTGATTTTTTAGCCATGAGTTAAACACCTTTATTGATCAATGGAAGGTTATTTTTGATGAATGTCAGACGTTTGTATAAGGCAGATACAAACAATTGAAATCAGAGTTGAGATCAAACAATTGATATTTCTGCCAATTTGATAATCATCAGATAATTTACAGTTATGATATATAAATCCAGCAGAGTGGATTAAGGAGGTGAACCCGGCAAAATAAATCCGGAAGAATGGATTCAGGATTAAAAGCCCGATAAAGGGGAAATACCCCTCAGACAAGAACCTCAGACAAGAACCTCAGACAAGAACCTCATCCAGCAGGAACGGAGGGTAGAACACTCCTTTCTCCGTGATGATCGCATTCACGTTTTCCATGGGGGTTGCGTCAAAGGCAGGGTTGTAGACCTCCACGTCTTTGGGAGCTAGCTGTTCGGAGCCGAAGAAGCGAAGTTCATCAGGGTCCCGCTGCTCTATTTTCACACTGCCCTCCCAACCCTTGAAATCAAAGCTTGAGACAGGAGCTGCAACGTAAAAGGGGATTTCATGCTCCCGAGCAAGCACTGAGTGGGTATAGGTCCCGATCTTGTTGAAGACGGCGTCCTGGGTGATCCTGTCCGCCCCTACGATCACTTTGTTTACAAGGCCCTGGTGCATTACCCAGCCGGCCATTGAGTCCGTTATCAGGGTGACAGGGATTTTGTCCTGCATCAGTTCCCAGGTGGTGATCCGGCTGCCCTGGTTAAGGGGTCTGGTCTCACAGGCAATGACCTTGATTTCCTTGCCCTTATCAACTGCGGAGCGCACCACGCCAAGGGCTGTGCCCCAGTCCACACAGGCCATCCTGCCGGCGTTGCAGTGCGTGAGCACAGTGTCCCCGTCCTCCAGGAGTTTAGCCCCGTGTTTTCCTATCAGCTTATTGATATACACGTCTTCGTCGGCAATAGCCCGGGCCTCGTAAAGGGCAATGTCCCGGACCCCGGCGACGTCATAGGCGTCCGACAAAGTATCCAGAACCCGTTTCACACCCCAGCTAAGGTTCACGGCCGTGGGCCGGGTTGATACGATGGCTTTTCCAGCCACCTTCAGGTCCCGCATTATGCTGTCCATGTCTTTTGCACTGCTCAGGTAAGCTGCAAGAGCAATCCCGAAACCCCCGGCAGCCCCGAGTGCAGGCGCCCCCCGGACCCTGAGGCTCTTGATCGCCTCACAGAGGGAACTAAGGGTTTTGCATTCGATTACCCTGTACTCTTTAGGGAGCAGGGTCTGGTCCACAAGCATAACGGAATTGGACTCCTCATTCCAGTCAATCGTCCTCATGCAAATCACTGTCCGGTGTAAAAATTAACTTTGACGTCGCTGTAAAGCTTGAGTTGTGTTATCAATTAAAGCTTAATTCTGCCGCAGGTCTAAACCTTAACTGCCGTAAAGACCACTTTCACAGGAGAAATAAGAGAACTTCTCCGTCGGAAAAATCTGCAAGCTTCCTTTTCAAACCCCGCATCCGATAAAAAACTATTCAACTTTTCCCCCGCTACCAGTGAGAATAAATATTAGAATAAAGTTCGGATTTAAATTCCGTTTTGATGCCCTTAAGAAACTTTAGATTAAAGAAATTTGCTGGAAAGTTATAAGAGTAACTTAAGCCGGCAACTTACGTAAAAAATACAAACACATCATGAGATCTCCACAATTAACGGAGCCCGTCCGCCGTAATCGTGAACAAGCATGTGGAACCTTCGGGACGGGAGCGGTGTTTGAAGAGAATAGCGCGCCTTTTCCCCTCGCCAGTGCGTTCGAGCTGGAGGATGGTCTTTGAGATGTGTTCCATTGAAGTGCCGCCCAGGGGACGCACTCCACCGGCACTGATGTCGGAATAAACCTGGTTGGTTATGACCGCGGTAAAGCCGAATTTCCGGGCAAGGGCGTGGAGGAAACCGATCTGGCTTGCCAGTTCCCGGCGACTTTTCAGGCTCTTTTCGTCATCCTCAAGTTCGAACCTGTAGTAAGCTGTGGCAGAGTCCAGGATAACAAGCCCTATGTTTTCACCGGCTATCTTTTCTACTTCTCTTACTGCCGAATACTGCTCTTCAAAGTTCAGAGGTTCGTAGATTATGATTTTCTTTGCAATTTCCTTTGCATTTTCCCCGGCAATCTGCTTGAAACGGGAAGGAGAAAGCCCTTCAGTATCGATGAAAATGACCTTTTGCCCCTGCTTTACACATTCTACGGCAAGCTGGATGCAGACGTTTGTTTTTCCGCTTCCTGCAACCCCAAAAATCTGGGTTACGATTCCTTTTTCAAAACCTCCTCCAAGGAGTTTGTCCAGGGGTTTGCAGCCGGAAGGCAGTAATTTTTCTATGGGATGACACCTCTTTTTACACTTGACAGAGGGTATAACAGACAAATGATATAACATTTTTTTGTTATTAGGTTTTTTATGAAGTTTAATGTCCTCCGGAGAATAAGGGGCGAAAAGTTGAATAAGTAAAAGGATCCAGAAACTCGAAATCCGGAAAGCCTGAACAAAGCGGCAGAATATGTTGAAATAATAAAAATGTGGAAAAACTGATAAGATAAAAATTGATAAATGAAAAATCAGAAAAGTGAAAATTACTGAAAAACGTAGTTCACCTAATTTGTGACCAGAGATGGTAACAAACTAATATTAGTTGTATACAGAACTGGAATGAAAAAGCATTATTAAGCCCCAGGACATTTAGAATATCTACGCGAAAAGTTGAAAATATCCATTCCAGAAACTGAGAAAAACGAGATCAAAAGGGGTCTCCGTCCTAAAACTGCTCTCCCTGTCCCTGTATTGCGGACACGGAAATTTGTAAGATATAGCTTGAGAGTCAGCTCAGGAACGGCAGCTCGTGTGGGGCTTTGTTTTGTTACTGTGATGCACTTTGCATCTAGACGCTCACCCCGCCAACAATAGAAATAAATATAATATGTATAAATAAATACAATAAGAAATGTAGAGAGGGTCAGGAAGCATGTCAAAAATAGTAGTCTATACAACAGAACGCTGCCCGAAGTGCAACAAGTTAAAACAGTTTTTGAAAACCAATTCAGTGGACTTCGAAGTCGCAGATATGTCCACCCCGGAAGCCCTCACAGAACTACGCTTCAATGGGGTATTTACAGTAACAGCGCCTGTTTTACAGGTCGATGACACCTTCTTAACCCATGAAAAACTTTTCAACGGGGATGAAGTGAATCCGGAAAAATTCCAGGGCATCCTTTAAGAGTCCCCTAAAACAGCAAGTGAAGATGAGTAAAATGACAGGCGACACTCTCTTATCAGATGGCCAGCTCTCCGATGGCCAGCTCTCCGACAACCAGCCAGTGCAAAAAACACTTGATGGGCTGTCCCTTCCCTCCCTCCCAAAGGTCAGGACAACAGACGGTTTTATAGTTAACTGGGACCGGAACATCATTGTGAACCAGCTCCTGAAAGAAACAAAACTCAGCGAGATCTTTTACAACAAGCCCGCGATAACGAAAGAAGAAGCTGTCGATATCGCAAAAGAGGCTGAAAGAATCATCCGCCGGATGAACGCAAAGTTCCTCTCAGGCCCCCTGATCCGGGAAATAGTGAACACCATTCTCCTTGAAAGGGGACATGTAGAGTGGAGAAATATCATGACCAGGGTCGGGGCCTCGGTCTACGATGCATATGAAATTGATACGGGATACGGTTTTGAGGCAAACGACAATGCCAACCAGCTCAACAATGCCGAAACCTCCCACAAGAAAAAAGCCGACAAGATGTCCAAGGAACAGAACCTTCTGCTCATGCCAAAGGAACTTGCCGACCTGCACCTGAACGGGGACTTCCATATCCACGATCTGGAATACATGGGGACAAGGCCATTTTGCCAGGACTGGGACCTGCGCTACTTCTTCTACTACGGGCTCATGCCTGACGGGGTAGGGACCCAGTCAAGTGTGGCAAAACCCGCTAAGAATGCCGAAGTCGCGTTCCTCCATGCGGTGAAAGCTATGGGCTCGGCCCAGACAAACTTTGCAGGCGGGCAGGGTTTTTACAACTTCCTGACATTTCTGGCTCCCTACCTTGAGGGCAAGTCCTACAAGGAAATCAAGCAGCTAATGCAGATGTTCGTCTATGAGATGATGCAGATGATGTGCGCCCGGGGTGGACAAACCGTATTTTCCTCCGTACAGCTGTCCCCCGGCGTTCCCAAACTCTGGAAAGACAAGCCTGTAGTTGCTATGGGCAAGGTCTGGAACGGGGAACAGGCAGCTCTGCGGACCTACGGGGATTTTGAAAAGGAAGTCCGCCTCGGCTTCAAGGCCATCATGGACGTCATGCTCGAAGGGGATGCCTGGGGCAAGCCTTTCAGCTTCCCGAAACCCGAAATCTCTCTCGAACCGGACTTCATGGAAGAAGACGAGAAATTCAACAGGGAGAACCCTGACCTTCCGACATATAAAGAACTTTACAGGATGACCTTCGAACTGGCTGCCAAATTCGGAACCCCGTACTTTGACAACCAGCTTCCGGAATACAGGGGAGCAGGAGAAGGTATTTCATGTTATCAATGCTGTGCTTATCAGTTTTCCTCAAACCCCACCGATGATGAGGAATTCAATAATAAGCTATATTTCGAGGACGGAAAACACTTTTCCATGGGTTCCTGGATGGTAATGAGCCTTAACTGTCCCAGGGCAGCTTACAAAGCCGACCAGGACGATGAAAAGCTTTTCAATGAACTGAAGTTTCTGATGAACAAAGCCATTGAAGTTTTCAAGATCAAGCGGAGATGGATGAATAGCCTCATAAAAATGAACAGGATACCCTTTGCTTCCCAGCGCCCGAAAGACCCGACTACGGGAGAAAAAGGCGCCATGGCAGTGGACTTCGACAGCCTGGTCTACACAATTGGGGTTGTCGGGATCAACGAGATGGTCCAGTACCACACCGGGTACCAGATGCACGAGTCTCCTGCCGCGTACAAGCTTGCGATCAGGGCGATGTTTGAGATGAAAATGTATGCCCAGAAACTCTCAGAGGAAACAGGCATGGAAATCGCCCTTGCAAGGACCCCTGCGGAAACCACGGCCCAGCGCTTTGCGGTTTCGGATATGCTCCATAAAGAGTACGCAGACAAAGCCGAGCTCACTATCAAGGGAAACCTGGATGCTGCAATGCATGAAATCCACGATACCCATGACCTGCCCATCTACTATACGAACGGGACCCACATCCCGCCGGGAGCTGACATTTCCCTGGTGGACCGGATCAACTACGAGCACACTTTCTTCCCGGTCGTTGACGGCGGAAATATCATGCACATCTGGCTCGGGGAAGGCAACCCTGACCCTGACGGCCTGCAGGAACTTGCAATGCACATCGCAAAGAACACCCAGACAGGTTACTTTGCCTTCACGCGGGACATGACGGTCTGCACGGACGGGGGCTACGTGGCTTCAGGTCTCCTTGACAAATGCCCGAAGTGCGGTTCGGAGAATGTGGAACACCTCTCGAGAATCACAGGGTACCTCCAGCCCGTAGACGGCTGGAATAAAGGAAAACAGCAGGAACTCCTGGACAGGAAACGCTACGGTACAAGGAACCTCCGGTGAGGTTTCTTTAACTCCCTTTTTTGAGTAACAGAAAAAAACGGCAAGGAAGAATAGTTGCTATGAAAGTAAACTACGCAAATACGCTTTCTCTCTCCACAATGGACTGGACGGGAAAAGCCGCAGTAACGGTCTTTTTCCGCGGCTGCCCCTTGCGCTGCCCCTACTGCCAGAACCACTCCTACCTCGAAGAACCGGACCTGAGGGAACTCGGTTTCGTGCAGGAGCAGATCAAAAAGTCCGGGCCCTTCGTGAGCGCAGTGGTGTTCTCGGGAGGTGAACCCCTGATGCAGGCGGCAATCGTACCCCTGGCAGGGTTTGCAAAGGGACTCGGGCTTTTTGTGGGCATCCACACTAACGGTTATTATCCGGAAAGGGCTGCCGAGCTGCTCGAAAAAGGACTGGTAGACAAGTTCTTTATTGATGTGAAAGCCCCCCCGAATGAGCCCGGACTTTACGGGAACGTCGTGGGCTGGGGAGAATACGAAGCTGTCAGGAAAAACCCGGTAGAAATTGCAGCCGCAGTTGCAAAAACCATCGGGCTCGCAGCTTCCGGAACCTCCGAACTGGAACTCCGGACAACGCTTATCCGGGACTTCATCGGAAGCAAAGAAGAAGTCGCCCGAATAGCTGCCTGGATTTCTGAAAACGTTAAAAACCGGGAAATCAGCTACGTGCTCCAGCAGGGCATTTCCGAACACAGCATGCGGGAAAGCCTCAGGGAAACCCAGTTCCTGAACAGGGAAGAAATGCTTGAACTCGGGAAAGTGGCGAAACAATTCCTGGAAAATGTAAGAATCCGGACAACGGAAGAAGGAGAAGAGGAAGTTTAAGGAGAAAAAATTTAAGGAGAGGAAGTTTGATCCTCCTTCCTGAGGATTTCAAATCCCCAAATCCCTTTGCGTAAGGATTTCAAATCCCCAAATTCCTTTGAGTAAAGATTTCAATTCCTCAAATTCCTTTTTGCGTGAAGATTTCAATTTCCCGCATACCTTTTTTGCTTTAGATATCGAGTCCCGGGACTCTCACCGACCGCAGAGCGGAGCGAGGCGGGCGGCCTTTCCAAAATGTAAATTAATAAGATTTTACCCAATTTAATAGGATTTTACCCAGTTTAATAAGATTCCACCCAATTTAATAAGATCCTACCCATTTTAATAAGATTTTATCCGGTTTAATAAGATTTTATCCGGTTTAATAAGATTTTATCCAATTTAATAAGATCCGAACCAGTTTAATGAGATCCTAAACAGTTTTTTAGCCCAAACTCGAAGTTTTCCTCATCTATTTTTAAAGAATTGGGGTTTAAGGTTCAAACCGATTTGAAGTTTACAAAAGTCTTATACCTGTAGCCGATAAACGGTACTGTAACAGTGATAACCGGAAATCCCATAAAATTTTTCGTGTAACCCTTGCAGTTACAAAAATTACATAAGCAATAGAAACTCAGTCCATTTTAGTTTTAGTCCGGGCTATCTCAACCCCTATGCTTATCCTATCCCCCCACATTTACTTGACTACAAAACTCAAAACCCTTTACGACCCTGTTATCATGAACTCAAAAAAAGTCTCTTCTATCGGGGAACGTGCCCTGATTACCCGTCTGACTGAAATTTTCAAGTCTCCTGCAGGAAAAGAGGTCCTGGAAGGGGCCGGGAGCGATGACTGCGCCGTCCTTGACCTCGGCGGGGAGGACTGCCTGGTCATCAGTACCGATATGCTCCACAGGACAACGGATTTTCCTGAGGGTATGAGCCCCTGGCAGATGGGCTGGATGTCCGCCGCCGTAAACTTCAGCGACATTGCAGCCATGGGCGCAAAACCCCTGGGGATCCTGACAGCAATCGGCATGCCGGCTGAGACCGAAATAAGCTTTGTTGAAGAGCTTGCGAAAGGCATCCGGGCCTGCGCCGAATTTTGCGAAACTACCGTGATAGGCGGGGATATCGATACCCACGAAGAACTTACCATCACGGGAACTGTACTTGGCCGGATGAAGAAAAACCAGCTTCTCCGAAGAAGCGGGGCAAAGCCCGGAGACCTTGTCTGCGTAACCGGCTATGCCGGATCTGCAGGGGCAGCCCTTGAGGTTCTCCAGTCGAAACAGAGGGGGTTTGAAAAGGCTGGCAAACAAAAAAATAGCCCGGCAGGTGAACAGAAAAATGAACAGGGAAATGAACAGGGAAATGAAAAAAAAGCAAGCGAAACCCTGATCAAAAGCCTGCTTGAACCCGTGCCCCGCACGAAAGAGGCGCAGAAACTGGCAGCCTCAGGTTCCGTCACCTCCATGATGGACACCAGCGACGGCCTAGCCATGTCCCTCCACGACCTTGCACAGGCAGGTCAGATAGGATTCAAAATCCGGGAAAACTCCCTCCCAATCCTCCGGGAAGTCCGGGACTTTGCCTCAACTCCCGAAAACGACCCTGAAAAACTGCTGGAACTTGCCCTTTACACAGGCGGGGATTTCGAACTCCTTTTCACAATCAATCCCGAACGGCTTAAAAAAGTACAAAATATATGTAAGTTAAGCATCATAGGAGAATGCACGGAATATGAAAAGGGAATTTGGCTTGAACGCCCCGACGGCAGCATCATCCCCGTGAAACGCCGCGGATACCAGCAGCTAAAAGCCGAAAACAGTTGATCAGCACACCCCATGAAAATCAACATTAAGCGGAAATAATACAAAATTCAGGATTATAAAGATAACATTAAAAACATTGGCTGATAAACCTACAAATTATCAAGTGAAGTAGAAAGAAATCCACCTAGAGAGTATAAATTTATACCGAAGTTTACCCAGAATACACAAAAATTACAATTTTTACACAAGGTTCAGAAGGTTCGCACATGAAAAGCCATAAAAAAATGAAGATACTTGCAGCAATTTTAATGCTGGGGTTACTTTGCGGAACCGCATTTGCGGCTCCTGCTACAATAATAAACGGAACATACAGCCCCTCTGATAATACCATACCAATCAACAAAGAAGTAAATAGCGACCAAGAATTCAAAATCACGTTAGAAGACGAAGGAAATGTCACATGGACTGACGAAAATGATGATGAAATTACCGAGGGAACATCCGTTTCCCCTGATAAAAAAATTTTCACATTAATATACGAAATAATAGATACAGCAGTTCATAGCGTCAAAGCTAGCGTAAGTAATGCTTCAGGAGATCTTGGAGAGGTTACGTGGACAATACAGGGAACTGCACCAGATCTGGAAATCAAGGACTCCTACCCGACCAAAAGTGAAGATGGCTGGGAAGAAGAAGATGATGAAGATTTAATAAAAACAGTGACCCAAAGCTCTTCCAACAGTACATTCGACTTCAACATTACTGTCAACCAGAACTGTACAGTTGTATGGAACGTGGAAGATTCGGATGGCAATTCCGTAGTTGACACCGTAACAGACGATGGAGATGATGGTAATGGTGTCACAGATTCAGAATTTGACTTTGAAGCAGGAGAAGAGATTGAAACCTATACAATAACGGCAACAGCCACTTCCACTGTAGGATCAGATGAAGAAATAAAAACCTGGATCGTCGACGTTGTCCGCAAAGGATACTATTCAGGGAACAGGATCTGGGAAAATGGCATGTCCACCACCTATACCTGGGACGCCCTGAGTTATTCAGGCTTCTTCTATAACCTTGACGATGGGAAATCCTCGGAAACTTTGACCATCGAGGCCATAAGCAGAAACATAGACGAAGGGAATATCAAATACTCCACAGAGCCTATGGAAACCGATTTTGAATACAATAACTGGGGATCTTACCAGGTAATCGGTTTCATGGCAGAGAAGTACTTTGCGGGATATAATGAAAACACGACTATAGAGGGCGAAAGCCTGGATGAAAGCCTTATCAAAGAAGGCGTACTTGCCAAAGTGCTCACTGACACTGACGACAAAGAGTCCGCTTACTCCGGTTCTTCCTTTATCCTTGAAGACGGATATGCCCTGAACATTGTGGAAGTTGATGTTAACGGGAACACCGTCTGGATCCAGCTCGAAAAGGACGGAGACGTCGTGGATGACGACTTCCTTGCTTCCAACGAAAACTACGTGTATGAAGCTGATCTCGGGGACGCGGAAGACGTACCAATAATCATTGCCCACGTAGGAACCGTTTTTGCCGGACAGGAAACATCTGCCGTATTCATAGAAGGAATCTTCCAGATCTCGGACAACTACGTTGAAATCGAGAGTGGAGACAGCTTCGGAGAAATGGAAATCACCTCTGCGTCCAGCTCCGGAATCAAGATGGAAAATGAAGACGACATTAACCTCGATGAGGGAGACACCATCGAACTCATGGGCAAGATCCTGATTCAGGTCGCCGATGACAGCACCCTCAGGTTTGCCCCCTACGTGGACATCTCGGAACCCGGTACATATGAGCTGCGCGGAACAGTCTACGACGAAGATGAGGACGACCCCATAACGACCTGGGACCCCTACAACTTTGAAGGTTTCTATTACAACATCGACGAAGGAATCGGGACTGAAGAGCTGAGGATAGAAGATTCAGATCTTAGCGACAGAGAAATTACCGAAGGACAACTGATTTATGAAACTACCCCTGAAGAAGTGGAATTCGAACATGATCAATGGGGCTATTTCCAGGTCATCGGCTTCATGGCAGAGAAATACTTCGCAGGATACATTGACGAGGGAGACAAAAAAACAACTGTCGGAGACGAAGATCTGGATGTGAGCCTTCTCTCGGACAACATCCTCTGCAAAGTCTTGACTGACACTGATGACAAAGAGTCCATGTACTCCGGCTCAGCCCTGATTCTTGAAGAAGGCTATGCCCTGAACATCCAGGAAGTTGATATTAACGGAGAGGTCGTCTGGGTCCAGCTCGAAAAGGACGGAGATGCGGTTGACGACGCCTTTGTCGAGTCAAACGAGAATTATGTCTACGAAACCGATTTGGGAGACGCTGAAGACATACCCCTGATCATTGTCCACTTCTCAAACGTCTTTGCGGGTGCTGAAACCAATGCCGTGTTCGTGGAGGGTATCTTCCAGATTTCTGACGACTACCTTGAACTCGAAAGTGACGACACCTTCGGAGAGATGGAAGTCTCAAGCATCGGAGAAAGCGGCATCAAGATGGAAAACAATGACGACATCAACCTTGATCAAGACGAGACAATTGACATCATGGGAGAGATCAATTTCAAGGTTGCCGATTCCGGAACTCTCAGGTTCTACCCCTTCGTTGAAGTCGAAACCGAAGGTGGAGCCAGCAGGGAACTCAGGATCAATGTGCCTGACGAAATCATTGAGGGCGAGGAATTCACAATCGAAGTGACCGCCGGCGAAGATGAAGTGGAAGACGTGACTGTAAGGATCGACGGGTCTACCGTGGGCAAGACCGACGAGGACGGAGAAGTAACTTACAGCGACACCGCAGGCACCTACAAGGTTACCGCCGAAAGGGATGGGTACACCACCGCAAACACGAACATCGAAATCATTGAGCCAAAGATCCAGATGACCATCAGTGTCTCACCGCAGGCGGTCTATGTAGGAGACACGATGACCATCGAGGTCCTCGAGGCAATCGGAGGAGACCCGGTTGAGGATGCAGAAATCTCCATTGACGGCGAGTCCCTGGAAGAGACCGATGAGGACGGAACTGTCACCTACTCCACCGACGATCCCGGTACGATCAAGGTCAGTGCTACCAAGAAGGGCTATCTGGACGAGAGCACAAACGTGAAGGTAAGGGACCTTGAAGCAATCTTCGTATACTCCAACCTGGTGATCGACCCGCTTGAGGTGAGAGCTGAAAAAGAGGCTACCATCTCAGTAGATGTTGAAAACACGGGCAATGCCGCAGGAGACACCAATGTGGAGCTCGTTGTGAACGGAACGGTTGCCGGCACCCAGACCATTTCCCTTGGCATAGGGGAAGGCACCACCGTTACCTTCAAACACGCAGAAGAAGTGCCCGGGACCTACACGGCTGAGGTTGGCGGAGAAACCGGCACCTACACGGTACTCGAAAAGAGTTCTGGCCTTCTCTACGGCCTTGGAGCCCTGATCCTGGCAATCGCCGGAGGAGCTGCCTACATGTTCACAAAAGGCGGCTGGACCGTGGGCATGCTTCAGGAGAAGGTACAGGAGCTCCTCGATTCCGTAAAACCAAGAAAGTAAAACCCGAAACCATCAAAAAAGTAAAAACAAATTTCAAGTACCCGCGTTAATATTGAAGACGCGGGACTTACCTCTTTTTTTTAAATTTGTCCCTATTTTTCAATAAAATTTTCAATCGAAGGTTTCAATAAAATATTCAATCAAAGATTTCAATACTGTTTTTAAAAAAGGTTTTCAATACTGTTTTTAAAAAAGGTTTCAGGAAAAATTTCCTGCTGAATTTCTAATGAAAGGTTCGGGGAAAATTCCTGCCAGGCAAATTTCCTGTCTGGTAGGTTTCCTGCCTGATAAGTTTCCTCCCAGATGGTCCCGAAAAAATTCTTCATTCCATTTTCTTCATGGCAAGTGCGATGGCGTCCAGCAGACTGTCTTTTGGGATGATGGTTGTGACCGGGATGTTCAGGATCTTTTCTACCGTGGGGCTTACGATGGGAGCGCAGACAAGGGCTTTGGCCCCGTCCCTTTCGGCATGTACGGCTGCAATAATTGCCTCTTCCATGGAAGTTGCCGAGTATTCCCTGATAGTCACCAGCCTGCCTGCTATCTTTTTCTTTGTCTCAACTATGTTATCGAGCACCGAGCGGGCAGCGATGACCGCGATAAATTCTCCACTATCGGATTCCTTGATTTCCCGGATAGTCTTCACTATCTGGCGCAGGGTCTTTATGTTCGGGTCCCTGTTCCCTGAAAGGATCTTGTAGAGGGTGCTTGGGGGGATGTTTGCCTGCTTGGCAAAATCAACAGCAGTGAGGTTCAGATCCTCCTTAATTACAGTGGAAAGAGTTTTTTGAAATACTTCGTCAGATTCAAATGCAGCTTTAATAACCTTGTCTGCAACATTCATGGAAACGCTCCTGGGATACTGGATAAAAAAACTTGGACAACTTCAAAGAATTTACATTTTACAGGCATTTTCTTCCAAAATGAGAAATATAACCAGGTATATTAATACATATGGGTCATAATCAGGGGACATTTGAGAAAGTATATATAGTAAATTTCAACGAATAATAACACATAGAAGAATATACTCCTTTATTACTCCGGATTTACCAATTTTGACCGGGATTTTCCGATGAAAAATCGGTCTACCAGGTTATAAATCTTAGTCATAAACCTTTATTGAGAGTAAAACCCTTATTGAGACTGAAACCCTCATTGAGGGTATTAGATAGTGGTAAATTATTGAGGTGAGATTTTGAAAAAATTAGGCGTATTGATCCTTACATTATTGCTTGTTGCATCTGCCTTCGTGTCCGGTTGCGTATCCGATGAGGAAGGCGGAGCTGAAGAGGACGCAGAAGAAGCTCCTGCAGTTACGGAACTGAACTTCGGATACCAGCCAAGCACACACCAGGTTGCGTACATGACTGCCGCAGAGAAGGGCTGGTGGGAAGAAGACCTGGCTCCTTTCGGAGTGGAAGAGATAAACGAATACGAATTCCCGACGGGTGCTCCTGAAATGCAGGCCATGCTTGCAGGGGACCTGGACGTAGCTTATGTTGGAGCAGCTCCAGTTATCACTGCGCTTAGCCAGGGACTTGACGCAAAGATTATTGCTGCCGTACAGATTCAGGGTTCAAACCTGGTTCTCCGCCCTGAATTCGAATACGAAAATCCCCAGGACCTGAAAGGACTCAGCATCGCAACCTTCCCGCCAGGCACCATCCAGGACACCCTGCTCCGCAACTGGCTCAAGGAAAACGATCTCGACCCTGAAAAAGATGTAACAGTCCTCGGAATGGGGCCTGGAGACGCTGTCAGCGCCATATCAGCCGGCAGAGTTGAAGCCGTATTCCTGCCCCACCCCGCCCCCGCAATCATCGAGAGCGAAGGCAACGGGCGCTCAGTTGTGGCCTCAGGAGAGATGGAGGCAAACCACGCCTGCTGTGTGCTCGTGGCAAGCGGGGAAATGATCAGGGAACATCCGGAAATCGTGGGACAGGTAGTAAAGACCCATATCAGGGCAACCGAATACAACAAGGACAACGTGGACGAAGCTGCCCTTGTCTTTGCAAACAAGACCACCCAGGACGTTGAAACTGTAAAGATGTCTCTTCAGGAATGGGACGGCACCTGGATTACAGATCCCGCGCCAATTGAAAACTCTACTGTCGAGTATGCCAGGGTCCAGTATGAACTCGGGTACATCCAGAAGCCCCTGACAGCGGAAGAAATCTTTGACACAAGCTTTTATGAAACAGCCGTCAGTGAAGAATAAAAAAGGAATAAAAAATTTAAATAAAAGCTTAATAAGAGCTTAAGAGTTTAATAAGAGCCTAATAAGAGTCTAATGAGAGCTTAATGAGAGCTTAATGAGAGCTTAAAGGGGAAAATGTTCAACTGCCTCTCACTTCCAAAGGGGCAGTTTGAACCCTAATTTGCTCTGAAAATTTACCTGAAAAACCAAAATCTTCCGGAAAGATAAAAAAGTAAGAATACTTTTAAGTAGATATGAATTTTAGTTTCGTAAAAACAGCCGAAAAAAAAGGCATTGAAGCATTATCAATCACTTTCGCAATTGTCATCTGGCAATTTACAGCCGAAAGGATCGTACAGAACAAATTGCTTCTACCAAGTTTTTATGATGTAGTACTCTCTTTTTTCGCCATCATCAAAAGCGGGCTAATTTTTACGGACATCCTGACCAGTTTACTTCATTTTGCAATTGGCATCGCTGCAGCGTTTTTAGTAGGGATCCCCCTGGGAATAGCCATGGGCTGGTTCACAACAGCAAACAGGGCAATCGACCCTATAATAGAAATCCTGCGTCCGATTCCCCCCCTTGCCTGTATCCCTTTTGCAATCGTGTGGTTCGGGCTTACCCACCAGGCCGCAGGTTTTGTTGTGTTTGTAGGGATGGTCTTTCCCATTATAATCAACACCTACACCGGCTTTAATAATGTGCCCAGGGTCCATGTTGAAGCAGCAAAGGTCCTGGGGTGCACCCGGAATGTGGACCTCATCCGGTATATTGCAATCCCTTCAGCCATGCCTTCAATCATTGCAGGGATCCGGATTGCCATGGGTGTGGGCTGGATGTGTCTGGTAGCAGCCGAAATGTTCGGGGTGAGCAACAAGGGACTTGGATATCAGATATGGCATAACTACTACCTGCACAGGATGGACTTCGTACTCGTGTATATGCTCCTGCTAGGGTTCATTGGACTTTTTATAGACCGCTTCTTCAGGTATTACGTAGACACAAAACTTCTCAGATGGAAAGCCGGGACTGTGATATAAAATGGGCAGAGTCAGTGTAAAAAACGTTTCACGCACCTTTTCGAAAAAAGAAGACAAATCCGAGACCATGGCCCTTGAAAACGTGAGTTTCGACGTGGAAAACGGGGAATTTATCTGCCTGCTTGGGCCTTCTGGATGTGGAAAGACCACGCTGCTCCGGATTGCAGCAGGGCTTGAGACCCAGACCTCGGGAGAAATCCTGTTGAACGGGGTCCCCATTACAGGTCCGGACCCTAAAAGAGGCATGGTATTCCAGCAGTACTCCCTCTTTCCCTGGAGGACGGTTATCGACAACATCACATTCGGGCTTGAGATGCAGGGGATTAAAAAGAGCGAAGCTCGAAAACAGGTAGATAAGTACCTTGACCTTGTGGGCCTGGAACAGTTCAAAAACAGCTACCCCTACGAACTTTCAGGAGGCATGCAGCAGCGGGCAGCTATTGCAAGAGCCCTTGCCAACGAGCCTGAAGTCCTCCTCATGGACGAACCCTTCGGAGCCCTGGACGCCCAGACCCGAAACGTCCTTCAGGACGAACTCCTGAAGATCTGGGAACAAAAACATGTAACCTTCCTCTTCGTAACCCACAGCGTGGACGAAGCGGTCTTTCTCTCGGACAGGATCGTTGTCATGACCTCCAGGCCCGGAAGGTTAAAGGAAATCATAAAAGTAGACCTCCCCCGCCCGCGGAGCCGGACCAGCCCCGAAGTCAACCGCCTGAGGGACAAAATCCTGAAACTCCTGGAACGGGAAAGGTTCACCAGGTGAAAGAGAGAAGTAAAAGAGAAGAAGTAAAAGAGAAGAAGTAAAAAAGAAGAAGTAAAAGAGAAGAAGTGAAAGAAAGAAGTGAAAAACAGAATTTGGGTCACTCTTCGGCCCTGACAACTACTTTTGTTAGAGGCTCGACTTTTTTGATCGTGACCTTTCCCACAAGTTCAAGGGTACCCCCTGAGTTTACAGAGCCAGCGGCACAACCAGGCCGCATGTAAATGTCCCCGTCACAGGACGCGGAGTTTACCCTGGCACCGTCAAGCAGGACAAGTTCCGAAACAGCATCTATGCTCCCGAGAACCTGTGCCCCGGCGCAGACCAGTGCACTTTCGGCTTTCACGTTCCCCTGGACCACGGAGCCTTTTCCAAGCTCAAGCCGACCCGTAACCACGAGGTCTTTCCAGAAATTAACGTCCTGACCGACAATCAAGTTGCCTTCAAGCATCAGGGGCTCATCGAAAAACGCTCTTTTTTCTATCACAAAGGTATTGGAGTGGGGGTGGTATTTGATAAAACACTTCATATAGAATCACTCCGGGACCTGCCCCGGACCTTGAAGGCCCTGAGGGAACCTTTCAGATCATCAGTAAAAACTTTGTTAGCTGAATTTCGAAGTCATATTTTATCCTCTATTATATAATAGCATCGAATTGAGATAGCGACATAGAGATTGAGACTCAACTACAAGTAAAAAATTCAGGAAAGGCAAAAGGGAAAAAACAGAGCAAAAAGGAAAAACAAAATACAAAAACGCAAGAGAAAATCAAGGGAAAAAATTACCGAATAAAGATAAAAATAAGCAAAAGTGCCAGGAGTAGACAAGAATTAAAGAAAGAAAAGATTGAAATTAAAGAAAGAAAAGACTGAAAAAATAATCTGAAAAATAATTTTTCAGTCTAAGAATTTCCTGTTCCTGTTTACTCAACCAGGCTTGCAAACCCGTATTTAGGGAGCACTCTTTCAACTTTAATCCGGACTTCATCACCAACTTTGGTTCCGGGGACGAAAACGACAAAACCTTCTATACGGGCAATGCCGTCTCCCTGGCGAGCAAGGTCCTCAATGGTGACATCGTAAACTTCGCCCTCTTCTAAAGGGGCAGAGCGACTCTCTTCTCTGAACATGGAAACCATTCCTTTAATTAAATTAATTTAATTGATTTATTCCGCTAAATCGAAAATTACTCGACAAGACTTCCAAATGCAAATTTGGGGAGTACTCTTTCGACTTTGATCTGGACTTCATCGCCAACTTTGGTTCCCGGAACAA
>CBFCWE010000029.1:0-41793 GCA_965601435.1 uncultured Methanosarcina sp.
ACAATCAGAAATCAAAAAACAATCAGAAATCAAAAAACAATCAGAAATCAAAAAACAATCAGAAATCAAAAAAAAGAAGTTAACGTCCCGACTGAGACTTGAACTCAGGTCTAAGGCTCCGCAGGCCTCAAGGATATCCGCTACCCTATCGGGACGCATAGTATACAGCGAGCACTCCTTCATAAGAACATTCAACGATATAAAGTTTATCGCCGGAACCCCGGAAATGGGCTTCTGACATTTTCAGGAATTTCAGGGGGGTTATCGGGAAAAACCTATTTCCCTGACATCTCTACCAATAAAGATTAAATGCAACTAGCTCGTTTTTATAATTTATGTCGATGACTATAGGACTTGCAGGAAAACCCAATGCCGGGAAATCCACGTTTTTCAAAGCGGCTACCCTGGCAGATGTTGAAATTGCAAATTATCCCTTCACAACCATCAATGCAAACCATGGCATCACCTATGTCCAGGCAAAATGCCCCTGCGGGGAGAAGGAAAAAACCTGCGGGAAATGCGTGGACGGGATCAGGCTCGTCCCGATTGACATTATTGATGTGGCAGGGCTTGTGCCTGACGCCTGCAAAGGGAGAGGGCTCGGAAATACCTTCCTGGACGAACTCAGGCAAGCCCAGGCAATCATCCACGTCGTAGATGCCTCGGGAGGAACGGACTCCGAAGGCAACCCCGTGGAAATCGGAGAGCACGACCCCCTCGAAGACGTTACGTTCCTGAACCGGGAGATTACCATGTGGCTCTACGGAATCCTGGAACGTAGCTGGTTCAAGCTTTCCAGAAAGATCCAGGCCGAAGGGCTCAAGCTAGAACTCGTAATCGCCGAGCAGTTGGCAGGAGCCGGGATCGGTGAGTCCCATGTGAATGCCGCACTGATTGAAACGGGGCTTTCCCGGGTGGATCACGTGAAGTGGAGCGAGGAGGACATGGTAAGGCTCTGCGACACCATGCGGGAAATAAGCAAACCTCTGCTAATTGCCGCAAACAAGGCAGACGTAGCTCCAAGGGATAACCTGGATAAGCTGGAGGAACTCGACAGGATTGTCGTGCCCACGAGTGCTGCCGCAGAACTTGCCCTTAAATCCGCCGCCAAAGGCGGGGCAATCAAATACATCCCCGGAAACGAGAGCTTCGAGATAGTTGCCCAGGAGCTGACAGCAGCTCAGAAAAAAGGGCTTGAAGCGATCAAAAAAGTGCTTGAGCACCTGGGCGGAAGCGGAGTTCAGGAATGCATTAACAGGACAGTTTTCGAACTGCTTGACCTGATAGTGGTCTATCCCGTAGAAGACGAAGGGAAATGGACCGACAAGAACGAAAACATGCTTCCCGACGCCTACCTTATGAAACGTGGTTCAACCTGCCACGACCTTGCCTATCAGATCCACACCGAAATCGGAGACCGTTTCCTCTACGCCGTAGACGCAAGGACCAGACTCAGGTTAGGGGAAAAGCACGAGCTTAAGAACGGGGATGTAATCAAGATCGTATCCACCGCAAAGTAAAAGCCAGAAATAAAACCCGAAAATTAAATCGAACCCTGAAACTTTTTGCATTATCCAAGGGAGGAGCATTTCCAGATGAACCTGCTTTCATTCGGTTATCCGGTCTACGAGAGGTACCTGACCTGGCAGATATCCAAATACCCCTCAAAGGCCCCGAAACATGTGGCAGTAATTCTTAAGGAAACCGACCTTCTGGACTTGAAAAGTATAGAGAAACTCCAGCTGGCCCTCCTCGAATTCAGGAAATTCAAGGTAACCCTTGTGAGCATCTACGTGGACATCCTCAAGGATGACCTGGCATTAAAAACGGAGTTAGTATCCGGAATCGCATCCAGGCTGGAAGAAAGCTTTTCGAAGCTCCCTCAGGGAACAGGATATGCAATATATGGTCAGGAAGGAGAAGTCACAACCAGACGTGAAGGAAAAAACTTCTTTGTATACGTCTCTCTCGGTTTAGGAGGGAGAGAAGAAATAACCAGGGCGGTGCTGGGAGTCCTGAGAGATGTGAAACAGGGCAGCGTCCGGCCCGAAGAAATTGATGAAAAGCACCTGGAATCCCGCCTGCTTGTAAAACAAGAACCTGACATAATGATCCGTTCGGGAGGCCAGAAACTCTCGGATTTCCTGGTCTGGCAGTCCGTGTACTCGGAACTTTATTTCACGGACGTCAACTGGAAGGAGGTCCGAAAAATAGACCTTCAGAGGGTTATCAGGGATTACCAGAAACGGCAGAGAAGGTACGGGAGGTGAGAAAGCCTGGAATTCGGCATCAGCCCGGAAGAACTCCACTACTCTGTTGTGGTCTGTCCCAGGTGCAGGGAACATGCCCAGAT
The DNA here is from genome assembly GCA_965601435.1 of uncultured Methanosarcina sp. GTDB lineage: Archaea > Halobacteriota > Methanosarcinia > Methanosarcinales > Methanosarcinaceae > MTP4. Next base: position 2,354 of record CBFCWE010000029.1, read on the forward strand.
CATTGAGACCGGAAAAAAAACCGTAAGCTGTCAGAACTGCGGAGCCCGCCTGCGGGCCAGGAAGCTCCGGGTATTCTATTCTTCCGACGAGCTTGAAAAAGCCGTGGCTGTCAGGACCCGCCTGCAGGCAGAAATCTCGGGGAAAGGAGAAAAACTATTTACAGGGGACTTTTCCCAGGAAAGCGGAAATTCGGATTTCAAGATGGGAACCGAAAGAAAATTTGCCGTGAAACCTTCCGGAAAGCCTTCAAACCCCCTAACCTTGAAAAAATATCCGCGAAAATTAATTCTCGAAACCCTTGAAACAGCCGGAGGGGAGATGGAGATAGGAAAACTCCGGGAAAATGTCCTTGAAAAAGACCCGTTCCCGGAAAAATTCGAAGAAACCCTCAAAAAGCTTCAGGAAACAGGAGAAGTCTATTCCCCGGCCAGAGGGAAAATAAAAATTGTGTAAATGCTCATCCCTCAGGAAAAAAATAATCCCTCAGGAAAAAAATAATCCCTCAGGAAAAAATATAAACATTATGTAAGTGCTCATTCCCCGGAAAAGGGAACTCCTGAAAAAACTTCCTTGCAAACCCGTAAAACCATTTCGATCAGATCCGGAAAAAATCTGTCTCCTGCGGCACAGGAGACAAATGTATTTAAGTACTAAAAGATTTACTATAATTGAATATTTAAGATCAGCACTGAATCAAACTCAACAAAATATTTGCATTTACCTTTTCAAGAGCATTTTCATATCTTTCACAATTTTTCTCGCGGAAACCCGCGAAGATCATGATTTTCCATACAGGGTACAACGGTGTTTAACATGATGGATCCGCAAATAGAGCGAAAACTCATAGAGATTATGAGGGTAATTCACGAAAGTGACAAGCCCATAGGTGCCCGGGCCATAGCCGACGAACTGAACAACAGGGGCTATGACATAGGGGAACGGGCAGTCCGCTACCACCTTAGGATCCTGGATGAGAGGGGTTTTACACGCAAGCACGGGTATGCCGGGCGCACACTTACTGAACTCGGGGAAAGCGAGATGCACGACGCCCTTATAGGGGACCGTTTCGGTTTTGTGATATCCCGAATTGAGGAGATGGCTTTCAGGACCACGTACAACCCCGAGACCAACAAAGGGGATGTGGTAGTAAACGTTTCGTATTTTGACAAGGACGATTTCGAAACCGTCATTGACGTGCTTTCTTATACGGCAAATTCCGGGTATACGATAAGCTCGAGGGTCAGGATCTTTGAAGAGGAGACGGACACGGAAATCTCCCTTCCCCCCGGAAAAATAGGGATTGCTACCGTCTGCAGCGTTACCTTCGACGGGCTCATGCTAAAAGCGGGAATACCTGTGGAACCTGCTTACGGAGGAGTCATGCAGATCGAAAACAATGCACCTGCCCGCTTTCTGGACCTTATATCATACAGTGGGACATCCATAGACCCGATAAAGGTCTTCATGGCAAGGAAACCGACCTCAGTGCTCGAAGTCCTTGAACACGGGAACGGGAAAATCCTTGCAAACATGCGCCAGGTCAATTCTTCGGCATATGACAGGGTAAAGGAAATCATTGAAAAGGCAGAAAAAGCCGGGTTAAAAGGTTGCCTTCCTCCGGGAGACATCGACGAGTTTCTATATGGGGCTCCCGTCGAAATAGGAAAGTTTGGAATTGCGGTGGTAGGCGGGATCAATGGGATCTGCGCCCTGGAAGAAACCGGGATAGAAATTGTCACCGACCCCATCTCAACGGTGCTGGAATACAGCAGCATGTCCGAACTCTAAGGCAGAAGAAGAGGAGAAGAAGGGAGCATAGAAGGGGGAAAGGATGTTCAGGCTGACCGTAGTATACGACAACGAGGCAAAACCCGGATTCACCGGGAGCTGGGGCTTTGCAGCCATCCTTGAAACGGAAGAAGAAACACTCCTTTTTGACACCGGCTGGGATGGCGGGCTCCTTCTTGAAAACCTGAAAAAACTGGAAATTGACCCCAAAAGTATCCGGAAACTTATCCTATCCCACCAGCACTGGGACCACATCGGCGGGGTGCCCGAAGTCCTCCGGGCAAGTCCCGGGCTTACGGTCTATGCCCCCGCGTCCTTTTCAAAAAACATCAAGGCTGAAATCGCAAAAAGGGCCAGGCTCGTGGAAATAAGAGAAAGCCAGGAGATAATATCAGGAGTTTGGAGTACCGGAGAACTGGGGGATAAAATCAAAGAACAGTCCCTCATCCTCAATTCAGGCAAGGGACTTTATGTGCTGACAGGTTGTGCCCACCCCGGCCTTTCAGCGATCATGGACTCAGCCCTTAGCTTCGGAAAGGTAAAAGGGATCATCGGAGGCCTGCACGACAGCAAGGAGTTCGAAAGACTTGAAGGGCTGGAACTTGTTGCAGCCGGGCACTGCACAACCCACAAAGAAGAAATAAAAAAGCGGTTCCAGGCGGAATATGTGGAAATCGGAGCTGGAATGCGCCTTGAATTGGAGTGAATAGTTCCTCGATCCCGATCCCACGAATTTTCCTGCTCTTTAATTATTCCCCTACTCCTTGGCAATTCTTCTGTTCTTTAATTATACACAACTCTTTCATATCTTACTACATTTTTCAATAAAGCTGACCAGCTAATACATTTTTCTCAACAAATCAATCCCTTTATTTTGTAGAGGGATGCAGGGAAAACCGGAAGATACAGGAAAGGTATAATAGAAATACGATGCCCTCTTAAAATAATACAGGATTCTAGCGGGGAGAGAGGGGAGTCGGACAAAGTAATTTATTATGTTGGAATTTCTTATGATCTTGCCTGCAGAGTTAAATGTCCATTGAATGATGCACTTTAAATGACATACAATTGTGTGCTTTAGTGATACGTTTTGAATGACGTGTTTTGAAAAATTATTATCCCGGAATGCGGAAGAAATTGGGAACCGTACCGGATGAAAATGAGGGAGAATTGCCGATGCTTAAAATAGAAAACCTGAGAGTAGAGGTCAACGGAAAAACACTTCTCCATGACGTCAACCTTGAAGTGGGGAAGGGGTATACTAATGTTCTCTTCGGGCCTAACGGGGCAGGAAAATCCGCCCTGATGCGGACTATCATGGGCTTTAGCGAATACAAAGTCATGGAGGGCAGGATCCTGTTCGACGGGGAAGACATAACCCACCTTCCAGTAGACGAAAGAGCTCGAAGGGGGCTCGGAATCATGACTCAGCGCCCGCCCAACATGTCGGGGATAAAGCTCCGGGACCTTGTGTATACGGTAGCAAAAGGAGAAAAGAACCCGGAAGCCCTTGCCGAAAACCTTGATATGCAGCGCTTCCTGGACAGGGACGTGAATGTCGGTTTTTCGGGAGGAGAAATCAAACGTTCCGAACTCCTGCAACTTGCAGCCCAGAACCCAAGCCTCTACCTCCTGGACGAGCCCGAGTCCGGAGTTGACCTTGTGAGCATAGGACATGTGGGAACGAAGATCAGGGAACTGCTGACCCAGGGGGTTGAATGTCCCGGGGAACGCTGTAAGAAAGGAAAATCCGCCCTGATCATCACCCACACCGGCCAGATCCTGGACTACGTGCAGGCGGACAGGGGCTACATCCTCTGCAACGGGACGGTCATGTGTTCCGGCAATCCCCTGGAAATGCTAGAAGAGATCAAGAAAAAAGGGTATGAGGAGTGTGTCAAATGCAAGCTGATGAAATAAACCTGAAGAAGAAAGCCGAAAGTGCGATTGGGAAAAAAGCGGCTTTCGGGGAAGATTTCGAGCTTGAGAAATTCGAGGAGGCTTCAAAGGTTTCCGAGCCCGTTGAAAACATGAAGGAACTGGATGAGGAGAGCCAGAGGACCCTTCTTCAGGTAGGAGTGCTCCCGAGCGAGGAAGGCCGTGCAGGCACCCTGCTGATGAAGGACAATGCAATTTCCCATACCTCCCTGAAGGACAAAAACGTAGAGCTCATGTCCACCAAAAAAGCCATGGAAACGCACGAATGGCTCAAAGACTATGCCTGGAAACTGGTGGCTGTGGACGCGGACAAATACACGGCAAAAAGCTACCTGGAAGATGCGGACGGATACTTCATCCGGGCGCCAGCAGGCAAAAAAACCGTATTTCCGGTCCAGACATGTCTCATGCTGGGAAGCAAGAAAGTCTCACAGACCGTACACAACATAGTGGTCGTGGAAGAAGAAGCCCGGCTCGACATTATAACCGGCTGCACTACGCAGAAAGGAGTTGAGGAAGGGCTGCACCTGGGGATTTCCGAAATGTACGTAAAAAAAGGTGCCACCCTGAACTTCACCATGATCCACAACTGGGCCGAGAACATAGGAGTCCGCCCCAGGACTGTTGTCCACGTGGAAGAAGGAGGCACCTTTATAAGTAACTACATCTGCTTAAAACCGGTGCGTTCGATCCAGTCCTTCCCGACGGTCAGGCTTGAAGGAAAAGGAGCCGTAACGAGGCTTAACACAATCGCAATCGCTCACCCGGGCTCGGAACTTGACCTGGGAAGTAGGGCAATCTTCAATGCCCCGGGCACAAAGGCCGAGCTAATATCGAGGACAATCACCACGGGCGGAAAAGTGATTGCAAGAGGGGAAATGATTGGAAACGCCGTTGGCGCAAAAGGGCACCTGGAATGCCGGGGGCTAGTCCTGAGCAATAAAGGAAGCCAGCGGGCAATCCCCGTCCTGGAAGCAAACGTGGACGATATAGAACTGACCCACGAAGCAGCTGTGGGAAAGATCGCCCAGGACCAGGTAGAATACCTGATGTCCCGGGGGCTTACCGAAGACGAGGCAGTGGGCATGATCGTGCGTGGTTTCCTGGACGTAGGCATAAAAGGCATCCCTGAGGAACTCAGAGGCGAAATAGAAGATACGATTACCCAAACAGCTCTCGGGATGTAAACTCCCGGGACCTATCGACCCTTAGTTCCCATATTTTAAGCGCATATATAGGCATTATTACTAACATATGAACTCAATTGATGCCGATTTTGAAAGCCAATCCAAAAAAACAATGTGCTTATATTTTAAGCACAAAATTCAATAGCGTAAGACATTTATGCGCCTAAAAATGCGGAATTCAGGATCGACCTTATTTGAAAAAACAGACTTATTAACTTATTTACTTCTTTTTTTAAAAAAAGTGTGGAGGCCGACAGGAAAAAGGATAAACCTGCCGGACTTTTTTTGTGGAGTTTTGTGGAGTATTGTGGATTAAGATGAGCCAAAAATGTGATTCTAAAGTAAGGTTTCTTTGTGGAGGAGAAACCTGAGAGAATGCACCGCTCATTTAACCGCAATTTGCAGATTAGAGAGGGGATATAAAAAGTTATCTATGCCGGACAGATAGTGGGCAGTTTTTTAGACAAAAGTAGAAAAGTCACTGTGAATAAGAGATAAAATACCACAAAAGAGACGGTATCTGGACAAAAGAAAACATGAAGTTTTCCGAGTAAGGCTTGCCCTCTTGAAGTAAATTTTTACATATTCAAATAGATTTGATTTATCTGAAAATAACCGGCTCCAAATTAACTGAAAATGACTCAAATTTTAGCTTACAAATTTAGATCATGAGATGAAATCATGAGAGGAGATTGTAAGTTTAGATTACAAATTTAGATCATGAGAGGAGAGGACTCAAAATTAAACGACTTAATTTTGGATTAATCAATATTAACATCATTCTTTTTTGAAACTGAAGCTTTTCTCAGCCCCCTTTGAAACCGGGACCACAATTAAAAAAGATAGGTACTGCAGTTTTACAGAAGCAGAATTCAGTACTTGTCAGTGTTTATATAAGACTGCCCAGATAATACAGTACTGCGAAAGATTGGAGGCAATGGTGTGATAGACTTTGCATGTAAAGAATTCAAAGTAGAAGACGTGATCAAATGCGCCCTGGGCCTTACCAGGGCTGACCTGAAGGTATTGAAACATTTCTTAAACGACACCGAAAACTGGTTTGACACTGACACTCTTTCAAAAGCCCTTGATCTTGACATCTCCACTGTCCAGCGTTCCGTGAAAAAATTGTACGAAAAAGAGATTCTCCAGAGATCTCAGCAGAACCTGGACGGCGGAGGCTACGTATTCATCTACAAAATTCACTCCAGAACTAAAGTAAAAAACATCATCATGAGCGTTGTCCAGACCTGGGCCGAAAGGCTGGGGCAAGAACTGGAACAATGGGAAAACAGAGGTTGATAAACTTGCTTAAAATAACACCTTACCTGGGGATTCTTGTCCTCATCGTGTCCATAGGAGGGCTCTGGTACCCTGCACTCGGGTATTTCATGCTGTTAGTCTTTGCCGCCATCTTCCTTATAAGCCCCTTCAGAGGCCGTTGGTTCTGCGGAAACCTATGCCCCAGAGGCAGTCTTGTAGATTTCTGGATTTCAAAAATCTCTAAAAAAGAAAAGATTCCCGCCGTATTCAGAAGTTTCTGGCTGAGGATTCCGGTCTTTTTCCTGCTAATGGGCTTCATGGGCTACAGGGTCATGAGCGTTATCGGAAGCCTGAATACGTTTGAAAAAATAGGCATGATCCTCGTGACCATGTGCATTGTAACCACAGTGATTGCAGTCATATTCGGCACCTTCTTGAGCCCGCGGGCCTGGTGTTCCTTCTGTCCGATGGGCACAGCCCAGAACCTGCTTGGAGGTAAGAAGTACCCACTGCAGGTCAAAAAGGAAAATTGCATCAGTTGCAAAAAATGCGAAAAAGTCTGCCCGATGCAGCTCGACGTCTGCAACAGCGAAGCAATGTCCGACTGTATCAAGTGCGGACGCTGCGTAGAAGCCTGTCCGAAAGACGCTCTGCATTTCTGAGCGATTGCACTTCCAATTTATACAATTCCAATTTTTACAATTTTGAGATTAGTTAACGCCCTGTAAACAATATTTTTAATCAATTAATATACTATATAGAATATGGGGAGCCCGGAAACACCTTACTGATCAGACCTGACTTTTTGTCAACCGGATATAACTTTATTCCAATTGGATATTGGTTTATTCCATTTGATCAGGCATTATTCCAGCCAGTCAGGGCGATTCAACATTTCATGTACATTGCTACGGTTTACGGGAATCCGGAAACGAATCCAGGAGGAAAAGAACATGACAAATCGTGTCCCGGAACTTTCAGCCGCCCAGAAAACGGAACTCTCAGAAATCTTCGGAGAGTACGTCAATCTTGACAAACGCGAACGCCACTACTACAACCACGATATAGGAGCCCTGCCACCTCTTGTAAAGAAAGTGATAGGAAATACCGATCCTGCTGCGGTCGTAAAAGTCAGGAGTGAAGGAGATGCTGTCAAACTCCTGGAATTTGCAAACCGGTACAAAATTCCGGTGGTCCCGCGGGCAGGGGCGTCTTCCGGATACGGAGGAGTCATCCCGACAAAAAGCGGGATCGTTGCTGATGTGACCCTGTTGAACGGGGTTCTTAGCATTGACCCGGAAACAGAAACAGCCATTGTGCAGAGCGGGATCATCTGGGAAAAACTTGAGAGAAAGCTAAACGAAAAAGGGCTTTCCCTCAGAGCCATACCCTCAAGTGCTCCTTCTTCAACCGTCGGGGGCTGGCTCATGCAAAGTGGGGCAGGCTACGGCAGTTACGAGTTTGGCTGGGGGCACGAGAGCATGGAAAGCGTCCGGGTCGTCCTTCCAAACGGGAAGCTAAGGGAATTTTCAGGCCCCGAACTAGGAAAACTCATAGGGACCATGGGGACAACAGGTATCATCACGGAAGTTACCCTGAAAGTCCAGAAACAGGAAGAAAGAACGGCCATTTCAGCCAGTTTCCGGGATGCTGAGGCCCTAAGGAAAGCCATTGAGATCATAAGAGAGAAAAAAGTTCCGCTCTGGTCAATTTCTTTCCTGAACCCGGAATGGGCGGACATGAAGAACCAGGCCCCACAAAAGCTCCATTACGGGGAAATCGTAGATAAGGACAGGCCGGTACTTCCCACGGCTTACGTTTGCACCTTCATGTACCCCGCTTCAAGAGACGTCTCCGGCCTGAGCGAAGCGATCGAAAGCGCAGGAGGCACGGTCCTCCCCGAAGAAATCGCAAAACACGAGACTAAAGAGTGGTTCAAGTCCATGAAGGTGAAGAGGCTCGGCCCCTCATTCATCCCGGCAGAGATCCTGGTGCCGCTTGATAAGATGGACAGGGCCTTTGAAGAAATCAAAAAGAGAATCAAACTCCCGGTGCTTACCGAAGGCATGGTCATAGGCGATGGAAACGTCGTGCTCCTCTGCTTCATGCGCCATTCCGAACGCTCGGTCCTCTTTAATACGGCTTTTGCCCTTTCCCTGAGTATCCTGAAGATTGCAGAAGAAAACGGGGGCAGGGCTTATTCCTCAGGACTTTTCTTTGCCTCAAAGAGAAAGGATGTCTTCGGGGACAGGCTTGCCGAAATCGAAGCCCTCAGGAAAGAATTCGACCCAAACGGGATTATGAACCCCGAGACCCTGGAAGGAAAGGGGCTCCTGAACACTGCTGTATCCATGGGTTCTGCGTTCGAGCCTCTGGGCCGGATAGCGGGGAACATGTCCGGGATAGGGAAAACGACCTTCAAGGACGAAAAGGAGATTCCCGCAGAGGTCGTGGAACTGGCTTACTCCTGTTCCCAGTGCGGTTACTGTGTGAGCGAATGCGACCAGTACTACGGCCGGGGCTGGGAGTCCCAATCGCCCAGAGGAAAATGGTTTTTTATAAAGGAATACCTGGCAGGCCGGGAAAAGCTTGACCAGCGGCAGACAAACACCTTCCTTGCCTGCACCACCTGCCAGATGTGCGACGCCCGTTGTGAGCTTGACATGCCCATCGAACACGCCTGGATGAACATGCGGGGGAAACTGGTTGATGAAGAAAAGAAAATGACCTTCCCACCCTTCGAGATCATGGCAGCCAGCCTCCTGAAAGAGCGAAACATCTGGGCAAACTACCGCAAGGACAGGGACAAATGGATCCCGGACGATATCCGGGCAAAGATGAAGGACGAAGCTGAGTACGCCTACTTTGCGGGCTGCACCGCCTCTTTTGTGGAGAAAGACGTGGCTGTAGGGGCTGTGTGTATGCTCGATGATGCAGGTGTTGAATTCACGGGGCTTTTTGACAAGGAAGCGTGCTGCGGGATTCCCATGCTCGTTGCCGGGAAATGGGACGTCTTTGAAAAGATCATGCGGATGAACGTCTACAACATGAAAAAGCGAGGCGTAAAAACCGTGATCACTTCCTGCCCTGCCTGCTGGCTCATGTGGCACACCGTCTATCCCCAGTGGGCGGAGAAGCTCGGTATCGAATACGGGCTTGAGACAAAGCACTATTCCGAAGTCCTGGTGGAGCGCCTGGACGTGTTGAAGCCCAAATTCAAAAAACCGCTCAATAAAGTGGTTGCCTGGCATGACTCCTGCCACCTGGGTAGAGCCGGAGGCAAAGTCTACGAACCTCCGAGAGAGTTGTTGAAGGCCATCCCGGGCATCCAGTTCAGGGAACTTGAACATAACAGGGAACAGGCCCACTGCTGCGGTTCGGTGGTCAGCCTGATTGCCGAACCTCCGGTTGCATACAAACTTGGAGGTATGAGGCTTCAGGAAGCTGTAGATGTGAATGCAGACATCATTGCGGCTCTGTGTCCCTGCTGTACGGTCCAGTTCCGTGTCGCAGCCGAGAAAAACAACATGAACATAGAGTCCCAGGACCTCGGTGCCCTTGTGGCCAGAAGCCTCGGCTATGACATCCCGGACACGACAAACTACGCCCTGCAGTCCTGGATGCCCTTTGAGAAAATGATCGACCTCATGCAGCCCGAAAACATGGCTGACCTTATGGTAGAACTCCTGCCCGAGATGATGGCAGCCATGCCCGCACCCCTGCAGTCCATGATGAAAATGGTCAAATACGTGCCCGGTATGGACGCCCTGATGAAGCCCATGATGCCGGTTATGATGCCCAGGCTCATGCCCTCGGTCATGCCCAAAGTTATGCCGGACATGCTCAAAGCCGTGGAAAGGCGGGTCCCAATGCCGGACTATATGAGAGAGCAGCTTCCGGACCTCATGCCAAAAGCCATGGAAAACCTGATGCCGAACATGCTGCCCCAGATCATCCCCCTGCTGACCCCGCGGATGATCGAGTACATAAAGACGCATTGAAACGGAGACGTTGAAACCGGGATGCAGATAAAAAACAGGTGCGAGGAAAATAGGTTCAAGGAAAGAAGGTACATAGAGAGGTCGGAGGAAATTGTCGAAATTCCTCCGAGCTTAACTTGTTGATTTAACTTTTTGTGATTCAAATCTGCAAATGAAAGACAGACTTTTTTGGCAGACTTTTTTATAGCTGAACTCCGGAAAGACAATTATATATTTTTTCACTCACCCATAGCACAGCATTCCGTATAGATACCGGAACCCAGCATACAGCAGATATACCCCGGCATACACAATACACACATTATACCGGGAAACTCCTTATTTTTCATTTACACTTGCATCTGCACTTGCATTTGCATGGATATGTATGAACTAATTTTGTTATGCTGCAGGGAGTCAGGGGAAAGGACCCGGAACTCCAACTGTTTGGAAAAAATGAGGGGTAAGGGTAAATAGGTAAATAAATATTTTTAGGAGAAAGACAAACAAAATAATGAAGATGTTTTCAGGAGATACAAGGCTATTCGGTTTTAAAAACGAATTACAAAACTGGAAGAAAGCATTAAAAAACCGGGAAGAAAGCATTACAAACGGGAAGAAAGCATTAAAAAACGGGAAGAAAGCATTGCAAAGGTAAGGAGAACAAGTCAACTACCCCTGAGCTAAAGACTCAGAGGTTTTCTGCTGAGGTATTATGAAGAACAGGGTTCTGGCTAAAACGTTGATTTTTTTTGCAATATTGTTTACACTTTTTGATTGGGTCTACAAGACAGTAAACAATATAGATTACCTTTCGAAAGAACAGTGCTTTATTTATGCAAATTTTTCTACATTTCAGACTCTTTTCTTCGAATATTTTGTAGAATCTACGCTGACTCTTCTTGTTAGTGTTTTTGTAGCAGTGATCCTGGGGCGTTACTTTGTCAGGTTCGGAAAATTCTACCCGAAAGGACAGGGTTCGGCTTTCATTTACGCATCTATCCTGCCTTTATGTTCCTGCACGGCAATTCCTTTCATCGAGACAATGAAAGATAAGATGAAACTGAGGACACTGGTAACTTTCCTCGTAGCCGCCCCTGTCCTGAACCCCTATATAATTATATTATCATTCTCCGTACTGGGTGTGAAGTACGGCATCTACAGAATTATCTTTGCTTTCGTGCTTGCCGTGTCCTCAGGAATAGTAGTGGAGAAGCTAAGAACGAACAGGTGGAAAGACCTCCAAAGTTCGGGAGGCTTTCCGGGAACCACCGCGCCCACCACGGGACCCTCAAAAACGCTTTCATTGCACCCCGCCCAAAAACTTGGAATTGACAGGGGGACCGGCTCCTCAGGTACAAACCCTGGGAAAGACATTTACGAAGCAACCTTTGAGGTTTTTCGTTCTGTGTTCCCCTATCTTATGATAGGCGGGGTTGCAGGGCTTGTGTACGATTTATATTCCCCTGACCTGGCGAGTTTATCAGTAATCCTGTCAGATGAACTGGGAAGTGCCCTGATAGCATTAGGCCTGGGCACCCCGGCATATCTATGTAATGGAGCTGACGTTTTTGTGCTGAGACCTCTCATGGAGAGAGGCAGTTTCCCCCTGGGTTCCGCCCTTGTATTCTCAGCCAGTTCAACAGCCATATGCATGACCTCTTTTTTCATGTTGCTAAAGGTCCTCGGGAAAAAAGAAACTTCCGTACTTCTGGCAAACATTGTTTTTATGCTCTTTTTAATGGGTGTCCTTCTGAATTTTGCGCCCTGAAAGGTCTCTGCGAGTGAAAGCAAAATTCAGGAGGATTAAAGAATTAAAAGGAGCAGAAGCCTTTTTTTTAAAAGATATTAATTTCCAGCTTAGAGGAATTCTTATATAGAAGTGCTTGCATTAAGAATAGGAAAATTACGTACTGAAAATTGCGTACTTAAGAATTCAACTAATCAACTAATAAAAAATCATAAAAATTCAAAATCATTATAAAGGAGATTGAAGTTTGGCAGCACAACCAATCTTTATTTTAAGAGAAGGAAGCCAGAGGACCCACGGTTCCGACGCACAGCACAACAACATCATGGCCGCAAAGGCCGTAGCTGAGGCAGTCAGGACCACTCTTGGCCCGAAGGGTATGGACAAGATGCTCGTGGATTCCATGGGCGATGTAGTGATCACGAATGACGGGGCAACCATCCTCAAGGAAATGGACATCGAACACCCAGGCGCAAAAATGATCGTGGAAGTTTCCAAGACCCAGGACGCAGAGGTAGGAGACGGAACCACCACCGCAGCCGTTCTTGCAGGAGAACTTCTGGAAAAGGCAGAGGGACTGCTGGAAAGCGGTGTCCACCCCACTCTGATCGCAAGCGGATACAGGCTCGCAGCAAACCAGGCTACAAAGATCCTGGAGACCATCACAATCAGCGTCTCCCCGGAAGAGACCGAAACCCTGGAGAAGCTGGCCGCAACCGCAATCACCGGGAAAGGGGCAGAATCTTACAAGGAACACCTCTCCGCACTTACGGTAAAGGCAGTCAGGTCCATTGTGGAAGAAAGAGAGGGGAAGATCACGGTCGACATCGAAGACATCAAGACCGAAAAGAGACCTGGAGGAAGCATCCAGGACTCTGAGATTATTGAAGGAGTCATCGTTGACAAGGAACGCGTTCACGCCGCAATGCCTGAAGTCATAGAAGACGCAAAGATCCTCCTCTTAAGCGTACCTGTCGAACTCAAGAAGACCGAAACCAAGGCAGAGATCAAGATCACAACCCCTGACCAGATGCAGCGTTTCCTTGACCAGGAAGAAGCAATGCTAAAGGAAATTGTGGACAAAGTGATCTCCACCGGGGCCAACGTTGTCTTCTGCCAGAAGGGAATGGACGACCTTGCCCAGTACTACCTGACAAAGGCAGGCATTTTCGGCATGCGCAGGGTTAAGAAGAGCGATATGGACAAACTCGCCCGCGCAAGCGGCGCAAAGATCATCACCAACATCGACGAGATTGAGGAGTCCGACCTCGGGTATGCGGGCCTTGTGGAAGAAAAGGACGTCACTGGCTCCAGGATGACCTTTGTCACAGGCTGCAAGGACAGCAAGACCACCTCCATCCTCCTCCGCGGCGGAACCGAGCACGTGGTAGACGGCATCTCAAGGGCTCTCGAAGACGCTCTCAGAGTCGTGGGTGTAGCCCTCGAAGACCAGATGGTCGTTGTGGGCGGCGGTTCCCCTGAGATCGAACTTGCGCTCAGGCTCAAGGAATATGCGGCAACCCTGAAGGGCAGGGAACAGCTTGCAGTTACGAAGTTTGCCGAGTCCCTGGAAGTCATCCCCCAGACCCTCGCAGAAAACGCAGGTCTGGACCCCATCGACATGCTCGTGGAAATGCGCTCCCAGCACGAGAAAGGCAACAAGAAGGCAGGCCTTAACGTCTACACCGGGAAGATCGAAGACATGTACGAAAATAATGTCATCGAGCCTCTCAGGATCAAGACCCAGGCAATCAACGCCGCCACCGAAGCAGCAATCATGATCCTCAGGATCGACGATGTGATCGCTTCTGCAGGTATGAAAGCAGGCCCCGGCGGAGAAATGCCTGAAATGGATATGTAATCCTGCTAAAAACATTGAAATAAATCAAAATATACGGTTGTCGGAAAATTTCAGATTCCGCAACCCACTTCTTTTTTATCCCGGGCTCAGTTATACCGGCGTATTTAAGGTCAGGACTCAAAAGGTGAATTCATTTATCAGAAAATCTTTTCTGACCAGATCCCTCAGGTAAAAAATAAGTTATTGGGATCGTGAATCAACCTGCTCAAAAGAGAAATCATTTTACAAAAAAGGGAAAAAAAGTTTTGAAGAAGCTGTTTCTCCAGCCTGAAAACTTTTTTTATCGGGCTTCGTAGCAGGGAGTTTCCCTAACGTCCACTACTACCGGTTTGCCAAGCTCATTTGAGATGACGCTGCGTACCCTTGCCATGCACCTGCATTCGAGCTGAACGCGAGCAGCCATGGTTTCACATTCCTCAATATACAAATCATTTGCACTGATAATGGAATGTGTGGAGATCTGCCTTTGCACAACCCTGGCAATGAGCCCTGTGGTCCCGTCCGTTAAATCGTCACGGCGGGTGGAGGTTAAGAGAACCTGACCCCCTGCAGTAAGCCCAAGTACACCGAAAAAATTTTGAGGGTTCCGGATTTCAAGAGTCCGGAGTGAATGTTTTTTAAGGGCTTCGATCACTGAATCGGCAATTCCTGTTAGCGCAATGTACTCCATAGGATCACCCGTACATTGGGAATTCCTTTTTGACTTCTCCTTTCTGTTCGGTGGTCTGGACATCTTCAGCAAGTTTTTGCAACTCAACTTCTATGCGTTCAGCTTGCTTTATGAGCCGTTCGGTGTCGATCGACAGCTCGTAGAGTTTGTTCAAAACCTCAACAACAGCAGAAGCAGCCCTGGGATCGGGATTCTGGGACCTGGTAGCTCCGAGCAGGCTCAGCGCCGGGATTCCCCTGAGCAGGCATTCAGCCATCACACTGCCCGAAATGCCTGAAATAGTCCCCATCTGGAAGACCTCCACTTCGTCCTTGATCTTGTCCAGCATCTCCTGGGTAGTGGCTGCCCCGAAGACCTTATGTCCCCCGTCCATGATAGCAATTCCAGCAATAGAGGCAATTTCCTTTACATTGATGGACTCTGCCCAGTCAACCAGGGCATTGCTGACATCGTAAGAAACCGAATGGCTGATAGGGATATCCGAAATCACAATAAGCAGGTTATGTTCCACACTTTCATAGATCCGGACAGGCATATTGATAAGCCCCTCATAGAGCACGGCAATGGAGGGAAAATATCTGGACTCGATAGAACCGATGTACTCCATATCCATCTCTTCGATCAGGTGCTGACTTGCAATGTTCCCAACAAGCCCGATTCCGGGGAAACCTTCAATCAAAACAGGGTTTTTTGACTGCACAGGTTTCGTAATAATCTTCACGTCATTGTTATCATAATCCGTATCTGACAAAGTACCACCTCACTGAAAATATAACCCCTACAACTATATCTTACCTAATCATACTTAAACAGGTTCTCAAAGGCCCGACCCCGTGAAATCCTAAACCCATAAAAGAATAAAAAATTAAGGTTATTTACCGGGTCCCTAAAAACCAAAAAACCTCGAGAGTATTTAAAGAGAATCTCCTGATATATAGATTTTGTTGAGACAACTTAAAATATTTAATTGTATACTTAGATAAAATAAATAATCAGTATAGAACTATTATCAAGTGAAATTAATAGCCAGACTCCACAGCAGCTTCGGGAAAACCGAGGGCAAAACCTGCAATAAAACCTGCGATAAAATATAAAAATCTGCAATAATTCAGGTTATTTATACGGAAGATAGATAATCCGTAAAAGCAAAAAGAGGGAAAGAGTTCATAAAAAACCTCCAAATGGAAATGAATTAACCTCTAAATAGAAATAAACAAAACTTAAAAATTCAAAGGAGAGCCACACATGGAAAAACCAATTCTTTATCTGGACAGCGTAGGGGAAACAAACACTGATGCCGTTGTAGGGGCTGCAGCAAAAAGAGCCTCAGAACTTGGAATCACACATATCGTGGTTGCAAGCACCAGCGGGAAGACCGCTCTCAAGATGGCTGAAGCCGTGAAAGACAGCGGAATCAAGGTCATAGGCATCAGTCACCAGTACGGGCAAAAAGAAAAAGGCGAATGGGAAGTGGAAGAGGAATACAAACAGAAACTTGAGGAGCTCGGAGCCGTTATCACCACCCAGTCCCACATGTTTTCGGGGATCGAGCGCTCAATAACCAAGAAGTTCGGAGGCTATTCCCGGATAGAAGTAATTTCCGACACCCTGCGCGCCCTCTTCGGGAAAGGCTTCAAGGTAGCGGTGGAAGTCGCAATCATGGCGGCAGACTCAGGCCACATCCCCGTCTCTGAAGACACGGAAATCATTGCCATTGGTGGTACTCGCTGGGGTGCGGACGTGGCTCTTGTGTTAAGGCCTGCTCACAGCAATGACTTTTTCTCCCTGCAGGTCCGGGAAATCATTGCCATGCCAAGGGCAAAAGAAGATTGAAATGCCCTTAAAAGTTAAGAAAAATAAAAAAGTTTAAAGAAGAGTAGGGTAGATTAGGAAATTAAAACAACGTAGGTAAACAGGGTTGGAATATTCAGGCCATCCCGAGCCTTTTGAGGATTTCCACCCGGTCTTCTTCGGTAAAGGATTCACTCTGGAAGGTCTCAACCGCCTTTTTCAAAAGGGTTACTGAAAAGGACATCGAGGGCCCGCCGCCAAAGGCAACCGAAACCATGGAAGCCTGCATGATCTCCTCTTTTGTGGCCCCGGCATAAAGGGCGTTAAAGGCATGGAGGGAGATGCAGTAGGGACAGCGGTGGTAGAGGGCAATCCCGATAGCGATTAGTTCCTTGGTCTTGAAGTCCAGGACCGAGTCTTCAAAACTTGCCCCGACCATGTCCATAAACGCTAGAGCCTGTTTTCCCTGAACTTCGGTTTCGGAAGCAAATTCTCCGAGGCATTCTGTAAAATCGAATAACAATTTTTTCGGATCTTCGGTCATATTTTCACCTGTATCATTCTGATCTGTATCGTTCAGACATGCAAATTTCTGGTCTGTCATTCCGATCTGCAGCTTATTGATCTGCAACTTACTATCAGTACAACCCTTGATTATCGAGATATATAACGGTTGTGGGCAGATCGCACAAAACTATACAAAATAATAGAATGTCCCTTATCCCCGGAAGAAAACAGCCGATTCAAGTCGTTAGGATAAAAGAAAAAAGCCCTGAAAG
The DNA here is from genome assembly GCA_965601435.1 of uncultured Methanosarcina sp. Classification (GTDB taxonomy): domain Archaea; phylum Halobacteriota; class Methanosarcinia; order Methanosarcinales; family Methanosarcinaceae; genus MTP4. The sequence continues at coordinate 19,362 of CBFCWE010000029.1, forward strand.
CAAGTACAAAAAACCCCGAAAAAAACCTGCAAAAAGTCGCAAAAACCCTGCAAAAAAACCCTGCAACAGCTCCGTAAAAACCCCTGCCGAAATTCCTTCCGACCCGTCCTATAAAGACATTCCTTTTTTCCGTCCCCAAAGTTAAATATAGCTGAGAGATATTTATTCCCCCGGCATGTCAACGATATTTGAAATACTCGACAAGGATGCAGGCGGCAGGATAGGGAAACTCAAGACCCCACACGGGATAGTGGAGACTCCCACCGTCATGCCTGTGATCAATCCGAACATCCAGCTTATCCCCCCGGAGGAGATGAGAAGCTTCGGGGCAGAGATCCTTATCACCAATTCCTATATTATCTACCGGAAAGAAGAACTGCGAAACGTGGCCCTTGAAAAAGGGCTGCACGGGCTGCTGGGCTTTGACGGGCCCATCATGACTGATTCGGGGTCATTCCAGCTTTCCATCTACGGCTCGGTGGAAGTCACTAACGAGGAGATCCTGGGATTCCAGCAAAAAATCGGGAGTGACATCATTGTCCCCCTGGACATCCCGACTCCTCCTGACGTCCCCAGAAAGCGGGCCGAAGAAGAACTTGCAATTACCGCCGAACGCCTGGAAGCCGCCCGGAAACTCATACAGGGAGAACAGCTCCTTGCAGGCCCGGTCCAGGGTTCGACCTACCCCGACCTGAGGGAAAAAGCCGCTTCCCATCTGAAAGAACTCGATTTCGGAGTCTACCCCCTGGGAGCCGTGGTCCCCCTTATGGAAACCTACCGCTACGCAGAACTCGTGGACGTTATCGCAGCCTCGAAAAAGGGTCTCTCCCCGGTTGCCCCGGTTCACCTCTTCGGGGCAGGGCACCCTATGATGTTTGCTCTCGCCGTGGCCCTTGGTTGTGACCTCTTTGACTCGGCAGCCTACGCCCTCTACGCAAAGGACGGGCGCTATATCACTGCAAACGGGACCTACCACCTGGACAAACTTACCTACCTGCCCTGTTCCTGCCCCATCTGCTCGAAATACACTGCAGAAGAGCTGAAAAAAGCAAAAAACAGCCAGGAACTCCTGGGAAGGCACAACCTCTACGCGACCTTCGAGGAAATCAGGCTGATCAAGCAGTCCATAAAAGAAGGAAAACTCCTGGAACTTGTGGAAAAGCGCTGTCGTGGCCATCCGAAACTGCTTGACGGGCTGAAAAGGCTCTATACTCATTCCACCTGGCTCGAGAAATTCGACCCTGCTACCAAAGGCACCTTTTTCTACTGCGGACCCGAATCCGCGTCCCGTCCCGAAGTCCTGCGTTTCGGAAAGAGGCTGGAACGTTTCAGTATCGAAGGTCCGGCGCTTATCCGCACCAGGCCCGTGAAGGGCGAAAAGGAATACAGCCAGGTCCTAATTTTCAAACCCCCATTCGGAGCATATCCCGTGGAAATGGAAGAGGTATACCCCTTCAGCGCCGAGGTCCCGAAAATACCGGATTACGAAGCCCTGAGCACAGCTCTCTCAAATACCCTCAAACTAATAGACCTGAACCCTGAAGCAAAATTTACCTTCATCTGCGAACCGGGGTTCGACCACCCACTCCTCGAAAAAATCCGGGAAAGGGTGGAACTTGTATACAGAGACGAATGGAAAAAAGAATAAAAAAGAAAACTTTTTTGACATGCGCATGTTTATAGGACTATCCTTAAACAACTCCCCTAAAAATAACAGGAACCCCCAAATAAAACCACAAACTACAGGTGAAAACATTGTCCCTCACAGCAAGAATCGGAGAACTCAGCCCCTATCTCCAGCTGCTGAGACCCGAACTCTACTACATGGACCTGACCCTCCCTGCCTCAAGCGCCATCCTGGCGTCCTACCTGGCAAGCGGAGGGCTTCCGGAACTCAGCCCTTTCATTATTGCGGTTATCGGAGGCTTTGCAGCCATCACCAGTTCATACGTTTTCAACGACTGTTGCGACGTTGACATCGATACCATCAACCTTCCCGACCGTCCACTGCCTTCTTCTACGGTTTCAAAGAAAACGGCACTTACGTACGCCATCTTTCTTTTAGTAATTGCGGGAACTGCAGCCACATACCTGAACCCGGAATCCCTCCTGGTCCTCCTGATAGCAGCCGGCACAATCACGGTCTACTCAATTTTCGCAAAACGGAGCACTTTCCTCAGCTTCGTGCCTGTGGGCATCTCTTACGGGCTTGTGCCTGTGGGTGTCTGGCTGGCTTTTGACCCTGCAGGAATCCTGAAAGGCAGTGACGGGGTGATCCTGCCCCTTGCCGGGATCTGCTTCGGACTAATGATGTGCGTTACTGACTGGGCCTTTACCCTTGGCGGAGTTGCCCGGGACGTAGAAGGCGACAGGCTCAAAGGCGCACCCACCATGCCCGTGACTTACGGCATCCCCTTTACCGCAAAATTCGTTACCTTCTGGTGGATCGTGGGAGTTATCGCGTCGGTAATCATCGGCTGGTCTGCCGGACTCGGCCCCGTGTACTTTGCAGGCGCCCTGGCCTCAGGGCTCTGGATGCTTGCCCAGTGCTTAGACTTTATCAGACACCCAACCCCGGAAAGAGGAGGAAGCCTCTTTTTAAACGGGTCAAACTACAGGGCCGTCATGTTCGGGTCCATGATCCTGGACGTGGTGCTGTGCATCTACCTTGAAGCTTACACATCTATTCTCTGGTAAGAAGGCAGAGCACAGGAAAGGAAAAAGTAGGCAGGGAGAGGTAAATAGGCAAAAATAGAGAAAAAGAGAGGATAAAAAAATGGACGCTGATATTATCGTAATCGGGGCATCCCCTGCAGGGCTGATGGCTGCCCGAAATGCCTGCGAGAAAGGCGCAGATGTCCTTTTGCTGGAAAAAAAGGAAGATGTCGGGCATCCCCCTCATCCTGCAAACTCTTTTTTCAAGGGGATGTTGGACAGGTGCGGCGAGAAGGTGGACCCGTCCTACGTGGACCATTACCTGAAAGGCATGCAGATCATTGCACCCTCGGGACGCAGGGTGGTTGTTGAGACCCCCGGATATGCCATTGACAAGACGAAATTTGACCGTTTTTACGCAAAGAAGGTTACGGATACAGGGGTAGACCTGCGCACAGGTATCGAAGCCTACAACATCCTGAAAGACCGTGAAGAATTTGCAATAAGTACCTCTGAGGGAGTCTTCAGGTCAAAGCTTGTGATCATCTCCGACGGGATCAACTCGAAAATGGCTTCCCTCCTAGGTCTGAAAACCATGAAACACCCCGAAGACATCGCCTGGGGCATTGAACTGGACGTAAGGGCTCCGGGCCTGGGGAAACCGGACATGTTCGAGTACTACGTGGGAAACCACGCTCCCGGCTGGAAAACCACGTACTCTCCCCGCGGGGGGGACAATGCCGCAATCGGAGCTTATGTGCGCAGGTGCGGAAAAGACGCAAAACCCTACATGAACGCCTGGGTGGAGCGCTTCAAAAAGCTCAAGGGAATCGAGGAGCTTGAAGTCGTAAGAAAACTCTCCGGCGGAGACCCTATAGTAACTATCCCGAACGAGTATATCACGGACGGGGTAATGGTTGTGGGCGGGGCCGCCGGGCAGTCAGGGATAGGCTATGCCATGCGTTCAGGCCAGATCTGTGGAGACGTGGCGGCAGATGCCGTTAAAAAAGGAGACGTTTCAAAAAACGCCCTCTCGGAATACCGTAAGACCTGGGAAAAAGAGTACAGGACCGAACACTACCTGGGCAGGATTGCTCTTGAGACCCTGCGGAAGATGAAAGACAGGGAAATCGACGAGATGATCAAAGTCTTTGAAAAGGAAGACCTCTCCTTCATCCACGGAAGCGCCCTTGAGCAGGCGATGCAGGTCTTCATGTTCATGCTTAAAAAGAACCCCTCGGCAATGCTTAAGTACAGGGCTTTTCTCAGGAACAAATAAATTTGAGAAGAATTTACGAAGAATTTACGAAGAATTTGCGAAGAATTTACGGGCTTAAAACAAGGGATAGAAAAAACATGCAGTATGATTTTTACAAAAACCCACTCTTCAGGGTCTACGCTGAAGTCGAGCACGGCAGGGTCCGGATGAAAACCAGCGGAGTCGCCTCCCCGATTATGAAAAGAGTGATGGCAGGAAACTTCACCATCTTTGACGGGGAAAAGCCCGCAAAAGTCGGGGAAAAACAGCTGATCTATTCCACCTGGATGCCCCCGATCCCGGGCTCCGGTTTTGACAGGCTGGTAAAAAGCCAGCTCTCCGCAATGCTCGGGAAGATGCTCCCCGACCAGGTCACGATCTCCATTACCGAGGAATGCCCCAACAACTGCATCCACTGTGCCCTCCCGGATACGAAAAACCGGGCAAAGATATCTCCCGAAACCGTGAAGGATGCCATCGACCAGATGCTTGAGATGGGCAGCACCTTCATAATCTTCGACGGGGGAGAACCCCTGACCTACCAGGGGCTCGAAGACCTGATCCGCTACGTAAACCCGGAAAAAGCCATCACGGGTATGTTCACTTCCGGGGTCGGGATGACAAAAGAAAAGGCAAGGAGCCTGAAAGAAGCGGGGCTTTATTCCCTGACTGTCAGCTTTGACAGCCCCTACGAAGAAAAGCACGATTACATCAGGGGCAGGAAAGGAATCTTTAAAAGTGCCGTCGACGCAGTCAAAAACGGGCTTGAAGCCGGACTGCTGGTCAACATCTACCTGGTCCTTTCCAGGGAAAACGTGGACGAACTTGATGAACTCTACGCCCTTGCCGCAGAACTTGGCGCCCATGAACTCTCTTTTTACGAAATTGTCCCCACAGGCCGCTGGATGGAACACGAATCCGAAATCCTGACCCAGGCAGACCTTGAAAAATTTGACGCTTTCGTGGCCAGGGCAAAAGAAAAGGAAGGGCCCAGAATTTTCCCCATACCCCAGGTAATGCGGACCACAGGCTGCATGGCCGGCAGGAAATGGCTCCACATCACCCCCGAAGGAAACATCCTGCCCTGCGCCTGCATCCCGGTTCCTTACGGAAACATCTATACTGATAAAATAAAAGACGTCTGGAAAAAGATCCGGGAAGACCCGGTTTACAACGCAAATTCCTGCCTCATGAGGAACCCGGAGTTCCGGGAAAAGTACCTGAAAATATCGGAATGAGAAAAGACTGGTGAAGGAAAGAAAGTGGGCAAAAAACCGGCCAGAATGAAACCCTGACCGGTTTAGCAAGAAAGGTTGTCATAAGATTGTCATAAAATTGTCATAAAATTGTCATCCGGAGGTTTCATTCCCCTCTTCTTCGCTTTCAGGGACATAGATAACCCTGCCATCGGCCAGCCTGTAGGCCGTCCCGAGGGCTTCTCCTGTGCCTCCACCTATATTGTCGGTCATGTCCAGGACTTCAATCGGCTGCCCATTCTCCTTGATAATGATTTTCATGTCCTGGGCACCTGGATTTTTTACGATTGTGATATCCTCTTCAGGATTCAAGAGTTCGGGCAGCTGGTAAGACATAACCAGTGCCACAAGCAGGGCAACGGAAAAAACCATCGCCACATCGAAGAGGTTAGCAACTCCCGTCAACGGGTTCTGGTCTTCCGGGTCCTGCAGGAGCCCGGTTCGCCGGTAACGTCTGCTTTTTCTCATGCATTTCCTCCTTCGAAGTAAGGGACGGGATTGGCCCGTTTTGCTCGATTCTATTTCCATCTTCTGAGGCTTCCTTGAAGCTCTCTTCCAGAGCGTCCAGGATGTAATCAATGTCTGACATATCCTCCCAGTACCAGCGCCTCCTGACCTGGGTCAGGACATACCCGATGCTCCCGGCAAACAGCCCGACAACGGTAGTCGCAAAGGCAATCATCAGGTTGTTTGCAAGGGTGGCAATGTCCCCCTGTGAAAGCCCGATAAGGGCAGGCCCGAGAGGGATCAGGGTACCCATTAACCCCAGCATGGGAGAAATAGTAGCCAGGATTTTTGTCTTTTCGAGCTGTCCGGACATCCTTATCTCATATTCGGCTGCAAGCTTTTCGATTGCAAAAAATCGCTTTTGCTCGAGATAGGGTGCAGCATCCCTGGAAAAGGAAGCAACCATCCGGTTCTGCCTGCTTTCCCGGAGAGCATTTGAGGCATCCCTGAACCCCGAATTTTTCACCGTGCTTCGAAGCTGCATGCAGTCTTCTTCCAGTTTCCTGGCATCCCTGTGCCTTTTTGAATACTCCGACAAAAATTCTCCTATCAGGGCCAGAGAAGAAAGGACCAGCAGGAGCAGGACTATAATCACCGGATAGAGCAAAGCTGACGAAAAAGTATACATTATGCTGAAAAGGGGACCTGCTATACTCATTGATTAGACCTCACAGTTCCCAGCAAGAACCCGCCCAGGATCACCAATCCGGAAAGGGAAAGGGGAACGACACCCACCCCGCCTCCCGAGAGGGCTACCAGGTCCAGCTGTTTTGTTTTCATGTAAGCCGGTATGATCATGGCTCCGAGCAGATAGTAAATTCCAAGGAGCAGCATTACGCTTCCCAGGCTCTCGGGGGTTTTTCCGAGTCTCTTGAACCCGAAAGAAAAAAACAGGACCGAGATGCAAAAAGCAGTTCCTACAAGCAGACCTATTTTCAGCCCGCTGAGCTCAAGGCTGGCTGCAAGGAGCATACAGCAAAAAGCCAGGGCTGCAAGGCAGACCGGGCAGGGCATGGAAAGGACAAGGAAAGTATGCCCTGAAACATCCCTCCCGGTGTTCCAATTCTTCTGGGTATATACCCCGGTTCCGATAAGGAGCAGGGAAAGCAGTACATGGACACCCATCCCGATACCGGAAATTTTCTCAAAACTTCCCATGTTGAAATTTCCTACAATGCTTCCCACAAGCACAGAAAGCAAGAAATAACTACCTGCAACCGCAATTATTTTTCGAGGCCCTGCATTTGAAAAGCCGCACCCAAGTCCGGTTTTAACCCCAAAGATAAAAATCGCGATTAAGATGCCGATAACTGTTAACACCGTAGAATTCATAAATAATCAAATAGAAGTAATACCAATTCAGATATTTATAGATTAGTATTACAAATAATTATAAATTTATATCAGATTGTAAGTATAAGTGTCAGTGATATTAACAAAATTCTTAAATGAAAATAATAAAGTCTGAGAGCAGAAAAAGGCAGGACCAGAAAAAAAGACTGAGAAGAGAATGAGAACGAATCAGGGAGAAAAACAGAGAGGAGAACAAGGCAGAAAAAGGGAGAAAAAGGCAGAACAGGGCAGAAATAAGAAGAAATCAGAAGAAATAAGGAGAAATCAGAAGAAATAAGGAAAAAGCCAAAATCCAGAGTTAAACCCTGCGAATGTAACAGGAAAAAGGAAGTGCAGGCTAAAAGGATAGCCTGCAAACAACGGAAATTGAAGATATTTAAGCGATGTGAATCTTTTCCGTAATCTGGAAATTAAAGGCCGGATCTCTGGAGAGTCATGAGGTCTTCAGTGGTAAGCTTGGCTCCACCCTTGAATTTATCAAAGATGTCCTTAGCGTCTTTCTGAAGTTCAGCCTTTGCCGGGCGACCTTTGCCGTCCTTGTCCTTCTTCTTAAGCTTGAAAACTTCCTTATCAATTTCCCTAATTTCCTTCTGGGCATTGATGAATATCTTGTGCTGCTCGTCAGCTGCTTCCTGGGCTTTAACGAACTCCTTGTGAGCGATGTCCGACTCTGCCCTGGTCCTGTCAGCGTCCTTGAAGGCAGCAATCATCTTCTCATGGAATTCCTGAGCCTGCTTTGCATACTCTGCCAGTTCCGTATGGTACTCCGAAGCTTCGTCCCGGATTTTCTGAGCTTCATCAAGGATGTCTTTCAGTTCAACGTTGTTCTCGAGCTGAACCTTCTTAACATGGTACTGCTTCTGGAGCTGAGTGATCTTGCTAACGAGTTCCCTCTCTTTGCTTGTGCTCAGCACTTCGGTCTGCTGGGCGAACTCAAGCCGGTCGATATCCTTTCGGAGCATTTTGATGGAGGGACCGCCCATATTGTTCTGCTTTCGGATAGAGTCTGCCTTTGCAAACAGTTCGTTTGCCTTAGCATTGGTATCGTCACGCTTATTCTTGTATTCGCTGACTTTTTCGTTGATCTCATCCCTGGAATCCTTGAGTTCCTGGGCTTCATTAATGAGATCCTTGGTCTTCTTGTTCAGCTCATTCCTCTTAGCTGCAAGAGCGCTGGCTTCCGCATTTAAGGCATTTCTCTTTTCTTTGGATTCTTCAGAAATAGCCTTTAAATCGGTTCTTTTTTTCTGTAATTCTTTAAGCATCTCTTATTGTGCCTCCCGATCCAGCAAAAAAGCTGGCATTTTAATAGGTTTACTGTTCGATGTCGACATGCTGTGCCTGGTTATGAAATAAATGAGAAAGAGATCCAAGGACAGGGATCAATGCTGTGAGGTCTTTTTTTGTAATGACCACATCCGCATATTCCCTCAGGATTGGTTTGGGATTGAAAGCTATTGAAAAACCTGCCCGTTCAAAGATGCAGGCATCATTCGCGCCGTCCCCGACAACTACACACTGTTCAGGCCAGACCCCGTTTCTGCGGGCCAATTCCTCAAGCACTTTCGCCTTGGAATTACCTTCAGTTAGGGGGCCAATAACCTCTCCGGTGAAATAGCCGTCTTTCACGAGCAATTCGTTGGAAACCACGAAATCAATATCAAGAGCTTTGCCAAATTTATCAGCAGAGATTGTAAATCCACCGGAAACCATTGCGGTTTTGTAACCCAGTTCCTTGACATACCTGATCAGTTCCACTGCACCCGGCATAAAGGGGATCTGGTCCACAGCAGCCCGGGCAGTTTCTATGGAGAGGCCTTTGAGAAGGCTAACCCTCTCGAAAAGCGCCTGTCCAAAATCAAGGTCTCCGCTCATCGCTCTCTTCGTAATCTCCTCCACCTTGCTTACAACACCTGCAGCCCTGGCGAGCTCATCGATGGTCTCAGCGTCGATAAGGGTGCTATCCATATCAAAAACAATTAGCTTATTTTCAGTGGAATTATACATAGGACAGTTCACTCAATCAAAACCTGGACCTGAATGTTATAGATATTGTACCGGGATAATTTCCCGAAAAAGGGCATTCTGCCCGGTGCACCAAATTTAAAGGTACCCCCGCAGATTAATGTAATATGCTTGCCCTGACATTTAAGCCCACCAATGGAAAAGTTATTTCAAATTATAATGTGGGTTTCGTAAAAAACAAAACCACAAAACAACAGCATTGATGTCAACGTTTTTGACTGAAATAAATCACATCCCTTTTAAGCTTTTCGGAGAATGGGAAGAATGTGTTGAATAATCATTATAAATATAAGGGATAATTATAAAATATGTTCAATGAGTGTATAATATTGCCAAAAGGATTATAAACCCTTTGGGAATTCCAATATTTGAATAAAAAAGGTCAACACAGGACTCTGAAAAAATGGTCAACATAGGATTCATAAAAATGGGAAACCTGGGAATGAGCCAGGTTATCAACCTTATTCAGGATGAAATTGCAGCCCGAGAGGGAATCACCGTCCGCGTTTGCGGGACAGGCGCTAAGATGGGCCCCGACGATGCCGCATACACCGAGAGCTTCAAGCAGTGGGATGCGGACTTTGTGATCATCATCAGCCCGAATGCCGCAGCTCCCGGCCCGTCTGCAGCTCGTGAACTCTGGAAAGACAAGCCCTGCATCGTGGTTTCTGACGGTCCAACAAAGAAGGACGCCCGCCAGGCCCTCGAAGACGAAGGCTTCGGATACATCATCCTCCCGGTAGACCCCCTTATAGGAGCAAAAAGAGAATTCCTCGACCCCGTGGAGATGGCATCCTTCAATGCTGACGCTATGAAAGTGCTTTCCCTTTGCGGTGTCGTGAGACTCATCCAGGAAGAACTCGACAAGGTAAGCGACCAGGTGAACACAGGCAAGTCCGGAAAGGAACTTGAACTCCCCCGCATTTTCGCAAAACCCGAGAAATGTGTGGAACACGGAGGCTTTTCAAACCCCTATGCAAAAGCAAAGGCTCTTGCTGCCCTGCACATGGCTGAAAAAGTCGCACAGGTCAACTTCCCTGCCTGCTTCATGTTAAAGGACATTGAACAGGTGTGCCTTGCAACCGCAACAGGCCACGAAATCATGGGAGCCGCTGCAGTCCTGGCAACTCAGGCAAGAGAAATTGAAAAATCCAACGACACGGTCTTCAGGCAGCCTCACGCAAAGAACGGAAACCTGCTGACAAAAACAAAGTTATATGAAAAACCCCAGTAAACCGGAAAACAGCATTTCCGGTCCTGAGACCAGAATAAAAATTGGAGGAAACAAAAGGAACTGCCCCTGAAAAAAAGCAGGGGACATATCCCTCCAATAATACATATCTTTTTTTTGCTTCTCTATCAGGAAATCTCCCGAGCCCTATTTACTTCATCAGCTTTCTTGCTTCTTCGACTTCTTCTAGCACATCAGGGTATCCCTTGAAAACATCGGAAAGATCAAGGGTAGCCAGCAAGTCCACAATTCCGATCGCCACAATCGCCTTTCCGTCCTTCGAACGGATAGGTGCCACAACCACATGCTTACCCCTGTACATGCCATCCCTCGGGACCTCGTGCATAACTTTGTTGGTCCTGAGGACCTCTTCAAGTATGGGCCCGGTGTATTCCCGGTCAAGGACTTTTCCCTTTTCAATTCGCAGCCCCTTTCGCTTGAGGCTTCGGATAGTGGTGGGGAGACCCAGCAGGGAATGTACCGCACATGCTATTGTCATGAGGTCATCAGGCCCTGAATCTTCTGATATCGATAAGGAAGTAATATTCTCACCTCCGAAATTAGTTTAACCGTTTTGAATATAACAGTTCTAAATTTAAAAGGCCGGAGATATTTCAGCAGAAAAATAAAAAGCTGAACCCCGAAGCCCAACCCTATATATAAGATATTTTTTCAAAGAATATATAGTCACTCCTCATTTTCCAGCGCTTCGGCTTCGAGTGCTTTTATGAGCGCCTGCTTATGCAGCTCTGCTGACTCGTGAATTCCACCCATTTCCCCCCGGATAGCCCGACAGGGGTATTGCTGGACGAGAAGGCCTGCTTTAGGAGGGGCATCTTTTACGGGTACACCCACAAGCTCCTCTGCCATGTGCCAGGTGCTTCCGCAAGGGGCCCCTTTCAGGACCTCGACCTTTGATATTTTACCATCCCTTGTTTTTACTTTGAGAACGGGGACGCCGAAAATTTCCGCAAAGGGAGCATTAGCTGAATTTGCCTCAAGAGTACAGCAAATCTCGTCAACTTCAATGCTCATCCCGGATTTTTTGGAAATCTGTTCAAGCTCGGGAATGGACGCCCTTGAAGGACCCCCGGGAACGATAAGAACGCGGACCCCGCCCTCTGCCGCAAGCAGGGCGATCGCAGAGGTAAGGTCAGGATGCAAAGAATAGGTAACAACTATCTCTGCAGAAAAGACACTCAGGTTTAAATTTAGATTTTCTAGAAATTCATCAGGCTCCTCGATAAAAACAGGCAGGAACTCCGGCAGATCAGTGGATACTACCGAAAAGTTACTGTGCTCCCGGATAGTCTCGATCAGTCGGTGTCCATACTTGCCCCGCGTAATAACTCCGATTAAGGTCATTACTGTAGTTTATTTTTGATATTGTATATATAGGTACTTATTTTAGTTAGGGCGACAGGAATCGAGAAATAAGAACCTAAAAAAAACTAAAAAAAACTAAAATACCTAAAAAAAACTAAAATACCTAAAAAAAACCTAAAAAATCTAAAAAAAACTAAAAAAATAACCTAAAAAAACTAAAAAAATAACCTAAAAACAGTAATCTGCAACCAGAAATATATCCTTCCAGAAAAATCTCTGACATATAGATTATATATAGAGGGAATACGTTTCAGTAAAAACCAAATTAATAAAAATTCTGCAAGAGAGAAGAAAGAAACAAAACGGCGGTCCGTATGAGAGGCAAACTGATCACTCTTGAAGGCATTGACGGTTCAGGAAAAAGCACGGTTGTAAAAAGACTTCAGGAAAACCCGGAAATCCGGGTTCTTGACCCTGTCTTTACCCGGGAGCCCACAAGAGGGACCCTTACCGGGACTGCCGTGGAGCAGGCGATCCTCTCGGACACCGACCAGCTTGCGGAACTATTCCTCTTTACCGCCGACCATGCCGAACACCTGGCAAAGCTGGTAAACCCCGCTCTGGAAAATGGGAATACCGTAATCTCAGACCGCTACTCCGATAGTCGCTACGCCTACCAGGGCATGACTCTGAAAAACCGAATCAGAGAGCCCATGGAATGGGTTAGGGGCCTGCACAGGGGCTGGACTGTCGTCCCGGACCTGACCTTCCTCTTCAATATCGACCCTGATACCGCAGTTGAACGCTGTGGAAAACGGGGAGAACAGACCAAATTCGAAAAAATAGAGTTTTTGCGAGGCGTGCAGGAGAACTTTTTCAGGCTTGCAGCAGAAGAACCGGAAAGGTTTCTTGTGATCGATGCCAGCCGCCACCCGGACGTTGTGGAAAAAGATGTTGTGGAAAAAATCCTTGAATTCCTGGAAAATGAGCAGAAATAAAAAGCCCTGAATTCCGGGAAAGGAAGAAAAAATAAAAAATGTTTGGAAGAAAAGCTCCGGATTGAGAATAAAATAACTCGGATCCGAAGTTACAGCTTGTTCTCGTCCGCAAATTTTATCAGGGCTTCCCCAAGCATCCGGACATGGTTGGGGTTCAGGTTGAACCTGGACTTTTTCGTACCGCTGCGTTCCTTTGCAAGTTCGACATATTCTTTCCCGAAGCGTTCGCTGTGGGCCAGGGCAATGGTAAGGTACCATCCACCCCCCACCTTGATTTCCGTGTAACCTTCTCCACCACTTTCCTCAGGAATGTTTTCTTCTGACATGTTGCAAACCTCATAAACTACAAATATTTACTTAAATTTGAAACCCGATAATCGCATATAAAGTTACTCAATATCCCTGTAAATGTCTGTACGATGTCTGTACGATGTCTGTACAATGTCTGTACGATTTATTTACCAGAGGTAATTTTTTTATTTCTCAAAGTATGTACAATCTCCCCACTCAAAGCCCTTATCCGATTTCTTAACCCGATGCCCCTGCTCAATGTTTACTCAATTTCCACCCCGCTCTTCAACCATTCCTGGGGGATCGAGCAATTGTGGACTGCAGTCGCCACCAGGGCACCTTTAACTCCTATTTTTCCAAGGGTGTAAAGGTCCTCCATGCTCCGAACTCCGCCTCCAAGCAAGACATCGTGCTTTGAGCGAAGCGCAAGTTCCCCGAGAAAAGCAGGGTCAAATCCGGAAGCTGTCCCTACCCGGTCCATGTCAAGGAGAATCAGGTCTTTCAGGGGCAGCCCGTTCAGAGTTTCCACGATTTCAAAGGGGTCGGAAGGAACCTCAGGATCCTGTTTAAGGACTTTGCCATGTTTGATATCGATACTGACACTGATTCTGCCCGGATGCAGGGAAGAGGTTTCCCGGATAGCAGCAAATGTCCCGGTTTCCGTGCCTATGACCGCCGTGTTTGCAATAGAAAGAGCTTTTTCCGCATCATCCGGGGAGGAAACCCCGAAATCGAGCATTGTTTCAGCCTTTGAACTCACCACCCGGATAATTTCCGAATTGGTATTCCTGTTGCCTCCCTGCAGGACGTTGAGATCGGCAATGTATACTTCCAGAGGCTGCAAAACCTCGACAATCTCTACGGGATCCGGACTGCTGCATACTCCGCTACTATCCGAAACCGGGCGGTAATTTTCCCTAATTCCACCTTTTGCGAGGACCACGTTATGATTAAATATATCCATTACGAAAATTACGCGGAACATACTTATTCCATAGTTGCATCATCCTATAAAAAAATATAAAAATAGGATAGATTGTATAAAACGGATAGTATTATATAAAAACAATAAATTGGATAAAACCAATAAATAAAATAAAACGGATAATATTCATCATCCGAGATTCAAATTTTACCATAAAAAAAAGAGGCTTATTTATGAAACTGCTTGTAAGTCCAATTAACAGGGAAGAGGCAATTATCGCCTCACAGGGCGGCGCGGACATCGTTGATGTCAAAAATCCGAAAGAAGGCTCTCTCGGAGCTAATTTCCCATGGGTAATCCGGGATGTGAAGGAAGCCGTCAATGGCAGGCAACCGATCAGCGCAACCATCGGAGATTTCAACTACAAACCCGGGACAGCGTCCCTTGCAGCCCTCGGAGCGGCCGCTTCGGGAGCAGACTACGTAAAGGTGGGTCTGTACGACATCCAGACCGAAGAACAGGCCCTTGAACTGCTGACAAGAATCGTAACGGCAGTAAAGGACTACGACCCCAGAAAAAGAGTGGTAGCGTCCGGATACTCGGACTACGCACGCATCAACTCCATATCCCCCATGCTCCTTCCGGCAATTGCAGCCGAAGCCGGTGCAGATGTGGTGATGGTGGACACCGGGATCAAGGACGGGAAATCCACTTTCGAGTTCATGAACGAAGAAGAGCTGACAAATTTCGTAAACCTTGGCCACGAAAACAGGCTTGAAGTCGCGATTGCCGGTTCCCTGAAATTCGAGGACCTTGATGTGCTCGAGGCTATCGGTCCCGACATCATCGGAGTCAGGGGAATGGTCTGCGGTGGAGACAGGAGCAATGCCATCAAGCAGGACCTTGTCGAGAAACTGGTAAGCGAGTGCCAGGCCTGAAAAATTCGAGTTTTACATACAAAAAAAGTTTTGCGCCGGCAGGTCATCTGGCAGGTCGGCACAACAGCCTTTTAAACATTAATTTCTTTTAGACAGTATGTTCATTTTCGGGCACATAGGAATTACCCTGGGAATAGTGTATTCGGTAGCCTACTTCCTGGACCATTTGCGCCCGGAGAAAAGCTTTCGGATAGATTACCGCTGGGTTGCCTTCGGAGCCCTTCTCCCGGACATGATCGACAAGCCCCTGGGCAGAATAGTCCTTTCCGAAACAATCGGGAGCGGGAGAATCTTTGCCCACACCCTGCTTTTTGGAATTCTGCTGGCCTTTGCAGGGTACGTCCTCTACCGCAGGACAGAGGACTCAAAATTCCCTGTCCTTGCAGGGGCATCCTTTTGCCACCTTTTCGAAGACCAGCTATGGAAAAGCCCCGCAGTCCTTTTTTGGCCGTTTTCAGGCTGGAATTTTCCCAGAGACCAGATTTATGGCAATTTTTTTGAGTATTTGACAGTGGTCTTCAGCCACGCATACAACCCGGCTTACACAGGCGTGTTCACCTCCGAGATAATCGGGTTTTGCATCACCGCACTATTTGCAGGCAGTTATGCCAGGGCAAAAATATCCGGAAATTAAGGATGAGCTAAAAGGTTTGCCTTTTGTCTTACCCACAGATACCCACGGATACCAAAAAAGATAAAAAATGCAGAACGTACATAGAAATGACACATCCAGGATAAAAAGAGACAGAATATATAGATATAAATGAAAAACCTTATAATTTTTGGATGCTTCTTTTCGGTCATCTGGGGGTTACGCTGGGGATCTTTTTCTCACTGGGATTCATGATTCCACGTCTCAGGAAATTTATTGATTTCAGGTACCTTGCCCTCGGCTCCATGCTTCCCGATATCATCGACAAACCCCTGGGGAAATTAATCTTTGCCCAAACCCTGGCAAACGGCCGGATTATAGGTCATACTTTAGTATTTAGTATTTACCTTGCTCTTTTAGGGTTTTACATTTATAGGAAGAAAAGAAACCCCGGGCTTCTTGCCTGTGCCGCAGGCTCTTTTTTCCACCTGCTCGAAGACGGGATGTGGTCAAATCCTTCAACGTTATTCTGGCCGTTTTTTGGATGGAACTTCCCGAGAGGTAGCCAGGACTACACAGGTCTGGAATACTTCATCAAAATGTTCAAAAGATCCTTCGAACCTGAGTTATCCCTGTGTTTCATCAGCGAACTCCTGGGCATGGTCATAATTATTTTCTTTATTGTAAGCTCTATTAAAAAAAGAATTGAAGAACGGTAAAAAAGCAAGGACCAGCAGAACATATCCGCAACTTCCGGCCTATACGGCAGTTATTGAATCATACATTTCCTGCCCATTTCTTTTCGGACTGCATGTCAAAGAGCATTCCGAAAAGAAGCATCTGGACACCCATGGTCAGCATGAAAAGATCCAGGAGAGCATAGTAGGAAGGAAGAGGGTTTTGCAGCAGCGCCTGCAAGAAGAGCCAGAATCCGAAGAGCACACCCAGAGGCAGAGCAATCATCCCGGCAAGGTAGAAGAGGACCAGCGGATGGAAGTCCAGGACAGTGTACTTGACCTTGAGCCTCCAGAGAAAACCCTTAAAGAGCATCGGTGAAACCTTAAGGACGTATCTGCTGTATTTTATAGAGGACTTTTCCCTGCCATAACGGGCGGGAATCACCACGTCCATGACCCTCATCCCGAAAGCGTTCAATTTAATCAACAAGTCATTACAGTAGCCGTAATAGGGATATACAGCGTCAAGGTCCAGGGCCTCAAGGGCCTGCCTGGAAATAGCCGTGTACCCATTCTGGGGGTCTGTGATCTGCCAATATCCACTTCCGATCTTCGTCAGCAGGCTGAGAAGCGTGTTCCCGAAAGACCTCCAGGGGCTCATACCGGTCCTGAAACTGTCGGAAAGCAGTCTGTTGCCCTTGGTGTAGTCAGTTTCCCCTTCGAGGATCGGGAAGATCAGCCGGGGCAGTTCGGCGGGATCCATCTGGTTGTCCCCGGCCATAACCGCCACAACATCCATTTCATCCCTCAAAGCCAGCTTATACCCGTCGATAATCCCTGCACCTACCCCTTTATTTTCATCATGGCGCAGGTACAGAACCCTCGGGTCCCTGAAGCTTTTCACAATCTCCCCTGTCCGGTCCGTGCTGCCGTCATCAATCAAGTAGATCCTGTCCACATATTCCGGAATTCCGCTCAGGGTCTCTCCGATAAGCTTTTCTTCATTATATGCCGGGACAACAACCCCTATGCTGCAGCTTTCCAGCTTTCTGAACACCGGGTCCGCATCAAAGCTCATGTAATTTATTTTGATATTTTCCGCTTCAGCGGCGGAGATAAGAGACCTCAAAGACAGGTGTTCAGGGCCTGAGTTGAGCTTTTGAAGCGAAGCGGCTGTTACGGCAAAGAAACCTACTTTTTCCTTGCAGGCTTTTTTCCCGTTCAGAAGCCTGACGTTTTCCATATCATGCGAAAACCTGCAAGGCCAGGAACCTACAGAAAGTTCAAAGGCCCCGTTCTTCAAAGGATCGAGCACATGAGAAAGCAGGTCGATATCCTGCATACATTCCGGATAAATGAGCACTACGAGTTCCGAATCAAAAGATGCCTTGAAAAGGACCTGCAGCAGCGCTTCTTCTCCCCCTGCTTGCGGAAGGACGCTTGCCCCACCAAGAGCCGCCACTTCCATGGTCCGGTCAGTAGAGCCCCTGTCAAGCACAAGTACCCGGTCAGCATAATGTGCCGCAAGCAAAACCTTGCTTCCGATGGAAGATTCCTCGTTACAGGCCGGGATCACTACCGTAAGTTCGTGCCTGAGAGCCTTATCGGAAAACGGAGACGGAGAAGACACTATGCTTACAGGCTCGGAAATCAAAGAATAAAGACCAAGTGCAAGGGCTACAGACAAGCCCTGCTCACCCCCTTATAAATGTACATATAAACTAAACCCCCTTTTAAGATATAAATGCAAAAATATTAAAGGCTATCATATAAAAAATAAAAAAGATATGATATATTATAAAGATGAAGAGATAAATGTAGAATTTTTTATAAGAGGTAAAGGGAGCTTTCGGGACAGGGGAGGTCAACCCCAGGAGCTTTGACATTGAAGTTTCTTCACAGGAGCTTTGACATTGAAGTTTCTTCACAGGAGCCTTATCATTGAAGTTCATGCCAGGCACCAGGGACTGCCCGAAGCTCGGAGGCAGTTGAACAAGATATGAAAAGAAAAGCTGTAAAACGAAGGAAAACCGAGAGATTTAACTCCGAAGGCAGGAAGTCCCCGTCATCGGATTTTTGACCTACAAAGCAGAAAAGGTAGGTAAGAAATCAATAAAAATCGATAAAAGTTATACGTCCAAAGAATGTTATATCTGCAAAAAACGGCATGATATGCCGCTTTCTCAGCAAACTATGGACTGCGATTGTGGAAATTCCATCGACAGGGACAAAAACTCTGCCATCAATACCATGGAACGTTTCCTATCACTGAATGCCTTGTGGACAGGCTATCGGTACTTTCCCGATAATCTTCGACAAAAAGGCTTGAAGATGGGTATTGAGGTATTAGAGCCAATACCCGGATGATTCGAGTACTCGAAGGAAGCCACTTCCTCGGCTCCGAGGGAGGCAGGGAGGGGTGGTTCACTTAAAAGTACATCTAGAAAATACATAGAAAGAATATTCATGGAAGGCTAAAACTTATATTCTAAGAATATTTATTCAATTAAGGGGAAACGTTTTAACTGAGGAATTGCAGAAACTCAACTCTAGGGGGAAGAGTTAGAGACAACGTCGGCGATCCTGCGTTCCGGGATTCTGGCCCAGAGCCCGAAAGTTGAGGAATTTGAAGAGGCTTTTGCCGATTATCTCGGATGTGAACATGCCGTTGCTGAAAATTCCGAGACAGCTGCTCTGTACTGTTCCCTGCTCGCCCACGGGATAAGAAAAGGGGACGAGGCAATCACGACGCCTTTCAGCTTTGTCGTAAGTTGGAACTCCATCCTGCATACGGACGCAAGGCTGATCAGGGAATGCGGGCCAAACCAGGCACCTGCACAAATGCTCGGGTATAAACTGCTCATTACAGATATTGCTGCGGCAATAGGGCTCTTGCAGCTTGGGAAACTGCAAAGGAAGTCCTTTCCCGGCTCTTACACCCGGGACTTTCGGGAAAGACCCTGAATCAAATTTCAGAGGCAGTCAAGAATACCAGTAGTAATAACTGAAAGCCGGATTTAGGGGATTCGGATTTTCATTTTAAGGGGGCCCGCTAAAAAATGCGGGAAACCCTCAGCATGATAAAATTATCGGGGGGTAAAAAGCGTTGATGCGCGTAGGAGTTATCGGAACAGGGTACATGGGGGAAAACCATGTCCGGATCTACAGTGAAATGGAGGACGTGAAGTTGCTCGGGATTTCTGACCCGAATACTTCCAGAGCCAGGGAACTGGCAGTCAGATACGAAACAAAACCTTTTGCAGACCATAATAAAATGTTTGAAAAGCTGGGGCTTGATGCGGTAAGTATTGCAGCCCCTACCACCCTGCACTACCCCATAGTCCTCGACGCACTGCAGGCAGGGGTAGACGTGCTTGTGGAAAAGCCCATTGCCGATAGTATTGAAAACGCAAGTTCAATGATCGAATCGGCAGAGGAATACGACAGACATCTGATGGTGGGACATATCGAGAGGTTCAACCCGGCAGTCCAGAAATTAAAGGAGCTCATAGACTCAGGGACCCTCGGGAAAGTTGTTTCCGTCTCAACCCACAGGGTCGGCCCGTACAACCCCAGGATCCGGGACGTGGGAGTGATCCTGGATATAGGAGTCCATGACATTGACATCATCTCCTACCTCTACGGGATGAAGGTCAATCAGGTCTATGCCGTGGCAGGTTCGGACATCCATTCTTTTGAGGACCATGCTTCCATCCACCTGCGCCTGAACCACGAGTACTCGGGGCTGGTGGAGACGAACTGGCTCACCCCACACAAGATCCGGAAACTCACGGCAGTCGGGCTGAAAGGGGTAGCTTATCTCGATTACCTGGAACAGAGCGTGGAAATGCACGACAACGGCTGGATCCGGAAAGCCAGGGTTGAAAAAGCCGAACCCCTGAAAAATGAACTTTCCCATTTCATCCACTGTACCCGGGAGGGGACCTGCCCGAACCCTTCGGGAGAGGAAGGGAAACACGCCCTTGAAGTTGCAATGGCTGCAATCCGCTCATACAGAGAAGAAAAAATGATAGAAATTTGAAAAGATAGAGATCTGGAAACCCAGAAAGAATGGTGCAGGCCTGAAAAAACAAAAAACCACGGAGAACACATTCAGGGAACTTCAGATTGCAGCCGTCAACCAACTTGCCCTCTACTACGAGGCTATGGGCATTAGCGTCTACGACGTCCGGGCAGAGGTGGACAGCCTGAAAGGGGAAAGGATCACAAGGGCAGTCCTCTGGCCAGGGGCAGGAGTAGGAGGGCATTGCCTCACCAGGGACACCTCTCACCTGGAAAGGGGAGGCAAACTTGCAGGAACTATGTCCGGAAATATCCGAAACTGAGATATCAGAGGATCAGAAAGATGTCTTGAGAGATGCCGAAGCAGCCGTAATCCTGACAGGGTACAGTGCATACTTCAACAGAGGTCCAGAAAGTCCAGAGGTTCTTATCAACCTTATTTCAGCTGCAATAGCATCCAACCTCTTTTTTAAAAAATGTTCCTTTGAAAAGAACCCGAAACTTTCGGGTTTTGCGTTTTCACGCCGAAATTTATGTGCATATGTATATTAGGTCAAAAACCCGATCAAAAAAGAGTACTCTCCAGTATATCCGGGAACTTCGAACCCAGCTGAAATAAAGAATGCCCTGAAATTTGAGGGAGTAAACAATTTAAAGGTGATCAATGTAACTATTCGATTAACGTAGCAACAAGATTAACGTAACCATGCGACTAATAAACTATTTTCTAATTCCGGAAAACGGGGATACCGGCTAAAGCATTCATATAAAAAGAAGCCTAAATGCAGGTAAAACAAAATACATAACAAGACGAGTAACAAAAAACGTTGAAAAGGGTTTTTAAATACATCCCTACTTTCGGACAAAGAGAGGCACAATCAATGAAAGTTTCGGTCATAGGTTCAGGGTACGTGGGCTCGGTCACAGCTGCATGTTTTGCCGACGCGGGGCACGAAGTGGTCTGCGTGGACATCGACGAGAAAAAGGTGGAGCAGATAAACAAGGGTGTCCCCCCGATATACGAAGAGGGGCTAGAAGAACTTTTAGGGAAATACGCAGGAAAAAGGCTCATAGCCACCACGGACTCGGTGTTTGCTGTCCTGGAGACGGAAATTTCATTTATCTGCGTCGGGACCCCTTCGGGGGAAGACGGGAGCATCGACCTTTCAATAGTCCGGGCAGCCGCAGGGAGTATAGGGGAAGCCCTGGCAAAGAAGGAAGGCTACCATGTGGTTGTGGTAAAGAGCACGGTTGTGCCCGAGACCACGGAAAAGGTCGTCCTCCCGATCCTTGAGGAAAAATCCGGAAAAAAGGCAGGAAAGGACTTCGGAGTTGCAATGAACCCCGAGTTCCTGAGGGAAGGAAAGGCGGTTTACGATTTCATGCACCCGGACAAGATTGTTGTCGGGGCAAATGACCGGAGGGCAGGGGACCTGGTTTCCGAACTTTACCGGGGCTTCGACTGCGAGGTCACCCACACCATTCCCCGAACTGCGGAAATGATCAAGTACGCAAACAACTCATTCCTGGCAACCAAGATCTCCTTTTCCAACGAAATCGGGAACATCTGCAAGAAGCTCGGGATCGACACCTATGAGGTCATGCAGGCGGTAGGAAAGGACTTTAGGATTTCCCCGAATTTCCTGAACTCCGGAGCCGGATTCGGAGGGTCCTGCTTCCCCAAGGACGTAAAAGCCCTGATAGGGAAAGCAAAGGACATCGGGTACGAGCCCTTACTCCTGGAATCCGTGATCGCAGTTAACGAAAGCCAGCCCCTTCTGATGACCGAAATCCTACAAAGGAAAGCAGGGGACCTGGAAGGCAAAAAGGTCGCAGTCCTGGGCCTGGCTTTTAAAAACGACACTGACGATATCCGGGAATCGAGAGCTATCCCGGTCATTGCCGAACTCCTGAGACTCGGAGCAAGGGTTTCTGCCTACGATCCCATGGCTGCCGGGAGCATGAAAAGGGTCTTCCCGACAATAGAGTACTGCAAAAGCGCAGCCGAAGCCCTGAAGGATGCCGACGCCTGCCTGGTGATGACGGAATGGGAAGAGTTCAAAGGGCTAGACGCCGAGTTCGAGGACATGAAAGAAAAAATAGTGATTGACGGAAGAAGGGTAATCAGGGCAAGAGGGCTTGATTACGAAGGGCTCTGCTGGTGAACTACCCCGGCATATAACCCTTCTTAAACTTTTCGTAAACTCTTCTCCTGATTGGTTATTCGGAGTCTTATTAGGGAATCCACTTCCACTCTCTTAATTCTAGCTCTCTTTTCTGACAATCTTTTCTGACAATCTTTTCTGACAATCTTTTCTGACAATCTTTTCTGACGATCTTTTCTGACGATCTTTTCTGACGATCTTTTCTGACGATC
>CBFCWE010000030.1:0-40881 GCA_965601435.1 uncultured Methanosarcina sp.
CCGCCTTTGAAAATCAAACGTGATCCACAGTAAATTAACTCCTATATTACATGGCTAACTGAATTCAATTTTTAAATAATTTTTAGTATTCACAGTACAATTCTCAAAAAAATGAAAGGTTCATATAGTAAACGGTAGTATATTGTTGATGGAGTGTTATATCAATCAAATAACTGTTGCCAATTAAATAAACTGTAGTTGATTGAGTAGCTGAATCGATATATGTGGTTGCGGTCGGTCCGGTTTATTCAATGCCCGGTTCCTTTGATTGGCTGGATAGCTTACTACTGATAGAGCTGCTATGGGGGTGGTGGCATGAACAGGTTATTTCCATTCATGATGTTTGTAATGGTGTTTATGGCTTTCATGTTTATGTTTTCCTTACAGCTATAAACCTGTAAACCTTTTCTGGAGGTTTCCATGTCCGGATTTTACCGGAGAAGGTGGGGTGTGGAGCTTAGGGAGAGCCGGGTGTACCCGGGCATAGAGGCACGTTTCTTATGCCGGGGGACCTTTTACATGGGAGAAAGAAAGACTACAACTGTAGATGTAACTAAGTATATTAGGCCTGATAACAGAATTAGGCCTGATAACAGAATTAGGCCTGATAACAGAATTTCCCAAAGATAAACTCAATTAAAGAACTTGCAAACTACATTTTCAAAAGATATACGAAACAAGATACGAAACAAGATACGAAACAAGATACGAAACAAGATCTGAAACAAGATCTGAAACTTCTTACGGATTATAAAGGGGATGCGGCTATGGTTAGGGGAAAGCAGGTTTCCGGGAAGGGAGGAGACGGGCCCGAATACGATGTACTGGTCATAGGGGCAGGGCCGGCAGGGATGTTTGCGGCTCAAGAGCTTGCAAAGCAACCGCTGAAAGTCCTGATTGTGGATATGGGCAGGGATATTGATACGCGGCACTGTCCCATGAAAGAAAAAGGCTACTGCGTTCACTGCATCCCCTGCGACATCATGTGCGGAGTGGGAGGTTGCGGGACCTTTTCGGATGGGACGCTGAACCTAAGGCCCGATATAGGGGGAGACCTGGCAGCCCTTACCGGGGACCAGGAAAGGGCCTGGGAACTCGTAAACTGTGTGGACAGGACTTTCCTGCGCTTCGGCGCCCCGGAAGGAGCCCTGCTTACGGTAGGCCCGAAAATCGAGGAGCTGAAGCGAAGGGCAGCTTCGGTGGGAGCCCGCTTTATCGAGATCAAGCAGCGGCACATAGGCTCGGACAATGCCCCGGCAGTGATAGGGGAGTTCAAAAAGGAGCTTGTGAAAAAAGGCGTGGGTTTTTTGCTGGAAACCGAAGTTGCCGACCTCCTGGTTGAGGACGGGACCTGCTCCGGAATCGTCCTTAAAAACGGGGAACTTATCCGTGCCCGCTACGTGCTCCTGGCTCCCGGCAGGCGGGGCTGTGACTGGGTCTCAGAGCTTGTAACCCGGCACTCCATTGAAGCCCGCTACGGCGGGATCGATATAGGGGTCAGGGTGGAAGTCCCTGCAATAATCATGGACCCGATCACAAAGATCAACCGTGATCCCAAGTTTCACATCCACACCCGGCGCTACGACGACTTCGTCCGGACCTTCTGCACCAACGAGCACGGTTTCGTGGTAAAGGAAGAATACGAAGGTTTCATCGCCACCAACGGGCACTCCATGGCAAACACGGAATCCGAAAACACGAACTTCGCCTTCCTGGTCCGCATCGAACTCACTCACCCCATGGAAAACACCACGAAATACGCCCGTTCCATCGCCAAGTTAGCCAGCACAATAGGGGGCGGAAAACCCGTCCTTCAGCGCATGGGAGACCTCCGGCGCGGCCGCCGCTCCACAGACGACCGCCTGGCCCGAAACCTCGTGACAAACACCTTAAAAGACGTCACCCCCGGCGACATCTCAATGGCGCTTCCCCACAGGATCGTCATGGACATCATAGAAGGCCTGGAGACCCTGGACCGGATCATCCCCGGTGTTGCCTCGGACTACACCCTCCTCTACGCCCCCGAAGTCAAGTTCTACGCCATGCAGCTCCAGGTGGACCGCAAGCTGGAGACAAACATCAAAAACCTCTTTGCAGCCGGAGACGGCGCGGGGCTTTCCCGGGATATTGTAAATGCCGCAGCAACGGGAATCATGGCGGCACAGGGGATTCTGGAAGTTGAGAAGGGGAAAAGAGAGGAGAGGCAAGGATGAAAAGAATATCTTATAATAGATGAATAAATATTTTTTATATTAAGTAAAAAGATTATTTACGGATGTGAAACTTCTGTTCGTTACCTCAAGATTCTGGCATTTTCACAAAATATCCGTATCAACAGACTACTTAGATAAAATCTCACGATACCGAATCCGATATATTCAAAAAATTAATCCCGAATCTATATATAGAAGCGTTTCATTTTTTTATCAAGGGATATAAAAAATGAAGTATATTTTTTTGTATGTTATAGTCCTCATTTCAGTGCTTTGCAGTCCGCTTTTAGCTGCCGCCAGCGAGGCAGACGATGCCAGTGGACTTGAAACGGATGGACTAAAAGCAGAGGACATAAACGAAGAATTGTTCAGTACGGACAAGTTTGCCGTTCTGAAGTATAATGTGGATATTTACAACCAGAACGTCGATAATCTCCCTGCACACATTGCAATTTTTAAAAAGCTAGTCAAAGACGAAAAAATCCTGCTGGTCATGACCCGTGAAGACGGTTCCGAAATGTACATCTGGGCTGTCGAAGAAGACTGCAAGGTGGTCGTGTTTGAAAAAATCGAAGACCCCAAAGGTCTGGACCCGACCGTCATATGCAGGACCGACAGGGAGACCCTGCGTGAGATCTATCATTCCCCGAAACCTTTCAAAGCCCTTTCCCGGGCGCTGAAGGACGGGAGCATAGAAACGGAAAATGCAGGCATTTATGAGAAAATAGCGTTCAGGGCACTGAGAAGTTCCTGGATAATAGATTTCTTTAAAGATGCCGGGTTCCGTATCCCGGGCCTTAATTTGGAGTAATCACAGCTGCGATTATTGCTACCTTTTTTATTGCCGGAGTTTTTTGAGAGGGTTTTCTGGTTTTTTTGATAGAGTTCTTTTCAGAATTAATCATTAGTTTTTGAGCAAGTCGTCCATTTCCCATATGCGAAAACCTTCGGCTTCAAGACCATTTCTACCGCCTATTTTTCTGGCTACAAGTCCTACTTCGACCTGCATCTTTTCACTGTTTTTTATGTATTTTGCTTTTTCAAGAGTTGAGTTGAGAACTTTTCGAGCCTCCCTTTCGGAAAGCTCTTTGTCCTTGACCTCAAGTAGCAGGAGTTTTCCGGATTCCAGATTGATTCCCACAAGGTCGATTTCGTTTCCTTTCCTGTCCCACCAGGGGCCGATTTGCGGAAACTCGGACCTGAGAACGGGAGTAAGCAGGTCCCGCACCATATTTTCAAAGAGGAAGCCAGAGTACCGGTCCCACTCAGCTTCGACCCTTTCGAGCAGGGGCTCATACTCTCCTGCCATGTACTGGCTGAGCCGTGGGTAGATAAAGTAGCCGTAGAAGCGGAAGAAGTTGTCTTTCAGGAAATACCTGCCCTTCTTGCTCTTTCCTGCCCTTTCCGTGACCGGAATTTTGTGCTCCACAAGGTCAAGGAGTTCGATCAGGTCATAGAAGTAATTTGCAAGGGAATTCTGGGAAACGTGGGTAAGGTCGGAAATCTCACCCTGGGAAACCTTCCCCCTGGCAAGTGCAGAGACGATCTCGTAATAGGTGGCATGCTCTTTTCCAAACTCCTCGATCAGGACGTCCCGGATTTCGTTTTTCAGGGGGGCGAACTCATTGAAGACGAGCCTTTCAAGGGCATCTTTGAAGCTTTTACACCCGTATTTTTCGAAAAGTCCGTAATAAACCAAACCCATGCGAATCGAAGAATTCGAACCCGAAAAAGCCTGGTGGACCAACAGAGTCGAAACCGAACACGCCTGGTGTGTCAAAGCAGAAGACATCATCGCCAACAACTACAACCTCGACATCAAAAACCCTAACACCGTGGAAAATGACCACGGCGATCCCGAAGAACTTCTGGAAGAGTACAGGAGCCTGCTTTCCGAAATCTCCGAAGTCAGGCAGGTACTAAAAGAAGAACTTATAAACTCCCTAAATCATAATTGAATTTTATAAAATAGTTGAGGTTTCAAAATGGGATATTTTTGTTCAGTTTGCAAATCAGACATTACGGAAAAGGAATTCAAATACTCGATGGAAAAATACGGCCAGGCCCTGTGCAGAGAACACCAGAATAGCCCCGGCCCAAAATGTGATAAAAGCAATTCCAACAAAAGCCCGAGATCCCAGGACTCCGATAAAGCCTCCAATTTCTCCAAAAGGGACGGTAAATTTGTCGAAAACATGATCAAAGGCAGGATCGCAGAAACCCTTGTCGAAGAATTGTTCCTCCACCTGGACTATTCCGTATACCGCTTCGGCATGGAAAACACCATCCCCGGCATCATGGAGCAGCTTAGAGGTGTAGAAAACAATGTAACCTACACGATCAGAAGAATGCCTGACTTCGTTGTCCAGAACAAGAAAACAGGTGAAGTATTCTTCATCGAAGTAAAATTCAGGAAAAGCGAAACCTTCGAACTCAAAGACGCAGGAGAAGACTACCCCTACGAAAACTGCCACTTTGTGGTTGTTTCGAAAAAACACATCAAATGCGCCACATACAAAGAACTGAAAAAAGGAAAAGCAGTAACCCCCACTTCCAATAACTACCTTGGTTCCAGAAAAGAATTCGAACTTGACAAAAAAACCATCATCCAGTTCTGCGACTTCGCAGTCAAATTCTTCTCAGTAGTCGAATAAACAAAGACGATCAAAAATGGACCCCAATATTTTTTTACGAATTTCGAGATGCTGGCAGAGGCACCAAATGGTGTGCAGAAGTTAAGGGAACTTATTTTGCAGCTTGCGGTTATGGGCAAACTTGTTCCACAGGACCCAGAGGATGAGCCAGCAAGTGTTTTGATCGAGAAAATTGAGGCCGAGAAAAAAAGGCTTGTTAAGGAAGGAAAAATTAGGAAATCAAAACAATTGCCCCCAATTGATAGAGAAGAAATTCTCTTCAAGATACCTTCTAATTGGAAGTGGATTAGGCTAGGTCAAATAGGAGATTGGGGAGCAGGTGCCACCCCAAACAGAAAGGATCCAGATTACTACGGTGGTAAAATAAAGTGGTTTAAATCTGGAGAACTAAATGAAAAGTACATTACAGAATCAGAAGAAAAAATAACGGAAATAGCCTTGAAGGATTGCTCCCTTCGCACAAATAAAAAAGGTGATGTTTTAATCGCTATGTACGGAGCTACGATTGGAAAAGTAGCAATTCTCAATACCGAAGCTACCACAAATCAAGCTGTATGCGCATGCACTTGTTTTCCGGGAGTCTATAACGAATATCTATTCATCCTTTTAAAGGCATATAAACAGTATTTTACGAATCAAGGTGCAGGGGGTGCACAACCTAACATATCAAGAATCAAAATAATTAACACTATAGCACCTCTTCCACCCCTCGCCGAACAAAAGCGCATCGTCTCAAAAGTCGACGAACTGATGGCTCGCTGCGATCAACTCGAAGCCCGCCAGCAAAAGAAAAAAGAACTCCGAAGCAAACTCAACAGCGCTGCCCTTGACAAAATGCTCAGCGCCGAAAGTCAGGACGAATTCGAAGAGAACTGGCGGCGCATCTGCGAAAATTTTGATTTAATTTACGACAACCCTGAAAATGTTGAAAAGCTTCGGAAGGCGGTTCTTCAGCTTGCGGTTCAGGGGAAGCTTGTGGAACAGAATCCAGAGGATGAGTCGGCAAGTGTTTTGATTGAGGAAATTAAGGCTGAGAAAAAAAAGCTGATTAAAGAAAGAGAAATCAAAAACATAAAAGTAAAACCCATAAACAATGAAATGTTGCCTTTCGAACTGCCCTTCGGTTGGGAATTTGTTAGGTTCGGAGATATCACAAAAAAACTTGGTGCAGGAAGTACGCCCCGTGGTGGAAAATCAGTATATCAAGAAACTGGTGTAAAATTCATCAGATCGCAAAATGTCTGGAACAATGGATTAAAGTTAGAAAACGTTGCTCGTATTCCTCGTGAAATTCATGAAAAGATGAATGGGACTTTTGTTGAACCTGGAGATATTCTGCTAAATATAACTGGAGCATCTATTGGAAGAAGTAGCTTAGTTCCTGATGATTTCGATGAAGGCAACGTAAGTCAACATGTAGCTATTGTTAGACCAATTGATGAGACAACTCGTGAGTATCTGCATCTCTGTATTATTTCTCCCTACATTCAGGATTCAATTATGAGTGAGCAAGTTGGTATTTCACGTGAGGGTCTAAGCATGACCCGACTAAAGGAATTTATGATACCAATCCCACCCCTCAATGAACAAAAGAGTATTGTTGAAAAAATCGAGCAGCTCATGGGTTTGTGCGATGAACTTGAAGGAAAGTTAAGAAGTCTCGGGAAGAGAGCGGAAAACTTATGGAAACGGTTGTTCGGGGTTTGTTAGAAGGCGCCGCCGCAGAAATATAATAAAAAAGTTATAAAACTTAACGGATAGTCCTCTTGAGCGCAGCGAAAAGGACGGCGTACTCCCGAGGCGCAATTCGGGCCGGAATACCGTATCAAACCGTTTTTGTTCCGCACGCAGTGCGGCTATAGCAGGAAATTAATGAAAAAGAAGAGGGAATTATGATCACATGACCACAAGTTCTAACTGTTCATGAAACTCTTCAATTTTCTCGAATTAAAACTAAAGCCCCTCCAGTAGTTTAGCTATTTCTTCCGGCTCCGGGAGTTTTCCTTTCAATTCTTCCGGCAGGGTTGAGACTATTCTGTACTCAGCCACACCTATGGGTTTGTTTGATTCGCGGAGGGCGTATTCGACGATTGTTTTTTCTTTGGATTTGCAGAGGATTATGCCGATAGATGGATTTTCGTGGGGTTGTTTTACAAGGTCGTCGAGGAGGGCAAGGTAAAACTGCATTTTGCCAACGTATTCTGGAAGGAATTTGCCTATTTTAAGTTCGACTGCAATGAGGCAGTTCATGTGCCTGTGGAAGAGAAGGAGGTCGATAAAGTATTCTTCGTCATTTATCTGGAGGCGATACTGGCTTCCGATGAAGGCGAACATTCCGCCCATTTCCCGCAGAAAGGCTTCCATTTTTGAGAGGATTGCACATTCTAGATCCCTTTCGCTGTGCTGGTCACTGAGGTCCAGAAAATCAAAAATGTATTCGTCTTTTACTGCAAGCTTCGCCTGCTTCTGGATTTCTGCAGGGAGGGTTGTTTCAAAATTCGTCTGGCTTAGGAGGGTTTTTCTGTAGGTGTCGTTTTCGATCTGGACTACCAGAACATTCCTGGTCCAGCCTGATTTACGGGACATACGAAGATAAAACTCACGTTCAAGACTATTCCCACATTTTTCCATAATCACAATGTTGTGGGACCAGCTAACTTCCCTCACAAGAGGTATAAGGTTCTCACTGGCATTATAGGTGAGGAAAAACATTCTCATTCGCCTGAGGTTTGAAGCGGAAAATCCTTTTATTCCGGGAAACTCGGCCTGAAGGTCCCTTGCGAGTTTATCAACGACCGCTTTTCCCCAGGACTCCCCTTTTTGCCTCTCGACAATCAGGCTCCCGATATCCCAGTAAAGGGCTATAAGCTCCCGGTTGACTGCTTTTAAAGCTTCATTCTGGCCTTTAAGGATACGATTTTTTATATCTCCCAGAAGGGCCTGGTATTCTGAGATTTCAATACCACCCATAAAACCCTCTCAGAAGCATCTTTGTGAAATGACCTCTGTTTTCTATTTTTTCAGATCTATTCAAGATCTCATCTCCGCAAGCGTACTTTTCAGTTTATTCGTAGCAAAATTTCCGCACCACCGGTGCGGATTTTTAAAGGCCCCAAGGTTTCATATTTATTGCGCTTTTTTTTGTGAATTCGTAGCAAAATTCCCGCACCGCTGGTGCGTATTTTTAAAAGTTATAAAGATGTATATCTATTTCTTTTAACAGTTTTCCTCAAAACACCCTTTTCCTTCAAGTAGTCTTCCATATTACGATCTCAGCACCAACATGCACTTCACCCTCAAACAAACTCCCTGCGTTTCGAAGACCTTGAGGACTTCATCAAATGCTACAATGCCGACGACATCAACGCCAGGACCGAAACCGAGCGCTTCCGCTCCTTCAGCTACGATGAACTAATCCAGAGGGACAAGGTCAACCTGGACATCTTCTGGCTCAAGGATGAGAGCCTCGAGGACTCGGAGAACCTGCCAGAGCCTGATGTGATTGCGGCGGAGATTGTGGAGAATCTACAGGTTGCGCTGGAGCAGTTCGGCAGCATTTATCAGGAGCTGGGGAGAGAGGAGTGAAGGCTCCTCTCTAACAGCTCATGGGTTTGTGCGATGAACTTGAAGGGAAACTTAGAAAGGCGCGGGAAGATAGTGGGAAACTTATGGAAACGGTTGTTCGGGGTTTGTTAGAAGGTGCCGCCGCAGAAATATAATAAGGAAGTTATGGAAACCGCGGGATAGTCCTCTTGAGCGCAGCGAAAAGGACCCCGTGCTCCCGAAGCGGAACTCGGGAAGTTGAGCAACTCATGGGTTTGTGCGATGAACTTGAAGGAAAGTTAAGAAAGTCTCGGGAAGAGAGCGGAAAACTTATGGAAATGGTTGTTTGGGGTTTGTTAGAAGGCGCCGCCGCCGAAATATAAAAAAGAAGTTATGAATATGCCGAGATAGTCCTCTTGAGCGCAGCGAAAAGGCCCCCGTGCTCCCGAAGCGGAACTCGGGTTTCAAAACCCATCAGATTTCATCCAGGGATACAAATTTCTCTTTTTTTTCAAGTTTTTTGTACTGGCTCTCCATGAAAGTCTCGTAATCAACTTCGTCCATCAGGCGTTTGAGAATGTCGTTGTAGGTTTCCCCTTTTATTCCATACTGTTTTAATCTGTCTCTTACATCTTTTTTTACCGGAATTGTTGTTGCTTCACTCATAATGCTCTTTTTGACTATTAGAGTTATAAGAACTTATAAGTTACCATTAACGGCTTATAATTAGCAGCTCTTGAATTCATAAAAAGCCCGAAAAAACCCGGGGAGATGGCGAGTGGCTGATGGAAACGGTTGTTCGGGAGTATTTATCAGGAGCTTGGGAGAGAGGAGTGAAGGCTCCTCTCCAGATTTTACGAAACATGTTGATAAGGGAAAGTTGGTAGGAACGGGAGGTCAAAGGTTGCCTGGGGGAGTGCCCGACCAAATATAAAAGAGAAGTTATGAAAATCGGCTGCTTTAGTGAAAGTATGGGAAATAAAGGTGATTGCTTGTGCACTTTCTTATTATTACTCTTCAGTTATGTCGGATTAATTAAAAAAGTAAAAGTGAGAAAGATTTAACTAAACTCAAGTGAATTTTACTCTATTTTCGCTTTCAACTCCATTTCTGGTCGAGGAATGTAAGATTCAGAGATTTCAGTTATACTCTCAACATACAGTATGTATACCACTGTTCCTCCGATTATTTCTTTAGAAATTTTTCCATCAACATCAACGAATTTACGGCAGAAGAACTCAAGATAGTAATCCGGTTCCCATAAATTCCTGTCTGCATATTTTAGTAGATATTCCTGATCCCATGTCTGAAGATAATAATCCGGGCCTTCACTTTTGCTTCCGATCCTTCCATGTTTTACATAAACAAGTCCTTTGAAAGTTCCCATAAAGGATTTCCTCCTTTTGATCTGCAGTCTCGCTTAAAAAGAGTGTGCATTTTAAAAAACAGAAACTGCATAAGTTAATAGCACATGTAAAATATAACTATCTTTTGGATATTAATTCAACAGTAATTAATAAAATATTATAAATTAATATTAATTTATATTGATATTATTTACATATGTACAACGGAAGCTATAAAGAAGTCCGACATTCCAAGGACACTCTACGAAGCCCTCGAAACAAAAAGAAGAAGAAGAAGTCTGTTTGAGTGAGCAGAGTAAGTGAAACATACCCCGAGCTCCCGAAGCGGAACTCGGGGTATGCAGGCGGTTGTTCGGGGTTGATTGGAGGGGGGGCACCGCCAAAATATAAAAATAAAGTTATGAAAACCGGCTGTTTGAGTGAAAAGTGCTTGAAAAAAGGGTTTAGGAGTGCAATTTTTTAGTTTTCGTCCTTTATTTTTGGGAAAAGCCGTTCACTCCGTGAACGGGGCTGCTGACGAGAACTGGAAAATAGTGAGGGCCGCCGATTATGAGTTTCTAAAGCAAAAAACAAAGCCGGGATACTTAAGCGGATTTTATCAGGGAACAGGGCGGCCGGAATACCGTATCAAACCGTTTTTGTCCCGCACAAAGTGCGGCTGTAGCAGGAAGTTAATGAAAAAGAGGAAAATGACGCAAAAACCAAACATCCTCAAGTTCTAACGGCTCACACACAAAAAAACGAGGCGCCAAAAATAATGGTGATATTGGGGGGGTGGACACCCGGATATTGGGGAGTGGGGGTATTGGGGGATTGAAAAGAGAATGAAAAGAGGGGTCATGAAATGACCTTCCCGGATGGCCATATTATAAATATTCTCCATTGTATATAATATTAAAGGAGTACTGAAATTAGTTGTATATCACGGAAGTACTGTAAAAAGTATTACGGTGAACCATAAAAGTTATTTTTTATGTAGTACGGGGAACGGCTATGCAGTATTTGCCAGTTTGAAAAAGGAAAAAAGGGACACAGGCAGTTGGTAGAAGCCGTGGTTCAAAAGTTGCTGAGGGAAGTGCCGGGTGAAATATTAAAAGGAAGTTATGACACCCCTGCCAAATCCGTCCTCTTGAGCGCAGCGAAAAGGACTCCGTGCTCCCGAAGCGGAACTCGGGTGGCGCAACTCGGGTGGTTCAATGTTTCCTGTAAATCTTACTTCTATGTCCGATTTCAATGACGAAAATAACAAGCTGCTGGTTTTCAATTGTCATGACAACCCGGTATTCCCCAACTCTCAGGGAATAAAAAGGAGTAGTAGGTGAAGCTTTTAATTTTTTTACGTGAGAATAAGGGTCGTCTTTTATTTGCTTAACAGCGCTGTAAACCCTCTGGGCTACTTCGTGGGGGAGCTTTTTCAGATCTTTGCGGGCTGCTTGCGTATAAATCACGGAGTACATTACTCAAGCCCCAGTTCGGCCCCGATCTCTTCTTCTGTGTAGTACCTTCCTTTTTTGATATCCTCAAGCCCCTCTTCAATCCTTATTATTGTTTCTTTACTCAGGGGTTCGGGGTCAATTGCCATGTTAACAAGCCTCTCAACAACCGAATTATAGGACTCCTGGGGATGTGTTTTCAGGCTTAAGAGCATCTCTTTAACTTTGGGATCAAGACAGATTGTTGTCGAAGCTGCCATATAGCATCCTATAGGTACCTATAGAATATGAATATTTGCACCTGCAGTAAAGAAAAAAACTAAAAATGGTACTTTGCGAAGCCTCTAATCAAAAAAGAAGTCATAATAATAAGTCCGCTTGAGCGAGCAGAGCGAGCGAAACGGCTACCAAGCTCCCGAATCGGAATTTGGGTGAGAAAAGCGGATTGTGATATTGGGGGGGGTGGGCACCCGGATATTGGGGAGTGGGGGTATTGGGGGATTGAAAAGAGAATGAAAAGAGGGGTCATGAAATGACCTTCCCGGATGCCCATATTATAAATATCCTCAATTATATATAATATTAAAGGAGTACTGAAATTAGTTGCATATTACGGAAGTACTGTAAAAGTTTTTACTGCACAAAGTGAAAGTTGTTTTTGAAGAGGCGGGGGAGCAGTTAGATAGCATATCGAAATGGATTTCGTCTGATTTCCTTATTTTTCACCCTCAGTCTTAGGGGAAGGCCGGTCGCTTGTGCGACCGTGGCTGCTGTCGGGTGCTGGGAAAAAGTGAGGGCCGCCAATTCTGAACTGAAATCTCAAAAACGAAGCCGGGATGTGCAAACTAATATTATCAGAAAACAGGGCGGCCTGAATACTGTTTCAAACCGTTTTTGTCCCGCACGCAGTGCGGCTGTAGCAGGAAATTGATGAAAAAGATGAAAATGAAGCAAAAACCTAAAAGCCACAAATTCTAACGGTTCATGAAACTCTTCAATGCCCCCAAATCAAAACTAAAAAGAACGGTTCGAAAGTTAATAGGAAAAGTCCCGGACGAAATATAAAATAGAAGTTATGAAAACCCGGTGTAGTCCTCTTGAGCGCAGCGAAAAGGACAGCGTACTGTTGCGATTTCATCGCAACTCGGCTGAGAAAAGTGAATTGTGATATTGGGGGGGTGGGCATCCGGATATTGGGGAGTGGGGGTATTGGGGGGGTGGTTGAAAAGAGAATTAAAAGAGAGGTCATGAAATGACCTTCCCGGATGCCCATATTATAAATATACTCAATTGTATATAATATTAAAGGAGTACTGAAATTAGTTGCATATTACGGAAGTACTGTGGGAGTT
Source organism: uncultured Methanosarcina sp. (assembly GCA_965601435.1). Classification (GTDB taxonomy): domain Archaea; phylum Halobacteriota; class Methanosarcinia; order Methanosarcinales; family Methanosarcinaceae; genus MTP4. The sequence continues at coordinate 12,563 of CBFCWE010000030.1, forward strand.
TTTGCTGCATAATATGAAAGCTGTTTATAAAGAAGGCTACTACAGAGTGCTGGAAAATAGTAAGGCACGAATTCTGATTTCTCATGGGCAAGGACCTGTTTTCCCTCAATGACCAGGCCCACTTCCTCAAGCGTAAGCGGGTTTCCCTTGATGCTTGTCGTGTGGTGGGTCTGTTTGATCAGGGCTTCTCGCTGGAGCTGCTTTTCCCAGGCCGGAATAAGAGGGCTGTTTATGATCATTTCCCTGGCAGCCTGAGTCCTTGTCAGCAAGCGCACGATTTTATTGTTGTACGTAAAATTAGACTCAGTTCCAAAATCCGGTGATTGGTGTAAACTAAAAAATCACTGGATTTTGAAATTTGTTGTGATCCTTTGAACACGGCCTCTTGATTGAAGTCTTTAGATGCTGAATATCGAGTTTGATTGACGAACGAATTCTTCCTGCAAATTCATTGTTCCAATCAAAAAATGCAAAAATCACTAGATTTTGGACCAGAGTCTCTTCCCGCCTTCGGAGATAAAAAGTAAATAGATATCCCTACACATAATGTCTACACAATATAAGGGGTGACAAAATGTTCTGCTACCAGTGTGAAGAAACAATGAATGGGGAAGGCTGCACAAACAACGGCATGTGCGGTAAGAAAGGGGAAGTCGCAGACCTTCAGGACGATCTCATCTATGTGCTTAAGAGCATTGCATTCTACAACCAGAAAGCAAGAAAGGCAAAAATTTCTGAAAAGAGCACTGATGAATTTATACTCGATGCACTGTTCTCAACCATAACGAATACCGATTTCAGAGCGAGCGGAATTCAGGACCGCATTGACAGAGGATTCAAGGTTCAGAATGAGATCAAGCAGAAACTTCTGGATAACAATTTGCATGATGAGAACGATCTGCCCGAGATCGCAACTCTGACCCCGGAAAACCTCAAGGACAGGAATACCGGCATACTTGCAACAGAGAACGAAGATATCCGATCATTAAGAGAACTGCTGATCTTTGGCATCAAAGGAATTGCAGCATATGCACATCATGCTATGATGCTTGGGCATACCAATAAAAAAGTTAATTCATTTATAGAAGAAGGCCTTCTGGCAACCACGGATGACAGCCTGACCGATGAGAAACTCATCTCATTGGTCCTGAAATGTGGGGAACAGGGTTTTGATGTAATGACCGTCCTTGACGTGGCAAATACCACTACATTTGGAAATCCGGAACCTACACAGGTCAATATTGGAACAAGAGGCAATCCCGGTATTCTCGTAAGCGGTCATGATCTAAAGGACCTGAAACAACTATTGGACCAGACTGAGAAAACCGCTGTAGATGTCTATACTCACGGTGAGATGCTGCCTGCAAATGCATATCCTGAATTTAAAATGTACGAACATCTGGTAGGAAACTACGGCGGATCATGGTGGCAACAGAGGCAGGAATTCGAGAGTTTCAACGGACCAATATTACTTACAAGCAACTGTATAGTCCCTCCGAAAGAGACCTACATTGACAGGTTATACACCACAGGGTCCGCAGGTTATGACGGTGCCACACACATCGTGGCTGAAGATGGTAAGAAAGACTTCTCGGCCATCATCGAGCAGGCAAAGACCTGTGAACCTCCGGTACAACTAGAAGAAGGTACAGTCATGACCGGTTTTGCTTACAACTCCGTACTGACCAATGCAGACAAGATCGTTGATGCCATCAAAGCAGGCAAGATTAAGAAGTTCATTGTCATGGCAGGTTGTGACGGACGCCACAAGGACAGGCAGTACTACACAGATTTCGCAGAGGCGTTGCCCAAAGATACTGTCATACTTACAGCCGGATGTGCAAAATATCGCTACAATAAGCTTAACCTTGGGGACATTGATGGAATTCCAAGGGTACTGGATGCAGGACAGTGTAATGATTCATTTTCACTGATCGTCATTGCACAGGGACTTATGTCCAGGCTTGGATTTATAGATGTTAACGAAGCCCCGATCTCGTACAATATCGCATGGTACGAACAAAAGGCAGTCCTTGTGTTGCTTACCCTCCTGAGGCTTGGAATACAGGATATTACCCTTGGCCCGACACTTCCAGCCTTTGTCTCACCGAATGTCCTCAATGTACTGGTGGAGAAGTTCAATATAACACCGAGCAGCACCGTAGAAGAAGACATGGAGAGACTCTTAAAATAAACCCTTAAAAATGGAGACGAGGAAATATTAAAGACGTTTCAAATAAAAAGTGTCGAATTCCCAAACTCCCGGAATACCGAAACTATATAGCAAGAGACCATAAGTGCAGTCAGGCCGTCATAAAAAAAATTCCATAATAATCGTCTCCAACTTTGATTTCGTAAAAACCCTTTTTGTCAAGAAATTCGTATGTTCGGGTCCACTCTTCCGGACCCGCTTTTATGGAACTTCCTGAAGCTTCTATTGCTTCTTTTAGCGCCGGGTATTCGTTAAGTTCTTCTTCAGTGACGAACGCGTATTCATCAGGCTCAAAGTCCAGTTTTTCAGCCTCGATCCATTTTGCACTGGAATGGCTCTGAGCGCTCAGGGCAAAGAACCCCGCCGAGAACAGTAAGAGGGCGGCAAAAGAGACAGCAAATGCCTTCAATGCAAAACCTACCGAGCGCTCTCTGGAAAGGACAATCCCCAATGCAAACAGGGCCAGGTAAATCAAAGCCATCAGAAAAATTGACATCAGGGCATGGACCCCGCTCAGCACATAGCCACTCAGGAAAAACGTAAAAATCCCCAGGAAAAAGAAAAGCACATATTTGTCCGCTTTACTGTCCGAATCATCCATGTCGGCATCATACCCCCATACTTGTTCCCATACTTATTCCTATACTTATTTCCATAATTATTCCCATGGTTATTCCCATCAGAAACAGGTAACTTAAATTCCTCCAATAAAAACTTCCCGTAATAATATACACACTACGTATTTGCTATTTTCTCCGGCCTTTTCGGAATACCCCTGAAGCTTCCTTAGTAGTTTCAAATACCTTTAAATGGTTTGCAGACATTTTATATAAACAAAAAAATATTAATATCTATTTAGAACGTCGGATCCGTGAAACGGGGGGTTGAGCGGATGAACTTCGGATTCCATATCAACAAAAAAGGGGACAAGAACGAGTATAAAGAAAAGGATTCATACCCTGGCAGCAGTCCTGAAACTCAGGTGTTTACCTTTGAAGGGGAGTTCAAAAAAGGGTTTTTGCTTCAAGGAGCGGCTCCTTCGATAATCAGGGCTTTTGGTGGAAACAGGGGAGTCATGGACGTAGCCTACTACGGGCTGACAGCTTTTACTCTATGGTCGTCCGTGTTCCTGGCATTCGGGTACTTTCCGGCTTTCCTTGGAGAAAGCAGGCTGTACAGGTATCTGGTAATAGGGCTGGTTTTCGGCATATTCCTATTCTCCAAACAATTTGCAAAGGTTATTGAGTACCACAAAGAGACCCAGTGCAGGAACTGTGGGATGAGCGCAGCCTGTGAAGAATTCAAAAAACCGGTCCTTAAAAAAGAAATCAGCCCTGAAAGCGTAACAATCACCCTCACCTCTTACTGGAAATGCGGGCTCTGCGGGCATGAAGATACCCGGACCTACCATTCGACGTACAACACGGAAGGAAAACGTGAGGCAGCAAAAACCCTGGCTGACCCCGTGCAGGTAGAAGAAATAAAAAATCCCTGACCTTTCATGGTTTATTGGAATGAGGGAAAACAAAATCAGGGAGCGGAAAACAAAACCTGAAAAAAGTTCCGAATAACTCAAGGGACTTTACTCCTGAAACCCGGTGAATCCTGCTACTGAAACCCAGAGGACCCTCCTCCCGAAACCCGGGGAACCTTACCCCTGAAACCCGGGAAATCCCCCTCCTGAAATTCACGACACTCTTTTCCGGATACGCTCTTTTTTTACTTCGACCCGCTCATGTCCGCAGTATTTGCACCTGTAGTAGCAGGTCTTCATAATTATCGGTCCGGTTTCAACGATATCCGGATCACCTTCCTGCAAAAAAGCAAAAGCCCTGCCGCATTTTTCACACATCCTGACCTGATAGTAGTCCTCCACACCGAAAAGCACTCCCGAAATAGCCAGCATCAGCAGGCCAAGCAATAAATTACCCACAGATTCCTGCCCGAAACCGAATAAGGCTGCAATCATACCGGCAATCAAAAGGCCTGTTGCCATAAAAACAAGCTTTGACTCCCCAAGCCTGGAAACCAGATATTGAGACAAGCTCTCTATAAGAGAACCTTCCTCATCCACACCAGGCCCCCTCTCATCGGAACATTCCCCTTCCAGGCTCCCCTTCTCCAACGCGGTAAATTTATCCACCAAGAAGAACACCCCAGTTAAAAAACCCCTTTTAAAATGCCCTTTTCTAAAAATTAAGCTGGTAAAACCCCCCTATTGTGATATGTTAGCAATCAAACATAACCCTACCTTAAGAAGTCAAACCCGGAATAAATTCAAAACCAAAAAATACATCAAAAGTTAGAAGACTCCGGGATTTGGGCATCTGTTTAGGAAGTGGTGAGATGTTGGAGTTGCTAAAAGAGGTGCTAAAAGAGGTGCTAAAAATGTGCTTTCTATAGCATACCTTTTCAGATGCCCATAGTCCACTTATTCATTTCAGTATATAATATTAGAGGTATCCTGAACGATAGCAGCTATTCCGGCAGTACAGTAAATTTATTTAATTGTTAAGAGGACAAAACTCCTGGCATATGTACATAAATAAGAGCCATGGACTTCAAAACCGGCAGGGTATACGGCACCGAACCTGATTTTTTCATCAAAGCACATATTTCCAGCCTTCCTTTTTCAGCCCCTCTCTATGGGTCCTGTAATCCGGCATGAGCTCCTCAACCAGTGCCCAGAAGTTTTTAGAGTGATTTTTTTCCTTAACATGGCAGAGTTCATGCACCACAACGTACTCAAGCTGCTCGGGCGGGGCCATCATAAGCTGGAAATTTATCCTGAGGACATTGTCAGCAGAGCAGCTCCCCCAGCGTCTTTTCTGATATTTGACTCTATAGGAAGGAGGAGATATGCCCATTTTATCAGAATAAGCCTTTACCAGCTCCCCGACTTTTTCATAGGCACACCCGAGGTACCACTGCCAGACCACCTCTTTTACAGGAGCCGGGCCCAGGGGGTCCGGCACCTTCTCCGGGATCACGACTTCAAGCACCGGACCTGCCAGGCCTGCCGATAGTACCCTGCCGCCGAAGGTTAGTTTCAGGGGGTATTCCTCCCCCAGATACAGGAATTTTTCACCATCAACATACCGTTTTTCAGGGTTAAGGTTTCTTTTTCCTTCAAACCCGTCAAGTTTTTTCAGGACCCAGTCTGCTTTCTTCCTGACCATCGTCCTGATAGTTTCAGGATCCAGCCCGGGAGGGGCCCGAAACTCAACTTTCAGGTCAGGCCGGACTACGATTGCCGCACTTTTCCGCCTCTTGCTGTAGATAATTTCATAGGCAATGGTCCTGCCACAGGCTTTGATACTATCGTTGGCTTTGATACTATCGTTTTTCCTCATCGGACACCTCAATTCAAACTTTAGCTTTCATTCCTTTGCTGTCGTCCTCTTGCCGACAGATACCATTAACGAGACATTTGAAGAAAAGTTTTTCCAAAGGGATAGGAAAGGAAACCCGGAATAGAGAAAATCCTGAGGTACGATATTCATAAACACAAATAATATATTTTATAAAAATAATTGTATATAAATATTATTCAGAGTAGAAATTTTTAAGAGGTTAAATAGAGTAAGGTAATATTTCAGAGAACTATTATATATTTTCGAGTATAATATAAGGCACATTTCTAAACAAAAAACCCATTCAGGGAGAGAGGAGACATTTAAATGAAATACAGCATGGGCATTGACGCAGGAGGCACATACACCGATTCGATCATAATCCGGGACTCTGATGGAAAGGTGCTTGACTCGAACAAGGCGCTTACCACCTACCCGGACCTCCTGGCCGGCATCAGAAATTCCATCGACGGGCTGGACCAGAAATACCTGAAGGATATAAAACTTGTGTCCGTTTCCACAACCCTGGCAACGAACACTATCCTCGAAAAAACCGGGTACCCTGTGGGCCTGATTTTTGTAGGGGACTACGAACTCCCGGAGAAAGTACCTGTTGACTACTATACCGTGGTAGCAGGCGGGCACGACCACCATGGGGCGGAACTGGTACCCCTGGACATGGAAGCTGTGGGAACCTTTGTCCGGAAGCTCGGGGATCAGGTCTCAGCTTTTGCCGTCTCCTCTTATTTCAGCGTCCGGAACCCTGCCCATGAGCTGGCTATAAAGGAAAGCATCCAGGAACTTACCGGGCTTCCGGTGGTCTGTGGGCACGAACTTTCCCTTGACCTTGGAGCCTACGAAAGAGGGGTCACAGCCTACCTGAACGCCCAGTTGATCCCGATTGCAGACCAGTTCATCCGTTCAATCAAGGAAGAAATGGATCACAGGGGAATGGATGCCCGGCTGCTCATGCTCAAATGCGACGGGTCAGTAGTGGGTATCAACGAAGCCCTGGAAAAACCCATCGAATCAATCTTTTCCGGCCCTGCCGCAAGCCTTGTAGGGGCATCCCATCTCTCGGGCCTGAAGACCTGTGCCGTTATCGATGTGGGGGGGACCAGCACGGATGTCTCCCTGGTAGAAGACGGGCTTCCCGAACTCTGTCCTGAGGGAGCTATCGTGGGGGGCTGGCAGACCAAGGTCAAGGCCATCCGGATGGAGACCTCGGCAATGGGCGGAGACAGCCACGTCTGGGTCAAGAACATGAAAATCAACATAGGTCCCAGGCGGGTAATTCCCCTCTGTGTGGCAGCTGTCAGGTACCCCGGTTTTCTGGAAACCTTGAAAATGGGTAAAACGCCTGCTGCCCTGCGGCTTGAAGAAAACGTCCAGCCTACCAAGTTTTTTATAAAAACGGGCGTGGTGCCCACGGAACTTGGAAAGTATGAAAAGGAGATTTACGAACGGGTAGAGGACAGCCCTACCTCCCTTAGCGACATCTTCTGGAAGCTGGAAAAAAAGCCGTCTCCCCACCTTTTTGATTCCCTGATTAGAAAACGCCTTGTACAGGCAATCGGCTTCACCCCGACCGATGCCCTGCATGTGCTCGGGGAATATACCGCATGGGATGCGGAAGCTTCAAGAGTGGGGGCAAAGCTCCTGGAACGCTATACCCAGACAGACTCCCTGGAACTCTGTAAACAGATAAAGCAGGAAGTCGCAAGAAACATGGCACTGAACCTCATGTCATATATCCTGAAAGATGTGCCCCCTCAGGAAATTGAAAAGATCATCCTCTCGGATAAGTTTGCGCAGTTCAGGCTGAAACTGCCTGTTGTCCTTATCGGCGGTCCGGTTGTCGCTTTCACGGAAGAGGTAAAAAAGATACTCGACGCCGACATCGTGGTCCCAAAATACGCAGAAGTCGGAAACGCCGTGGGAGCCCTTGTAGGTAAGGGTATAAAAAGAGTTGAAATCCTTATCAAGAACACCTATACCAAAGACCGGAAAAGGTTTGTCCTTGTCTTTTCCCCGGCAGGTCGGGAAACCTTCGGAAGCTTCCCCGAAGCCCTGGAACATGCAGACGCCCTCGGGAAAAAACTCGTTATGGAGTACATGACCGAAGCGGGCCTGGACAAAGGCCATGTCCAGATAAGTGTAGACAGAAAAGACATTTCCCTCAGCGAAGCAGGAACAGTCCCCGTTGAAACAAAGCTTATCTTCGTGGGAGTGGGCATGCCCAAAACCTGAATGCCGGGCCTGACCCCCGGCAAATTTATATTTGCCCTCATTTATGAAGATATTATAAAAATAAATAAAAACCGTAAAACGGGTAAAAACCGAAATTTCTGCAAAAACCAAGATTTCTGTTAAAAATTAGATTATTATTAAAGCAGGTTTCTGATTTGAAGAAAAAGATTTAACGGTCAATCTTATGGGACTTTTAAACCCGCCCCATCGGTGAGAATGGCAGTATCTCATAAAAATGGCGCAGTAGAACACATAGTAAAGCATCTGGCGTAGCATATTGTAAACATATGGCGACGGATGCAACTGTGATACATTCAATGGCGATACGTTTACGATGATGAATTTACTACGATGAATTCAAGAAAGAATGTACCCTGGATCAGGAGATACTGCAAAAAAAGATTTACAGAAAGGAGTTATTAAAAAATGGCATACAGTTTAGGTATTGATGCCGGCGGAACCTATACGGATTCGATTTTAATCCGGGACTCGGACGGCGCTGTCGTTGGCTCGAACAAGGCACTTACAAGTTACCCTGATCCTCTGGAAGGGATTACGAACTCAATCGACGGGTTGGACCCGGAAAAACTAAAGGAGATTACCCTGGTCTCGGTTTCCACCACTCTTGCGACCAACACTATCCTGGAAAAGACCGGATTTCCGGTCGGGCTGGTCCTGGTAGGGGACTATGAGATCCCCCGGGACTCCGAGATTGAGAATTACATTATGGTTAAGGGAGGGCACGATAGCCATGGGAATGAGATAGAGCCCCTTGACCTTGAGAGAGTCAGGGGTTTTGTACTCAGGCTTAAGGACAGGGTTGCGGCTTTTGCGGTTTCTTCCTATTTCAGCGTCCGAAACCCGGACCATGAACTGCAGGTAAAAGCCCTGGTCAAAGAGCTAACAGGGCTTCCAGTGGTCTGCGGGCACGAACTTGCCCAGTCCCTGGGAGCCTACGAAAGGGGAGTTACGGCTTACCTGAACGCCCAGCTCCTGCCGGTAGCCGAAAGCTTCCTGGAAACAGTAGTGGGGGAAATCGAAAGGAGAGGAATCGATTCAAGGGTTGCCATGCTCCGCTGTGACGGTTCGGTCGTTCGCATGCAGGAAGCCATGAAAAAACCCATCGAATCGGTCTTTTCAGGCCCTGCGGCAAGCCTTCTCGGGGCGTCCTACCTATCAAAACAAGACACATGTGCCGCAATCGACGTCGGAGGGACAAGCACTGACGTTTCCCTGATCTACAAGGGGCTTCCCTACCTGAGCGAAACGGGAGCCGTTGTAGGGGGCTGGCAGACCAAGGTCAGAGCCCTCCGGATGGAGACCTCGGCAATGGGCGGGGACAGCCACGTCTGGGTCCAGGGCAGCAATACCAGTATAGGCCCCCGCAGGGTCATTCCCCTCTGCAGGGCTGCAGTGCTCTATCCTACCTTCATGCGCAGCCTGAAAAAGCGCTGGATCCCTGACCGCCTGAAACTGAACGAGCATATCCAGGCAACAAAGTTCTTTGTCCGGACAGGGCGAAAACCCATCGAACTGAGCGGAGAAGAAGAGGAGCTCCTGGACATGCTAGGAGACGAACCCAAATCCCTGAACGATGTCTATTGGGACCGGAAAATCCTGCCGTCCAGACGGGTTATGGACGCCCTGATCCAGAAGCGGCTGGTCCAGGCAATAGGCTTCACCCCCACAGACGCCCTTCACGTGCTCGGGGACTACGAAGAGTGGGACTCCGAAGCCTCGGTCATAGGGGCTACCCTGCTTGCAAACTTTGTTGGAGTGGACAAGTACGTGTTCTGCACCAATGTAAAGCGCCTCTTTGCCCGGAACATGGCAAAAGACCTCCTTGCTTTCCTGATGGAAGGGGTTGATAAGGCCGAAATCGAAAAAGTGCTTGAAGGAAACTTCTTTTCCCGCTTCAAGGTGGACGTCCCTGTCGTGCTTCTGGGAGGGCCTGTCAGGGCGTACCTGGAAGAACTCAAGGAACTCATTGATGCCGAAATCCTGCTTCCCGAATACTCGGACGTCGGAAATGCTGTGGGAGCTCTTGTCGGAAAAGGCATCAAACGGGCCGAGATATCCATCCGGACCATGTACAGCGAGTCAAAGTACGACCTCAGGACAAAAGGGGTCTTCGTATACACCCCGGTGGGGAGAAGGCACTTCCTTACAAGAAAAGAAGCCCTGGAATATGCCGAGAGCTTTGGGAAAAAGCTGATCCTTGACTACATGGCCGAGTCCGGGTTGAGCCCCGAGCAGATCGAAATCAATATCGAAAGAAATGATATCGCAGTATATTCCGGTGGAGTCCCCCTTGAGACCAAACTCATTTTCGAAGGGATTTCGAAGTCCGACGTGTATGAAAAAGCCGTAGGGGAAAAAGAAACTGTGACTACCTGAATACTCGTTTTCTCCGATATTTTTAAATCCCGATCATTCATTAGTTAGGTACTAAAAATTGCATCCACTTACAATGGAATCCACTTACTACAGTTTATTGGCCGTCCAAACACGGCTAAGTTTCAGCGAATATAAAAAACATATGAGGAATTCACATGATCCCTAAGAAAGCTTTCCTGACCAAGGGCACCGGAGTTCACAAGGACAAATTAGCCTCCTTTGAACTTGCCCTTAGGGATGCAAAGATTGAGAAATACAACCTTGTGAGCGTTTCAAGCATATTGCCTCCGAATTGCAAAGTTGTTTCCAAAGAGGAGGGTCTAAAAGAGTTAAAGCCGGGGGCTATTGTCCACTGCGTGCTTGCCAGAAATGAGACGAATGAAACGGAACGCCTAACAACCGCAGCCATAGGCACCGCTGTCCCGGTTAATGAAAACAACTACGGTTATATTTCGGAACACCACTCCTTCGGAGAAGATGAGGAAACCGCAGGAGAATACGCAGAAGACCTGGCCGCAACTATGCTGGCTACGACTCTCGGAATAGAATTCGATGTTGATTCTGCCTGGCATGAAAGGGAACAGGTGTACAAGGCAAGCGGTCATATATTCGATACGATGCACATGTGCCAGACTGCAAGAGGCGCAAAAGGCGGAAAATGGACCACCGTTGTGGCTGCAATGGTCTTCGTAACAGAATTTACCCATTAAAACGGTAAAAAAATTGCTTAAAAATAACTTAAAAATAACTTAAAAATAACTTAAAAATAACTTAAAAATAACTTAAAAATAGCTTAAAGAAACCATAAAGGGGAAGTGAGAGGAAACTCAGAGCTTCCCCGGTCTCGGGGGCAGGAAGGTCTGGAAAAGACCCGGCCTGCGCCTTCGTGGCAGCCTTAATATTCTCTTTTTTCCGGGCAGAGGGATACTGCCTTTCAAGCTTACAAGCAGTCCTCCGCAGAGGATGAAGCAGCACCCAAATAGGGTGTTTGCCTGAAGCGGGTCCCCGAGAAGGGTGCAGCCAAAGAAAATGCTGCTTACCGGTTCCATGAGGCACAGCACGGCTGCGGTCTGTGCCCTGATATGGACGATTCCGTTCATGTAGAGGAGTGTTCCGACTGCCGTAGTAATGATGCCCAGGGGCACGAGCCTCCCGAGATTTTCAAAAAGCACTTCCCCGGGCACTGAAACTCCGAAAGGGAGGAGCAGGACCAGTCCTACCAGAGTGGACCATAAAAACTGTGAAGTACCCGAATACTCCGATTTCAGGTAGTTGACGGTCAGGATGGAGCAGCCAAAGGAAAAGCCTGAAAGCAGCCCGAAAAGCAAGCCCAGGAAATAAGTGCCTTCTTCCCCTGACGCCCCAGCCTCAATGCCCATATGCCCGGGGTTTACCGTAAGCAGGATTCCGGTCAGAGAAAGGGCCAGGGCAATCATGCTTCGTGCCGTGATTTTTTCCTTGAGGAGAAACGGGGAGAGCAGGGTCACGTAAACCGGAGCGGTGTAAAGAAGGAGCACTGCAACTGGAATACTGCTATACTTCATTGCGGAAAAGTAAGAAAACATGGTTACAGTGTTCAGAACTCCGAGCAAGAAGAGATAAGATTTTTTATTTCCGAGATGGAGCCCTTCAAACCTTCCTGCAGCTATAAGATATATTAAAATTGCCGCAAATCCGAAAAAAAGGCGATAAAAGAGAATAGAAGCTGCTCCCATTTCATTTATACCTTTTACAAAGATTCCAACCAGTCCGAAGAGTATACAGGACAATATAAGTGCTGAGGATGGGTTATTATTTTTTAAAACTGTTATGGGCATGATGCTGCATGAATAAGAGTTCCAGCATATATAATTTTTTAAAATAAACAATAATGACAGATTAAAACTTAATTAAAGACACAATCGCGGCTATTTGATTATTAAACACGATAATAATTGTTTATTAGAAAATTAATGGCAATAATAATGGGTATTTCTAGATAAAAAGCAGTTAAAAGAGATATTATTTAGAAAAACTGGGTTAAAATCGGTATTATTTAGAAAAAAGGGGTTAAAATGGTGATTTTTAAGAAAAAATAAGTGAAAATAGATATTATTGGAAAAAATAAAGTAAAAGTCGGGTTAGAATTTAAAAAATGGAATAAATGAAAAACTGAAAATATCTTTCCAGCCCTAATCCGATTATTTCATTAGGGGAAACGACCCCTTCAAATCCATTTATTCATTTGTTCATCATTCATTTGTTCATCATTCATTTGTTCAGGAATACCTGGCAATTCTCAGGAATATCCCCGTTATTCCGCAAAATAAATCATTTCATTGGGCATCCGGGTAAGCTCATTGCTTTCAAGCCCGGACCTTATCAGACTCTCGATCCGGTCCCGTGCATTCTTACGCGTGATTTTAATCCCCAGCACCCTTGAAGCCTGGATCACAAGGTCTTCCAGGGGAGTCGAGTACTGGTTGTCAAGAACAAAGCGGACAGCCTCCCGAATTTCCTCGTCACAGATCCATTCGATCTTCGGAGGAGTGTCCCCGTCCCGCCTGCGGAGGAGGTATGCAGGTTCGGATACCGGCCAGAGGAAGTCTCCCCTTACCCTGAACCTTTCCGCCTTTTCAGCCGAGGTGACGGCATCCAGGATACTCTGCTTGATCTTCCCGAGCATCCGGGGGATTTTGCACTGTATTTTTATCCGCTGGAGCAGCTCTTCCACATGGACAGGCCCTTCACAATCAACAATATTTACCACGACAACTTCGAGCTCTTCAGCCGAAATGTCCAGAATGCCGCAGGACTTAGAAAGCCCAAAAGCCGTGTAAACCGTGTAAACAGGTACCCTCGCTCTCAGGGAATCTTCGTTATCCGCAGGCAGTTTGCAGCCGTTCCCTTTATCCGGAGAAACTTTATCCAGTCCCCCTGTTTCCGAAACTTCGTATTCATAAGAAAGGGATTCAGACCCGTTTTCATGTTCGGTTTCGGGGCCAAAATCAATTTCAAGTTCAAAACCGGGTTCAGGGCGAGGCCTGTATTCCGGGCCTGGAAAACCGGGTGCTTCAATTTCAGCTTTGATTTCAGTTTCAAAATCAACCCTTTCCCCGGTTTCAAACCTTTTTTCAGGCTCAAATTCAGACTCTGACCCGGAAAGTTCTGGCTCAGCTCCTGGCTCAGGGCCGGAAACAGGCTCAGTATCGGTACATGGTTCTGAACCGGTACATGGTTCTGAACCGGTACATGGTTCAGAATTGGTACATGGTTCAGTGTCGGAATATGGTTCAGACTCAACATCCGGCTCAAGCCCCATATCTTCGGGAGACCCGAAATTGTAGACAAAAGGCTTCCGTATCTTCTTTCCCCGGGCTCCGGACCAGTCGATAGGATCGATTTCCGGAGATGCCTCGAAAAAGTTCAACTTTTCAAAGTCCGGTTCAGGCACGAACTTTGCCCCCTTCCCAGAGACATCATCCGGGTCACACTCGTTTTCCGCTTCAAACTTCAGGAGTTTGCTCTTCCCGGACTTCCGGGGAGAACGGGTTTTCGAGGTTTCTGATGTCAGGGGCGCTATTGCCTCTGCTTTAGAAGTCAGTTCGGGGAGAAAGTCCCCTCCCACAGCTTCGTCATTTTCGAGTTCAAGCCCGGACACGTCAGAATCTTCTTCTGCCCTTTCCCCTGCAAAATACAGGGGTTCCTCTCCGACCCTGGTGATAGTTCTCTGCCCCTTATTATTTCGGGTTTCGGAGGTATCTTCATTTGATCTAAGTTCAGGAGATTCTTCTGATTCAGGCTTTATTTCGTTTTCCATTTCGGCGCCTGAAGAGGTCCCGGCTTCAAGCTGTGCTGTGGAAGTTGACTCTGTCCCGAGATCTGGCTCTGCCACAGACTCTTCCTCTGCCCCGGGATCTATGAATTCCACAGGTTCAAAAACGTCCCCTACTTCCATCTTTGCCGCCTCGAACTCCTTTTGGACCACCTCAAGCAGGGCAGCTTTGCTTTCCTTCGGGCGGAGGTACCAGTCCGTAGACCAGACCCGGTAAAGGTTCCAGCCAAGCCCTTCCAGGACCTGCTGGCGCAGGCGGTCACGGTCCCTGGCTACCGGGGAGGAGTGGTAACTTGCCCCGTCGCATTCGATTCCCAGCAGGTATCTGCCCGGATAGCGGGGGTCGGGGACGGCAAGGTCAAGCCTGTACCCTGCACAACCAATCTGCCTGTGGATTTCAAAGCCGTTTTCCCGAAGGAAATCCGAGACTGTTTCCTCAAAGGGGGAATCGAATTCTTCCTCGCTTCCGGCAGGGGTGGGAAGCCTTCCGTTTTCCGCAAATTCAAGGAAGACTTTCAGGGCCCGGAGCCCAAAAGAGGAATTTTCGTCCAGGTGAAGGTCCCTTGAGGTGAAATTCGCAAAGACCACACACTTTTCCCTGGCCCGGGTGATAAGAACGTTCAGGCGGCGCTCCCCTCCTTCCCGGTTCAGGGGCCCGAAGTTAAGGGAAAGCTTGCGGTTCCCGTCAAAGCCAAAACCGACACTCAGCAGGATCACGTCTCTTTCATCCCCCTGGATGGTTTCCAGGTTTTTCACGAAGAAATGTTCTCCTTCCCTGCTGCCGGAGTTAAGGTCGATTCCGGGGTTGGCTTTAATCAGGGCTTCGATTTCTTCCTGGATGGCTTCCTGCTGCTTCACGTTGAAAGTCCCGACTCCCAGGCTCTTATCCGGGTACTTAAGCACATGCTCGAAAACCGCCCTGGCAACAGCCTTTGCTTCCACCCTGTTCGCCCCGCTCTTGCCCCTATCGTAGACGGCATCTGGCAGGTGCATGAATTTCAGGCCCAGTCGCTCGTCTTTCTGCATGGGGGAGGGATAAACATAGAGCCGGTTGTCGTAGAACTCCTGGTTTGAGACCGCAATAAGGGACTCGTGCCTGCTCCTGTAGTGCCAGCGCAGGGTCTTGACCGGGAACCCGCGCTTGCAGACGTTGAGGATGCTTTCCATATCCCCGGCTGTCCCATAGTCATCGGGCTCGGTTTCCGGAGTGTCGATCACCGTATCGAAGAAAGCGGTCGGAGGAAGCTGTTTTGAGTCGCCCATGACCACGACCTGATTCCCACGAAGGAGAGCCCCGACCGCGTCTTCGGGCCGGACCTGGCTGGCCTCGTCAAAGATGATCACGTCAAAACGGGTGCTCCTGGGGTCCAGATACTGGGAAATCGAAAGGGGACTCATCATGAAACAGGGCTTGATCTTCTGGACCAGGCCCCCTGCCTTTGTCATGAGGGTGCGGATTGGCATATGCCCCCGTTTCCGGTTGAATTCATTAAGGAGAATCCCCGCTTCGGACGCCCTGGACGCCCCGGAGGTCAGTTTAGGGGTTTCCCCGTAAGCGGAATGGATGATCCTCTTCCGGTTTTCCAGAAGGACCTTCCTATCGAGTTCCGTGAACTTGTTGATCCTGCCTTCATGGAGTTCCCGGATAAAAGTAGAAAGGGTGGGCCTTTCCTTAAAGGCGTTATGGAGAAGGGTTTCGGCATAGTTCCCCTCAAAAGCAGGGATCATGTCCTCAGGCTCGATTTTCCCTGCCTCGATAACCTTAACCATTGGGGCTGCAAGAGTGCCAAGCCCGGCTTTCCTGTACCCCAGGTACTGGCTCCAGAAAACAAGGGACGAAGTTTCGTTTTCCCAGCGGGAAATCCTGGTTTTAAGCGTCCTCAGACTTACTTCTTCAAGCTCTTTCCCGAACATCTTCCCGAAATCAGCCCCTATCCGGGACCCGAAGTTTCCAGAGGACTCTATTAAAGCCTGTTTCGCCCCGGACACCGTTTCAAAAGCAGGCTCGAATTCCCCGGCTTCGACCCCGGCAGTTACAAGCCCGAAGACCTTATCCGTGAATACGCCCTCAGACACATATTTCCTGAATGGGATCATCCACTTGCCGTACTCTTCGAGCAGGGCCGGATCACTTTCAAAGCCCTGCCAGTATTCCCCGAAAAACTTCTTTCCCTTTGCTCCGGCAGCCTCAAGCTCATACTTGCGGGTTTCGCACTCGGAGAGGCAGGAGAGATCAAGGAGGACCTGGCTGTCCTTTGAAGGGGCTCCAAAGGCATAACAGACTGTAATTTCTTTTTTCAGTTTCCGGTACTTCGGGTTCAGGAATTTAAAGAGCCCATGGGACAGTTCCTCGAATTCGGAAGTATCAAGGTCAAAAATCGAGGGGTAAAAAGTTTTTTCCACAAAGGAATGCAGTTCCCTGTACTGCCTGAGTTTCGAGACCAGGGCTCCGGCTTCGGCCCTGGAACTTTCGGATTCCCATTCGCGGTTCTCCAGCATCTTTTTGTCCAGGGGCTTTGAGGCGGCAACGAGTTTTGCGGCATTGCCCACATCCGAAAGCCCTTTCAGGGAAGATGGCTTTGAAGTCCCGGAAAGGTCGTTCAGGACCTTGACCACTTTTTCCAGGGCTTCAAAGGTTTCGGCGCATTCCCCTGCAAAGGATTCTAGTTCCTCACAGTCCTGGGGAAGCACCAGCCCGGGCTCGCAGCCGTACCAGGGATTTTTCCGGGCGGGGCCAAGGATGGGGAGCACCTGGCTCAGCTTTTCCAGGACGGACTCGGCCTCAGTCCAGGCATCAAGGCTCCAATTTTCGGTCTCCTCAAATTTAAGCCCCGGCATTTTCCTGTCTTTTGCTTCGAAATAAGCCCTGGTCTTTTCCCTTACGCCGTAAAGGGTGTAGAGGCTGGAATATATCTTTCCTTCCGGTTCCCCGAGAGTCTTTGCATACTCGTTCAGTTCTTTTTTCAGCTTTTCCAGTTCATTAATATCCCTATCAGGACTGATAGCCGCCGGAGCCGAACGGTTCAAGGTCTTTGCCAGCTCTTCGAGCACCGCTTTTTTCCGGGTCTTGTGGCTGTGGATTTCCAGGCAGAGGTCGCCCAGGCCCGCAGCATCCAGTCTGCTCTTCACAACCTGGAGAGCGGCCATCTTTTCACTGACAAAAAGAACGCTCTTCCCTATAGCCAGCAGCTCGGAAATGGTATTGGCAATGGTCTGAGACTTTCCGGTCCCTGGAGGCCCTTCGACCACAAGGTCCGTTCCACTTTTAACATCCTCCATAACAGCGATCTGGGAAGAGTCGGCGTCCAGGATATGGTAGCTGTCTTTCGCAGAGAGTTTCAGGTCCACGTCCTCTTCCAGGAAACCCGCTTCGACGCTTTCGGGGTCTTTCGGATTGAAGATCCTCTGCACCAGGGGATGCTCGGCAGGGGACATGTCCTCGGGCCAGGTGGCAGGTTCCAGGTCTTTATACATGACAAATTTCCTGAAGTTGAAAAAATCTATGCAGACCTCGGGAAGGACTTTCCAGCCAGGTTTTTCGGCAATGGCCTTGAGGACGTCTTCCAGATAACTGTCAATGCCTGCCCCCTCCTCCGGCATCTCAAACTCGGGGAGTTCGATCCCGAGCTCTTTCATCTTGGCCTGGAGGGTAATCGAGGTAAATATCTCGTCCCCGGTCCACTGCAGGCTGAACTTGCGTCCTTTTCCGATCCTTTTCAGCTCGACCGGGACCAGGACAAGAGGTGCTTTCGGGTTTTTCACGGAAGACCTGCTGTCCCCCCACTGCAGGAAACCGAGGGCCAGATAGAGCACGGGGTAACCCTGTTCCTCAAAAATGGAATTTGCCTGGTTATGGACATAAAAAAGTTTTTTCTCAAGGGCTTCACTGTCCTCGGGAACATCCAGGAAAGGCTCGAAACGGGGGGAAGGGGCCCTGTTTTTTTCATCGGGTGTGAAGATTTTCCCTATCGTCTTAAACAGCTTGCTTTCCCCTTCGGGACCGGCATCCTCTCCAGCCCCTCCGCCAGCGGATTTTCTGCCTTTTCCGGGCCTTTTTTTTGCCCTGAATTTCATTGACTTTTCCTGCAGGACAAAAATCTCGTAGATTTCTGCAGGTGTTTTTCCCGTGATCGAAATGGTCCGTCTCTGCGAAGGGCGGTAATTGAGAAGGTTGTTTCGAAGGGAAAGGTCAAGCAAATTCTGCCTTAATGCTTCCAATTCCTGAGCTACGTCTACCATAGAAATACCAGGCCCTGTTCACATGATCAATGAATATTTTTCATGTAATCAATGGATGTTTTTCACGTAATCAAGGAATGTTTTTCACGTAATCAAGGAATGTTTTTCATGTAATCAAGGAATGTTTTTCACGTAATCAATAAAATGTTTTTCAAGTAATCAATAAAATATTTTCCACGTAATCAATAAAATATTTTCCACGTAATCAATAAAATACATTGGGATACTGGATAAGAATACAGGATGATTGCTAATAAATTTTGCCAATGTTACGCAGGAAAAATTGGGGGGAGAAAAAAAATACTCCCTGTTCCGAAAAGAATATCCATCAATCATTCCAGTAATACATTCAAGTAATTATTCTCAGGTCTTTAACTTACCGATCTTTACCTGTCCGTCTTCTTGCTATTTACTCCCGGTTTTATCCTGCACTTCCCCGGAAAGCCTGAATAAGCCGGCTGGTTTTTCGGACGGTGAAACTTCCCCTCCGGAAGTCCCTTCGGCATCCTCCTCCCCTTCCACGCTCACCAGGAACGAACTTGAAAGGATCAGGGCGCAGCCCAACAGGGTGCTCCGGTAAACAGGGTCATCGAGGATAAGGTATGAAAAGAAAATGGCACTCACCGGTTCGAGCAGGGAAATGATACCGGCGTTCTGGGCTTTCACGTGCATAAGCCCCGTGAAGTAAAGGATTGAACCGAGGGCGGTGATCATAATCCCGAGGAAGAGGAGCACGGGCATGTTTGCAAGCAGGGAAGAAGCAGGAGCTTCCAGGGAATATGGAAGCAGGAGCACAAGGGTCACGGCTGTTGAAAGGAAAAGCTGTTCCAGGCCCGAATATTCGTCCCTGAGGTGTCGGGAAGTCATGATGATGCAGGCATAGAAAAACCCTGCCGAAAGCCCCATCAAGATCCCGAAGAGATAAGCGGAACCAGCGATACCCTCGCCAAAAGAGAAGTTTTCCGGCCCCACCACGATTGCCACGCCGGCAAGGGAAAAGACTAGAGCTGCAAAGCTTCGTATATTTGGTTTCTCCTTCAGGAAAAAGGGAGCCAGAAGAACCACGTAGATGGGAGCGGTGTAAAGGAGCAGGGCGGAAATCGAGACATTGGTGTAGTGGACAGCCGTGTAATAAGAAAGCAGAACTCCTGCCTGCCAGACCCCGAGCAGGAAAAGGGCTTTTCGTTTTCCTTTTAAACGTGTCCCGGAAAGCCGGCCCGTGGCTGCCATGTATGCGGCAAGGAAAAGGAACCCGAAAAGGAGCTGGTAAAACACCACCGGCCCTGCTGCCATATTCTTTATGTACATGAAAAAGATGCCTGCAAACCCATAGATTACGGATGCGGCAATAACCTGGGCGCTGGCTTTCAGTTGCCGGAATTCCATAACCTGCTCAATACGGGGTTTTATTAAATAATACTTTCCGGAGCGTGCTGAACGTATTATCCTGAGCTTCCTGTTCTCCGCGGTTTCCGGAATACTCCGGGAGGAAATATTTGAAAAGGAAGGGAGGGAATATAAAAAAACGTGCAATATACCCAATATTTAAACAAAATATACCTCTAAACTTAGCAAGAATCCCTACAAAATAAAATATAAAAACAATTTTATAAAATAGTTTCGATAACATTAAATACTGCCAAAACAATTATTTATATGAACAGGCGAGTGCGGAAACGGAGAACTAGGGGCGTGTTTGGGTCCTTTAACGACTATCATCACATACCCCCCAAACACGCCCATGCCCTTCAATCCACACAGCTTTTTCAACCCTGATTAAAGAGAGAAAAAAAATAGAAGCCCTGCCGGAATTTGCTGTCAACTTTTCTGTCTGCCTTAGTTGTTCTGTCTGCCAAATAAGAAGCCATCTAAAATCCTTCCTGCCCGGCAGGGCTTCCAGGTTGCTTTTTTTCAATATGCTTTTTTTGAAATGCTTTATTGATGTACTTTCTACGATTGGCACGCCGTGACGTGATTTATCCGATTAGCTAAATACTTTGATCCGGCTCTTTTCAAATATCCGATTTCCAGATCGCCGTGTAACATTAACCAGGCCTTCAAGCTGCATCGATGCTGTTTCTCTTCTTCACACCCAGCACCCTTACGACCACCATGCTGATTTCGAAGAAGATAACCATGGGAATGGCTACCATTACCTGGCTGATGACGTCAGGGGGCGTTATCGCAGCCCCTGAAAACAGGAAGACGATGTAGATGTGCTTTCGGTAGGTAACAAGGGTTTTATACTTCACGAAACCGTTCCGGGTAAGGAAGGTCAGCACGATGGGAAGCTCGAAGATCAGCCCGAAAAGGGCTGTTCCGGCTGCTGCAAAGGAGATAAACTTGAAGACCGAATAAGTCGCGGAAATCCCCGAACCTGCTGCGTTCAGGTAGAGGTATTTCAGGAAAAGGGGCAGCATTATAAAATAAGCATAGGAAGCCCCAAGGGTGAACATGACAATGGAGGCCAAACTTAAGAAGACGAACTGGCCCTGCCTGACAACGACAGGATTCCTTAAAGCAAAGCGCTGTGAAATGCCCCTGTAGATGTAAAAAGCAATAAAAGGCAGAGCTACCAGGAGCCCGATAATTAAAGAGAGCTTTAGCTTGAGCATCATCACTTCCAGAGGAGTGACGTAGACAAGTTTTGCACCTTCCGGGAGTAGGTCCTCTTTCATCCTTTCTATCAGGGGGCCTGTAAACTGGAAAGACAGCGCAACGCCCGAAAACAGGACTGCCGCGATTAATACCAGTTTTTTTCGCAGGGTCAGCAGGATTACGCTTAAACTTTCAATAGCTTCAGACATATGGAGTACCTTTTTTGCAACGCAAAAGCGCTTTTATATCGTTTTTTATCCACATTCTTTTTGTCCCCTTTTAATTACCCACTTTCTTTTGTTCCACACAATATCTTGTAATATCCTTATTCTTGTAATATCCCTATAAGAGATAGCAGGAATATCCGCGGAGTAGCTTCGGGAATAAATGTAATATTCTGTTCCGATATTAATATATTTATTTAAGTGCAGTGTAAAGACAGTAATCATGAATTCTCATAACCCCGGAAACCAGACCCCTGCCGGAGAAGCCACCACCCCCGGAGACAAGCACGGATTCGACCACGGGTCCGTACACGCTAAGGGCTCTGCATACGCAAAGGGGTCCCCATCCGCATCCGGATCAGGGGTTCCCGGAGACATAGAAGAATCCGTCATGGCTCACCTGTATGAGCTCAGGAACCGGCTGGGGATCGTCCTTATCTGGCTTTTCCTGGCAATGATGCTTGCGTACCCGTTTTCGGAGCAGGGAATGCTGCTCATCTGGAGAGAATTCATAAGCCCCGAAATTAACATGGCAGTCTACTCACCCCTGGAATGGGTCTTTGCCAGGCTCAGGCTTTGCCTGGTCTTTGCCCTTGCAGTCTCTATTCCTCAGATTTTTTACCAGCTTTACAGGTTCGCAGGCAAAGGGCTCTATCCCCAGGAAAAGCGTTTCTTCCTCAAAGTCGTGCCTGCTTCCTTCCTGCTTTTTATCCTGGGGACAGCCGTGGGTTATTTCCTGGTCCTGCCAGTGATGTTCAAATATGTGATTTTCTATTCGGGAGACCTGGCTTCAGCCCAGCTTTCGGTCCACAGCACTCTTTCAGCCGTGACCACTATCCTTGCAGGTTTCGGTATTGTGTTCCAGGCACCCCTGCTTGTTATCTTTGCCGTGAAAATGGAGCTTGTAAAGTACGAAACCCTCAAAAAACAGAGGGTTTTAGTCTACAGTGCAATTCTGGCCCTTTCTCTGTTCCTTTCCCCGGACCCGACCTTCATTGCACAGTTCCTGGTCGCCTTGCTGCTGGTAGTCCTCTTCGAATTCAGCCTGCTCCTTGTCCGGCTCTTTTGAAATCCGGAATTCGTTCCTTTTGCAAGAATTTTTATATTTGATGGGTAATAATATCCGACAATGATAGGGTCCACTGAACTGATCGCAATTCTCATCGCTGCCCTCTTCCTCTTCGGACCCCGGAAACTCCCCGAGCTTGCAAGGTCTCTCGGGAGTGCCGTAGGGGAATTTAAAAAAGCCCAGCGTGCGGCAGAACTCGGGCTTACCGACTTTGACCCCTACACCCGGAAAGTCAGGCAGGAGGGCAGCCCCGGCGAAAACGGGGAAAATAAGGAAAAAGAGGTAAAGGAAGTAAAGGAAGTAAAGGAAGAAGAAAAAATCAAAAAGAAGGCAAATTCCGAACTCGGAAGCGTGCTGGAATCAAAATCTTCTCTCCTGGAAAAGGAAGGAAAAGGGGACAGCTGAATTTCCGCCGAAAACAAAACAGATTTTCGAAGCAAATGCTGTTCAAAGATAGGTCCCACAGCCAGGCCAGCAATCAGACAGAATACTAAATATGATTAAGCCAGATACTATTATGGCAATCAGACTATCGTTTATTGCAATCGGATTATCATCCGGGAAGAGAGTTTTATTTGAATATAATAATAAAAACCAATCAAATAATAATTAAAAAATAGAAACTTTATATATAATAAATAATCCTTTCCCTACATAAAGGTCAGAGTAACTTTTAAGATCAGAATAATTTATAAAGATCATTTTTAAGCTGCCAGAACCCCAGTACTCTTTAAGAAAACGAAAAACTTGAGGTCTAAAAGCCATGCTACCAATAGGCACAAGTGAACTGATACTTATATTTGCAGTGGTTATGCTCCTTTTCGGGGCAAGCAAACTTCCGGAACTTGCCAGGTCCATGGGAGGTTCGGTGGGAGAATTCAAGAAAGCCCAGAAAGAATCCGAACAGTCCTTTAAGGAATTTGAAAAATCCATAAAGGAGCCTACGGCTGAGACCCCGGCTGCAAAGACCAAAGTCCAGGAAACTGCCGAAAAGCTGGGCATCGACATCAAGGGCAAAACCGACGACGAACTTCTGGAAGAGATCCAGAAAGCCGCCGAAAAGCCCAAAGAGGTCGCAGAGCCCTGAATAAATAAACTGTAAACTGCAAACTGTAAACTGCAAGTAAAAAAAGCCGGATTTCTTTTTGAAATCCCGGAGTTTTTTATCTCTTTTGCGCACGGCCCGGAATACGCAAGAACCCGGGGTTCATGCTTTCAAACCCCCACAATTTCAGAGTTCGTACCTCGAACCCGCGTATTCTCCCGTAATCGGGATCTTTTCCCCGCAGTTCGGACAGGTCTTTTCAGGGGTGACTTCGTATTTCTCAATCTCGAAGAGCCCGCGCTGAATAAGCATTTTTCCGCAGTTCGGACAGTAGGTGTTGTCGTACTTGTGCCCGAGAACGTTTCCAACATAGACGTAATTCATCCCCTCTTCGCTTGCTATTTTGTAGGCCGTCTCGAGGGTTTCTACGGGGGTCGGGGAGAGGTCCTGCATCTGGTACTGGGGATGGAAACGGGTGAAATGGAGAGGGGTGTCGGGACCCAGGTTTTTGTAGACCCAGCGGGACAGTTCCCGAAGCTCATCAGGGGAATCGTTGCGAGTGGGAATGATCAGGTTTGTGATTTCCACATGGATACCCAACTTCTTTGCAAGCACGGAAGACTCGAGTACCGGAGCCAGTTTCGCACTTACGACATCGTGGTAGAATTCTTCGGTAAATGCTTTGATGTCAATGTTTGCGGCATCAAGATAAGGAGCGATATTTTCAAGGGCTTCAGGGGTCATGTACCCGTTTGTCACGTACACTGTTCCCAGGCCCGCTTCCTTTGCAAGTTTCGCGCCTTCATAGCTGTACTCGTGCCAGATCGTGGGTTCATTATATGTCCAGGCAATGGACTTCGACCCTGACATAAGCGCCCTTTCCACCAGGTCTTCGGGAAGAAGGTCCCTGGTAAAGGAATCTTCCACGCAGGTCTGGGAAATCGTCCAGTTCTGGCAATGTTTGCAGCGGAAGTTGCACCCTACGGTCCCCACGGAATATGCAAAGGAACCGGGGTAAAAATGATATAGCGGCTTCTTTTCAATCGGGTCCACGGCTTCGCTGGATACTGAGCCATAGATCAGAGTATACAGGTCTCCGCCCCGGTTTTCCCTAACCCTGCAAAAGCCCCTTTTTCCGGACGCTATTTTGCACCTGTGGGCGCAGAGCTTGCACTGGACCTTATCAGCATCGAGTTTCTCATAGAACATGGCTTCACGAATCACAGCAATCCCCGGTTAGAGATTGTTTTTTCCATAATTATAGTTAAGCCCTGAAAAACGAAATTAATTGGAGCTGAAAACAAAATTAAAATCTACAGAAGTTTTTACTCCGGCTTTTCAAAAGCAAAACCCCTTTGCTTCATAATATATAAAAAGAGAAGCAGACCCAGCACATTAACTATGATCATCGGAAGCAGGCTGATTCTGACAACTCCGAGGATATCATCTAAAGGTGCGGGGTAGACCAGCAGGGGAAAAATAACGAGGATGTGGAGGCATTCTACCAGGGTTCCCAGGAAGAGGAGTTTTGAATAGCTAAACTTTTGTCTCCAGTAGATTGAAAAGCCTCCTGAAATAAGCCCGGCAGCTACGGTAGCAAAAACGCAGGGGACAGCTGTCCAGCCCCCCTGGGAATAGCGGTACATTCCTCCAAACATTCCTACAAGCCCTCCCAGTACCGGACCCCCCATGAGACCTGCAATCATCGGTCCGAGGTCCCGGAAATTGATAAAGATATCATCAACGGGTATGGCACGCATTGTCCCGTAGATGGAGAGCAGGCCAAAGCCCATGACGAGCCAGATCCTGCTGCTGGCTGATAAATTACCCTCTACGGCAGCCCTGAAGCTTTCCGTCCTGCTAAAGAGATAGAGGGAAAAGGCAAAAACAAGCACCCGCTCAAGGAGAGGGATAACGATATTGAGCAGGGATACGTCATTCGTTACTGCAAGGAAAATAAGCACTGCGGCTCCAAGAGGCTTTATCAAATTCTCTGTATCCGAATTCGGACAAGCTGTACAAAGATCCTGGCGAGCTGAGTCTGAAATCTGATGAGCTGAATCCGAAATCCGATGAACTGTATCAGAACCCTGAAGAGTTGCATAAGAATCCGGATCCGAATCCGGGGCAAAGTCAGCCTCATCTTTCGGAGCATTTTGCCCCCGGTTAACGTAAAGGAAGAGCATAAGCCCCATTACATTGGTAATGACCATGGGCAGGAAGGAACTGCGGGCCACTTCCAGGAGCTTTTCGAGGGGTAGGGGGTAGAGGAGCAGGGGGATCAGTACAAAGATGTGCAGGGCTTCCACAGAGGAGCCCAGGGAAATAAGCCTGGAATAACTCAGTTTTCCTCCCCACAACCTGGAGGAGTACCCGGCAATCAGGCCCGCAGCAACACTGGCCACGGCACAGGGAAAAGCCGTCCAACCCCCCTGGGAATAGCGGAAAAACCCACCCATAAAGCCCGCGATTGCTCCTGCAAAAGGCCCGCAGGTCAGGCCTGCGAGCATAGGGCCAAGGTCCCTAAAATTGACCAGGAGCTCGTCCACCCTGACCGCCTGCAGTGTCCCGTAAATGGAAAGGAGACCGAAACTCAGGACCAGCCCACTCCATTCCCGAAAGGAAAGGTTGCCTTTCAGGGCTTTTTTTGTCAGCCCCGTACCGGAGAGGAAATAGAGGAAAAAAGCCACAACAACGAAGCGTTCAATCAACTGGATCCCGATTTCCAGGAAACTTTTTTCAAAAATCAGAAAAGCAAAGACGGAAAAAGGAATTACCAGAGCTTTTACTGAAGATTTGAAGCTCCCACATTCCATCTCGTCGGAAGAGAAGTGGCGTTCCAGGGAAAAACCCTGCTCACTCATAATATACAGGAAGAGGCTCAGCCCGAAAGCGGTTGTCAGGATCATGGGAAGCAGGAAACTTCGGATAACGGCAAGTATATCTTCAAAAGGTGCAGGATAAACCAGAAGCGGAAAAAGCACAAGGAGATGGACAGCTTCCACAAACGCTCCGAGCAGGATGAGCCTGAAATAATCAAGCCTGCCTTTCCAGCAAAGTGAGACATAACCTGCAAGGGCTCCCGCAAGGACGGTTGCAACTGCACAGGGAAGAGCTGTCCAGCCTCCCTGAGAATAGCGGTAGAGCCCACCGATAAGGCCTGCAAAACCTCCGATCAAGGGGCCGCCCATTAGCCCTGCAATCATCGGTCCAAGGTCCCGAAAATTGACAAGAGCCCCGCCAAAAAGAACTGACTGGATTGTCCCGTAGATTGAAAGGGTCCCGAAAACCATTACTACCAGCGCTTTGTCCCCGATTGAAAAACCATTTTCCAGGGCCTTTCTCATGCTTTTTGAGTTGCTGAAAAGATATATGACAAATGCGACCACAGTCACCCTTTCCATCAGCGGGACCCCAAAGAGCAGGAATTTCTCTTCTTTGAGGAGGGCGACAAAAAGAAACAAGAAACTGCCAGCAACCATTAGGAGCCGCCAGAGGCCCGAGCCCCGGGCATATTGAGGGAGCGTGAAGTCAAGATAGACAACCATGAAACCGATGAATGCGAACATAATGGAAGCAAGAGCTGAAGCCCAGGTCAGGATGCCCACAGGGTTTCCGAAATTGAGAATAAGAAAGATGACAGCTAGAAAAAAGGTGATAATCCTCCTGTATAAAGCCGTTTCATCAATGGAGCTAAGCCCCGTTGAACTAAGGATCGAAGCAATTGCCCGGATTCGCCCGTCCACCCCGGTAAGAATGAGAGCGACAAAAACCGTGTAGGATGTAATAAAGAAAACCTGTACACCGTGCGGCACTCTGGTCAATGCAAGGCTGATTCCCGTAAAAAAATCAATGTCCGAACCCGAAAAAAGCCCAATTGTCATGAAAGCAAAAGAAAATAATCCAGTAATCCCGAAGGCAAGGCCCTGGCTGAGCCGGACATAGCGGAAATTCCGGGAAAAATACTCCTCTCCGTGCTGGTCTCCGATTTTTTCTTTAAGCCATGAGGAGTAGAGTAAAAGGGAAAGGCTCGAACCCGCAGCTCCCAGAAGCCCCATAACCGTTACCAAATCTTCTTTTTTTAGGGCAGGAACAAAACCTTCGGATACGTAGCCCATGGGGACTCCGGTCCCAAACAGGGTGTAGAGAATCCCCAGGATAATCAGCACCGCACACAGGGAAACAATTTTTTCAAATACGGGATAGGAACTTTTGTAGAGGAAGAGGACTGACAGGAGAATTGTTCCTATGGAGACCATTTCACTTGAAAAAGGACCCTGGAAGAACTGAACAAAGGAAGTCCCCGCAAAGAAGGCGATCCCCCCGAAACCCAGCAGTTCAAGGGTATAAATTGACATGATGAAAATTACTTCCCAGTTTCGCGGGCCAGGCACATTCCGAAATCCCCTGAAGATATCTTCCCCCCGGGCGATGGTGTACCGGGAAAGGCCTTCCGTAAGGCAGTATTTGTAGACCAGAGCCACAGCAATAACCCAGAGCATCCTGTACCTTGATGCTGCTCCTGAACTGAGCAGATCAGGATAACTGTCAACACTCATATGGACAGCCAGAATCATCGAAGGCCCGAGAAAAAAGAGAAAATCAATCAGGAGCGGAGCAAAGCTCCCCATTTTCTTATGCAGGAAACCGGAGGCAGGGCCAGAGGACCTTGATTTTACATTAAAGAACTTTAGATCGTTTATCCTGGCCAAATGGAGCACCCGACTGCCTTAAATATAATAATATTTTGAGAAGATCCTTATAAATAATATATTTAAACTTAATAAAGTAGCATAATAGTAATACTATTTTAAAGCAGTTATGCTCCATTTACAGGGAAAATTGCACCAATTATTTTGAAAAAAATGAAAGCTCTTAAGCTCCCTAAAACATGTTTTTAAGATGAATTTCGAGCTATACCCAAAAAAAAGAGATTGAAAAAACTTTGAAGAAAATTTTTCAGAAGAAACGGAAATATATAAAAAAATGAGATATCCTGTTATCAGGAAAAAGTCTACGAAGATGACCTGATATTTAAGAGAATCCGAGTAAATCTTCATCAAGAGTAAATCTTCATCAAGAGTAAATCTTCATCAAGAGTAAATCTTCATCAAGAGT
>CBFCWE010000031.1:0-40526 GCA_965601435.1 uncultured Methanosarcina sp.
ATAAAACCTCTAAATCAAGCTAAATAAAACCTCTAAATCAAGCTAAATAAAACCTCTAAATCAAGCTAAATAAAACCTTTAAATAAAACCTTTAAATCAAGCGTTAAATGAAACCTCTAAATCGAGCGCTAAACAATCAAATATATACTTACAAAATAATCGGGACTTTACCCAACATTTTTTTGGAGAACTCATATGACAGACTGTCAGGTTACAGACTGCGAAGACGTAATATTATCGATGAGATTGATAGTGGATCAGCTAAATGACGTGATTAACAGGCTTGATAATGAAGCCATAAAGGGAATGCTTCAGAAGACCCTTGATGCCGAGAGGATCTTTCTGATGGGTGCAGGCAGGTCAGGGCTTGTTGCCAAGGCATTTGCCATGCGTCTCATGCATCTCGGGTTTACCGTTTACGTGGTTGGAGAAACCACAACCCCTGCTGTCCAGGAAAAAGATGTCGTGATTGCCATTTCAGGTTCCGGGGAAACCCGTTCCATCGCTAACCTTGGGAAGATTGTAAAGGACATAGGTTCCACCCTGATAACGGTCACTTCTAAAAAGGAGTCAACCCTCGGTAGGATCTCAGATATAGCCGTGATCCTCCCGAGCAAAACCAAAAACGACCTTGATGCCGATGGCTACCTTGAGAGGAACATGCGAGGGGACTACAAGAACCTGCCACCTCTCGGGACGGCTTTCGAGATTACCTCACTTGTATTCCTGGACTCGGTAATCGCCCAGCTGATTTCGCTTACGGGAGCATCCGAAGCCGAGCTCAAGTCCAGGCACACAAACATCGAATAAAATCCTGATTTGGGCAATACCCGTATTCCGGGGTAGTATTTCGCCGAAATTTGCCCTGGCAGGGAATTGGATCAAGAGGGTTTTAAGGTGAATGATATGAAGTTTTCAGAGAATGTAATCAGGATAGACACATCAGGAATCAGGAAGATCTTCGAAGCCGCCGGTTCGGACTCCATAAACCTCGGGCTCGGGCAGCCGGACTTCGACACCCCGGCGCATGTCAAAGAGGCTGCAATTAAAGCCATAAGCGAAGGTTTTACCGGTTACACCGTGGGTCCGGGAATTCCGGAACTCAGGGACGCCCTGAGCAGGAAATTCGAAGAGGAAAACGGATTTTCCGTCTCCCCCCAGGAAATAATTGTCACTTCAGGAGCGTCGGAAGCCCTTAGTATTGCCCTTGCCGCCCTCCTGAACCCAGGGGACGAAGTTCTGATATCGAATCCCGGTTTCGTTTCCTACAACGCCCTTGTCGAAATTCTGAACGGCAAGACAGTAAGCGTGCCCCTCTCGGAAGACCTCACCATGAAACCCGAAAGCGTGCTCGAGAAGATCACCCCGAAGACAAAGGCCCTGATCCTGAATTCCCCCTCGAACCCCACCGGAGCCGTGACGAGCAAAGCCGACATCAAAGCCCTTGCCGAAATTGCCGACGACCACGACATCACCATCATCTCCGATGAGGTCTACGAGTACTTCATCTACGAAGGGGAACACGTAAGCCCTGCCAGCTACTCGGACAACGTCATCACCGTGAATGCCACCTCCAAGAGCTATGCCATGACCGGCTGGAGACTCGGTTATGTGGCAGCCAGGAAGGAGTATACGGACCAGATGCTCAAGGTCCACCAGTACATTCAGGCCTGTGCCAATTCGGTCGCCCAGAAAGCCGCCTATGCCGCCGTTGCTGGCCCGAAAGACTCGGTAAATACCATGCGTGAAGAGTTCAGGAAGCGCAGGGACGTGCTGGTAAAGGGCCTCAACGACCTTGGAATGGAATGCCCGACCCCCAAAGGGGCTTTCTACGCCTTCCCGAAAGTTTCGAACTCTGCGGAAGTTGCCTCCAGTTTCATCTCAAACGGCGTGGTCGTCGTCCCGGGAACGGCTTTTGGCAGCGGAGGCGACGGGTACATAAGGCTTTCTTATGCAGCTTCCATGGAAAATATAGAAAAGGCACTCAGCATCATGGAAAAAGTGCTTTAAAAAGCCTTTTAAGTTTAAAGCAGGGGATTAAAAAATTCTCTCCCCTCTTTTTAAGCATTATTTTTCACTTATATCACTTTTATCACTTTTATCACTTTTTTCCTCACACGTTTCAATTTAAAAAAAGTTAAATCTAGATACCCCGAATAGTACACCATGAAAAGCAGCGAACTCTTTGCTGTTTTTACGGCAGCTGTTCTCGTCATTATCCTATTATGGAACATCTTTCCAGTCCATACTTTTTTGGGACAGGAAGAAGACGAGGCCGCCCCGGAACTGAACTTCAGTGCTTCCCGGGCAATTCAAACAGTTGTCAACGACTCCAACGCTTCCGCGTACCTCTCGGAGAACTTCAGGGTTCCGGAATGGAGGGCTGTCAGGACCACCCTCATCTGCCACAGCACATACAACCTGAACGGGACTGCAATCCAGGAGGGAGAAGATGTCTGGAAAATCGAGATCATGGAAAGGAACTGCGCCTGCGCGGGGGTGAATAGCCTCTACGTAATCGAAGGCTACGTGTCCGCAGATACGGGTGAGCTCCTGGATGTCTCCACAAAAATCACCTCGGAAAGCGGCTATGAAAAAGCTACCTGCTCCTCAACGGCATGCCATTGATATGAAACCGGGGCTGAAAATATGCCTCTTATTACTGTTTGGCCTTCTGTCCTTTAGCCCTGCACCCGCTTCTGCTGGCGGAAACGAGACCGTTTCGGTGGAGTATTTCTATGAAGAAGGTTGCCTGAAGTGCCAGCAGGCCCTGCCTGTGGTAGGCCAGGTCGTTAAGAGCTATCCTGATGTCAATTTTTCTATTTACGAAATAATGAGTTCCTATACCCGCATGAAAGAATACGGGATTAATACCGTCCCTGCCATCGTCGTCAACCACAGTACGGTAATCACTTACCGGGACTACGAAGGAAACGAGACACTTCTCAAGGCCCTGCTTGAGGAAGCAATCAAAACTTCTGCTCTTCCGCCTCTTCCTGCAAGCGAGCCACCTGCAGGAGAAAGTTCGGATTATAACAATGAACCCCCGGAGGAACTGAACGGGGAGATAATGAATCCGTTCTTCATCCTTGCCGCAGGTATCCTTGCAGGTTTCAACCCCTGTCTCCTTGCCGTAATGGCTTTTCTGGCCTCGATCACCCTTTCCCAGCAGGGGGGAAAAAGGGAGATGCTCAAGATCACAGCCGGCTTTTCTGCCGGGATCTTTGTAATGTATATGGTTGCCGGGATTAGCATCCTGGGAACGGTCAGTTTCATCCCGAGAATCAGGGAGTCTGTCACGACTTTCCTGGCACTGATGACCGGGATTGTCGGGCTCTGGCATATCTACGATGCATACAGGCTCAAAGTGGATTCAAAATCAACCTTCAGGACCCCGAAAGCCCTGAAAAATTTCATGGAACGGATCGGGGAAAAGAACCTCCTGCTCCTTTCTTTCCTGGCCGGAGGGATGTTTTCCCTTGTCAAAGTTCCCTGCGTGGGAGCAATCTACCTTTCAATCCTGAACATGCTGGTAACGAAAACCGGCGTGCTCGAAGGAACATTCTATCTTGCCATCTACAACCTTGGCCTGATGCTCCCGGTAATTGGCCTGGGAATACTGCTAACCATCGGCATGAGCCCGGAAACAGTCACGGAATTCAGGGAAAAAAGGAGAGTCGAAATCAGGCTGGTGACAGGTTTTATCCTTATCGCCCTGGCCCTGCTAATGCAGTTCAGGATACTCTGAACAGCCACAAGAATATCTAATATGGGATTCCAGTTAAAATAAGATTCCAGCTAAAATAAGATTCCAGCTAAAATAAGTAACCACGGAAGACATGGAAAGCACGGAAGGATTGTGCCGATATTTCCTTTATTCCGTGTTTTCTGTGGTTAAACTTCAACTTGAGATTGGTGAAATAATTAGGGTACTTGACTATAAATATCGGGTAAGATAAGGAATCAGAGAATGGACCCCTCATCGGACTCTTTTTCAGACTCTTCTTCAGACTCTTCTAAAGATTGAAGGCGCTTTTCTTCAATCATTCCGACCAGTCTTTCAACTACCTCTTCAATCCCTTCCCCTGTAATGGCGGAGATGTTCATTTCGACTTCTTCAAGCTTCTGGAATTCCGGCCTGTCCGCTTTATTCGAAACGACCAGCACGGGGAGGTCAAAGTTTTCCTTAATTTCTTCAAGGAGGTGCCTCTGGTCTTTGATCTCGTACCCGCAGCTTTCACTGGGGTCCATGATGAACATGACAACCGCATCCAGGTAACTGATCGCAGTAATTGCCTGGCGTTCGATGTCGTTTCGCTCGGACATTGGCCGGTCCAGGAGACCCGGGGTGTCCATGACCTGGTAGCGGACATCTTCCCGCGTGAAGTGCCCTATGCTAACGCCTTTCGTGGTGAAGGGATAGGAAGCGACTTCCGGGGTTGCTCCGGTAACTTTCGAAACAAAACTGGACTTTCCTACGTTCGGGTAGCCTGCAACCACGAGTGTGGGCTCGTCCTGGACTTCAGGAAGCTTCCTCAGGATGTTTCTTGCCTTGTTCAGGAAGAGGAGGTCCTTGTTAATGGACTTGATAATCGAAGCCAGTCTTCCGAAAGCTTCTTTCCGGACAGCGTCGGGGCTTTCGGCAACCCTTATCTTCCCGACATAAGACCTGGCAAGCCCATGGATTTTCTGGCTGGCCCACTCCACGGAACCCAGGGACATCCTGAGCTGGTCCACCCCTACCAGGATATCCGTGATTTCATAATAGAAACGGGGAAGGTTTTCAAAAGTCGGGAAACGCCGGACAATATTTGCCAGGTTATCGGACAAAATGTTTGCTGCTGTCAGCAGCATGGATTCATTTGCACTGATTCGGCTATCTCTACCGTCAATGGTTTTCCCGGACATTGCCCTGGAAGCCCTTCTGAAGGATTTATTGATTAATTCCTCGGAAGTGGGAACTGTGTGAATTTTCTCGAATATCATACTTTTCAGACTCTTTAATAGACGCTCTTCTACTGGCTTCTTGCGGAAAAACCCTTCTCAGGGCCGTTCAAAGGCTCAAAGACTTAAAAGTTCAATAACTTAAAGGCACCATGGCTTAAAGCCCCTATGGCTTAAAGCCCCTATGACTGAATACTTCTTCAGGCTGTCCTGACCCTGGTAAAATTTACTTATGAAGGTTTTTCCGGGCTTTTACGTGTGCCGGAAGAAACTATCCGATAAACCATGCATAAAGATTAGGTTATTACTTGCCGCAGCATCAGAAGGTTCAAGCAGAAGACCCGGGCACAAACTGCCAACATATTAACTATTCTCAATCTGTGATGACAAATCAATGAACGTTTAATGACATTTCCGCCATTTTTTATATATTTGTAATTACAAATTGAAATAACAAACTGTCAATATAGCCCGCAATCTGTTGAATACTCAAAGCAGGACCGGACTCTTTTTATATTTGTAATTGTAATTTGTAATAGGAATTTATAATAATTAATTATGGCAAATAGTCACGTGGTACATTATTATCGATGTATATAGTGCTATACATCAACAGGATACATGTATATGAAATTGATGGTGGTTGTATGGAACTTACTCCTATTCAAAAAGACATTATAATTGCATTACTCAATCTTCAGCGGCAGAAAGACCGGGCGATCAAAGGGGAAGAAATCGCCGAGGTCATACAGCGCAACCCGGGGACCATCCGCAACCAGATGCAGCTTTTAAAAGCCTTAGGTCTGGTAGAAGGGGTGCCCGGACCGAAAGGAGGGTACAAGCCCATGGGAGCAGCATACGGTGCCCTGAGGATCCAGCAGTTGAAACATGAATCCGTAGTCCCGATCTACAAAAACAACGTTATTGTTAACGGGGCGACTGCTGCCGAGATCAGCTTTACGACAGTCCGCAGCCCGGACATGTGCAATGGGATAATTCGGGTGCTCGGAAACACCAAGGACTTCATCCTCGACGATAAGATCCAGGTAGGGCCGACCCCTGTAAACCGGCTGATCATCCGGGGGGAAGTTACAGGGAGAGACGATACTAACAACTCTATTCTTTTCAACATCAACGAAATGATCTCCCTTCCGAAAAAGCAGGTCAAACACTACATGAAATACCCGCCCATGCTCGTGAACGTGAACGCCAGCATCCAGGAAGCGACCAGGCTTTTTATCCGCAACAACGTGCACGGTGCCCCTGTTGATGACAAGGGGAAAATCGTCGGGATTGTAACATACACCGACATCGCCCATGCCATTGCCCAGGGCAAGCTCAACATAAAAATAAAGGACATCATGACAAAAGAGCTGATCACTGTGGACGGGGATATGCAGCTCTACGACGTCGTGAAACTCTTCCACAAATACAACGTAGGAAGACTGGTTGTTACCATAAACGGGACACCCAAAGGAACCCTCTCAAAAACCGACGTGCTTAACGAACTAGCAGTTTATTGAAAAGTTCAGTAATGAAAAAAAGTAGTAAGTTTTGCAGGAATAATCTCCGGCCCGAAGGTACCCGGAATCAATATATCCGATATAGATTGGGGCCGTGAACCCTTAACTCAATTCCTTTTTTCAATTCCTTTTTTCAATTCCTTTTTTCAATCCCTTTTCAATTTCTCTTTTCAATCCCTTTTCATACTCTCATGGCGGGCGCTAAGCTCGGCTGCAATTTCATCCAGGGTTATGTCATTTGCCGCAAGCATCACCAGGAGATGGAAAATCAGGTCTGAAGATTCCGAAACTATTTCTTCATGGTCATTATTTCTAACCGCCAGGATCGTTTCAATGGACTCCTCCCCTACTTTTTCAAGGATTTTGTTCATACCCTTGCGGTGGTTCAAAAGTTTACAGACGTATGAACATTCGTCATAGTTCATTTTTCGGTCCAGGATAATATCATACACTCTGTTTAAAATGGATAAGTCAGCATCCGGCATTCTAACACCTGTTCAAGAATTGTAAAAACACAGATTATTGGAAATTAACTAAAACTGATGGAAATTAAATGGGAATTGATTGAAAACAAATGAGTGAGAAAGGTTTCAAACCTTTCTCGGATCGGAAATTTCTCCGGTAAGGGCGGACGCTCCCGCTGTTGCCGGGGAACAGAGATATACGAAGGATTCGGCACTACCTTCTCTACCTTTGAAGTTGCGGTTGGAGGTTGCCAGTCCCACTTCTCCTGCACCGAGGAGGCCAAAAGAGCCGCCCATACAGGGCCCACAGCAGGGAGATTCAACGATTGCCCCGGCTTCCATGAGCTTTTCGATGTAGCCGGCTTTCATCAGTTTCATGTATTCTGTCCTTGAAGCCGGGACTACCAGGAGACGCAGTCCCTTTGCCACGGGCTCGTCCCCCATGATGTCAGCCAGGATCTTGATGTCCTCGAACCTGCCGTTCGTACAGGAGCCCATGAAAATCTGGTCTACTTTCGTACCCTCTACTTCGGAAACGGGTTTTACGTTGTCCACGTTGTGCGGGCAGGCGATCTGGGGTTCCAGGTCCGATATGTCGTAATGCCTTACATCGAAGTATGTGGCGTCCTCGTCGGACTTCCAGTACGGGTCAAACTCGTAGTCTGGAATGCGCTCTTTCAGATATGCGGCGGTTACCTCGTCCGCCTCAATGATGCCTGCCTTTCCGCCCATCTCGATTGCCATGTTGGACATGGTCATACGCTCGGGAATGGAAAGGGCCTGGACGGCTGGACCTGCGAATTCGGCAGCCATGTACCTGGCCCCTTCTACTCCGACGTCCCCGATAAGGTGGAGGATAAGGTCCTTGGAATAAACACGTTCAGGTAACTTTCCTTTGATTTCAAAGCGGAAGGTTTCAGGTACTCTGAACCAGAGTTTCCCCGTGGCAAAGACAGCTGCCATGTCGGTTGAGCCTATACCGGTAGAAAATGCTCCTAAAGACCCGTACGCACAGGTGTGGGAGTCCGATCCCACGATCAGGTCTCCAGGCAGCACGTGCCCTTTTTCGGGCAGGACCTGGTGGCAGACCCCTTCATAAACGTCATAATTTAAAATGCCCTGCTCTTCCGCGAACTTCCTTAACATTATATGGTTCTGCGCGGCGTGGATGGAATCCGCAGGGACCTGGTGGTCAAATACGATTACAATCTTGCTGGGGTCCCAGACTGTTTTTTCTTCCTGGTCGTTCATAATCTCGTAAAAGCCCTGGATCGCCAGCGGACCTGTAATGTCATGCGTCATTGCCAGGTCTATATTTGCCAGTACAAAATCTCCGGCCTTCACGGATTTTCCGGAGGCTTTCGAAAATATCTTCTCCGAAACAGTCATCGGACGTTTATCACTACCAGACATCCCGGTCATGGAGAATACTACGCTTTATAATTAATAAATTTAATTGATGGTTCGGAGATGGGCTGTGAAGAAAAACGTTGTACAAAAATACACTATGAAATATTCGGAAAAGTGCAAATCCTGAAGAAAAAGATAGATAAAAGGGGGCATAATAGGGAAAAAGGGGCATAAATGAAGATAAAATGAAGATAAAATCAAATAGAAAGTGATAAGAGTCAGATCACATAGAGAGCCAGATCACATAGAGAACTCAACATATTCCTGAATTTTTACGGAGATCTTTGAAACCCCGCTGCTGTCATGGACAATATAGGTACACTTACCTTTTTCCATATTTTCCCTTGCGAGTTCCAGTCCTTTACCCTCTTTTTCGAAATTTTCAAACTTTTCGTACACGGCAAGCATGTCTTCAAGTTCGGCAAGGTATCTGGTAAGCAGGTCCCCAGCCAGTTTCAGACTCTCTTCCCAGGATATTAGGTTTCCCAGTCCTTCACATTCACACGTATAAAGCTTCAGGTCTTCCAGATAAAATGGGTAAGTCCTGCAGAGCATCGGGCGCACGGAGTAAATCCTGCACCTGTTTGTCCCCTGTCCAAGAAAAACACAGTCTCCGTTCCTTTTTCTCCTTAGCATCCAGCCAAAGGCATGGATATTACCTTCGGAGTCGACATCTTCTTTGAGGAGTTTTGGGAACTGCAGGGTATCCCCCCCTGTATCAACTGAGATGCCTCCGATTTTCTCATTTACGGGGGGATTTTCTGCCTCTTCGCCCTCATAAAAACCATCTTCAGGGGCACCTTTAAGTTCATCAACTTCAGACCCGGATTCAAAAACGTCCGGGATAAGGGGGCCTGCAAGGTCGAGCTTCGGAAGATCCGTATGTTCCCGTATTTTCTCGATTTCCCGGGGAATTACCAGGACGCGGTTGTCCCCGAAAGCCCTTCTGCAGCACTTCCCGCACTGGCGGCAGGAAAAGCCTGTTTTTTCGATTTCGGCTGCAAGTTTTTCAGGGTCAAGCCTGCGGGCCGCCTCGATTTCTTTTTTGAGGCCGGAGATCAAAAGGAGCTGGAACTTTGTTTTCCCTGAATTTTGTTTGGATTTTTGCCCGCTGTCTGAACTGGAACCTTCCATACTGCACCTCACAGATACTTCACCTAACAGATATTGCACTTCACAGTACCCTGCTGCTACATCAAATTAACGCAGGAATTGTTATGAAGAAAACTGGCACAAAATCTCAACACTAAATTCTGAAGAAAATTGCAGAGAAGTCCCCTTGAAAAAATTCTCGCCTTTCCCTCAATCAACGCAGACCAAACATTCATCAGTTAGCTTTATATCCAGAACCCAATTTAAACTCTAATTTATATGTGGCAGACATTACTCAAAAAATTTGAAAAATACCCGGCTCAGGCAAAGGTGCTTAAACTCTTATTCGAACGCGGCTTCCAGGTAAATGCAGAAGGCAAAGTAACTTCCGGAAGTATCGAGATCGCGCACACCCAGCTTGCAAAAGAAGCAGGAGTTGATCGGAGAGTTGTTGACGCAACCACAAAAACCATCGTCTCGGACAAACTGCTCAGCACTATTTTCAAAAACGTCCATTCAATCCCCTTCTTAAGAGACGTTGCTCCCTCTCTGGACCTCGGAGTCATCATAATTATCCCCGAAGACGCCGCACATGTGGGCATACTCGCAGAAGTCGCAACCCTCATCTCAAGGCACGAAGTGAGCATCCGCCAGGCAGTCTCCGACGACCCCTATCTGACCGACAACCCCCGTCTAACCATCATCACCGACCAGAAAGTCCCCGGCGATCTCGTGGACGATATCCTGAAACTCCCCAGTGTTAGGGGTGTGAGCATTTACTGAAAAGTTATAATATACATTGAAAACTAAAAAAGGAAGAGAATAGGAAAAAAGAAATCGGGGCAGGAAAACCCCGCGTTTCATGCTGTTTTTCCTACCCAAAATCTTTTTTACGGATAGGATCTGAGAAGAGCTTAAGGTCTGTGTGGCAGAAACTCAGACGAGTGTTGCCCATCCGTTGTTATAGGCATTATAGTAGCCATTGTAGCATTCATTGTCAAGCCAACAGCTCTCCTGCACGGTTCCAAAAAAACCTGTAACTTCGTATTCAGCTTTTTCATACCTATCCACCTGATGTCCGGGAATGATGAATATGTTATCATCATGGTGGGCATTTGCTACAACCTCCCCGTTCGGAAGTTCCCAGAGCCGTACATGATAACCTCCAAGCACCCTGTACTTGCTGTCGGCCATACCGTCTCCACGTACCCAGCTTCCGTCAGGGTATGAGATGTAGTGGGTGTATTCCGAGGGGTTGTCAACCCAGCTTTGCCCCAGGATTACACGTTTCACTGTTTTCAGGTTACTCTGTTCCCAGATCAGGTTTATCGGGTCCTCCAGTTCGTAAAACCACAGGACTTTTGACCATGTCCACTGAGGATAAGAGATAGAAGCAGAACCAGATGCAGAGACAGAACCAGATGCTTTCGACCATGAATATGGATCATCTGCAGTTGTCAGGACCACGGATTTCTCGGACAGTATCTCTTTTCGGTCTCCCGGCTGCATTGCAAAAGGACCTGTCTGTGTATTAACCGTCACCTGCTTCCCCGAAGGGACGGAAAAATATTTTGTTTTTGTTAATTTATCGACTTTGAATTTCTTTTTAAGTTTCTCTCCAGAATAAGTCTCGGTAATTTCAAACTTTCCGTCTTTTTTGTACCTGTAATCGGTTGCCACTTCTACTTCCACGGTGTGAGCCTGCTTCCATTCTTCCCAGGAGGAAGAATCAACGGGCTTTTTCTCACTGTCTCCATTCCCGGGATCTTTTTCCGGAGCAGCTCCTGCCGCCGGAACCAGCAACATTCCTAAAAATAGCATCATAACGACTAAGCTGATAAAAACCGATTTTTTGCAGATATTCAACTATTCCCCTCCAATAATTTCCTGAACGCCAGAAACAATTATCGCATACAAAAACAAACGTAATCCGTATATATTTTTTTGAGAATAACAGAACCTGTATAGTTATAGAGTGATATTGGAAAAAAAGTGATATTGTAAACAAAACTTCACATATTTTAAGATCCGAAGCTGTGAGTTTAAAGGTAGTTTCCGAAATCCGGGACAAAATTTCAGGGGAAGAGTATTCCAGCCGATAGTTCAGGGGGAAGGTGGAAAAAGCCCCGGGGAAGGGATTGAAAAATCACAGGGGGAAAATCTCCATATTCCGGATTTTTTATTATTTAAAGCGCCAATAGCCCCTGATTAATCAAAATAACTTCGAACAGGCCTGCAGTTAAAGCCACCTATAAATAAGAACAGTGTATATTTTCTAATATATCACGGAGTAAGTATTTTTCCCTGCTTAGTCGAAATTTTTAAAAAAAATTAAAAGAACATTTCATTTCCAATACCTATAGAACAAAAGGAGGGTTTTGCATAAAGAAAATTTTTATCATTTTTATAATTTTACTGGCAGCCGTACAGGTGGGTGCTGCCAGTTCCACTTCCGAGTACCTTAAAATTACTACGGATGTGAACAACGGGTATGCAATTACCACAGTTGAGGAAAAGCTTAACAACCCGACAGATACGGCGATAACGGACGAATTCAGATTCCGGATCCCGGAAGAGGCATTCATCTCCGGGTTTTCCCTGAGCATTGACGGGAAAGAATACAGGGCCAAAGTCCTTCCTGAAGGGGAAGCTTCCGAAAGATACGAAACTGCGGCATCGGAAGGGAGGACAGCCGGACTCCTGGAAACGAAAGACGAAAACTTTTTTGCCTATGCCCTTAGCTTCGAACCCGGCCAGAGCATTACCGTAAAACTGAGCTACGAACAGGCGCTTAAGAAAACGCTTGGAGAGTACGAACTGGTGCAGTTCCTGGAAAGCAAGCACCGGGTCAACAACCTCTCAGTAACCGTAAACGTAAATGCTGCAAACCAGCTCACCCGCCTGGAAGCCCCTGACTTTCCCGGAGCCGAACTAGAGTACCTTTCTGCAAACAGCGGACAGGTGAGATATATGGCAAACTCGATGCCTTCCTCGGACCTCAGGGTCATTTTCGAAACTGCAAACCCGCCCCTGAACGGGAACATGCTCTTTTACGAAAACGGGGACAAGGGATACATGATGCACATATTTTCTCCGAGTGAAGGGGATATGGGAACTTCAGCCATGAGCAAGGAAATAATCTTTGTGCTCGACAAGTCAGGCTCGATGTACGGATACAAAATGGAGCAGGTAAAGGAAGTTTTCGGAGACATCATTGAGGACCTGCCTCCCGGAGACCACTTTAACATAATCTTCTTTGACAGCTACGTCCGGAGCTATTCCGAAAGCCTCATGGAGGCAAGCCCCGAAGAAAAAACCGGAGCCCTGGACTTTGTAAACAGCCTCAATGCAAGAGGCGGTACGAACATCAATGAAGCCCTCCTCACCGCCCAGGAGATGTTTGACCCCGCAAGCGAAAGGGTCCCTATCATTGTCTTCCTGACCGACGGGGAACCCACGGAAGGAGTTACCTCCCCTTACGCAATCCGCCAGAACGTCCTGGATTCCAACAGGGCGCAGGCCTCAATTTTCTCCATCGCCTTCGGGATCGATTCAGAAAGCAATTACCAGTTCCTCAGAGCCATGAGCCTTGAGAATTACGGGACTGCAGAGTGGTTTTCCCCTGAAGATAACGCAGCCGAAGAAATAGGCAGCTTCTACGAAACGATTTCAACGCCCCTGATTACGGACATGGAATTTTCCTATGGAGAAGGAGTCTCTGAAATCGTAAATACCGGGGAGAAGAACCTTTTTGCAGGCTCCGATGCCATCATCCTTGGCAAATACCCCTCTGAAACCGGCAGCGTCCTTACGGATGTCACGGCAACTACCAGGGCGGGGGACAGGGATTTCTCAGAAGAGTTCGAGGTAGACCCGGCAGAGGCAAACTCTTTTATTCCACGGCTCTGGGCTTACACAACCATCGAAACCCTGATGGACAGGATCGAAGTCGAAGGTGAAACCGAAGAGCTGGTGTCCGAAGTCACGGACCTTGCCCTGGAATTCGGATTCGTGACCCCCTATACCTCCCTCTTCGTGGAACTACCTGAACCGGCCCCGGAAGAGGACAAAAGCGAAGACTCTGAGGCAGCAGAAGAAGCAATGGAAATGCCTGCAGAAGAGGAAGTAGAGGAAGCCTGGGGAGAATGGGACGAAGAGGAAGTTGTAGAAAAAGAGGGAATAGCTGAATCTTACCCGACACAGCCAAAGCCTAACGCAGGTTCGTCCTACGACAGGGACACGGCGTATGAAGAAGCAGAAGATGCTGGAGAGTTTGAAACCCCCGGATTCGGATTGCTTTCAACCCTTATGGGAGTGCTTGGAATTGGCTTTTTACTGCAGAGAAGACAGGGATGAAAGGACAGGAATAAAAGAAAAAGACAAAACCACCGTTAACTGCGGAAAATTGAAGGGTCAAAACCCCTTCACATACATCTTTTTAAGAGAAAGAGAAGAAATAAAGAGAAGAAATAAAGAAAAGAAATAAAGAGAGAAGTAAGAAATGAACTAAGAGCAGAAGTAAGAGAAAAGAATGCACTCCCGTCAAGATGAAAATGGCTACATCTTTGATTAACGTGGAAAAAGTGGACGGGAGCACACGCAATAGAGAAGATACTTTATAATCATTTAATTCAGCTGATTCAGCTAATGCTTATTAGCACCCTGGGTAAAAGAATAAGGATAATAAGAACCTATAAGCAAAAAGTAAGGTTCGTTACCCGAATAAATTAGTTTAAATCACTGCACAACGTTTTTATTTTTGATGCTTCCGCCAAAACTATCCTACAGCAGATGTTTCCAGAGATAAGTAGCTCGCTTATCTGGCGGAAGCAAATCTTCAGGAAACCGTTTGCTTCCTTTGCTGAAAGGAAACAGGGAAAGGGAAAGGAAACAAAGAAAAGGATTATTTGAAGCTCTCAGAATTTAGGTTCGGTTTCAATTATTCGACTTAAATTCCGAATTGTCCGGTCCGTATTTTTGTGCAGTACCCCGATTCCCCCGGCGTCCTCCCATTCACTGATATTTTTGAAGTTGTCATCGATAAGTACCCTTGTTGGGCCGGAATGGAGGGCTTTTTCCGTCCTCTGGCAAAGAATGGCTTTTTTTGCATAAATTTCTCCGAGTTCTCTCCTTAGCCATTCTATTTTTCCGGCCCTGGCGTTTGCCAGAGCTTCTCTTCTTTCCGGAAAGGGGAGAGCCGAGAGGATTGAAAGAGGTAAATTCGAAGCGTTCAGGTGAGCGTAAAGCTCCCTTCCCCCGGGAATCCAGGACATGTCGGACCAGAAATTGACCCCCGCATTCGTGACCCTTTTCCAGAAGCGGTCTTTATCGCACCTGTACCAGGTCATCATATTCAGCTCGATTTGTTCGCAGGCCCCGTTGAAGTCCGTGAGTACCCCGTCCATATCCAGGAATATTTCTAGGTTCGAGGTTTCCGGAGCCCGGAACCGTACGGGAGATAAATCTGGAATCGTGCTCTGGAATCCTCCTTTACTGCGCTGTTCAAAGGAAATGGTACTACAACCTCCTGGTGATTGTCTTGGGTAACATATTTCTTGTCGAATGCATAAAAAAGCAAGTATAAAAAAATATACGTTGCACGTAAATGATAAGAGTTTGCGAACGGGTGGTGACAAAACACTGAAGCGAAAGTTTACCCCAAGCATTTCATGCAGGGGTGCAGGATAAAAAAATGAAAATGAAAATGAAAATGAAAATGAAAATGAAAATGAAAAGGAAAATGAAAAGGAAAAGGAAATCAAAAGGAGATCAAAAGGAGATCAAAAGGAGATCTATTCAGCTTTCAATTCAATCTTCCCTTACCAGTACAAAGGTCTTTGCGATCCTATCATGGAGACCCTGCCTATTTTCACTAAAAATAATTGGGAGGAACCCGGCACCTAAAGGTAGAGCAGCCAGGATCTTAGCAACAAACCTCTTTGTGGCCCGGTCAAAGGAAATTCTGTTGCCCTCAAGGTCAGTTACGATGATGTTCATTGCCTGCTTGCCCACAGTCCCCTGACGGACCGAACTTTCCTGATAGGCAAAATAGTTCCAGGAGACAAGGATCACCAGGATGTAGAAGAAAGCTCCTCCCAGCACCCCCCCTCCCTTCATCCCCGAGATGAACTGGACGAATGCCACCAGGAGCACGATTATGAACGAATCGATGATTGAGGCGATGAACCTTCTCAGAAAGCCGGAATAATTATGCATGGATTTCCCTCTGGATTTCCTTTATGGATTTCCCTCTAAGATATTTTAAACATTAGACAGCGATAAATAATAAAATTACCCATTATTGAAAAAGCGGCTACTTTAAATAAGAGCCAATAAACAGGGGCTTTTTCCGTAGAAATAATGCGAAGGACCTGAATTGTGCGAAGGACCTGAATTGTGCGAAGGTTTGAATCATGTTGGGAACGTAGCTGGTTTTAAATCAAAAATAGGGGTAATTTCTACTTCCGTGTAAAAACACATTCTTGCGGCTTCTTAGGGTGCAGGGCATGTGTCTCTGAAGCGAATATTTTCAAAAACCCGGGCGTAGAGTTGGGGTTCGGCCCCGGGTTTCCGGGCTTCTGGAAAGGATGATTGAAATCAGGTCTTGTCGACAAGTTTTGCTTCAATGATGTTCAGGGTTCCCTGATCGCCCAGCCATTCGATTTCGCTTCTTACGATTTCGATGCGCTTTTTGTAGAAGGGAGCATCCAGGACAACGGTTTCATATTCCCCTCCTTCTCCTGCCATGTGGACCATGCGCCTGTGGTTCAGGGCTTTTAGCTGTTCGATAGAGGTGCTGTTGATCGGCCTGCCCAGCCAGGACTCATCCATCCCGTCGGCTGCGACCCGGACAATCCGGATGTCGAGCACTTTTGCCATCTCCTTAAGCAGTTCTTCAGGGTCCCGGTGCCAGAGGGGGGAGTAGACCTCAAGGTCCAGGGAGTCGCAGATTTTCTGCACCC
The DNA here is from genome assembly GCA_965601435.1 of uncultured Methanosarcina sp. Classification (GTDB taxonomy): domain Archaea; phylum Halobacteriota; class Methanosarcinia; order Methanosarcinales; family Methanosarcinaceae; genus MTP4. Next base: position 16,396 of record CBFCWE010000031.1, read on the forward strand.
TGCTTGCCTGGTACTGGGACTCGATGGCGCCGACGGTTACCCCATCAACGTCAACTTTCTTCAGGGCAAGGGTAAGGTCGTCGAGTTCAAGCTCTTTTATCCCACTGGACTCCTGCTGGATGAGTGGAATTTCGGAGGCTTCGGAGATAAGTTCCACCATATGCAGGTTGATGGAATGGTACATATAGGAGTCGTCCCTGGCAGGGATGATGCTTATGAGGTCGGTGACCTCATGTCCTGCTTCGAGTGCTTTTTGAATGGCGAAGATCGAGTCCTTGCCACCGGAAACCAGTGCTGCGAATTTCATCTGCATCCCCATTTTATTTTTTTTATTTATTCTTTATATTAATAATTCGATTTGTTGAGTTGTATCCACTGGACCTTTATAAAATTCCTCTTCTTACGAAGACTTTCCAAAGTCCTTTGAATATGTTTTCACGTATTTTTAAGTCTTTTAAGTCTTTTCACGTATTTTTAAGGGGGGCCGTTTTTCAGATTTGGTTTTTTCAGGTTTTTTCCAGTTTCCCGAAATGAGCTTCGTAGCGGGTCTGCATTTTCTCCCAGGTAGGGAGCTCAGTCTGGGGTCCCCGGGTCTCCACGGCATAGGATGCCACGGTTGCCCCAATTTTTCCGCAGGTGGGGAGTGGATATCCCCTGGTGTAGGCGAGCAGGAACCCTGCCCTGTAGGCATCTCCAGCCCCCGTGGGGTCCAGCGCCGTAACGGGGACGACCGGGACCGGGTATTCTTCGGCTTCGGTGTAGATTCGACTGCCCTCTGCGTCATATGTGATCACAAGGGTGGCGATCATGGTCTTGAGTTCGGAGAAGCTTTTTCCGGTCATTTCGGAGACTCTTTTGATCTCGTGCCGGTTCGCGAAGAGGATATCGGTATTGGCGAGGATGGTCTCCAGTTTCTCTTTCGAATAGGTGACCAGGTCCTGTCCGGGGTCAAAGGAAACGAAACCTGCGATTTTTGCCATTTTCGCGTTATAGACGGAATCTGCTGTTGCAAGGTGTACGAAATCCACGGGTTCGGGCTCGAGTTCCTTGAATTCCGAGGAGGCACCCCAGTAAAAGTAGGTGGCCTGGGCATCTTCCCTGTCGTTGAAAATGAAGGCTTTGGACAGCTTCTGGTCCTCGAGTCGATAGAGGTGTGAGAGGTCAACGCCCGCGTCTTTCAGGTGCTTTTCGTATCCCGAACTTTCAAAATCCGCACCTACAGGGGAGATGAGCTGGCATTTTCCCCCTAGCCTTGCAATGGCAACCGCAATGTTGGCAGCTCCCCCTCCGGGGTGTTCCTCGTAATCTGTAACCGGAGATGACTCGTTTTTTCCTGCTATCTTTTCAACGTCCACGATGTAGTCCAGGGCAGTGTGCCCGACCACGGAAATCACTCTATCCATGTAGCTGTCCTCATTTTAAGCGGGTTATGGGCGCCATCCCTTCTTTTTTTGCCCGGCTAAATCTCAAAAGGTGAATTGCAGGGAATAAAGCATACATTTCTTAAAAGATAAAAATTATTAGCTTAATTGCTAAGTTTAGTTACTAAGTTTAATTAATTAGCTTAATTCCTTGTTTAATCACTTAGCTTAATTGCTAAGTTTAGTTACTAAGTTTAGTTACTAAGTTTAGTTACTAAGTTTAATTAATTAGCTTAATCCCACTTCGAATCCCTGCGCTAATTAATGGCCTGCCTTAAGTTTCAAACCTCCGAAAACCTGTTCCGAAATAAGTGCAGAGCCAGCTGTATGCTGGCTGTTTATCTTTACTCAGTATAATGGTTTCCGGAGAATGAATTATTTCAAGCCTGCTTTTTCGGCTTCTCTTCCTTTTCGGAGGACCTTTCGAATTCCGTAACCTCGACTACGTTGAGTGGAATGTCCCTGAGAGACTTTCCAATCACGGACTTTGCAATCCTTTCTGCGTGTTCCGCAGATTCGGCGTCAAATACCTTCATCTCAAAAACAAGTCCAACGAGGGCGGTGCTTGCCGCTATGAATACACTGCCGAAAGGCTCATTACATGCCGGGCAGTAGGTGGTTCCCACGTCGACCTCTACAAAATCCAGTTTGGGGTTCAGGCGCTTTCCAGCTTCTGAAATCGCAACCCCGATTGCATCATCAGCCGTTTTTACATCTCTAACCAACCAAGCTGCTTCAAGTACTACATGAAAGTTCTTCATTAATGTCACCGTAATTATCCGTTTAAAAGTTTTTCTTATAAAGTTTCTCTTTAAATGTTTTCTCTTCAATAATTTCTGTCCAAAAATATCCTGAATCCAGGGAAATATTCCTGCAGAACCTAAAGAATAGGGTAAAGGATATAATTATTTCTGTTTCACAAAAGTTATTACTGTTGGGGAATTTTTTGTTTTTATCAGATTTTATATCCTGGCTTTAATTTGACTCTTTATCCGGTGATCTGTTTTGCTCGTTTATATGGTGAAGAGGGTTTCATCATCCACAGCAAAGACCCCAAGTTTCGCTCCCGCATCAAGCCAGGCATGCCCGTAGCTGAAAGAGGCGAGGGCGTTTACGGGGTCCCCGTTTTTCAGGAAATAGACCCCGTCTTTATAGTAAGCTTCTGCCATTGTGTAATAGTCCTCGGCCACAGAGTACATGTGGGATTCGGGGATTGGGGCATATTTTGCTTTTTCAAGTGCTCTTTTCAGCATGTTTTCGTATCTGTTGACCTTCTCGTTCAAATCCGCAGGCATCAGGACTACCTCGGGAAATTGTTTTCGTTCACTTACTTTTCCTTACTAGCTTTTCCTTACTAGCTTTTCCTTACTCGGCTTCTTCCAGGATTGCTCCGGGTCCCCCCGCGAGTTCCACAAGGGCTTCGGCTTCCAGGAAGTGCAGTTTGCCGGGAATGACAAGGATGTGGAGGGGTTTTCCGAAATCGAAATTTTTGAGCTCTTCCGCATAGTCTGCCTTTACTACGGGCAGTTTTGAACCTGCCCTGGCAATTCCCACGGCAACGGCACGGGTCATTACGCCTTCACCTCTCCTTTTTTCCACCTCGAGCAGGAGGTCCAGGGCTCTGTTTACGGTCATATAGCCTTTGTCCTTATCGATATCCAGGAAGACAAGGGTATGCAGCCCCAGTTCGGAGTTCTGCTTTAAGGTATCGTAGGGGGTTTCGGTAATGACCAGGACCCCCCGCTTGCTTTCATACGGGTGGGGTATGCTTACGGATTTTCCGAAGCGGTAGTTCTGGAGTCCGGTTAGCCCTGAGACTGCGGAGGTAATGGAAGCCCCATGGACCAGGCGGGTTTCAATGCCCAGCTTTTTTGCCCTCAGGCGCAGGTCAACGTGGGTCGTGGAGACCATGGTGTCCCCGCCTGTCAGGAAGACCACGTTTTTTGTCTTTGCTTCCTCCAGCCAGTCTGGCTGCTGTTCCACATCTTCCCTTGAGAGCAGGCGGACTTCCTTTCCGTAGAGTTCCTCCATTTTTTCAGGAGTTGTGCCCATAAGGTAGGAGGTGTAAAACTCCGCGTATACCAGGTCGGCTGCCCTGACAGCTTCAAGCCCTTTTAAAGAAATGTCATGTTCGTCAAAGAGGCCCAGCCCTATGAATGTGAGCATAGCCGCTTTTAGGGGGCTTATTTGCTTAAAGCTTTTTGGCGTCAGCGGGTTTCTGGCCTGCGCTCAACGTATAAATATCTGGAAATTAATAATAGAAATGATGTTAAGGTTGAAATTTTCCAGGGAGATGTTCTAATGGTCAAAGTCACGCTTATCCACGCCAGCTGGTGTACGGTCTGCCCATCCGCGCGCAGGCTCTGGAACGATCTGAAATCAGAATACGCTTTTGAGTATGAGGAAATAGATATGGAAACGCCTGAGGGGGAAGAACTGGTCGAGAAATTCGGTATAGTTGGGATCCCCGCAACTCTTATCGATGGGGAACTCGCTTTTACCGGACTTCCTAAAAAAGCCGAGGCTATCGCCCGTATCACCTGAATGTCCTGTATTGCCTCAAGATTTCATCAACTGCTTTAATCACTTTGACATTTGTCGGCTGGCATTTCATTATCCCGGATTTCAACAATCTAAGCGCCCTGACATTTTGTCTGCTTAATTTGTCTGCTTAATTTGTCTGCTTAATTTGTTTGCTTAATTTGTTTGCTTAATTTGTTTGCTTAATTTATCGGCTAAGCTTTCATTTATTTTTTTATGGGGTAAACATGTACGATCTGATTGTTGTCGGAGGAGGGCCTGCAGGGCTTACTGCGGGAATTTATGCTGTGCGGTTCGGGCTGGAGACGCTCGTCCTGGAAAGAAGTGAAATCAGCGGGCAGATTGCCCTTACTGATGTCGTGGAAAATTATCCTGGTTTTCCCTCTATCACAGGCCTTGAACTGATGGAGAAGTACAAAGAACATGCTCTTGCAGTTGGTGTGGAGACTAAAATCACGGATGTCCTGGCGGTCCGTTCCGAAGGAGGGAGAAAACTTGTTTCGACAGACAGCGGGGACCTTGAGGCAAAAGCCGTGATCATTGCTACCGGGGCCAACCCGAAACACCTGGGCGTGCCCGGGGAAGAGGGACTGATTGCCAAGGGAGTTTCCTACTGTGCCACCTGTGACGGGCCCTTTTTCAGAAACAAGACCGTGGTTGTGATTGGAGGAGGGGATTCCGCCCTTACGGATGCCCTGATACTCTCTAAGCTTGCGGAAAAGGTTTATGTCGTCCACCGCCGGGACGAACTGAAGGCTGTGAAAGTCCTCCAGGACCGGGCCTTTGCGGCGGCAAACATTGAGTTCATCTGGGACTCCCTGGTCCGGGAAATCGTGGGGACCGGAAGCAAGATCCGGAAAGTGGAAAAGGTCATCCTGGAAAACGTGAAGACCGGGGAGACAGAGGAGCTTCCCACAAACGGGGTTTTCATCTACATCGGTATCCACCCGAACACCGAAATCGTTGATGTAGATAAGGATTCAAATGGTTTCATCAAAACAGGCCGCTGGATGGAAAGTTCGGAGAAAGGAATCTATGCTATAGGGGACTGCCGGGACACTCCTATCTGGCAGCTCGTGACTGCCGTAAGCGATGGGGCAGTGGCTGCTACTGCTGTAAATGAATATATTCAGGGTCTTGGTAAGTAAGCTTTTTAAGTCTGCTCCTGGCACGTTTTATTTTGTGCTTTCCGGCTGCTGTATGTGTCCGGGAGCTCCTTTTTTTCAAGGCATCCGCTCACAAACCCAGAAGTTTTGCCTCATTTCCGGGGGTTTCGGAAATGAACCTTTAAAAGTTGTATGTTACGGTTTTTCGGGCTGTTTATAGTTGCGGACAGGCTTTTTATTGCGTTTTGTATTCAATCAGGCTTTTTGTTTTTTCCGGGCACTCATGATCATGCCAAAGCCTGCAAGCCCTACCAGGTAACTCCGGAGCTTAAAGGGTCAGAGTTTGGAAAAAAATAGTTTAAAATGAAAAAGAGAGAAAGGAACTCTTTTTCGGTCTTTACTTTATGTCTCTACTTAATCTTTGCTTTCCGGATTATCCGGCTTACTCTACCATCTGGTTGATCTTACTATAGAAGTCAATGATTAGCAGAGTTGCCTCGTTTTCCATGTCCAACTGGAAGGTCCGGATCTGCTTTCCGAGGGGTTTTTCGATTACGATACCTGTTTCGATCAGGGGGGTTATAACCCTTGAAACGCTTGAATGAGACAGGCCGGTCTCTTCTGCAATCCCGGAAAGGTAGGTTGATTCATTCTGGTGTCCGATCAGGTTTTTAAGTACTGTCATCTGTGCAGTTTTTCCAAATATTTTTTCTAGTGTGTCCATTAATATCATCTCAGAGGTGGCTGTTATTGGAATTTAATTCTCCTTTCCGATATTAAGTCGTCCTTTAGGATTATAAAGGTATCTCCTTATTGATTAAGTCTGGCGATTGATATGAAATCCTCTAAATATTTGGGAAATTCTATGCTGTTTCCCCGAAAATCCCAGGTTCTTTGCTCTTAGTTTAAATATTTGAGAAATGTTTAATACCTAATAAAATGTATAAAGAAAGGAGTGTGGTGGGTATGACTGAGAGAAATCTCGATTTGGAAATTTTGAAATTAATTGAAGAGCATCCTGAAATCAGTGACAGCGCAATTGCAGACAACCTTTCGGTTTCCGAGGAACTGGTAAAAACCCGGATTACAAGCTTTCAGGACACGCGCGAGAAGATCCTGATAGCTGATGATGACCCGGAAGCCCTGACAGCCCTTAAGAAGGTGCTTGAGGCTGAGAATTACAGTCTGGCCGGAGCTTCGGACGGTTTTACTGCTCTTGAGGCAGCTAAATCCCAGAGGCCGGACCTTGTCCTGCTTGACCTGATGCTTCCGGGAATTGACGGGTTTGAAGTCTGCAAGCAGTTAAAGGGCGACCCCCTCTGCAGGCATGTGCCGGTAATGCTGCTCAGCTCAAAGGATGAGCTGGGTGTCAGAATCGAGGGGTTCGAAACCGGAGCCGAGGACTTCGTTGTGAAACCTGTTAATCCCCTGGAGCTGAAAGCCCGGATAAGGATGATCCTGCGGCGGAACTGGGCCTGAAAAGAAGGTCCTGCGAGCCCGGTTTCGGATGGGAATAAAAGCAGATTTTGCCTGTTCCATTTATTACCGGACTCCCGGATTCTGGAAAAACGGCTGAGATAAGTGTCCAGGAAAAGTAAACCGGGTTAACGGTCTTGAAAAGTTTGCAGGAAAAGTAAACGGGGAATAGCTTGTTTGAAACTGGAATTGTACCTGTTTTTCCAGGGGGTGGCATAAGAGCCGGAAACACTTCTTTTTAAGGGATAGGTTTATATCTGTGTAAAAATCCGTTGCTGAAAATCGAAGGAGAATCAGGCGGGGAAATTTATTGGACTTGCTCCAAAATTACCTTTTTTTTAAAAAACACCGCTTCATTTTTCAAAACTCTATTTTTAAATAATTACTGTATGTGAAAATTTCAAAATGTTTAAAACAGAACAGAGCGTAAATTATTATGCGTAACTGTAAATAAGTCCTTATTTTGGATAAGGATTTCAAATACAAAACGGCTTTAATGCTCTGAATGCATATAATATTGTTGTTCAGGGATAGTGGTTAAAACGGTGGAAATACCCTAAATAAGATCTGGAAAAAGATTATGACGTCCAATGACTGGTACAATAAAGGCGTTGCATTCCAGGAACTTAAAAGGTTTGGAGAAGCCCTGGATGCTTACAACAAAGCTCTTGAAATTAGTCCTGATAATGCAAAAATCTGGTTCAGCAAGGGAATGGTTCTGAAATGCATGATAAAGCATGATTTGGCTCTAGAGGCAATGAACAAAGCCCTTGAGATCAATCCAATGGATGCTAAAACCTGGTACTGCAAGGCTGAGTTGCTCTACGACCTGATGCAGTATGAAGAGGCTCTAGATGCGTATAACAAGGCTGTGGAAATCGCTCCCGATGATCCTGAAGTCTGGCACATGCGCGGGGTTGCCTTTCGAGAAATGAGGTTATACGAAGAAGCCATGGATGACCTGGAAAAATCGATTAAACTCTATGAGAAGAGCTATGACCTGAGCGCCATGAGTGCAAGCGAATGGTGCAAGAAGGGAATTGGCCTTTGCAAGGTCAGAAGTTACGAGGAAGCCCTGGAAGCTTTTAACCGGGCAATCGAATTGAACCCTGGGAATGGAAAGGCCCTCTACAACAAAGGGGTTGCCCTCCGCTGGCTTGGAAGCACTGATGAATCAAAGCTGTACTTTAAAAGAGCCGTGGAGATTTTTGAGAAAAAGATCAAAGCAAATCCCGAAAACGCCAGGTTCTGGTATAACAAGGGTATCGCCCTGAGGGACCTGGAGAAATACAAAGAGGCTCTTGGAGCCTTTGAAAAAGCCATTGATATCAACCCGAACTTTACCAAAGCCTGGATTGGCAAAGGTATAGTATACGACAGGGTCAAGAAACATCAGAAGGCTATGGAAGCCTACGAAAAAGCAGTAGACGTAAATCCTGTATACTCGGACCTTCTCTAAAAAGTTATGACACTGTTTCCGGAATAGCTTTGAGCCAGAGCATGCAAACGCCGTTATCTGAGGATTTCTTCCGGAGTCTATCTTCCAGGAATTTTTCAGATTCAGCGGCAATATCTTTTCTTTTTCAGGCTAATATTTTTTCTTTTTCAGGCTAATATCTTTTCTTTTTCAGGCTAATATTTTTTCTTATTTACATATGGGCTTTTGTTCATTTTTGCTCTTTCAGGGAGTAGACGCAGTGAAGCAGATCCGGGAAGGTGTTGAGCCGGAAATCGAAGGTTTGAGCGGTTTCCCCCGGTTTTCTCCAGTCCTTCCAGTCTCCATAGGCGGCGTATGCCGTGTGCAGGCCGATTTTGCGGGCAGGGGCAATGTCTCTCAGGAGGTTGTCCCCCACGACCAGGGTTTCACCGGGTTTTACTCCCAGGTCCCGGAGGGCGTAAAGGAAAGGTTCCGGGTCAGGTTTTTTTCGACCGGTCATGTCAGCTGTAACCGTTAGCTCAAAGGAGTCAAGGAGCCCGACTTTTCCAAGCCTTGCCCGGGCATGGGCACTGTCGGCATCCGTTATGACGGCGAGTTTCAGGTCCAGTTTTTCCAGTTCGTCGAAGGTAGCCCTTACGCCGGGGTAGAGTTCGAGATTTTCCAGTTTTTCTTTCTCGTAGATTTCGCAGCACTTGCTGTAGGCAGGGGGTGTAAAAAGGTTCTTTTCCTGCATGTAGTCCCTGATATTTTCATAATCTTCAAAACCATGGACTCCTCTTAGGAAGTACCTGAAAAGTTCTCCCTCGGCTCCGGATTTTGCTTCTTCCCCCCTGTTTCCGTTTCCTTTTTCAAGGTAGGCAAGGATTTCCCGGCAGGCTATGAGTTTTGCTGCTACGAAGTCGAAAAGGGTATTGTCCATGTCAAAGAGGACTGCCTTCAAAAAGCTGTTCTGTTTTTTGCTCATACTTTTTCCGCTTCCTTTTTCGTTTTTCGGGTGTCCTTGCTCCGGCTTCCAGACAGGGAGAGGCTATAAAAGCCATAAGGTACAGATGTATAGGTCAATAAACAAAGGACAGATACGAACAACAGATTTAAGTAGATAACGAACCCGGGTATCCTGGAAATACCTGCAGCCCTGGATTTATTGTTTACACCTTTATTGTTAACACATTGTAGGAAATTTGGATATGAATCTTGAAGAAATGGATAAAGTGAGCTTTGAAGAAGGAAACGAAGAAGCTGCTGCAGAAGATACCCTTGAGGAAGGGACTTATGTTCTGGACGATTCGGGTGATATGTCTCAGGAAGAGGTCAGCGATGAGTTACTTGCAGCCGAACTGAATGAGTGCGGGCTGGATCTCATTAGGCTTGGGAAGCACAGAGAGGCGGTCATTGCTTTTGATAAGGCTATCGCTAAGGACCCCGAGAACATCTACCTCTTTAATAACAAGGCTGCAGTCCTTGAAAGTCTCGGGGAGTACGATAAGGCCTTGGAGCTTTATGAAAAAGCTGTCGGGATTTCCCCGGAAGACCCGGACCTGTGGAACAACATGGCTTTTTCCCTTTTCCAGGTCGAAAAATACGATGAGGCACTCAAAGCCTATGAAAAAGCTCTCGAACTCAGTCCTGACTATCCCAACGCCTGGTATGGAAAGGCCCTGAACCTGAACCAGTTAGAGGACTACGAAAAGGCAGTTGAAGCTTTTGAAAAGGTCCTTGTGGAAGACCCGAATTATAAGGAAGCCTGGGTAGGGAAGGGAATTGCCCTTGCACAGATGGGAAGGTATGATGAAGCCGTTATTGCCTATAACAGGGCAATCGAAATTGATCCCGGGTTTTCCGAAGCCTGGTACTACAAGGGTGTGGACCTGGACAGTATAGGAAGCTACAAACAGGCCATGAGGGCATACTTAAAGGCGCTTGAGCTCGATCCTGAGAACGATGATGCCTGGAACAACCTCGGCATAGATCTGGAAAACCTTGAGGAGTATGAAAAGGCAGTAGGAGCTTTTGAGAAATCCATTGAAATCAACCCTTCAAACGCTGATGTCTGGTACAATAAAGGTTTCACCCTGAGCCAGATGCAGAAATACGAGGAAGCCGTGGAAGCTTTCAAAAAAGCCCTTGAGCTTGATCCTGAATATTTCGATGTCTATTCAAGCCTGGGTTTCGTGCTCGCCCAGCTCAAACGCTTTGATGAAGCCGTGGAAATCTATGACAATGCTCTTAGACTTAACCCGGAGATAGCCGATGCCTGGTTCGGGAAAGCCGTCTGTCTCAGTTTCCTCGACAGGAGTGAAGAAGCCGATTCAGCTTTCAGGAAAGCCGTTGAACTGGACCCCAGATATGCCGGAATTGGCGAGACTGTACAGTGAGGCGGGAAGACTTTACTTCTTTCCTCAACCCTTATTTTGTCGATTAGCTCGCTTTGCCCCTAAAGCGGCATAAAAAATGATTTTTAAATCTTATTTTTTATTTTCTGGTAGTTTTGGGCCGGCTGAATGCACCTTGCCGAATTTTTGGCCCAAATACACCTGAAAGCCCTCAGAGGGTTCGTTTATATTTTCTGGTTTCAAGGTGGATGTCAATCTGTTAACTAATTAATTTGTTAGTAATAAATTTGTTAGTAATAAATTTGTTAGTTTCGGGGACATAGGTACGTTCATTCAAAGCTCCCTTATTCACTGACCTGAGTTTCCCTTATCCACCTTTCAAAAACGGGGTCTTCCAGGGAATAGAACCCCTTTTCTTTTCTGGAAATGTGGCCTTTATCTATCAGGTAACTGAGGAATGTATTGATGTTTGAGACCTTATCCCCGATAGAGGAGGCAATTTCTCCGGGGCTGTGCCTGTTCCGGGATTTTGAAGTTTTGCCTGAGCAGAGCCCGGACATGTTCAAGCCCGAGAGGCTTTACCTCTTTTACCACGAGCTGCCTGTAAAAAGGTGAACTTGCCGAGAGGACCGTCAGTTCCATGGTGCTCCGCACCGAACCTGAAATGCAGAGTGTGGTCTTTTCCCAGTCCTCGAAGATAGTCCTTATTTTTTTCAGGATCCCTTCCCCTATTTTCCGGTTTTCGACCTTCAGGTCGATGACGGAGGGAAACTCATCAATCAGGAGTACACATTTTGTCCCGGTGTTTTTTGCAAGCTTCTCCGCAAGCCCGAAACAGTGCTCAAGCAAAACACCGGCTTCGGATTGTTTTTTCCGGGAAATAAGGAATTCGAACTCACTGTAGATGACCCTTAACTCCGTTTCCCCAAGGACTTTCCCCAGCAGGGAGAGCGGCATCTGCAAAAGCTCTCGTGCCCGATATTTCATCCCGATCCCCGGCCTGTAAGCATCAATAATTTCAAGGCTCAGGTTCCTGCAAAATTCTTCCAGGGAATTGTCAATCAGGTCCCAGACCGAAAAATAAACAGTAACACACCCCTTTTCGAGTTCGAGCCTTCTCTGTACCTCCTTCAAAATTGAAGTCTTTCCGATCCTCCTTTTTCCGTAAAGCGCATATCCTACCGTGGAATTTGAATCTGCTAATTCGGACAGCATTTCCGCTAATAATTCGTCCCGGTTTTTTTCCGAGCGTCAGCGAGGCTTGATCTGTTTTGATGCCTGGTTCATTCTTAAATATTACATACTTTCGGAAAGTACTCTTCGAAAGTCTAAGAGTGGTGCGAGGTCTTTCGAATGAATGTAGGTGCTGTTTTAGATTGCTTATCGAAAATAGAGCGGGAAAATCTACGCGCCACACATCATTTTCAAGAGAGAATAGGAGAACGCAAAAGCGATATACATCCGGATTTAAATGGAATATACGATATAATACTTAATGAAAAGCCAGTTGGCATCCTGAAACAGGATGAAGAAAAATTTAAACTCTATTACGAGCAAACGGAAAAGCACGACCTGATAATCATAATGAGCATCAAAAGCATTGATCCGGTAATCATCAACCTGGTAACCTGTTTCCTTGAAGAAGCAAAAAAGAGGAGGAGACCTGATGAAGCAGGAATCTCTGGTAACTAAATACGATTACGACTTTGAAAATGACAGCATTTTCTTCTATGGGGGGAATAAACAGTACAGGTCTTCCGTAGATCTGGACGGCATAATCCTCGATATTAGCGATGACAACAACATTATGGCTATCGAAATCCTCGACGCTTCAAAGAGATTTAACCTTGCTAAGGAAGATTTGCGGAACATCAAATCTTTTGAAGCTAACATAGAGATCAGCGAAGAAAATATCAAAATAACCATGAAGATGAGTGTTAGCAAGAGAAACAAAATGGTCGACAAGGACCTGAATGCCCTGGGCCTGAACAGTATGAACCTTCCGATCAGCAAGCAGGGAATCGCACTTAGCTGTTAATTTGAGTTTGGCGAATAATTTACAGAGTTATTTCTATTTGCCGAGTTGCGCCAGCCCAAAAAAAGATTTTTTAATCAAGTTGAAAAAGTAAATTGGGCAATGTTTTTTATATAACGAGCTGACAATAACAAATTAGAATAGTTACCTGTATTCTATTACAGATGCGGAGGAAACAATTGTGGCAAAGCCAATTGAACTGGGTCTTATCTTAGAAGGTGAGGATGCCAGGGAATTCTGGGAAAACGAGAAGAAGCCTGCAACCAAACAACAAATAGAAATGTTTAAGCGAGCAAGGAAACTTGCAGATACAGTTCGGTTGTAAGCGTGCCGCATAAAATACCGGATCAGGAACTTGTTACTTATTCACTTTCCAAGTGAAACGATTTTTCATCTTTTTGCTGTGAAAACAGCGACCTTAACGATTTTTTAAAAAACGATACCCTGATAAATCAAGAACAGCTAATCAACAAGACCTATGTCTGTTACTATCAGGAACAATTGGTAGGGTATTTCACTTTAACTACCGATACCATACAGGTTAAATCAATCGATAACTTAGATTGTGTAGACGGGTTCCCATATTCGAAATATCCCGCCCTGAAACTTGCAAGATTAGCCACACACGAAAGTTTTGCAGGTAAGGGAGTGGGGTCATACATGCTACACATTGCAATATATTTGACTCAAAAAGTATCGAATATCGCCGGATGCAGATACATCACAGTCGACTCAAAACCCCAATCGGTGGGTTTTTACATAAAGCACGGTTTCAAACTTGTTAAAGGATCGAGCAAAAAGGAGTACCCCGTACTCTATTTGAACATGCAGCCAATTGTAGAAGAGCTTGAGCCAGTCGAATCTCTGGACCCATTTGTGTAACTGCTTTTCTATTACAACTCAACTTTCCTTTTTATACTCCTCTTCTAATTCTTTTCCCTCGTAGGGTTTGCTTGGTTCTTTTCCGAGCGTCAGCGAGGCCTGCCCACAATAACTTCCATGAATGAAGAGTAGTGTAAAAAAGTGAAAAGCCGAAAAAAAGCGATTAATTTTTTCTAACACAACCGTCGGTTTCCACATCTTGTTTTTTATATTTTGACGGTGGCGGGACGCTTGAGTGCACTTTGCCAGAGCAACCGAAATCCTCTACAAAAAAGAATGAAAAAGCAGCTTGAAGCTTCCGGATCGCTTTTCACTGACTGCGGAGACTCCGCCAGATGAGTGATGAACTTACTCAATCCACCTAAAGAACTTATTTTTCAAAAGCATCTTTAGTTCATTGTTTACTGCTCTGTCAACCGGGTTATTAAACTTACGACTCCTTTTCGACTGGTGATATATCGGCAGTATATCAATTCCCTCTATAATGTCGTTTCTGATCTCCATTTTCCGCACCAAGTCCGTAAATTTTTCTTTCCCTTCTTTAAGTTGCGGAAACAGGCGTGTTGCAGGCTCTCCCATCAAAACAATTGCGTTTAAGGAATCGATCTTGGTCAGGCTGTCTATCCATCGGCCCAGGCAGTTCTCAATTTCTGTGTCATTTGGTACTCTATCGTATCTCTCTTTTTTTCCAGATTTCTTTCTCATATATTCACGATACCAGGGGTAACAGTTGCAGGTATGGACCCAAAAAACATTCTCCCTGAAAAGATCCAGGTCTTTTCCCGAGAGCCCGAAAGCAGGCAGTAAATCATTTATCAAAAAGTTGTTCTTTGCACTTACGAGTCCCCCGTCCGGAGAATCGCTTACTCTGCCATTTAACCAGGCCTGTAAAGAAGGTGCCTGGCTGATAAGAAGTACCTTGGGTTTTTCAGGGCCGTAAACCAGCGGCTTTATGCTGTCGATTTCAGTTTTCACCCAGGTTTTGTTTGCGTATACGGTGTCCTGATACAGATCTACGAAGCATTTTTTGTTACAGTTCCGGATTTCTTCTGCAATCGGGTGCATTTCACAGCCTTCTTTTTGTGGAGGGGAGGATTGAGGTGTTTTAAAGGGATGAAGTTGACATTATCTTAAAAGGGGCAGGTAAAAGAGAATCGGGAAGCTAATAGTCTCTGTAAACTTTACTTCTATGAGCCACACCGATTACGTGGATAATCAGCCTATCGTCTATAATTTCAAGAATTATGCGATATTTGCCGACACGATAACTGAAAAAAGGATTTCCTTTTAATTTTTTTACATGAGAATGAGGGTCGTTGCTTATCTGCTCCAGATTTTCAATAATCCGTTTAGCAACGTTGTCAGGGAGGTTCTTCAAATCCCGTTTTGCTCTGGAAGAAAACAGTATGGAATATTCCATTAAAAACCAAGCTCTTTCTTAACTTCCTCTAAAGTGTAAACCCTGCCCTGTTTGATATCTTCAAGAGATTCCTCTATGGCCTCTTTCTCCGATTCGCTTAGAGGCTCTGAATCAATAGATGAACTGCGAGATTCGAATCTCCTGCTAACATGCGGTCTATGCCGATAGCTTACCATATAAAAGAATATAGGGAAGGGGTAAAATATTAACATTTTGGTGAAATGACCGAGTTGTTAGCTTTGCTCGTTCAAGCGTACTCTTTTAAGTGATTTGCAAATCTCTTTTATTATATTTTGGCGGTCGGCGGGCGGCTGCGTGTACTTCGCCAGAGCAACCTGAAACGATAAGTTCAAATAATTATTCAGACAAGGGTTGTTCTGCCTTCTTAATCTCTTTTTCTTTTTCATTTCAGTCAGGGAAAAGCTGCTCGCTGGCACGACCGTGGGCTGCTTTCGGGAACTTTGAATCGTTGAGGGCCGGGTTTTGGAAACTGAAAATGAAAACGTGACCGGGTTTGTTTGGAGATTTTTTCGATTCCGGGGCGACCGGAATATTGTATTTCCGTGGTTCTTGTCCGAACGAAGTGAGGCCTGCTCAAAACAACTGCCACGACTGGAGAGCAGCAAATACAAAATGAAAAGCCGGAATTAATTATCGGCTCTGTTCTACACAAACGCCTGTTTTTAAATCTCATTTTTTATTTTTTGGCAGTTTTTGGACGGCTACGTGCACTTATCCAAAGCAACCTTTACGACTAAATAATCGAATATCCGAGACCATTTATATACTAATTGAAAGTGACCTGATAAATTTCGCCAAAAATGAAAATGAATATTAACCTCTACAAATCTTTAATGTTTATGAAATCTTTTGAGGGAGTGGCCGATTGCCAGTAGGACCAAGAAATTGCTTTCAGGAAGAACGCCCATTTGTTGATCGAGAAGAATTTATTCAGACCTTCAAGGATTCGGTTGCTAATATAGGGCAAAAAAAATACAATGTTTTAGTCTACTATGGTGTTGGCGGTATTGGTAAGACAAGCTTGCGAAAAGAGCTCCCAAAACTGCTCGAAAAACATAATGAGTCCCATAAAGATCTCGATGTTATATGGGCTGGTGTTGATTTTAGCATAGAATCTCATCGACAGGCAGATAAATTTCTGGTAATCCTGAAAAATGAATTTCAGGAAAAATATGGGGTCAAATTCCACCTATTTGATATTGGACAAGCTATCTATTGGAGAAAAGTCAATCCTCAAATCCCTCTACAAAAAGAAAGATACTCCGAAGAAAGCATTGTTACGGACTTGGTTGATATTTTCGGTGATCTTGTTTCGATAAATTATGGCAGAATAAAGGAGGTTGTAGAAAGAGCTCCCGACCGCTTTAAGGAATGGACACTGAAGCGAGAAAAAGATCTTGCAAATCTCGAAAACATGGAAGCTGCTGATATTGAAAAAAATTTGCCTGTTTTCTGGGCATATGACCTGGCCGATTATCTGAAAAATACCTCTAATTCTGCAGTTATTTTTATTGACACTTATGAGGCCCTATGGGAAAACCGTAGAGGTCAGGGAAACTTCAACTCAAAAGATGTATGGATAAGAGACCTTGTAGCAGAACTGCCGGGAGTATTATGGGTAATTTGTGGAAGGGAAGCTATTCGCTGGGAAGAAAATGATTCTGACTGGAAGGAATATCTTGAACAGCACAACATCGAAAAGCTTCCGGAAAAAGATACCATTAATCTCTTAAATTTATGTGGAGTCGAAAACGAGAATATTCAGAAGGTTATACTGGATAGCAGTAAAGGGGTACCATATTATCTGGACCTTGCAATTTATACTCATAATCAGATCAAAAAGGACAGACAACCAGTCCCGGATGACTTTGCAAGAACTCCATCGAAAGTGTTTGAAAGGTTCATCAAATATCTGGATAAACAAGAAACAGAAACGTTAAAAGTTCTATCGGCTCCAAGGTTCTGGGACTATTATTTATTTGAAGCACTGGTAAAGAACTTCAATACAGGTTATCCACTAACTGCTTTTTCTGATCTCGGGAATTTTTCCTTCACCAGCCAGAATAATGATGGTAAATGGTACATGCACCAGCTAATGAAAGAAAGCCTCCAAGAATATCAGGATCCAGATTTAAGGCAAAGAGTTCGCCGATTCATATTTGAATATTATGATGAAAAATTAAAGGACATTGATATAAAAAGCATTACTGAAGAACACAAAAATGCCTTGATGGAAGGTTTTTATCATGCCAAAATTGTACTTGAAACATCGGAGTTACTTAAGTGGTTAGTCACTAATTCAGAATCTTTTGATGACGCTGCATTATGGTCCCTTATTTTTCCTTTGTATGAAGAAATGTTACAAATACAGGAAACAAAATTGGTTACTGAACACCCCGATATAGCTACTACTTTGCACAAAACGGCACTGCTCTATAAAAAAACGGGCAGATACAAAGAGGCATTACCGTTTTATCAACGCTCTCTAAAAATCCGCGAAAATATGATGGAACCTGACAATACTGATGTAGCAAATACTTTGAAAGATATGGCTGCCATCTATCGAAGAATGGGAATGTATGAAGAAGCAGTACCTTTATGCAATCGGGCTCTTGAGATCCATGAAAAAGTGTTGGGACCTGAGCATCTTTATGTTGCAAAAACCTTGAATGTTATGGCAATTCTTTATAAAAATATGGGGGAATACAAAAAGGCATTACTCTTTTATCAGCGAGCTCTTAAGATACATGAAAAAGAGTCAGAAGATGAGCATCTTTATGTTGCAAAAATTTTGAACAATATGGCTATCCTCTATAGAAGAATGGGGAGGTACGAAGACGCAGTATCCTTGTGTCAGCGAGCCCTTGATATCAAAGAAAAAGCTCTTGGTTCTTCTAACCCTTCTGTAGCAACAACTTTGAACAACTTGGCTGACATATTTATATATATAAAAAAGTACGAAGACGCAGTATCCTTGTGTCAGCGAGCCCTTGATATTCAAGAAAAAGCTCTTGGTTCCTCTAATCCTTCTATAGCATATACATTGAACAGTTTAGCAGAAGTCTATGGGTGCATGGGGAAATATGAACAGTCATTATCAATATATCAACGGACTCTTAATATTCGTGAAAAAATGCTTGGGTCAGAACACCCTGAGACTGCAACAACATTAAACGGTCTAGCAGAGCTCTATGAAAGTATGGGGGAATCTGAAAAAGCACAATTGTTATATCAACGGGCTCTTGAAATTCGTGAAAAGGTTCCTGGGCCTGAACACCCTGACACTGCAAAAACATTAAGCGATCTAGCGGGACTGTATAGAAGCATGGGTGAGTCTGAAAAAGCATTACCTTTGTATCACCGTGCTCTTAAAATTTATGGAATGACATTAGATGCCGGTCATCCTGATATTTTAAAAATATCGAACAGCTTAGCAGCTATAGATAAGAAAATCGGAAAAAGTGAGGGAGATAAATTTCAAGAAAATTCTTAAATGTAGGAACATCCTTTACTTTAAAGTTATTAAACTCAAAAAGTGAAATCTTTATCAACTCTAATATCTTTATCTTGATATGGGACTATTTTTTGGAGGGTAATGCTTGCCTATTGGACCAAGAAAATATTTTGATGATGATCGCCCTTTTGTTGATAGAGAAGGATATATACAGACATTCACAGATGTTGTTCATAATATAGGTAAAAAAGAATACAGCGTATTAGTTTACTATGGTGTCGCTGGGATTGGAAAAACCAGCTTGAGAAAAGAATTGACAAACTATCTTGAAGAATATAACCGTGAATATCAACATACTGAAGTTGTTTGGGTTTCAATTGACCTGAACATCCAAAAATACAGGGAAACTGACACTTTTTTAATAACTCTTAAAAACGAACTTCACAGAAAATATAGAATCAAATTTCCCTCTTTTGAAATTGCCCATGCTGTTTACTGGAAAAAAGTCAACCCCGAGATCGCATTAAAGAGAGAAAATTACCCTTTGTTCGAAGGGGATAATATTATTGACGATCTTTTTGAAATCATTGACGAAAGTCCTTATTTTAAACTAATACCTTCAATTGCCAGAGTTGCTGCAAATGCACCAGATTTTTTTAAAAAGTGGTGGGTAAAAAAGGGGCAAAAAGAGCTTTCCAAACTGACAGAAATGGATCCTTCCAAGATTAAGGAAATGTTGCCTTATTTCTGGACCCAGGACTTTAATGATTATCTGAAGACTAACTCAAAATCTGCTGTTATTCTTATAGACACCTATGAAGCCTTATGGGAAAGTTTCAGAGGGCAGGGTAGCTTTCACTCCAGGGATGAATGGATAAGGGAACTTATTCAGAATCTAAATGAATCATCCTTGTGGGTAATCTGCGGAAGGGAAAAGCTTCGCTGGGAAGAAATCGATCCGGACTGGAAAAATTATGTGGAACAATATCAATTGGAAGAACTCCTTAGGAACTACTGCATAATGTTTCTTGAATCTTGTGGAATTAAGGACAAGGAAATTCAAAATGCAATATTTGTGGGTAGTAAAGGATTACCATATTATCTGGACCTTTCAATTGATACCTACCAACGAATCAAGAAAAAGGGTTCACAACAACCAGTTACTTCCGATTTTGCCAATACACGTAGAAAAATTGTGGATAGATTCTTCAGATATCTGGACCGGGAAGAAATAGCAACATTAAATGTATTATCTGCCCCTCGCTTTTGGAACTATGATTTGTTTGAAACATTGATCAATAAGTTCCAAACTGGATACCCACTCACAAATTATTCGGACTTAAACAAGTTTTCATTCATTATTTCTGAAAGTGAAGATCAATACTATATGCATCAATTAATGAGAGTGAACCTTCAGGGACAACAGGACAGGGACCTGAAACAGAACGTTCATCGATTCATGTTTAAATATTATAGTGGAAAACTAAGGGATGTTGAAATAAAAAGTATTACTGAAGAGAATAAAAATGCCTTGATGGAAGGTTTTTACCACGCAAAAATTGTACTTGAAACACCGGAATTACTTAAATGGTTAATTACCAGTTCGGAATCCTTTGAAGATGCTGCATTATGGTCCCTTATTTTTCCTTTGTATGAAGAAATGTTACAAATACAGGAAACAAAATTGCCCACTGAACACTCAGATATAGCTGCTACTTTGCACAAAATGGCATTTCTCTATAAAGACATGGGAAGATACAAAGATGCATTACCGCTTTATCTACGTTCTCTAGAAATCCGCAAAAAAGTGCTGGGGCTAGAACACCCAGATGTTGCAGATACCTTGAACTGTACTGCATGGGTTTATCTCAAGATGGGAGAATATGAAAAATCATTACCATTATATAAGCAGGCTCTTGAGATCCGTGAAAAAGCACTAGTGTCAAAACACCCCGATCTTGCAAAAACTCTGGACAATATGGCAGTTCTTTATAGATATATGGGTAAATATGAACAGGCATTTCCCTTTCATCAGAAAGCCCTTGAGATCCGCGAGAATATCCTGGGGCCAGAACATCCAGATGTTGCAAAAAGTTTGAACAATATGGCAGTTCTTTGTAGAAATATGGGTGAATATGAAAAGGCTGAGTCTCTGTATCAGCGAGCTCTTGAGCTCCGTGAAAAAGTGCTGGGGCTAGAACACCCATATGTCGCACTAGTTTTGAACAATATGGCTTTTCTTTATGGAAGAATGGCAAAGTATGAAGAAGCAGTATCCTTATGCAAGCGAGCCCTTAAAATCAATGAAAATAATCTTGGGCTCTCTCACCCTTCTGTTGCAATTAACTTGAACACCCTTGCAGAAGTCTACAAAGAAATGGGTAAATGTGAAATGGCAGTACCTTTATGTCATCGAGCTCTAGAAATCAGAGAAAATAATCTTGGGCCTTCCCACCCTTCTATTGCACCCACTTTGAATATTCTAGCAGGAGTCTATGGAAGCATGGGAGATTATGAAAAGGCACTGTTACTATATTATCAGGCACTTGATATTCGTGAAAAAGTGCTTGGAGCAGAACACCCTGATACTGCGGAAACTTTGAACGATCTTGCGAGGTTGTGTAGAAGCACAGGTGAATCTGAAAGAGCATTACCCTTATACCACCGTGCTCTTGATATTCGCGAAAAGGTATTGGGGCCGGAACATCCAGATGTTGCGGAAACATTAAACAGTCTGGCAGATCTTTATAAAAGCATGGGAAAACCTGAAAAAGCACAATTATTATATCAACGGGCTCTTAAAATTCGTAAAAAAGTTCTTGGGTTAGAGCACCCAGATACTGTAAAAACATTAAGTAGTCTTGCAGAACTCTATAAAAAAAAGAGTTAGAAACTTAATATTAGAACTAAGAAACGTGTATTTGTATTTTGCACGTTTAATTCTGTTACTTAATTTTTATTTATAGCCCAAGTTTGACAGATTATAATAATTAGTATAGTACATGATTAAAAAAACACGTTGTGGCAAGGCATATCTTTAGAAATATGCAAAGTAGTAAGAAATTTAAAAACACTATTCATAATGTAAAACTGTTTGCCAAAAACAATAGCAATAGACAGATTTATTCTTTATAAATTATATGCTTCTGTCAAACTAGGGTTATAGAATACTCAACTATGTTCTCTTTATCCATAACAGAAAACGAATCAACATCTATCAAATGAATAACTTAATTCACGGGGCTTAAATTTGAATTCTGAGAAATGTATCCTACTATACGACCATAGATTTTGGGATCTTGATCGTAAAATAAATATTTTTAGATATCTCAATCCGATTAATGCAGAAGAGGAGAAAAAGAAATTCTTAAAAGAATATGAATTAGGAAATTGTTATAATCCCCAATTTGAATACGAAAAATTTGATCCTAACATCGGTCAAATGTACAAGGAACTTTTATCTATACGAAATAAATTTGAAATTTGTAAGAATTCTTTGTTATCTCCATACTATATAAAAAATATTGATGATTTAGTTTTTAGGATCGACCTGTTTAGTGATCGAAAAGATCCTGATTTTGGAGAGAAATTATCAAGTTTGTATGGTAAACCAACTAATGGCCTACTCAAAGAAGCAGAAAAAAATATAGAGACATTAAAGTACGTTCAAAATTCTGAAGAAAATTTAACTCCCAATGATGTTTATGAGATTTTCAAAACTGAAATGGAAAGTTATGGATTTAAGTGGGATATTAAGATTCATACAAGAGCAAGCTCAAAGTTATCAGTAAATGCTTCACTTAACGAAATAAAAATCAATGCTTCTGAAAAATTTTCAGAAATAAATATACGAAGATATATTTATCATGAAATTAAAACTCACGTTTTTAGGGCTGAAAATGGGAAATTACAACCCTTCATGATTTT
This sequence comes from uncultured Methanosarcina sp., assembly GCA_965601435.1. Lineage (GTDB taxonomy): Archaea > Halobacteriota > Methanosarcinia > Methanosarcinales > Methanosarcinaceae > MTP4. Next base: position 38,450 of record CBFCWE010000031.1, read on the forward strand.
TAAAAATGGATTCCCAGATTATATAACTACTGAAGAAGGGTTAGCGTTATTTAATGAAAATAAACATGGATTATTATCGCCGGAAGATGTCAAAAGATATAGCGCCAGAGTTATCGCCGCAAACTACAGTCTTAAGTGTTCTTTTTATGAAATTTTTGAAAAGTTAGTAAAGCATTTTCCTCCCACTACTGCTTATTCTATTGTCCAGAGAGTAAAAAGGGGAATGTTAGATACAAGTCTACCTGGCGGATATACAAAAGATATGGTATATATGGATGGATTTCAAAAAGTAAGTTCATTTCTGAAAAATAATGATTCAATGGAAATTCTTTATGCTGGTAAAATTGGATTAGATAACGTAGATCTTACTCAAGAATTAATTGATAATGGAATACTATCAAGACCAAAATACCTACCATTGTAAAAATTTTAAACATCTTTACGGTTTGATTACTATTTTCCATCCCATTTTTGAGAACTTTTTTTTCTCACAGTATTTTTTTCTCTTTCCTCTCTTCCCTTCATTTATCCCTCCCTAACTTATAATACCAAAAACCCCCAAATTACTAAGCAGGGGGGAACTAATCTGAAAATCAAATCCGTTAATCCTTATACTGAAGAACTCAACTGGACCTACGACCCGCTTTCTTTCAAAGACTGTGAACAGCAAATAGAACTGTCCAGGACTGCTTTTGAGGGCTGGAGTACCCTGTCGGTGGAGGAGAGGGTCAGGTACATTGCCCGGGCTGCCGACGTGCTCAGGCAGAACAAACAGGTCTATGCCGAGGTCATAACAAAGGAGATGGGAAAGCCTATCCGGGAGTCCCTGGCAGAGGTGGAGAAAAGCGCCTGGGCATGTGACTATTATGCGGAGCATGCGGCTGGCTTTTTGAAGGACGAGCTTGTGGAAACGGAGGCTGAAAAGAGCTACGTTAGCTTCGAGCCGCTCGGGGTTATTTTCGGGATCATGCCCTGGAACTTTCCGTTCTGGCAGGTGTTTCGCTTTGTGGTGCCGGCGCTGGCTGCGGGGAATGTCTGTTTGCTCAAGCATGCTTCGAACGTGCCGGGGTCGGCTCTGGAGATTCAAAAGGTCTTCCTGGAGGCTGGGCTTCCTGATAACGTGTTTAAGACGCTGCTGACCGATTCGAAGACTGCCATGAAGATAATTGACTGCGGGCTTGTGGACGGGGTCTCGCTTACGGGAAGCATCAGGGCCGGCTCTGCGGTAGGAGAGCTTGCAGGAAAGAGGATCAAGCCGCTTGTGCTGGAACTCGGGGGTTCCGACCCTTTCATCGTGCTCGAGGACGCGGACGTGGATGCGGCTGCGCAGATGGCGGTAAAGGCTCGCTTTATCAATGCCGGGCAGAGCTGTATTGCTGCAAAGCGTTTTATCGTTATAGAAGACGTGGTTGTGGAATTTACCGAGAGGTTCGACGAATATATGCAGCAGCTGAAGGTCGGGGACCCCATGGACCCGGAGACCGACATCGGGCCTGTCGCGAAAAAGGTATTTGTGGGGGAGCTTGAAAAGGTCCTGAAAGACGCGGAAAAGAAAGGTTCCAGGCCAAAAATCCATGGGCAAGAGCACCAGAAGGGCTTTTTCTTCAGGCCTGCACTTGTCCCGGCTGCCAGCACCGACATGAAGGTCTGCAGCCTGGAAATCTTCGGGCCAATTGCGCCGGTGATCATGGTCAAAGACGAGGACGAAGCCGTGGAAGTCGCAAACTCTACCGAGTTCGGGCTGGGGGGCGTTGTCTGGTCAGGGGACCCGGAACGGGCGGAGAGGCTTGCAAAACGCATAAAATCCGGCTTCGTCGTGGTCAACGGGATGGTTAAATCTGACCCGAGGCTGCCCTTTGGCGGGATCAAGAAGTCCGGGGTGGGCAGGGAGCTTTCCCACTATGGGCTCAAGGAGTTCGTGAACATCAAGACTGTAGTGGTCAACAAATAAAAGTTTTAAAGAACTTTACCTATAATTAATTGAGCTGAATCATTTAATCTGAATCATTTAATCTGAATCACTTAATCTGAATCATTTAATCTGAATCATTTAATCTGAATCATTTAATCTGAATCA
>CBFCWE010000032.1:0-39592 GCA_965601435.1 uncultured Methanosarcina sp.
TTTCCACCCTGTAGGAAATTGTCTTTGTGCCCTTTGCAGGGACCGTCACCCTGAACTCGACGGTGAATGCATCGATTTTTTCGTATTTTTCGGAACTTTCCAGGATTTCCCACTGTCCGAAGAGATGTTCCACAACCGTTACTGCCTGGGCTTCGGATTTGCTGTTTGCAAGTTCGATCTCGTAACTGACTCTTTCCACATTGTCGCTGACACGTTCATAATCAGTTTCGGTCCTGGCAACCGTGACATCGAATGAAGTTCCGACAGCTGCCCTGATTTCTTCTTCCTCGGGGGTGTGCTCGATCCGGTCTTCTCCGAGGAATTGCAGGTCCCCTGCAGAATCGGTTTTGTATGTCCTGAATACACCTGCCGGAAGAGGCATTCCAAGCCCGTTTTCTTTGGAATTGTCCAGAGTCAGGAAAACCCGGATCCTGTCTCCGGAAAAGCTGTCATAAATTAGTTCTTTTTTTATGGGTACGGAATCTGCGGTGAAGAGAGAAATCTGCTTTGCCTGGTTGTTTTTAAGGGTCGTCGTTTTTTCAAGGGTATAGAGATGGTACTCAAAGAAACCCTCTTCAGTGAAGGGGCTTCCTACCAGGGCTTCTTCAGCCACTGCTTCGTCCTCAACGGCTTCATATACCGGCTGTGGGGTGGAAACCCGGCTGATTTCCCCGGAAACCAGTTTCAGGCCAGCGTCCTCAAAGTCAATCCCTGCCCGGTTGTCAATGCTTACCCAGCCCCGGATGTTGGCCCTGGTATCGTCCGCATTGCTCATCAGGGCATAATCCGCGTTCCAGCTTATGCCTCCGGTAAGGTAGGAGGTCAGAAGTTCTCTGGTCCCGGAAACAGGAGAGTAGAGCTGCCAGACGAGAGTTGGCTTTGTCGAAAGCCCTGATGCATCCTGAACTTCTACCTTCAGGACCTCCTGCAGCACCAGGACGTTTCCGTCTTCCCCTTCAAGGATGACGCTGTTTCCTTCATAGCTGAGCAGCTTTCCTCTGTAGCTCTCCCCGTCCCCTGCAGTAACGGTGATTTCCCTGTCCAGGTATTTCTCAAGCAGTGAAAAACTGCTCACAAGGTCATACTCGTAATTTTGCTCGATAACAGCGGTGTCCCTGTTTTCCGGGGCCTCGACCATAACCGAGGCAGGGTCTATCCTTGCTGCAACGTTGCCGTACTCCACAAGGTTGACTCCGCTCTTGAGCTCGATTTCCCGCCACTCCTTTACAAGGGCAAGGTCCTGCTCGTAAATAGTAATCTCAAGGGCTCTATCTACCCCTCCATCTTCTCCCGTTCCTCCTGTTCCTCCTGTACCTGAAGTCAAAAACCCGATAGGATCCGCAGGCTGAACTTTTGCTTCAATGCCTGTCCCGGGTTCAACCCCCTCCGCGTCAACTGCAGGTTCATATGCCCGGGCCATGTTCTCTAATTCCTGGGGGAAACAGGCTGAAAAAACAAACATAACCCCGAAAAATGCCGCCATAATCCATAATAAGCGCTTTTTCACTCCCATAGAATATAATGTGGTTTATATTTATTTATACGTGACTTTAATGCACATTTAAGCTGGCTTGTGCCCGAAAAAACCTTGTTTTTCAAAAAAGTCCTGGAAACCGGATTTTATCCTGAAAACCTCCGGACTTATTCGATTCAGCCGTTCTTACAAGTGACTGAATTTTTCCGGATAACCTGAATAACAGGAAACTAAACTTATCCGAAATAACATGAATGGCATCTCTAACCGTTCATGTCCCGAGCGACAGCGAGGCAATCCCGATACCAATGTTGAAAAAAAAAGGGTTTTGGATAATTGAAAAATGTCTTTCCAGAATGCCTGTAATTAAAGGCGCAGCCGGCTGGCAAAAATGAGAAAACGGGGATTTTTCCCGTATTCTTTTGCAGGAATTTTTTACCCCTTCTGCGGCAGGCCTAAGCCCGCTTAAAACCTGCGCTCCACGGTGTAGGAGACGGTCTTTTCCCCGTCTGCCGGAACGCTTATTTTCCACTCAGCGGTGAAAGCATCCGTCTTCTCATACTCATCGGAACTGCTGGTAATTTCCCAGTCCCCGTAGAAGTGTTCCACAAGCGTGACAGCCTGGGCTACGGACTTGTGGTTTTTGATCTGGATCTCGTAGCTTTCCCGCCAGACATCATCGCTGACCCTCTTATAGTTTGTCTGGGTCCTCGTACCGATTACATCGAAGGCGTTTCCGACTGTAACCTCGACTTCTTCGTCCTTTGGGGTATGGTCGATGCTGTCTTCTCCAAGGAACTGGAGCTGCCCTTCGGAGTCGGCCTTGTACACCCGGACTACGCCTGCGGGGAGGGGCATGCCCAGGCCTTTATCCTTTGAGTTTTCCAGGTTAAGGACAACCTGGACCTTATCGCTTCTCGCCCCGTCGAAGATGAGTTCCTTTTCCACGGGCACGGAGTCCGCGGAAAGGAGGGAGAGCTGTTTGACCTGTTTGTCCTTCAGGGTAGCCGGCCTTTCCAGGGTGTAGAGGTGGTACTCGAAGAGGGACTCTTCGGCAAAACCTCCCTTATCCACTGCATATGCTACGTCTTCTTCGACTATTTCATCATACATAACTCTCGACTGGGGCACAAAGACCTGGTGGACTTCCCCTGCGACCAGTTTCAGTTTTGCGTCTTCGAAAGTGGTTCCGGCATTGTTATCAACACTGACCCAGCCCTGGATGTCAGCCTTCGTATCATCGGCATTGGCTTTCACTATATAGTCCGCCCTCCAGCTCATGCCTTCGGTCAGGTAGGAGGTCAGGACATCCCGTGTGCCTCCCACAGGGGAGTAGACCTGCCAGACCAGGGTCGGTTTCGTGAGCAGTCCTGCAGAGTCCGGGAATTCCACTTTTGAAACCTCGGAGAGGGTCACGACTTTTCCGTCTTCGAGTTTGAGCACCACTCCGCCGTCATGGCTGAGAAGAATGCCGGTGTAGCTTTTTCCTTCCTCATCGGTAACCGTGATTTCCCTGTCAAGGAATTTGTCCAGAAGTTTGTAACTGCTTACAAGGTCGTACTCGTAGTTCTGTTCCAGTACCACGGTATCTTTGCTCTTCGTATCCTCGAACATGACCGACGTTGGGTCTATGAGAGCGGCTACGTCCGTATACTCGACCTGGTTGACCCCGGCTTTTAGTTCAAGTTTCCGTTGTTCCTTCACAAGGGCAAGGTTCTGGTTATAGACCGTAACTTCAGTCCCCGAATCCGTCCCTGCGGCTCCTGCGGAGATGAAACCCAGCGGGTCTGCGGGTTCTACTTTCGTCACTACATCTGCATGGGACTCGATCCCGTTTGCAGCAAGTTCAATCTCATCTGCCGGAGTGAGTTCCCCGGTGGAAGTCGGACAGAAGAAAGCTGCAGCCACAGCTGCAACTCCAAGAAATGCCAGCATAAAACAGACATAACTTCTTTTCATTCTCATAGCAGAAGATAGGGCACTGTTTTATTTATATCTGACTTTGACTGCGGATTCATTCGAAGTTATCCCTCTTGTTTTCGTTTTTTTCAGGGGCTCCGAAAATCTGGAAATAGCTCCCCCCTGATAAAGTTATAAAAATATATATTAAGACCGGATATAGTGTAAACAGAATACATTGTGAACAAAATGCAGTGCAGATAGAATACAGTGTAAACAGATTCAGTGCAGATAGAATAAAAGTGTAAAGCCTTCGGTGCAAAAAACTCGGAAAGCTAAACCCGGGACACCAGGAAAGAATGACAGGGAAGGCATTCTCATGAAAATCATCGGAAGTCCGGAAATGAAAAACGTAAGAATTACCAGAAGTTTTATCCTGAGCCTCCTGGCTCTCCTGTTCCTCACCGGAACAACAATCTCTGCCTCAGCCTCAGGGCTTACGGCAAGCAGGGAAATATCTACCGACCCGGTCTATCCCGGGGAGAGCTTTACCGTAAGTGTGCAGATCCAGGCAGGACATTACCTTGAAGCTCCTGCCCTGGACGAAAACCTGCCAGCCGGCTGGAGCATAAGCCCTGTTGATAATGACGGAGCCGTGTTCCAGGAGAGTGGCACTTTCAAAGCTTCCACCCTGGAATGGGTCTGGGTCGAAAGCCTTTCCGAAGGGGAGGAAAAAACCGTCATATACGAAGTTACCGTGCCTCCGGACTCCGAACCCGGGACGTACTCCATCACGGGCGCCGTCTCCGCGTATTCGGTCTCTGCTGCCCCTGTGGCAGGAGACTCGCGGGTCCTTGTAACCCTTCCTCCCCCGGAAGCCCTATTTTCCGCAAGCCCGCTCTCCGGCACCGCACCCCTGACCGTCACCTTTACGGACCTCTCGACCGGGAACCCTGACTCCCTGGAATGGGACTTTGAAGGGGACGGGATTTTTGATTCCGGAGAAAGAAACCCTACCCATACCTACGAAACCCCGGGAAGCTATACTGTCACCCTTCGGGCAAGCAACAGCAGCTACGGGAGCGATACCGAGACCAGAACGGGGTATGTTAGTGTAACGGAGAAAACCACAGTTAAAACCACATCTTCCGGAGGAGGGGGTGGAGGTGGAGGAGGCGCAGGGTCCCCGGAACCTAACAGCAACATCGGGCTCAAGGAGATTTCGAGCGGGCAGGTCTTCAAAGGAACCCACTCCAGCTACATCTTCAAAGCCGAAACAAATGATATAGTGACTGTGGAATTTGACCCGAAGAGAAGTTTCGGGAAAACAACCGCTATCGTGGAGATGCTTAAAAACACATCAGCAATGGTTGAGGAGCCGGCTCCCGGGACTGTCTATAAAAACATGAACATCTGGGTCGGCAACAGCGGCTTTTCAAGCCCTGAAAACCTTGAAAACGCCAAAATCAGTTTCCGGGTAAACAGGACCTGGATTTATGAAAACGGCATTGACGAAAACACGATAACCCTCTACCGCTACAATGAAGAGAAATGGAACCCTCTTTCCACATCCCTGATACGGGAAGATGAAAACTACCTTTACTTTACTGCCGAAACCCCTGGCTTTTCACCCTTTGCAATAGCAGGCAGGGGAGAAGGCGGCCAGAAGATGGAAATCTTCCCTCTGGAATCGGAAAGCCAGGTAGTGAACGGAGAGAAATTAACTGAAGAAGAAAAAGAAAATGGAGTGGGAGAAAAAGAGGGAGAAGAAACCGAGAATCCCGCTTCTGAGACGGAAAAAGAAGGAAAAACGAAAAGCACCCCCGGATTTGAAACAGTATTTGCGGCAGCAGGCACTCTGGTTTCATATTCAGTTTTGAAAAAAAAGAAAACTGAGTGAATTCCAGAAGAAAATTAAATTTTCCGGAATATCTCATTTCTGTTTTTTCTTTTAAATCCCTGTTTTTTCATTAAAGCTCTCTTCACCTTTCGATCCCAGAACGTTCCCTGGTAAGGGGAAAATTCTATCTCACAAACCACAGCAGGAAATCAATTCATCTGCAATCATTTCAAGCAAACGGGTTACATCCTCTCCCTTTGTAGCCGGTTCATAATAGCCAGCCGTTAAGGTCAAAACTCCATTGTATGTGGAAGCTCCCAGCATGAAACCAGGGGCATAAAAGAATGGTGCAACTATATAAGCGTCTTCAGCAACCGTTTCTCCAAAATGCAGCGGATTGGGGCTGATGACTCCAAAATTACTAAGCGTCGGGGTGCATTTTCGATCTTCCTGAGTCTTTTGTACTATCTGTTTCATCATTTCCAGGACATCTGCAAAACGAGTCCCAGCCGGTAATTCACAGCCAATAGCACCCTGTACTCCGAGATATTGACTTTTGATTCCTGTCATTATGCTTACCACCCGTTCCAGAGTGGCGGAAAATGGCTCATCGCTTATTCTGGATGTGCTGATACTTTCGAGGGCGGATAAGTTTGATATTGCAATCCCTGTTCCTTCAGGTAGGTGGCGGCGTAAATCCACAGTGAAGTTGATTTCCTTAGGGATGCCGGAAATAGGCTCAAGAGTGTCAAATAGTGCTCTGAAAAAAGCCGTCAGGAGCATATCATTAATAGTAGCCCCGCGGGCTCTGGCATAAGCGGAAATGCTTTGAAAATCCTGAGAGGAGATTCTATTTATTGCTACCACTGCCAATTCATACTGGTAGGGCTTGTCGGGTTGCTGTAGGGGAAAAGCCCAGCTAGATTCAGGTACAGCAGTCCCGATACCTATTTTCTCAGGGTCGTATTCAAGGTTCCTGATTCCCAGAGCATCAAAGATAGGGGTCTGGTCCCTTATTCCGGAAACATTCGGTTCCGGTAGATAATCCGGGTCTCTGCCAAGCTCTGTATATAAATCGGCCAGCAGCCGAAGATAAGCCTTTGCGCCTCCTCCGTCACAACTGGTGTGATTCAGCTTGATGCAAAGGGTATCCTGTTTCCCGGAGCGAAATAGCCTTGCCAGCACCTGGGGGGCATTGTCCATATCCAGTTCTTTTAGCAAAAATCTCTTTGCAGCTTTTTCCCGGTCAGGGACTTCTTCCAGTCCACACCAGGAAATGCTGTCCAGATCAGTTCGACGTTTCCAGAAAGGCATGTCCTCCCGCTCGATAAACTTACATCCCAGCACCGGTTCGGCATCAACCGAAAGCTTTACGGCCCGGGCCAGTCTCACAGCATCCAGCCTGCCTCTGAAGTGTAGCACGGCCTGAATTTGATAATTTGTAAACGTAACATAACGTGTTATATAATTGAAGCAGTCCTGCCAGGGAGCAGGCATTGTATCGGGAATATCCTGAACTTCTTTCTCCATCTTTTTTCACCTGTCCCCGCACTGTTCAAGCCAGGTAAAGGACCTTATCCATTCCCCTTTTGGTTCCCTTGAGGTGCCCACAACAAGCCTTTTCATGTTTCCGACCTCTTCAACCACACCCCGGGCTTCGATTATCTCTCCGGGGAGGGCCTGCCCGGCATAGGTGTGGGTATAGGAGAGCACGTGGTCGATTTCTTCGTGGTCGACTTTATAGTACGAAGGGTTGTCAAAGGCAAAATCGGCATTCGTGACCTCAGCCTCTATTTTCAGTTTGACGGTGTCCGTGCCCCGCTGGAGAGGCTCTTTTATCTGGCCCCATTCCCGGGTGAAGAGGAGGTCGAAATAGGTGCCATCCACCATGCCCCGGTTGCCTTTCCTTGACTCGTGGAGCATGAATTCCTCGAAGGAAATTTCGGGAATCCTTTTCCTGTAAATCCTCTTCCACATCTCCTCATCGATGTCCTCAATAGGTCCCTCTTCTTTTTTTGCAGCCGCTATTGCGTCCCTGGCTTTGAACCAGGCAGGCCCGTAGACAACAAAATCGATGTCCGAACTCCCGTTCTGGAGCCCCGCCACCATCGAGCCCGTGACCCCCATGCTCGACCTGGCAAGTCCGGCTTTGTCCAGGGTTTTAACGATTTCAGCTACCCGGCTGTCAGTTTCGACCAGTTCCGGGATCCTGTCTCCGGGACGCAGCAGCTGCTTAACCTCGGATTCGGGGACAACGTGCACGTCCTGCACCCATTCGGGCCTGTGCTCCCGCATGAACTCGAAAGCCGGGCCGAAATCTAATTTTTTGTAGCGGATCCCGTTTAACTCCCGGTCTCCGGTTTCATCCGGCACGTAGCGGAGAGTGGCTCTTATCCCGTCTTTATGGAAGTAGTCAACAACGGCAAAGAGCCAGTTGTCCTTTGTTAGAAGAAAATCCCTGAGGCGTGTTTTGAGCATGGGTACCAGTCCTTAAATTTCATAAGCAGCAAATTAGCTTTAGCAAATTAGCTTTAGTAGCTGTCTCAAGATTATATAAGAAAGACAAAAATGTATTGTACCGGTCATGTATATAATTATCGAGTAGTTTTCTGGCAGCCGACGGGGAGTTATCCGGCAGCAAATTGTGAAGCATCCGGAAAAACCGGAAGTTACGAAAGCCCGAGGAATATCTATGAGTGAAGACCTGAAGAGTGCAGACTCGAAGAATACGGACCCTGAGGGCGTAGACCCGAAGAGTACAGACTCGAAGGATGCGGACCCGAATAGAGAAGCGCTTGAAGCCTGGATAATTGGGCTGCGACGTGAGTTTCACCGCCATCCGGAACTAAGTTTCGAAGAGTACGGGACCCAGAAGCGAATCCTGATAACCCTGGCAGAGCTTGGAATCGAAGCCCGGAAAATTGCGGATACCGGGGTGCTGGCAAGCATCCGCGGCACGAAACCCGGGCCCTGCATTGCCCTTCGCACGGACACGGATGGGCTCGAAGTCCGGGAAGAAGCCACGGAGCGGAACGGGGAATATATTTCGCTAAATGAAGGGGTCATGCATGCCTGCGGGCACGACGGGCATATGTCAATGCTCTTTGGGGCTGCCCGGCTTTTCCAGGAACAAAGAGACTTTCCCGGAGAAATCCGCCTGATCTTCCAGCCGGCAGAAGAAATCCCCCCCGGGGGGTCGGAAAGGGTGATTGCCGAAGGCGGGCTCGAAGGTGTGGACGCGGTCCTGGGGATGCATATCTTCACCAACCACGAGTCAAACAGTGTGGGCTTTCGCCCGGGTCCCTTCATGGCAAGCACCAACAGGTTCGAAGTCATCCTGCAAGGGAAAGGGGGACACATCTCAAAACCCGAAAGCTGCATAGATCCTGTCCGGATGGCTACGGACTTCCTGAACGCCCTTTACCCCGCCCTGGAAGCCCGGCTTGACCCGGAAAAATACGTGCTTGGCGTAGGAAGGATCCGGGGAGGTGCCCAGTTCAACCGGTTCCCGGATACTGTTGAGATCCTCGGAAGCTACCGGACCTTTGATGAAGAGACCACAAAAACAATTGACGAGACGATAAAAGAATGTCTTGGGGTAGTCATGGAAAAATACGTGAAAAGCGGGGAGGAGTTTGAAGGCTTCCCCACCTACGAGCTCGATATCCTCCACGGCTACCCCGTTCTCGTAAACGAACCCGGGTTTACGGAAGCTGCGTATTCGAAACTGAAAGGAAGTTTCCCGGACCTTACGATCTATCCTGAAATGGAAAAGACCTTCGCAGCCGAGGACTTTGCAAGCTACCTGCAAAAAGTACCCGGGATTTTCATCTCCCTGGGCACCCGGAACCCGGAAAAAGGGATCCTGGAAATCAACCATTCTTCCAGGTTCGACATCGATGAAGACATCCTGCCGCTGGGCACGGAGATCTTCCACACCCTTGTCCTGGACTTCCTGAACTTCCCTGAAAAATACCTGAAAGGTTCCGCTTAAGGAATAAAATCTCGAGAAGAGAGCAAAACATTTTGAGAAGAGAGCAAAACATTTTGAGGATAAAAAATATGATTATCCAGACATACGACAGTTCTAAAAAAGATGAGGTCAGGGAAGTGGTGCTCGGAGTGCTGCTGGAGCACGGCTTTGAGTACGACCGGCTCAAAGACGGCGATCTCAAGGATATTGAAGGCTACTACTTCGCAAAAGGGGGCACCTTTTTCGTAGGCCTTTCAAAAGACGGCAGGGTAGTGGGGACCGCCGGGGTCAGAAGTCTCGGGGATGGACGCTGCGAAATCAGGCGCATCTACCTGAAAAAGGAGTTCAGGAACAAAGGTTACGGAAAACAGCTTTTCCTGGCTGCCCTGGACTTCGCCGAAAAGAACTTTTCGAGTGCGGTTCTGAAAACCGACAAAGTCCTCACGAAAGCTATCGACATGTACCTGAAGCAGGGTTTTTCCCTTTTGAAAGAAGAAAATGGAGCTTCGAACGAAGAATTTGAATACCTTTATTTTGAAAAACGTTTTGATGAGGAACAGTGAAATTCAGCTTTTTTTCCCGGACTTTCATTTTTCCTCTTTCTAGTTTCAAGATTCCTTTTCCTGATAACTGCATGCCGGACCTTCCTTCTCTCCCAGGGCCTGCAGGTACTCGAGCACTGCCAGCACGAAGGCTGAATGGGACCAGGCAAGGGGGAGGACCGAAAGGGGCCTGCCCTTATCATCTATCTGTTCGGACATGAGACCTGTGGGGTGGGCATGTGCGGCGCACCAGTTAATAAGTTCAAGAGCCCGGTCCAGGTTTCCTACTGCAGAGTGCCACTGGGAGAGCCAGAGGGTGCAGATGATCCAGCTGTTCATGTACCCGTAATAGCTGTCGTGCTGGTATCGGGCAATGCCCCCGGAGGGGCGGGTGAGTTCACGTTCAATGGCTTCCATTGTCCGGACAACTTTCGGGTCATCGGGCGGGAGAAGCCCGAAGTACCAGACTGCAAACACCGAAGAGTCCAGGGTAGGGTCATCAAGAGAGCGCCGGAAACGTTTCAGTTCCTGATCGTAGAGCTTTTCCAGGATTGCCTGTTTAACACGGCTGGAGGCCTCTTCCCAGACGTTTGCGTTGTCATAGTCCCCGAGGGAGCGGGCAAGTTCGGAGGCTCCCTGGAGGCCCGCATAGACCGTGCAGGCGCTGTAGGTGTGCACGCCTTTTCGCTCTTCCCAGAGGTCAAAACTTGAGACCGGAAGCCCTGTTTTTTCGTCCAGGGACTTTGCAAGATAGTTTGCGGCGGGGAGCAGGAGGGACCTGCTGTAGCGGCCCGTGGTCCAGACATTCCTTGCAATTTTCCAGTTGTGGTAAAGGGCATAGAGGGGAAGGCCCGTCTCATCGATCTGGACCATAGGGACAGGGTGCCAGGTGCTCCCGAAATCCCCTGCAGGGGTATACTTGTGCAGGAAGTTGCCTTTGTTTGTGAGAATTTTTGAAAAAAACTCAAAGGTTTCCCTGCTCAGGTAATGGTAGCGTGCTCTGTCCAGGGCCAGGCAGACCCAGGCAGCGTCTCTCGGCCAGCAGTAAGTGTAAAGGTCAGCCCCAAACTGCTTGATGTCCGAGTCACAGGAAGCGATCACCGAACCCGTGATGTCCATATGGGCGACCACTGCAAGCAGGCTTCGGTAAAAACAGCGAACAACCCTTTCGGGGAGCTGTGACATCCGGGAAAACTCCGGGAGAACGGACACCCTTTCTGTAAATGAGTTCCAGAAATTGAAATTGTGGTGAAAAAGGGTGCTTTTCCCGGCTGCCTTCACCCGCTTATGGATATTGAGTACGTTGCAGTACTTTTTCCCGAGCACGATCCAGAAATACACCCTGCCGGATTCCCCTGGTTTCAGTTCGGGCAGGGTCCAGCCAAGGGTGGAATCCACCGAGCCGTGAGCCACGGGGTTGCCGCTTAGATGAGCGTCATTTTCCATGTCTTTCCAGGTGCCTTCCATTCCTTTCCATTCCGCAGTCCCGACCGCGTACTGGTCAAATTCCGGTTCACTGCCGTGCAGGAAATAGCGGTCGCGCTTATAATGGATCAAAGTTTGCTTATCGATTACTGCCGTTTCCCCTATCTTGTTTTCAAGTATTCGGTAATTCTGGTTGGAAAAGAGGCGCAGGTGCCGTGGAGTGTCCGAAATGTTCTTAACCTCAAATGCCCGGTAGAAGATATTTGTTGAGGGATGAACTGCTTCCCATATCGTTACCCTGACCCCGGCATCCGGGTTTTCGAAAACTGATTCCCCTATGTTGGAGACCACTTCCTGGCAGGTCTCTGCTCCTTTTCGGGAAATTTTCCTTTCCCCATTTTCTTCCGGAAAGGGTGTACTTCCTGATATTTCTAAAAAGCGTTCACAAAAGTTTTCCTCAAACACGGCTTTATACCGCTGCCGGACCTTCCAGTTTTCAAGCCAGCTGCAGTACAGGGAGTCCAGGTCGCAGATGCCAACCCTTATCGAGTTCCCGTGATTTTCAAGCCCGACGTACGGAGAATAAATATCCCTTATAATCCCCTTATCATCCTCACAGATCAGAACCCTTCCGTTCCCGAAGATAAGCGGTCTCATCCAGGAACACCCCCTGTAATCATATTACACCTTCCCTCTCATGTTTCTACCATGAGAATTGAATTTATTCCTTCAAATAATTTAGGGAAAAGAGCCCCCTTTCCGGAGGGACAAACGGATTCAAAACAAGCTTTTATTTCTCTCAACATGATATCTCCAAATATATATTTATAAATTTCATAAGAATGTTTATATTTTATCATGTTCATTTTACTTATGGATTATAAAAACGATGAAGCATCAGAAAATATCACATACTAAAAAAATGTGTGTGTTTCCAAATGGTTTACGTGAATAAAATCTGTCCCGTCTGCGGGAGCGAGTTTTTTGTCCTTAAAAATGCTGAGGAAAAAGCTGTGTACTGCACTCTGGCATGCCTGACAAAAGCCCAGGATAATCTGGAGCAAAAGGCTCTCTGCATGGGCACAGCCTGAAGCGTTTATTAGGGGGTAAAAAGGGATAACAGTTAGGGGGAAATACACTCGGATATAAGGAAAGTGTTTTCCCATATCTTTTATTCAAAAATCTCTTCAGTAAAAATCTCTTCAGTAAAAATCTCTTTATTATAAATCTCTTTTAGTAAAAAACCGTTTTTCAAAAAAATAAAGAAAATTCCTTTTAAAGCTCTTATGTTCCTATTCTAATCATTATTTTTTAGCAAGTTTTTTTGCTATTTCGGCCACATTCCGTCCCTGGTAGCGAGCCATTGCAAGTTCATTTTCGGAAGGCTGGCGATTTCCATCCCCACCTGCAATAGTTGATGCCCCGTAAGGGCTTCCCCCAGTGATCTCATCCATTCTGGTCTGCCTCTTCTCCGCATAGGGCAAGCCCACAATGACCATGCCATGGTGAAGCAGGGTAAAATGGAAACTGATAATTGTGGATTCCTGTCCTCCGTGCTGGGTGCCGCTGGAAGTAAACACGCTTCCCACCTTTCCTACAAGGGCGTCTCTACTCCACAGCCCTCCTGTCCCGTCCAGCATGACCCGCATCTGGGCAGGCATGTTTCCAAAGCGTGTGGGGCTTCCGAAAATAAGTGCATCGGCTCCTGCAAGCACCTCCTCATACATATCCCGGGTGACTACCGGGATATGTGCAAAAGCTTTTTTAGTCTCAATTGCCCCCATCTTCGCAATTACTTCCTCAGGCAAGGTTTCAGGGACCTGGTAGATTCCCACTTCCACACCTTCGACTTCCCGTGCCCCTTCGACAACTGCTTCTGCCATTTTGTGGATGTGCCCGTATAGACTGTAGAATATTACGTTAACTTTAACCATACTACCCCTCCGTCTGAATCTGTTTGAAAAAGTTATATAATAACTTAAAATCCGTTAATCCCGGACCCCACTATAAGTGCCGGTAAACTCCAGACCATTATAAGTGCCGGTAAACTCTGGATCCCCCTTTAAATAATAGCTTTTAGACTCCTTATATAGGTTTTCAATAAAGAGAACTTTCTGCTTTCCAGGTTCAGAGCTTCATAGTTAAGAAAAAAACCTCTGCTTCAGGGTTTCTCTACCAATAAAACCAACCCTCTGCTTCAAGGATTTGCTGCCAATAAAGCCAGCCTCCTGCTTCAAGGCTTTGCTGCCAATAAAGCCAGCCTCCTGCTTCAGGGCTTTGCTGCCATCAAAAAGGTAAATCTCACTTCGGGTTTCATTTCACTTATTCCCAGCCTTCGGCCCGATGCTCCTTTTGAAAACAAAATTTCGGACTCGATTTATTATTGAACCCACGACATCAAAATAGTTATTAAGTAACACGATGTATAAGCCGGGTATGCCTTCGCTTTCTATCGTCATGCCCTCTATGAATGAAGAAGAGACAATCAAAATTTGCATAGAGAAGGCCCATGAAATATTCAAAAAATATGAGATAGAAGGGGAGGTTATCCTGGCTGACAATTCTTCGGATAGGACCGCCGAGATTGCAGCGGCTATGGGGGCAAAGGTGATAGGTCCGGTCAAAGGCTACGGGAATGCTTACCTCAAGGGCCTTGCCCATGCAAAAGGAGACTACATAGCCATTGCTGATGCGGACAATACCTATGATTTGCTGGAACTGTCGGACTTCCTGGAACCTCTTATGAACGGTGAAGCGGATTTTGTAATCGGAAGCCGTCTTAAGGGAAACATTAAAAAAGGCTCCATGCCCTGGCTGCACCAGTACATCGGAAATCCTCTCCTGACAGCCATGCTCAACCTGCTTTTCAAGACAAGTATATCGGATGCCCACTGCGGGATGAGGGCTTTTACAAAAGACGCCCTGGAAAAAATGAACCTTAAAACCAGGGGAATGGAACTGGCATCCGAAATGATAATAGAGGCTTCCAAAAGCGGGCTCAGGATTATGGAAGTCCCGATAACCTACCATCCCCGTAAGACTCCTTCCAAACTGCGCTCCTTCCAGGACGGCTGGCGGCATGTGCGCTTCATGATGCTGTACCGCCCCCTTCCATTTCTGTTAATACCGGGATCCGTGGTTTTCATCCTGGGGGCTCTCATAACCGGAACTCTCTTGCTGAACGGAAATGCGGTAGAAAACAGGATGCATTCTTTCATCCTGGGCAGCATGTTCCTTGTCATAGGCGGACAGATCCTGGCCACCGGCGGCTACATGAAGACATACGGCCTGGTCCACGGCATGCACCGGGAAGGCGATGAGGGATCACGAAAATTGCTCAACTACCATTCCCTCGAAAAAGAACTGGTTGCCGGGTCCCTGATCCTGGGGGCTGGCATCCTCCTGGGGCTGAGAGTAGCATGGACCTGGGCCAGTTCCGGCTACGGCTCCCTTGCAGAAGTGGAAAGTGCGATCGTTGCCATGGTTCTTGCTTTCATAGGACTCCAGCTTATTTTTTCCGCAATTATCCTGAGTGTAATGCTCCTTGAAGTTGACACTGATTGGTAAAGCGATAAAGAGTGATGAATGAGTGATGAATGAGTGATGAGATGAAAATTGCCTTCGTCTACGATGCTGTCTACCCCTGGGTCAAAGGCGGCGCAGAGATGCGCATCCATGAGCTTGGAAAGCGCCTCGCAGCCCGCGGGAACGAAGTGCACCTCTTCGGGATAAAATGGTGGGAAGGCGAAGATATTATCGGGTACGAGGGGATGACTCTGCACGGGGTCTGCGAAGCGAGAGATCTGTACGTAGACGGCAAGCGCTCGATCTCCGAAGCAATTGTGTTTTCCCTGAAACTTTTTCCCGGGCTCCGGAAAGAAAAGTTCGACCTTATCGACGTGAGTGTCTTTCCCTACTTTTCCTGTTTTACCGTGAAAGCAGTATCCGTATTGAGTAAAACTCCCGCAGTGTTCACCTGGCATGAGGTCTGGGACGGGTACTGGTCTGAATACCTCGGACGCTGGAAGGGGGTTTTCGGGCAAATGGTCGAAAAAGCGGTTGCAAAAATTTCGGGGAATAACATCGCAGTTTCGGACTGGACAAAAAACAGGCTTGAAACCCTCGGAGTCCCCGGAGAAGAAATTGCAGTTGTCCCGAACGGGATCGATTTAAAAAGGATCTCTGAAATCGGACCTGAAGGCGGCTGGATATCTGCCGACCCAGAGAGGAAGCTTTATGATATAATCTTTGCCGGCAGGCTCATAAAAGAAAAAAACGTCGATGTCCTGCTCCGGGCGGTGTCTCTCCTTAAAGCCGATTTTCCGGGGATCAGGGGCTGCATTGTCGGGGACGGCCCTGAAAAAGAGGCGCTGGTGAGAATTGCAGATGAACTCGGAGTTCGGGGTCATGTGGATTTTGCAGGCTTTCAGGAATATGAGGCACTGATAGCTAAAATAAAAGCTTCAAAGGCCCTTGTGCTGCCATCTTCCAGGGAAGGGTTCGGGATGGTCGTGATCGAGGCTTTTGCCTGCGGAGTGCCGGTGGTGACGGTGAGGGAGAAGTATAATGCGGCACAGGGGCTGGTTGATGACGGAGTGGATGGGTTCGTTGTGGAGCCGGGGGAGAGGGGGCTTGCGGAAGGGGTAAGGGAAGTGCTTGAAGATGGAAGTTATTATGAGGTGATGGTTGTTTCTGCATTTAAAAAAGCTGAAAAGTATGAGTGGGATATGATATTTGCAAACCTTCTTCATGTTTATGAGTCTTTTCTAGATTTCTCGCGAAACAAATGAAAAAAAATATGTATGCCTAATTCAGACAGATAACAGATATTTTTGTAAAAATGATATAATTCATATTAAATTAGTTCTTATGTTTCACGAAATCATGGCCACATTTCTGGATATATTTCAAAGATTCAATGACAATGAGATGAGCTGCTGTCATAAGAGCTCTAACCTGCTTCCAGAATAATATATTCCAATCCAGAGGAAATGTAAATGTCCAATAAACCGAACCTCTCAATTATAATTCCAGTTTACAATGAAGGAGAAAACGTCTTTGAATTATATAATGAACTAAGTGGTAATCTTTTACAATTGAACAAAACATATGAAATAATATTCATTGATGACGGGTCAACAGATAATACCTTTGAAGAAATTAAAAACATTAAAGATGACAGGATTAGAATAGTACAGTTCCAGAGGAACTGCGGAAAGGCTGCGGCTCTATCCTGTGGATTTAAAAAAGCTGAGGGAAATATTGTTATTACAATGGACGGGGACCTGCAGGATGACCCAAAAGAAATCCCCCGATTCCTTGAAAAATTAAATGAATATGATATGGTTTCCGGCTGGAAGTTTAAAAGGCATGACCCCATCTCAAAAACACTGCCTTCAAAATTCTTTAATAAACTAACCAGATTCCTGACAGGTGTCAACATTAATGACTTTAATTGCGGGTACAAGGCTTACAGGAATTACGTTGTAAAAAATATAAATGTATATGGGGAGTTTCACCGCTATATTCCGGCCCTTGCCCACTGGAAAGGGTACACCGTAGGGGAAATTAAAGTTGAGCACCATCCCAGAATTCACGGAAAATCAAAATACGGGATTGAAAGGCTTCTGAAAGGATTCCTGGATCTGATCACAGTCACATTTCTTATGATGTACAAAAAGAGACCTCTGCACGTTTTTGGGGGAATAGGTTTCACATTTGGACTTTCTGGAACTGTTATTTGTATGTACTTACTCTCATTATGGATTATGGGTACAACAATAGGAGATCGACCTCTACTCATGCTGGGGATATTATTCATGGTAATAGGGGTGCAATTTATTTCCTTAGGGTTAATAGGAGAACTGATCACAAACGACAGAAATAATGATGATTATATTATAAAGTACGATAGCTATGAACTGGACACTAATTATTAAAAAAGTGACTCCTAGAATTATTTCCACCGTAACTTGATGAATAATTATTAAAATATAGGTGAATTTAATGGATTCCAAAATAATTGACCATCTAGAAAAGATTCATGAATCCGGGAAAAAAGATTTCAGATGGGAAAATTTGCGAAAACTTGTCAAAAGATATGTTATTGGGGAGTGTGTGCTGGACGCGGGTTGTGGCACTGGTCATATGACTTTAAGTCTTTGCAACGAAGGATATAAAGTAACAGCAATTGATTGTTCCGAAAAATTAACTTCCTTTACGAAAAAGATCCTTAAACAAAATAATCAAAAGGCTTATATTTACACCATGAATTTACTGGAAGTTAAATCACTTGGTGAAAACAGACATGATACAATTATTTGCCTTGATGTTCTTGAACATATAGATGATGATCAATTAGCACTTAGCAATTTGGTATACACACTCAAAAATGATGCAAACCTCATAATATCAGTTCCTGCTTTTAGTTTTTTGTATGGCCAAAGAGACAGGGAAATAGGGCATTACAGAAGATACAATAAAGCGGATTTTGTCAAATTAATTGAAAATTCTGGTTTGGAGATCACAGAAATCAGACACTGGAATTTTCTGGGATTCATACCTGTCTTTATTTCTGAAAAGATACTACATAAAAAAATAAATGAAGGATTTAGATATAGCAATAAATCCACTTTATCTCTACAGTTGCTAAATAGGTGGTTTTCAGTCATCGAAAACAACATACATTTCCCAATTGGTCTTTCTTTGATTGCTGTATGTAAGAAAAAATAAAAAAAATACAGGGAATTTTGTTTATCTGGGATATAATATTTTGATTTAAATTCAGATTGAATAATTTCACTAAGCTTTAATCAAATAGGAAATTTGAATCACTTAAAACAGTGTCTTTTGAAGGAAAACTGTTTCCATTTATATGTCGGAGCTGAAATCTTTGAAAAAAAGATTATATGAGATTGATATAATCAAAACAATTGCAATATTATTAATCCTTATTCACCATTTGTGTTATTATTCAAGCCATGACTATTTCATTTTATTCCAACCTTACATTGGAAGGTTCGGATTAGGTCTTTTTGTTTTTATATCAGGATACTCGTTATATTACAATAACAGTGAAATTAAAGATTCACACGATATTCTTGGTTTTTATAAAAAAAGGTTATTGCGCATATTTCCACTTTATTGGGTAGCTCTTTTGATCCATATTCTCATATTTGACTTTTTCAAATTAATCCCCACTAAAAATTTCAATATTTTGACTGTTATTGAATACATATTTGGCACCCAAATCATCTTAGCCCCTAATTATGTACAGATCTCATATTGGGGATTGTGGTACATTGGGATGATTATTTTGTTTTATTTAATATATCCATTCATAATATATTATTCGAAGACTGGTCAGAAACTATTTTTAAACTGTCTTTTTGTTGTACTGGGACTGTTTATTATAAGGTATCTTTTTAACATCATTGAAGTCAGGGTTTTTTTATATTTACCATTATTTATGAGTGGAATATTTATCAGATCGCTAAATTTGTTTGAAAATGACAATTATAAGAAAATGATTGCTTATATGCCTCTTTTGTTTTTTGGATCTATAATTATGCACTTAAAAGTTACAAAATTTGACTCGAAAGAGTATATATTTAACGACCAGAATATAAATCCAATTATTGTTATATTAAATATGGGAATTCTTCTTTTTTCATTTACTCTACTGACTTATAATCATATATTTTCTATTGCCGAGTTAATTAAGCCAAAGGTTTATTATTTATGTAGATACGTTTCATTTTCATCTTACACCATATACCTATTCCACGTTCCAATCCTTTATTGTTTGAAGCATTTCTTAGTAAATTCTCTACATGCATCTGGAATTCTATTGGACATAATAATTATTTTCATATTTATCCCGTTATTTGTTGTAGGGTGTCATTACATTCAAACCAAATTTAATGATTTGAGGTTTTGCCATTTTTCACACAATCCCTTATCTTCCAATAATATTGAATAATAAAAATTATTTGCCAAAAAAATTTGTTTAAACCATTTTTAAAGCGATTGATGTCCAATTTGTATTTGGATGACATTATATAACATAAATTCATGTGTCTTCGGAATGGGGAATCGTGACAAATTTCCTCCATTTATACAACAGTTGTCTAAAATTTCAACATATTGTGGACTGGAATAAAGTATCGATTTCATGTAAAGAGGCCAAAATTTAAGGCAGGCTTCTGCTACAAAATCGATAGCTTTCAGGCAAGAAAATTCTTAACCGATGACCAATGAACATAAATTATATTTTGTAAGGTCATGGGAAAAAGAGGTACAAAACGTTCAATGTCGAAAATTAAACTTTGTAGAAAAATGGTAAAGATCTTCTGACAGAAAAAAAATTAAATCTTGAAATGAATGCCAAGATGTCCTGTCCTAATGATTTATATGTAATATGGGGAATGAAAAATAATTTCAAACTTCTTTTGGTTCATTCCTTTTCAGCATTAACGTCCCCCATGCTCCTAAAATTAAGAAATAAATCCATATTATCGTGTGATAAATAAACCCAGAACTGATTGCTAGATCACTTGCTAAACCAACGGTAACAAACCCAACAGTCCACCCTCCCTCCAATGTCCCAAATCCCCCCACTCCTTGAATTGGCAACACGGTCGTAAATATCGCAAAAGATGTGGCAAATATTACCGAAAGGAAATCGAGATCAATGTTCATAGCACTCACTAGAAGGAAATTGAAAGAATACATTGAAAGCCAGATGCCAAAAGAAGCTATAATTAGCTCGAGGAATGCAGTTTTTTTGAAAGATTTTATAGCTTGAATACTTTCTATCACTTCATCTACTTTATTTAATAAAAAAATAATTACATTGATCCTGTCTATTTTTAATCCAATGAAAATATTCCTTGTAAAAAGGGAAATATAAGTTCCAAAATAAAGAGATAATGCAAAAAAAACAATCAAAATTATCATGAAAGAAGCAGCGATCCAAATTATTTTTGAAACTGAAGAAGACAAAAATTCTACAAAATAAAGGGAAATAAAAAACATAATTAAAATTATAAATAAATCCAAAACACGCGCAACCGCCAGTGAGGCGATCCCTTCTCCAGTCTGCTTATTGTGCACTTTGTTTAAAAGATATACATATGATAATTCACCAGTTCTTGCTGGAAAAATATTATTTGCCATGTTGTGGACGCAGACTATGTGGAACAAATCTTTTAGACTCACTTTTTTGTCTAATAAAATGTAAAATCTTAAAGTCCTGAAAAAATAACTACATGAGTACAGTATAAAAGCGAAGAGGAGATGAAAATAATTTAATACTGTAAGTGTGTAAACAATATCGCTTAATTTTATCTGTGAAAACAATATTAAAACAAGCAATATTGTTATGCAGATAGTTAATAATTTTGTAATTGATTTTGGATTCATTTCCAGATCCTCTACGACAGTGACAGGTTCCTATTTATTTAAAGTAATGTATCCTCTTCAAATTGTATGGAAACAGGTAAATTTCACACATGTGCTGAATATTTAAGAATTTCCCCAAGTTTGAGAAACAAACTCAAGATGCAGGATTAACTCCATAAATGTCTAACTAAATTACTAACTACTCCGGTTTTAGAAGTGTTATCATTTGACTACATCTTTAAGTAAAGGCATACATTGCAATCTTTCTAATTTGTAGCGATATCGCCAGCAAGGAAGGTCTATAACAAAATACAAATGTTGGAAATTTGCTTACATGAATGATTTTTCGCTATCATTGACCATACTTCTAAAACATGAATAGTTACCAAAATTGTTGTACTATTTTCTAGTTGGAAAATTCTCCCATTCGTATTCGGTTAAGATACGATCTGTAAGAAACGTGTTATTTTCATTGCAATTTCTGTAACCTATAAATGAAAATCGAGGTGAGTAGATGATTGTAGTAGTCATCTCAACGTTAACAGATTCCTTAACCGAATACAAATGAAAATTCTCCCATAAATTTAAAGAGGATACAAAGTAATAAAATAAGTACACTTAATAGAAACATTTTATATATGTAAAAACGTTTCTGTCTAAAAAATAATTCTATTGATGAGGAGGCAGTCCTATTTCATACAAGAGTGCTACAAAAAAATTGAAGATTTTTGGAAAATCTGACCGTCTAAATATTAATATTATACTTATGTTACTTTTATTATTCTTATCATGTGCATCAATGGCTGCCCCTGTTCATCGTTGGGGAGATGCTTCTACATATTACATGCAGATACAGAGTATATCAAATGACTTTGACATACAGTATCAATCAAAAGATATTGAGCGAGCACTTGAAACTCAATTTGATGATTTTCCATCGGGTCTCTTTTTAATAAAAACTGAAGAAGGGAATTATTATTATGGGAAAGAGTTTTCCTATGCTTTGTTTGCTTCTCCTTTCTATAAAATATTAGGAAAGAATGGAATTCTGTTTTTTAATGGATTAATGTTTTTTATGATGATCCTAATGGGTTATCTTTATTTAAGAACTGAAAATGAAAACAAAATTGCACTGAGTGTATCGGTGTTATATTTTACAATGTCCACTGCTTTTGTTTACATTTTTTGGATACATGCAGAAATTTATAACATGTTCCTCATAATGGCTAGCTTATTTTTATGGGAGAGATATTTCAAAAATAAGAATCCAAAATATCTTTTTATAGCATCATTTGTTTTTGGGCTCGCTTTTGTAGCAAAAGTACCGAATATCCTCTTGTTTATTCCGATGTTATTTTATGAATTACATAACAAGAGGTTTAAGAATTCTTTTATGATGCTTTTTATATTCATGCTTCCTGTAATTACTATATATGGATATTTTTTCCTAAATACAGGAAGTCTATCTTTTTACGGAGGAGATAGGCTATATTATATACATTCGTATCCATTTGTTGAAGGATATGACAACATCAATGAAGCTGGAAAACCGGCTTTTAGTGTGTCTGAAAATCGTCTGGATGCGTTGATGAATGAGGATAATCTTAAAGTCATTCCATACAATCTGTTTTATTACATTTTTGGAAGATTTACAGGGATGTTTTGGTACTATCCTTTCACGTTATTTGCATTAATTTCTGTTTTTACATCTCTATCTAATGATTCAAAAGCTTCTCCAAAATCAAATTTTAATAATTACATAAGTTCAAATGCAGATAAAATCTTAATATTTACAGGAATTATTTTATATATTGTTTTTTTCTGTACAATTATCGGAAATAACTATTTGGGAGGGCAACACGCCGTAGGAAATAGGTATTTTTATATTTATCCGGCATTTATTTATTTAATCAGAAAAATCGACCTGAAAAATGTATTATTAGTTATTTCAATAGCTGTTCTTACATTGAATCCAATTATTTTAGATCCAATTGGGAATTCAATTAATCCTTCAAGCCACCAGACCAGCATTCCATACTCATACCTACCACTTGAATATACTCAATTGAATAACCTTCCTTTCTGGTATAATAGTCACAAAATTGATGATATGTTAGTATACAGGTTAGATGATAAAAGCAAAGAATCGGGAGGTGCCTTTACAGTCAGTGGTTCTGCTGATATGGTTCTGAAATCCAAAAATGAAATCGAAACTTTATTGGTAATATTAAACTCAAAGAATAGTGACATGGATGCTCATATATCCGTTGGAAGTAGCAAAAATTCTATAGATCTCAACAAGAATGAGATAAGTGCCCTAGCCATAAAGGATCTTAAACCAGCTTATGTTGACAAAAGGTACTTTGTTTATGCAATACGGACCTCATCACCAAATGATTTAGTCATCACCTTGAAAGATGTATCCTCAAAACAAACTAACTTGTCCGTTTTCTTTTTGGAGAATTGGTATACTGTCGAAAATTGGGATGGGATTTCAAGTCGTTGGATCTCTAATAATGCGACTATCTTAATGTATTCAAAAGAAAATCGAGATCTACCTATTAATTTTGAAGCAATGAGTTATTATATACCGAGAACACTTGAAATCTATAATAATGAGGAATTGGAATATGCAGAGCCTATTTCTACACAACCCGGTGCTATTGAAACAAACATCTCTCTCGAGGAAGGAATAAATCTAATGAGATTCCATGTTCCAGAAGGTTGCTTGAAACCATCTGACATTGAAGATTCAGATGACAGGAGATGCTTGAGTCTGGCTTTCCAAAATATTGATTTTGAGTCATAAGCTGACTTTCCGCAGATCTCCACTCAAAAGCAGCTATTCCCGTTTTAGGCAAAAACGCATTCGTGAGGCGGTTAAATTTTTTAATATTCCGCGATCATTTTATTGCACTGTCACCATTTACAGAATACAACTCATGAGGCACATTTTGTATATTGACTGCAAAGAATAAAATGAATTACATCGTCAATTTCTTTAGAAAGTGACTGATAGATGAAAGGAATTTACAGGAACTATCCCCTTATTTTATCATCTCACATCCGGAAAGTTTGAAATTATAAGGCCAGTAGTTGTTGTTTTTCTTGTAAGTGAGAGCGTCGGAAAGGTCTGGAATCTGTAACTAACCTCACACAGTCATTGAACTCAACTCCACAAATCAGCATCATGTAAAATTATTAAATTTATTAACGATGAAAAAATGAGTCAAAATTTGGATAATCATGCACTTTTCCGAGGCTCCTCAAATAGAAGAAATCAGTATAAATAAAATGATTACGAAATATAAAAATATTAAACCTTCGCTTGCATACGTTTATTGTTAAAACGGGAATAGCTGCTGATAATTCAAGTCAATTGGTGAAGTACTGTATTTATACATTAGTGGGAAAAATGAATTAATTTATCAGACATCTGCGGAAAGTCAGATAGAACTAAGGAACAACAAGAGTTTTACAGGGATTATTCAAATTCCATTAAGTTTTTCTCGAATTCATTTTCCATATCTTCTACTATTATATCCCAATCATATTTTTCGTTGACTATCCTTCGTCCGCCATTGCTAAGTTTTGAATACAACTCCTCGTTCTGGAGAACTTGTTCAATTTTTATTGCAAATTCGCTCATATCGCAAATTATTGCATTAGTACCATTTTCTAAATTTAACCCTCTTGCACCGACGGGTGTAGAGATAACCGGCAACCCAGCTGCCATGTAATCTAACATTTTGATATTTGTACCTGAGCCTCTCAGCATAGGGTTTATAGCAACATCCGATACTCGATACAACTCTAATTTTTCTTCTTCACTGACCATAAAAGCTAAACCCACGTTTTTGCCTATTTTTTCCCTGTTTAAGCTCCAACAAACACTCCCACAGATCAAAAAATAAAAGTCTTCTTTTTGAGGTGCAATATTCTCAATAATATTCTTGGCTGCTTCTACGTTTGGGGGGTGCCCACTTCCCAAAAAAATGATGATTGGTTTTTCTATTATTTTTTCATTTATTAGATCATTCCCGGTATAAAGCGTTTCAAATTGACTGAGATCAACACCATTAGGAGAAATGTACATTTTGCTTGGATCTCTGTTGTAAATATTTTGTATTTCATTTCGATCTTCGTTTGTTATCGCAAATACAATATCTGATTTTGAAACAACTTCACCTTCTATTTTTTTTACATATTTGCACAGTAAATTCCCTACAAAACTTTTCCCAAGCAAAGACTTTTTCAATAAAAATTCTACGTTCTGCGATTCGTAAACCAAAAATGTATCTTTATTGACACATTTCTCTATAGCTGGATACATATAAGGTAGTGATGCGACTACAATATCACAATCTGAAAAACAGTTTTTAGCAGTAGATATTAATTGTTGATTATATTTACAAAAAAACATTGCGATAATATCATCAATGGATATGCCTAAGAATTTCCCTGCAGTTTTTTCAATATTTTTGTGAAAAATACCTTTTGGGACACTAACTTCTACAAAGTTTTCATTAATTTGTTTCTTTTCGATATTTTTTGATTCTCCAAAACATATATATGTTACATTATATTTCCTAGATAAATTTTTATAAACATTATATATTCTTATTTTTCCTCCATGATTGGCGGGGCATATTTGAAAATCATTTAGCACAACAATGTTTCTCATTTCTCCTCCAATACTTCTTTCATATCATCCACAATTTTTTGCCAATCATATTTTTCTTTAACTAACTTGTGACCATTACGACTAATTCTTGCATATAGTTCTCTATCGTGAAGAACTTGTTTAATTTTTGTAGGAAACTCAGAGATATTACATATAATAACGTCACTATAATTCTCCAAATTCAATCCTCTTGAACCTACTTGAGTCGAAATTATCGGTAATCCAGCTGCCATGTAATCCAGCATTTTAATATTAGTTCCTGAACCACTCATCATAGGATTTAGAGCAATATCGGCTACCTTATATAATTCTAATTTTTCTTCATCACTGATTTGTCCCAGTAATATCACGTTCTTTGCATTATTAAATGCAAATACTTGATTAGATCCTTGCTTTAAATCAAAATTAACCGCTATGTTTCCTTCATAGTAGTTGATTTCCTGGATTGCTATACCTAAGATTCGTTCTGCTTTTTCTATCTTTTTTTGGCAGAAAAAAGAAAGATTTTGATTTTTACTGGAGTCCTTTTTGATTTCAATCAAGTTCCAATCTTCTTTCAAGTCAAAAGACATTATTTCTTGATCTGTCTTTACCTTAAGACTTTGTACATATGGAGAGTAAACCTTTAATTCGAGAGAATCAACATCTTTTGAGACACTTATTTCAAACCGAGGTTTGCACCATAAAGTAGGAAGCGAATTCCAATACTCTATATTATAAAAACCATCAACTAAACTCAATTTTTTAAAATCGGGAGTTTTGTAGATTTTATCTGCGTTTTCGACTAGATCAGAACCAGAATTGATGTAATATTGGGATGCACTCCCCGCGATGAGAAATTGAGTATCTGGCATATTAGAAGCAAACATTGTAATACTCTCTATTGCCTCAATGTTTGGAGGATGATAACTCCCAATAAATAAGCATATATTGGAATTGTTGGGGAAAGTGTTTCCCTCGGCTATACTATCATATTTTTCTGAATTTACACCATTGGGTGAAACATAAACCTTACTAATATCAAAATTATATAGTTTAGCAAGTTTAATTCTGTCCTCTTCTGAAACAGTAAAAATATAATCGCTTTTCTTAATTAAAGACTCTTCTAAATAAAATATATATTTTAGTAATTGTTTCCCAATTAATGATCCCGATAATGAATATTCCATCAGCTCATATTCGACGTTATAAGATTCATAAATAACTTTTTTCCCATTCATAGCGGCTCTTGGAATGGTATATAAAAAAGGAGATACAAAAATGAGCATATCCACATCTTGAATCTCTGTTCTAATCGTTTCCCTGAAATTTTTATTAAATATACTTTCAATAGATGTAATTACTGCTGAACATTCTTTTATGTTGGTGTACCTGTCAATTAAATGATGAAGAATAGCACTTATTTTTGTCTTGGGGATTCTAATTTCTTTAAAATTTTCGTTATGGTTTACTGTTTCGATAAGATTTTTGCTGTTGAAGTATGTAAAACTGATCAACTTGATTTTATAATATTTAGATAAATAATTATAAATGTTATACAATCTCTCTTCTCCTCCACTTCTTGGAGGAAAAAACGCCGGATGAAAGCTTAAAGCCATTAGGGACAACATAGATTTAAGTATGTTTCATATCATATAAGAACTCACTATGAAAGTATTGTGTGTTACATTTAGATATGGACAAGATGTATATGGAGGCGCAGAATCTTATTTTCGAGAACTTGCAGAAGAAATGCGTAGATTCGGTGCTGAAGTAGACGTTTGCACAACCAAAACACACAATTTAAGACCATTAATAAAATCCGGTGAAATCTGGGATAACAATCTAAGAGATGAAAAAATTAATGACATTGATGTCCATCGGTTTCCCGTGAAAAACCCAAATAAATATATTGCTCTTATTTTTGAAAAAATTATACAATTTGAGCTTGAGAAGGAAGAAAAACTTGCAACGAATAGGTTACTCGATATAGGGGAGAAATACTTAGAGGACAAAAATGGAGTTCTGCTAACTGGCTGGAACCAGTTGGAAAGATATGATAATTTTTCAATGAGATGGACAAGAAAAAATCCAATCTTACTGATAAAAGATGAAGATATTGAAGAAGTAGCTATTACGTTCCAAAATAAAAAACGGATAAATGGAGAAATCGTTTTCAGTTCATCAACTTACGAAAAAAGGTTCCCTTTACCGAAAGATACAAATTGGAAGCTTTTTAGGTTTGATGTGCCAAATATTTCGGGCGAATTATATGTTTCAATCAATTTAAGTAGATGCTGGAGACCACTAAAAGATTTCAGGTCTCTTGGAATTGGAGTTTCGGAGATCACATATAAAACAAAGAAATATGAAAAGTTGATTGATTTAGAAATTGATTATAAAAAATTGTTAATTAAAAATGGACTATTTATCGAACACTTTGAAGCCAGTGCAAATAAAAGAAGCAAAATCTACGGTGTATTATTTGATTATTTAAGAGGTCCGAAATCCCCTAAAATGCTTCGATGGTTGGAAAGTAATGTTTCTAATTATGATATGATTATAGCTCAAATGCTCCCTTTTAATACACTTAAGTATTCGCTTGTTGCAAAAAAACACAATATACCTTTAATTTTATTGCCTTTAATGCATATTGATGATGAATTTTATCACTGGAAACATTACTACGAGATTCTAAAAAAAGCAGATATGGTACTTGCAATTTCTAATTATTCAAAAAAGGAATTTTTTGACAGAATTGGGGTAAAAAGTAAATTTGTAGGGTCTGGCATAAATAAAGATTATTTTTTCACTGAAAATGTTGATGGAATTGCATTCAAAACAAAATACAACCTTGAGGGAAAGGATATAATACTTACAGTATCAAGAAAAAATCAAAGTAAGAGATATGATTTATTAATAGACGCAATAAAAGAAATTAACAGGGATTTCAAAAATGCACATCTGGTGATGATAGGTCCAGATGATGACAAAGTCCCAATTAACTCCGAAAATGTTTCGTATCTGGGTAAAGTTTCTCAAGAAGATCTGCTAAACGCTTATGATGCATGTACCGTCTTTGCCATGATGTCAGAAAGTGAAAGTTTTGGGATGGTGTTTTGTGAAGCGTGGGCTAGAAAAAAGCCAGTTATTGGAAATATTTATTGTGGAGCAGTTTCAAATCTTATTGATAACGGCATAGACGGATTTTTATGCAGTAACGTAGAAGAAATAATTAAAAACGTTGAGATTATATTGAAAGATGAAAAATTGGCCCTAAAATTTGGAGAACGTGGGCTAAAAAAAGTCATTGAGAACTACACTTGGGATATTGTAACAAAGAAGGTAGTAAACGTTTATTCTGAAATTTTATCAAAAAATAATGTAACTATTCAGCTACCCACTAATCAACATCAAGAGCCGTAATTTAGGTGATTTATTATGTGCAATATACTTAAGTTTATTTTATACACTGATGTCAATTGAGGCCGTTTTTGCTTTTGGCATGAACCCCTAATTTGAGTATTCCGAATAGTCAAAATCGGAATCATCCGGCTCATTTTAGGGTAGCTGAATAGTTACAAAATAATAACTGAAGTATAAATAATATAAAGTTATTTACAAATAATTAAAAAGTAGTTTGCATCAATTTATTTTTTCCCGATCACTGCATAATCTTGAGGCCCATATAACACATTGTTTAGCATATCAATATTTTGATTATATGTTTCTATAAATGAAATTGAGATATCTTGCATTTCATTGTGAATTGGTATTTGTTTTAATCTAGAATGTTCCGGAACAGGCGAAATAAACTTGGTGTCTGAATCCCTGAAGCCTGAGGAATTAAGTAAGAATTTAAGAGTTTCTGGATGTACCGGTTTAGTATGAGTCAGGTCAATATAGAAGTTAGCAAAAGAAAACAGGGAAAGAGGATTCACGGTCTCGATAACAATATAGTGACTATATTTCAGTTTTTGGTAACATAATGCAAGCAGCTTAATCAAGTAATCAGGTTCCAGATGTTCAACCACCTGGTCGATAAAAATTCCATCGAGACTTTTATCATCAAGCTTTTCGAGATACGAAATCGCTTCGTCTTTCACCACATTTAATCCCTTTGAAAGGCAGTAGTCCACCATGGTATCATCAATGTCAACACCTTTTGCACCAATACCATGATCTTTTGATAATTCCAGAAATTCTCCTCTTCCACATCCAATATCCAGAACATTAGAACATCCAATGAAATAATTTATAAAATTAGATTGCCTCTGTTTTATGTCCTCTCTTGAACCCCTGAACTGTTCTTCAAATCTAAAATAATTAATGTCTAGAGCCATGGAGTCAGGAGCTTCTATTTTCTTGTCTTTATGCTCTCCTTCTATTTTGTCATCAAGCATACTGGCCAACCACGCCTTATTTTCAATGTCCAGTTCCATTGAAGAAATTCGAGAGTTTACCTCTGCTTTTATACTGCTCTGTATTTCAGACTTAAGTTGCTCGATTTTATCCTCGAACTCAGGTCTTAGCTGCTCGATCTTATCCTCGAATTCAGGTCTTAGCTGCTCGATCTTATTGTCAAATTCTGGTCTTAGCTGTTCGATCTTATTCTCTAATTCAGGTCTTAACTGCTCGATCTTATTATCAAATTCAGGTCTTAGCTGCTCGATTTTATTATCAAATTCAGGTCCAAGTTGTTCTATTCTGGAATCTATTTCAGATCTGAGTTGCTCGATCTTATTATTATAATAACTTAACTTACCAGTAGTATCATTAAGAATACGAACCGTACTTCCATTAAACTCGGTTTGCTTCCAGAAAATAGGATCCACATACCGCCTGACTTCTCCGTGAACAAGCTCTCTACCTCTAATCAAGAATTTCCCGACAACCGGACGATGAGAAGTGATGAAATAACTATTGTTCCGGATATCCCAGTTTGAATTTATATACTCAATGTCTCTCTGGATTTTACTTTCACTTGGAGGTACTTCAGGCGAAGGTTCTTGTTGAAGATCTCCAATATTTTTTCCTGGTAAAACCCCTGCTCCTTTCCGCTTACGGATGTTTTCCCTTATTTTTCCCATTATTTCTTCAACGTTGATTTCTTCTTTATTAATTTCATTATTAATGTCAAAAGTATCCATAAATTTCACACCCTGAACTCAGATCTTCCAGTTGCATGGAACCTCAAAAAGCCCAACATCTCTACAGGTTGGAATTACATCAAAAGAATACTGTTTATCATGCCAATCATACGGTTTTTGGTCATGGGTATGCACCGCTACTGTCAATAAAAATCTGCCTGTTATCATCGGGATTCTCTCTATCATGAGGTCAACATGCCCTTTGCCTTCAAGAGTCTCAAGTTCAACGTTTTTTAA
Source organism: uncultured Methanosarcina sp. (assembly GCA_965601435.1). GTDB lineage: Archaea > Halobacteriota > Methanosarcinia > Methanosarcinales > Methanosarcinaceae > MTP4. Next base: position 30,606 of record CBFCWE010000032.1, read on the forward strand.
TTCCGTATTGGTGCCAAACAGGTTTTCTCCGTTTTCGGAATAAAGAGCAATGCCAAATACCGCATCGGAGATTTTTTTATGTGCATGGTAAAAGATCCGGATTGTCATCGGATCAAAAGAGTTGAATCTGGAACCTTTATTGCCAAATTTATCGTGGAACTCCACATTTATAATCTCGACTGTTCGGTCTCCCCACCGAGGAGTTTTATTCTCAGGCTTTTCTTCTGTTTCAGCAGGATCTGGTTCATTTTTAGTTTCTGATTCATTCTTATTGCCAGAAGGTGTCGGAGCTTCTTCTCCACCACCATACACATAACGGTCAATTACTTCTCCTGTATCCCCTAAAACGACCTGTTCTCCTTTATTTAGGAGTAAAGTCCTGTCGCAGAACCTTCTTACGGCTCCAAGGTCGTGTGAAACGAAAACAATCGTGACACCATCCTTTTGGTACTGATTCAGGACATCAAGGCATTTTTGCTGAAATTCCATATCTCCCACTGCCAGCACTTCATCCAGCAAAAGAATCTCGGGGTCAGTCTGAATCGCCGTTGAAAAGGCAAGCCTTACCTGCATCCCCGATGAAAAATTTTTGAGTTTCGTATCCCTGAACTTTTCAAGCCCTGCAAATTCGATGATCTCATCAAACTTGTCTTCGATATCCCTTTTTTGCATACCCATGATGGTTGCATAGATTTTTACGTTCTCTGCAGCTGTGAGATCGGGCTGGAAACCAACTCCTAGCTCAAGAAAAGGGGTGATTTTCCTGTGAATATTCACTTTTCCCCTTGTTGGGCGCAGAACATTGGCTATGGTCTTTAATAAAGTGCTCTTTCCACTTCCGTTTACTCCAATTATTCCAAGTGCTTCTCCATCTTCAACTGTAAAATTGATATCTTTAAGTGCATGGAATGTTTCGTAGGCTGGAGGTTTGAAGACCCCGGTCAATGCTTCAAATAAGGTGGTTCTTTTTTCATGGGGTATGCGAAATGTTTTGTATAGGTGTTCAACCTCAATTGCAGCCATTAGATTTCCTCCGCAAACCTGGGTTCGAATCTGGTAAAAATAAGGTATCCGATAAGAAGGGAAACTATTGATGAAATACACATGAATAAAAGGTCCCCTGTTTCAGCTGGAAACGAATAAATTATCGTATCCCTTGCAGAAACGATAACTCTTGCTATGGGATTCAATAAAACAATATTCTGCAGATTTTCAGGAAAAATGTCGAGAGTATAGATTACAGGGGTTGCAAAAAATCCGGCCTGTAAAACAACCTGCCAGATGAATTGTACATCCCTGTAAAATACATTCAGTGCTGAAAGTGCCAGAGAGAGACCAAGTGATATCACAAACAGGAAAAACAAAATAAGCGGTGCATAGACAAGGTTGATGGAAATCGGTACCCTGAAAAATGCCATAAACATTATGAATATGAAAGACTCAAAGATGCTCATGAGCAAGGCCGTGATGCATGAGGAAATAACAAAGATATCTCTTGGAAAATAGATCTTTTTTACCATGTTTGCTTTTCCTACAATAGCATTCATTCCGATGCTTGTCGCCCTGCTGAAAAAGTTCCAGAGGATGATGCCGAGAAGCAAAAAAAGCTGGAAGTACTCTACCTGGACTCTCATCAGGTTTGAAAAAACTACATACAGAACCGTAAGCATAAGCATGGGTTCCAGAAGGGACCAGAAGTATCCAAGTATCGAATTTTTATACCTCAGTTTAAATTCACTCCATGCAAGCTGCCAGATAAGGTTCCTGTAGGCATAGAGCTCATTTAGGTGCTTAGTGATCATTATTTACCACATTTTTTATTTTTTCTTTGAAAATCGACAGATCAAAACGCTTTGCCTGTTCAAGGCAGGCATTCCTGTAACTTTCTGGTTTGCTGGAGATGAGTTTTACGGCTTCTATAATGCTTTTAAGATCTGCGTTTACAAGAAGACCCGTTTCTATGGTCACCGTTTCCCTGAATCCACCTTCATTTACAGCAACAACAGGCTTTCCACTTGCCATTGCTTCAACAGGGGTAAGTCCAAAATCTTCATCAAGGGCGGTACAAATAAAACCTCTGCACCTGGAATAGAGGTCAATTAACTCCTTTTCCGAAACTTCTCCGACTATTTCGACGTTGTGGGGCAGCGCATTACTTATACTCTTTGCATACTTTTCAGCATGGTCCCCTTTTGCATAGCCGCCTACAATGATGAGTTTTTCTTCAGGCATTTTTCTAAATGCTTCTATCTGTAATTCGACTCTTTTTTCAGGATAAAGCCGATTTACTGAGAGCCAGAAATCTCCATACTCTTTACATCGGAACTTAGATACATCAACCGGAGGGTAAATAATCTCTGAGTCCCTGTGATGGTACTTCTGAATCCGATTTTGTACAGTACTTGAAAGAGTTACAATCTGATCAATATTATTCACTGACTTCTGATCCATACATCTGTGGCCATAAACCCAGGTTCGGAAAAACTGGCGGGTTATAAAATTCTGCCTTTGTAAGAAAGTATCATAGAGGTCATAAAAAGCCCTTACAGGCGTGTAGCAGTACCATATATTAGGGTGATGATTATGGGCTGCATAATGGCTCCAGTTTCCTGTGAATATGAAAAAATCATAATCATCTGAAAAATCACAATAATAAAACTTTTCTGTTGCAGAGATCTGTTTTAGCGGAGGGATTTTCATCGTGCTTCCAAGAGAAATCACATTTACCCCTGTATCCAACTTACCAACGGCATCCAGGTCTGTGGTGATAATATCTGCATCCAATAAATTGGCGAGAGTGACAACAACTTTCTCTCCGCCGCCAATGGCTCCGAAGTAATCATGAAATATAGCTGTTTTCATGCTTTTTCTCATTTTGTATATTATTTAACATTAGATTTAAATTGGGATTTATATATGTTTCGAAGCTTCTTTTTAAAGTTTAAACGAAATGAATGGCCTTGAAACAGACTTCGGTTATTTAGGAATGATATCAATCAACTAACAGGGAGTTACCAAAACTTCTGGCACATCATTTATAGTCATTCACAAAAATAATTACACTTGAAATTGAAAGTGCCACTCCTATGTTTCGAAACATTAAACTTCATATTCGTTTTTTAAAGTTAAGAACGAATATGCAAGTTTAAAGCTATAGTTAATATAGTTTAAGAAGGTATGCTTTTGCATAGGGAGTTACATTTTAAGAAAAGTAAATCTCTTATTATCTTGCCGGATAAGAATTTGGAGCAAATAAGGTGAATTCCTTGACAAAAGTCGCACTGATTACAGGTATAACAGGTCAGGATGGCACATATCTTTCAAAATTTTTATTGGATAAAGGATATGTTGTGCACGGGATAAAGAGGGGGTCTTCTTCAAATAATATTAGAACTGAAGGTGTGGACGAAGCTAACGAAAAAGAAAATCTTCATTTTCATTTCTGTGACATGACCGATTATTCAAAATTGCTACGAATTATTCAGGAAATTTCCCCTGACGAGATCTATAACCTTGCAGCTCAAAGCAATGTACCGACATCCTTTGATCGACCTGAATACACTGGAAATATCAACGCATTGGGCACCTTACGTCTCCTTGAAGCCATACGTACACTTGGGCTGCAGAAAAAAACCAGGTTTTTCCAGGCTTCAACGGCGGAATTATTCGGAAACGCGCAGGAAATCCCACAAAATGAAGACACTCCCTTTCATCCTCGAAGTCCCTATGCAGTATCCAAACTGTATGCCCACTGGATCTGTATAAACTACCGTGAAGCTTATGGTATGTTTGCCTGCAATGGTATCCTTTTTAATCACGAATCTCCGATCCGGCCCGAAAGTTTTGTTACAAGAAAGATCACCATGGCTGCTGCCAGAATAAAAAATGGGCTTCAAGAAAGGCTATACCTTGGAAATCTGGACGCAAAGAGAGACTGGGGTTTTGCAGGAGATTATGCTGAAGCTATGTGGCTTATGCTGCAGCAGGATAAGCCGGAAGACTACGTGATTGCAACGGGCGAAACACATTCTGTAAGAGAGCTGGTAGAATTTGCATTCCAAGAGGCTGGGCTAGAAATCGAATGGCGCGGAGAAGGGCTTGAAACAAAAGGGATAAATGCTTCAACAGGGGAGATTTTGGTTGAAGTTGATCCCCGTTTTTACAGACCTATCGAGCCAAACTTATTAGTTGGAGACCCTTCAAAAGCAAGAAAAAAACTTGGATGGGTGCCCAGGACAAACTTTAAAGAATTAGTCTGTATGATGATTAAAAACGATTTGGAACTAGTGTTGCGTCAATCTTCATGTGTCTAATAAATAGGCGATTATTTTATCCGACCGGTTGCCAATTAACCTTCATATTTTGGTTTACAGGACACTAGTAGGATGATAAAATATTTATATTTGTTAAATATGAGGTACTAAAAATGTCCAAAGTTGCGTTAATTACTGGTGTCACTGGTCAGGATGGAGCATATATAGCGGAACTTCTGTTAAATAAAGGGTATACTGTGCATGGGATGCAGAGGAGGTCCTCTTTGAGTAATACAGGACGTATAGATCACCTATGCAACGGTTCGCAGCAGAATGAGAATAATTTTCACCTTCATTATGGGGACCTGACCGATTCTTCAAACATAATCCGGCTTATTCAAGCAGTAGAACCGGATGAGATATACAACCTCGCCGCCCAGAGTCATGTCCAGGTTTCCTTCGAAACTCCGGAATATACCGCAAACACCGATGGTCTTGGAACCCTCAGAATCCTTGAAGCCATACGCATATTAGGGTTTGAGGATAGAACGAAATTTTATCAAGCTTCAACAAGTGAACTTTTTGGGAAAGTGCAGGAGATACCCCAAAGAGAAAGCACTCCTTTTTATCCCCGTAGCCCTTACTCAATAGCTAAATTGTATGGCTACTGGATTACCGTTAACTACAGGGAAGCTTACGATATGTTTGCTTGCAACGGCATTCTCTTCAACCATGAGTCTCCTTTGAGGGGAGAAACTTTCGTTACCAGAAAGATCACAATAGCCGTATCAAGAATCAAGAAAGGTCTCCAGAATAAACTGTACCTTGGAAACCTAAATGCCAAACGTGATTGGGGATTCGCGGGCGATTATGTGGAAGCGATGTGGCTTATGTTACAGCAGGATGAGCCAGAGGATTATGTTATATCTACCGGAGAAACTCACTCTGTCAGAGAATTTACGGAACTTGCTTTCAAAGAGGTAGGAATTGACATCGAATGGGAAGGGGAAGGGGTCAATGAAATCGGAAAGGATGCTAATACAGGCGAAGTACTGGTTGAAGTTGATCCTACGTATTACAGACCAGCTGAGGTTGAACTGTTGATTGGAGATTCTTCAAAGGCCCGGGAAAAACTTGGGTGGAAACCTAAGGTTACTTTTGAAGAACTGATAAAAAAGATGATGGAAAGCGATATGAAATAACTTTTGTTTTTTGCGGGCCACCTGGTGAATATTTCCAATCATGACAATTGTACAGGTCTCGTATTAATATTTAATAAAGTGGGGAAAGGTACATTATTTGTTCGCCTGTGGTAAACTCTTGCATTAGAAATTATTTAATAGAAGTTAATTTAATTATACAGCACATATTGATTTAATTGTGTGAGTTATATGGGGAAACCAAACCTGACGCATAATACTAATAAAGCAAAACTTTCCAATTCAAAAGATTTAGCAGGGCTTGGAGCCGTTCTTCTAGCCGCTTTCCTAATGCGCATGCTCTCCTACACCGCGGTCACTGCTAATGGCCGCATAACTCCTGTAGGCTTTGACGCGTTTTACCACATGCGGCGAATCTTCTATACTGCTTCCAACTTCCCTGACTACATCCGCTTTGACTCTTACCTCAACTACCCTTCCGGCTTCGAGATCGGCTGGCCGCCTTTCTATGACCTGCTGGGGGCAGGCCTTGCCCTGGTTATGGGGGCAGGGAATCCCGACACCCACACGGTGGAACTGGCAGGGGCTCTTTTACCGGTGCTGCTGGGAACCCTTACGGTTATTCCTGTCTACGCGGCGGCATCGGCTCTGTTTAACAGGAAGATTGGGGTTTTCAGTGCTGCTATTTTTGCCGTTATCCCGGTGCATGTGTATACTTCCCAGTTCGGGATGGTTGACCACCATGTGGCAGAGGTGCTCTTCTCAACGGCGGCTTTTGCTTTTTTCATCCTTGCTCTGAAAACTGCCAGGGATGCCGGGCTCTCGTTTGCAGCCCTGAAAAACCTGCCCTCTGAGCGGAAACTTGCATTGCCTGTAGTTTTTTCAGTCTGCAGCGGAGCCTGTTTTGCCCTCCTTGTGTATACCTGGATCGGGGCACCCATGCTTATAGGGTTCATTGCCGTTTACTTTTTTTTGCAGTCCGTGCTTGACCTGAAAGCAGGCAGAAGGTCCGATTACCTCGTAATATGTTCCGCCTCAAACCTTCTTACGGTGCTCCTGCTCTCAGCCCCCCTTTGCATAGGAGTCGCGCGGCCCGGACTTGAGTTGAGTGCGATGTTCCTTTCCTGGTTCCAGGTCTGCTATGTCTTTGCCCTGCTTGCGGGAGTCCTGCTGCTCGGAGCTTTTTCCGCATACATAGCCAGCAGGAAGCTGGACTGGTGGTACTACCCGGGCCTTACTTTGTTTGCCTTTGCTACAGGGCTTTTCCTTCTCCGCAGCTTTTCAGGTGAGTCCTACGGTTTTGTAATCGAAGGGCTAAAGTACTTCTCGGGAAAAGGAGGAATCCTGAGCTCCATTTCCGAGGCAGGCCCCTTATTTTTTACCACTAATGGGAAGTTCACCCTCGCAGCGGTGATCGGAAACTTCGGGCTCGGCTTTCCGGTTGGCCTTGCAGCTATTTTCCTGCTAGGTCTTGAGTGGAGAGGGGACAAACTCCTGCCCGAAAGGGTATTTTTCCTGCTATGGACCGGGTTTGCAGCATACCTTGCCATTTCCCAGAGGCGTTTTTCCTATCTGTTCTCCGTGAACGTTGCCATCCTTACAGCATACCTTTTGATGGTACTGTTTGAATCCCTGGATGTTGAAAATGAAATAAAAAAACTCTTCAGGACAGGGGAAAAAACCGGAAACCTGCCTGAACCGAATCTGGACACCGGGAAAAAATCAAAGGCAAAAAGAACGGTAAAAGGAAAAGCAAAAGAGAACTCAAAGGCAGAAATGAAGAAAAAGGCAAAAGCAGCAAGGAAATCAAAATCCCTGCTTGCAGCCTCAAAACCGGATTATTTCAAACTCGTCTCTGCCCTTGTCCTTATCGCGATCATATTTGTGCCCTGCATAGGGATTGTTGCCGGGTTTTCAAAGCAAGCTGTCCTGGTTGACGAGAACTGGCAGGACTCCCTGCAGTGGCTCGAAACTTCCACGCCAGCCACTTCCTATTACACCGAACCTTCCGGAAACCCTGAATACGGGGTCCTCAGCTGGTGGGACTACGGGAACTGGATTGTATACCTGGGCAAAAGACCCGCAGTCTCCAACAACTTCCAGACAGGGGTGGAGGACTCTGCCCACTTTTTTACTGCAGGGTCAGAAGAGCAGGCAAAGTCAGTCCTGGACAGACGAAATGTAAAATATGTAATTACGGATTCAAAAATGATTGAGGGGAAATTCAGGTACATAGCCGAACTTGCTGGGAAAAATATTGAAGATTATTACGAGATCATGAAGGTAAAAAGTGGAACCGGGTACAAGACAACTGCTACTATAAAAGAAGAACTTAAAGCCACGGAACTGTACAAACTGCACCAGCTTGACGGTGCATCCCTCGGAAACCTCCGGCTTGTTCACGAAAGCGTGAGAAGCACGGGTGATGGGAATAAAGCCGGAGATGGAAACACAGTAAAAGTATTCGAGTACGTGCCGGGAGCAAAGCTTTCAGGCATTTTTGCCCCTAACCAGACCGTAAAAGCAGAACTCGAACTCAGTTCAAACACCGGCAGGAGCTTCCTCTACTACAACAGTGCAACTGCAGACGAAAACGGCTTCTTTGAAATTGCCGTGCCTTACCCCACCGAAAACCCCGTAAATGGGGACGAAGCAGGGGACGGAAACGAAGAAGCAGCAGGAGAAGGGGTGACAGCAGCAACGACCTCCGGTTATACCCTGACCGCGGGGGAAAATTCCACCAGAACAGGAATCCAGGTCAAAGAAAGTGATGTGCTCAACGGCAACAGAATAGAAATTGAGTTTTCGTCAACTACCCCTCCCTAAAACTTTCGCCTGATGGCTCAGGTTTTTGAGGAAGGGGCTTGCAAAAGCCCTGGTTGACCAGATCCCCGATTAGGAGCTTCGGAAAATCGGGAAACGATAGGAACGAATTAGTTACCCTGGAATGCCGCCTCAGTTTCAGGCTCTACGGAAGCAAGTTAAACAGTCCTGAGAGGTAGGGACAGTGCTTGCATCATCAAACCGTTCCATATCAGATCGAGAGGAAACCGGAAACCGGGATTGTCTCCACAATCACGGCTACGCATAACCCTATTCAATAGGAGCAATTACAAATGTTTGTATTTGTACTCAGCAAAGACGGAACCCCGCTCATGCCCACGAAACCGGCAAAGGCGAGGATCTTGCTCAAAACAGGAAAGGCAAAAGTGGTCCGAACCACGCCCTTCACAATCAAATTACTTTTCGAGAGCAGTAGCTACACTCAACCCGTAACTGCCGGGATGGATTCCGGCTCGAAAACCGTAGGATGCGCCGCTATCGCTTCCGGAAAAGTGTTATATCAGTCCGAAATCTACCTGAGAGAAGATGTTTCGAAAAAGATGGAACAACGGAAAATGTATCGGAGAAACCGGAGAAGCCGGAAGACAAGGTACAGGCCAGCAAGGTTCAATAACCGAGGAAATTCGAGGAGAGAAGGAAGGTTAGCTCCTTCCATCAAAAGCAAACTGTTTTCTCATTTCAGGGAAAAACGGTTTGTGGAATCCCTCCTTCCGGTAACGAAGTGGAAGGT
>CBFCWE010000033.1:0-38296 GCA_965601435.1 uncultured Methanosarcina sp.
AAAAGAGAGTAAAAGGGTATAGAGATTGTTTTTACAGAAAATTAGGGACACTACCTTAGTGAAACCCAGAAAATGGGTTTTAATAATGAGGGGATCAATATTAAAGGATTTTGTAAGAGCTGGCATTCCTGAACAAGGAATTCCCATGTAACTTTGTTATGAAACCAATAACTTAGGAAAATCATAAATTTTCTTAATTCCCTTTTTTACAATGTACAATTCTTTTTTACTAAAACTATTTGTTGAAATCATTATTAAGAAATAACTTATAGATCCAATCCCAATTGCAAGAATCATTTCTAGAATTGTAGAAGGATTCAAGCTGAAAACAATTCCAAACATTATTGAAGAATTTATGATGCATTTTGTAATAAATACATAATTTAAATTAAATGAGATGTATTTAAATGAAATGTAAATACATAACACTACCATTGCTATATAAGATATCATTGTAGCAAGGGCTGCCCCCAAAATACCAATAAAAGGTATCAAAATAAAATTAAATATAATATTTATAAAAGCTGCAAAAATATGAATGTATACGTTAAACTTAGTCATTTTGATTAATTGGGGTACATTTATAATTATTTGGAAAATTCCCGCAAACAGAGCGGATATGGCGATGAATGGTATTACTAAGTATCCAGATACAAATTCTGATGTTGTAAAAAGGTTCAATAATGATTTTGAAAGCGCTGAAATTCCAAAAACTGCTGGAATTGCTATGAGGAGGAAATATCTTGTAGAATAACTAAGGTATATTTTCACCTGATCAATTTTCCCTTCATCAAATAGTCTTGAAAGCTCCGGGAATAGGATAAATTGTAAAGGGGTAACAATAAGATTTATAAGACCTCCGATTGCACAGGATGCGGAATAAACTCCGACACTATTCAATCCCATAAAATATCCGACCATATATCTGTCACTTGAATCGGTAATCCATCTAATAAGCTTATTTGGTGTTAATGGAATTGAATACCTTAAATAATCTCCAATCTGATTGAACTTTGGAATCGCAAATCCTATTTGGGATATGATGCCGCAAATGGAAATAATAAACAGTAAACTTTGAACAATCAATACGGCAAATATAACTCCCATTAATCCAAATCCCATTAAAAGAAATGCTAATGTTAAGATGAGTCTCCCAAATGTTTGAAATATGGTTAAATATGAGTATTTTTTGATCTGCTGGAATATTCTGTAATAAATAGTTGTTATCTGGTCAATAACTGTCAGAAGAATAATAAGAGAACTTGCTTTTATGAAATAAGAAGAACTAATATCTTTGAAAATGTATGTTGCAATAAAGTTAGATGATAAATACATAAGGATTGATGCTAACAAACCGGTAAATGCAACAAAAAATATTATAGAAAAAAAACTTTCTCTTATCTTTTCTTTATCCTTCTCAGAGGATAAAAACCTGATCAATGTTGTAGACAAGCTTATAAGGGCAAGAGGGGAAATAAGAGAAATAGTAATAGAAATCTGAGACCAAATACCATAGTTATATGCTCCTAAATCCTTTGTTATTATTGGGAGTAACAGGAAGCTACCAAGGCTTGTTAATGCCTGTGCAGATCCTATCAATCCCACGTTTTTTGCGAATTCTTTATAAGACGTTCCATACCACCTTTTATAGAAGCTTCCCATTTAATCGGATATTTTTGCATTGTTCTCACTTTCCGCAGATGTATACAAATGTATCATTAATTTTCCGCTCTGTCCGATATTCTTAATATTATTGCGATTTGGCTTTTAAGTCATGTCCATATTGAGAAAATAGGTGACATTTTTGTGGACTTCTGCGGAAGGTCGGATTGTTGTCAGAATACAGGTATATTTCAAGTTTGAGGACCGGAGTTCATACTTTATGTAACTTATTATACGCTTCTTTAATTTTTACAAGTGCAAATTTATATGCCACCGTGCCAATAATTCTTCCCTTCTTTTTACCCCCAAAAGAATCTATTATGGAGTAATCAGCTTCATTAATACTTTTAAGTACATTATTTAATCTGTTTTTAAGTGAATAGTTATTGTCTTTTAATGTTAGTTCCCGTAAAGGATAGTATACTCTTATATCTTTCATTTTTTCATTAAAGTTCGTGGTTGATGAATTGGTCAAATATTGGTAGTAAGCATAAAAGAAGTGATGATTACTTAGCGTTGTTAAAGCATACGTCCCCCAAAATTTTGGGTTGATCTCCACAAGTTCAAAATTATTATTATTATTTATATTTTGTTTAAATTCTAACATTACGGGTCCTGTCCAATTCGATTGCTTAATGAAATATCTGCCAATTTTTAACAGTTCCTCTTCCTTTTTGCTTGAGGCATAAACACAGGAACCTCCTGAAAGAGGAATTTCCCTTATTCTTCTGTGTGTAAAGTCTATAATTATTGTACCTTCTTTTGCCAAACAAAAGTAACCACAGGTATTACCATTTATGTTTTCTTGAATTAACAACGGACCATTAGAACGAGTTAGTAAAGTATCGATCTCATTTTTATCTAATTCATTAATTGAATACAGCGGACTCATTCTAAATTTATCAGGTCCTTTTATCCAAAGAGGATAACATTTAGCTTGTTCACAAAATGAACGGAATTCTTCGCAATTATTTATAACTTCAAAATTAGGAATATTTTTAGAATCCAACCATTTATTTTTCACTATAAATGGGAAGCAGGTTGCCTTGTTACTTATAGTTGATATTATACTGAAGTCGTTGACTAAGAATTTTATTCCATGCGTTTCTAATACACTTTTATTCTCTGCAATAAATAAATGATCTGAAATTGATACTGGAATTATTAATTTTATATTGTTTTTTGTACATATTTTCTAAATTCCTTCTAATGTATATCCTTTTTTCCACTTTGGAAACAGAGTATTCACTCCATAACTCATTAATTCTTTTTCACCCCAAAATGAATGATCCATACCTTTTTCATCTAATATTAATACATCAACACTCATCTATAGTCCTCACAGTAAAAATCCACACTTATTAAACCAAGCAAGATGCATGTAATTGGTCTTTAAAAGTGTAATTAATTCTTGAGTTCACTATAATAGCCCATCAAATAGTTCACTTATTTCTTTTTTATCTTCATAGGGTTGTAATTCATATTTTAAAAATTCAGTAACTACATTTTTTTGTTTGCTGAAAAAATCATAAACTTTGTTTATACCCGATGATTTAAACTCAATAAGCACATAGTTATAATGATGCCCCTTTTCCTGAAGAACTCTATCTATTTCTATAGGGTTTTCAAGAATTGAATAGTAATCTACCTCAGTTTCGTTTGAAATGTCAATTTCAGATATTTGTTTGGTTGTGAAAATTGCCACTTTCTGACCTTTTATGTTTTTTACCGACACTCTTAAAGAAAAAGGATGGATTTTTACGAGAGGATTTGTTTTTTTGAATTTTGACGAAAGTGAGTTGTGGTATTTTTCGTATAGTTCTTTTTTCTCATAGTTTACCATTACTGAATCTGCTTCCATTACCCAGTTGTTAGTGCAATATCCCGACAATATATCTATATTATTTTCTGCCACTCCGGCAACAAGTAAGGTTTTATCCGCATCTACAGCTGGTATTGAAGCGCCACTACCTTCGACAATAATTACATCGCATTTTTCATTTTGGGCTATATCCAGACATTGATCTAAATTTGTATCGGTGATTTCCCCTAAAAGCCCTCCCCCACACCTTCTAGCAGAAATTGTTGGAACTCCGGTAAAAAATGCATCCTCGATATAATCTGAAGCCATGTGTTGTTTTTTTTGAATTCCCTCCTTCAAATATTCAATGAAATCAATTTTGCCAGGGTCGAGGATATAAGGCTCCGGGGTTCCACCTCTGCCTAATGCCACAATTAATGGTTTATATCCTTTTTCTTTAAGGTAATTAGTTAAACATATGGATACAGTTGTTTTCCCCACCCTTTTTCCATTTCCAATAATTTTAATTACAGGTTTGCATATTTTTGCATTCTTATTTTTCCCTTTTACAAATAGGTTTCCACAATAGTAATCAACTTTGGAATTATATGCTAAACTAATTATAGAAAGTCTGACATCTGGAGAAATTACCGGTTCATCGCTCAGATCATAAAAGATATTAATCTTATTATCTTGCATTATTTTTTTCAGCTTATCTAATTCATCCTTACTTTCTATGATTATTTTTTCCCATTCCTTTGATAAGGCACTTACCTCTTCTCCAACATTTTCTTTATCCCCTTCTCCAATTATTGCAACTAAAACCTTGTTTACTGAAAACTCATCATAATTTCCAAGACATTTAACTATTGCAGCTTTGCTAACATCAAATTTATGATGAGTATCAATTAAAAATAAAATATTCTTCATCTTTCCCCTGTGTTATCCAATTTTTGGAGAATTTTGATAAATCTCTATTTCAATGAATTGTTTATAAGCAACTGGTAAAACGGTGTGTTTTTTCAAAATCATGTTTGCATATTTCATTCATGAGTATGTTTAATGTATCTTCCATCTCATCATTATCTATTAAAAAGTTACTATTCATATTTGCTTCCTTAACAATTACATCTTGAATCTCTCTTATTGCATCAAAACCATGTAAATATTTGGTCGCGATTCTTTTCTTTGATTCATCTTGCCTTGTTAAGAATCTTTTTTCATGTGCGGAAATTGATTTAACATATAATGTGAATAAGTAAATAGAACGTCCCTTTTCCTTATGTTTATTATACAATTCGGGCATTATATGTACGCCTTCAATTATCATGTCAACATTTTCTTCGATGAACCTTTCTATCATCTTGTCTAAAATCTCGCACAATGTAATTCTCTGTTGGTAATATGCTAAATTTCTAGATGAGCCTAGCTTCTCATAAGAGGAAACTGACATATAATCTATTAAATTTGAATTTACGATTGATCTAAATATTTGGCGCACAACGTCTGTAGAGATAACTCGAGTTATTCCCAGTTTTAAACCAAGCTTATGTGAGATAGTTGATTTTCCAGATCCTGTACTCCCATTAATTAATATTATTCTTGACATAGTTTAATCTCACATATTCTTGATTCCTTCTTTTACCTCATTCAGTTAATCTCAAGGCTCTCCTTGTGGGCAACAATAACCTTTGATCAGAATACCACAAAAATAGGAACTCACCGCGTTCTATCCCAAAGAACAGAGTGAATCTTATCTTATCAATATGAAAATAATCCGCATTTAGTGTAGCAGAAAACTAATTTAGGAACAAAGGTATCTGAATACTTGCTCAAAAATCATTAGTTGTTGTCTCGCTGAATCTTCGGGAAATGGAAGTTGGAAGCTTTCTATAAAGGCGAGCTCAAAAAGTGCGGGACATTTCAAAAACACACGTTTGAATAACCAGGGCAGTTTTCGGAGAAAACGATCGCGTGAAAAATTGTGATACTAGTAAAAGCACTTGCGGAAGATAGGCTATATTATTTTCATGAGGATATTTTATTGTAGTCTCGGGGAGCAAACCGCTTTCATTCCCTCTGTCGGCCGGCGGTCTCCGAGTAAGGAGGCCTTCCGTCCTGCGGAGATAATAACACTACCTGTTTTTCTGCAAACCTGTTATTCCAGATGGTTGTGTTTTTTTAATTGGAAATTGGAGCCAAGTGTAATGTACTTAAGTTTGAGCACATAATCCTCCAGCATGCCGCAGTTATGTACACAAAAATGCGGAACTTCTGATTTGTAATAGTAAATTATTATACAAATTTACATTATTCTTTTTAAAATATATAAATACTTATATCACATATGAGCGATTTTACTTATTACGGGGGTAAATACCCCCAGACTATCTTAAATTCTATCAAATTGGGGGATACATAGTGGAACTTAAGCAATTGTTTATTCTTACATGCATTCTTCTTTTTGCAATTTCTCCAGCATCTGCCAATTCTGCCGATGTCCCGGTTTTGCAAATTGGTCATATAACTGACACACATTACGGTCAAGATAAAGCTAATGCAGAAGCAAGAATACCTCTTTTCACATCGGAAATGAATTCCCTGGGGATCGACTTTGTAATATGTACGGGGGATATGGTTTATGATAATCTGTCTCGTTATACTCCAATCGAGTATCTCATCACCGGTGAAGAATATAACGAGCGGCTTCTCAGATACCTGTCACTGATGACAGTATTTGATGGGCCTGTGTACCATATGTTTGGGAACCATGATGTTCTTTGCCAGGATAAGTTCGTTTCAATTCAGGTCCTCAACAACAAGAAACTGGACAGCTACTTTCCTTCAAATTATTACTATTTTGATTCTCCGAAGAGTGGATACAGGTTTATCATCCTGGACGGGCAGTATAACTCGAATGGAGAGATAGATCTTGAAAACCCTGCTTATATTGGTACTCCATTTTTCCCATCAGAGGAACTCGCCTGGCTGGAAGAAACCCTTCAGGATGCAAAAAAGAAAAAATATAACGGAATAGTATTCCACCACCTTCCAATAAAATACTACACAGAACAACCCGATAGTCAAATTTCAGAGATAATCGAAAATAGCGGTATAGTTCAATGTGTAATTCAGGGACATCTCCATGAAACGTATATATACGAAGATGATTCTGGAGTATACTATCTAACAAGTGAAGCTTCTGCTGATAAAGATCATGCATACTCTGTAATTGAAATCTTCAAAGATCACTCGATAGAAATTTCGGGAGAAATTAATCAAGAAATAGGTTCACCTGAAGATGAAAAACAACAAAAAAAGATGAAAAACAAAAATAAAGCGGCTAAAAAAGAGTTAGAGCGAGAATATAAAGCGGATAATCAGTAAAGTAGATGTAGACATGTTATACCTCACATTCCGAACCCTTGTACTCTTGTGTCAAATACTGCACAAAAAGGTCATTTTACTGGCACGAAGTCAACAAAACAACCTGGAATCGTGCATTATTTTTTCCTATATTGGCAGGGATTCGAAATGTGCATTATACCCACATTTCGACTCCCCTTTGATATTTCTTCCGAATTTTGGCCAACGATGCAAGTAAAACATCAATAGGTAAAAAATGGGTAAAGGTTTGGGAGTCCGAGATGGGGCTAAGGTAACAGTTAAAGACCGCTCTCGGACATGCTTGAGAACACGAGACATAATTCCCTGCACTACGCATTTTTAGGCGCATAACGGCCGTAAGATGTTGAATTATGTGCTTAAATTATAAGCACGTTTTTTTTGACTGTAGTTCAAAATCGGCATCTATTGAGACCCTATAATGCTTATATGCGCTTAAATTTTGGGAACTAAGCATAATTCAGAGGGTATGGGACTGGAAAATTGATTTTTTCCATGGAGATTCCTAAAGCCTTCCTTCGAAGCCGGTAATTTTTACTGATTGTGAGCAAGTACCTGCTTTGGACCTTTCCTTACCCCTCCTGAGACTCTTCAGGAATGGTAGGGGGTTCTGAAGCATATCCTGGGATTGGGTTTTCGCCATTAAAAGCAATCTTTTTGATTTGGAAGTCTTCATAAGTCTATTATTTCGCTTCAATCAACACCCTCGCCGTCTCTCTCACACTCCTCTCCGAAGTATACTCCAAGTTCCATGTTTGCGAAGCAGAAGACCCAGGCCTGCATGTAGAAGGTGTGGGTATATGAAATTACCAGGGCCTCGCAGGCAAGTTTGGACACCCCGTAAAGGGATATCGGGACAAGCGGCCCGTAATCTTCGGGAGTAGGCATGACTTTCGCTTCCCCGTAGACGGTGAAAGTGGAAGTAAACGCAAGTTTTCCGGCCCCCTACCTGCGCATGGCTTCCAGGAACTTATAGGTTGCCAGGATGTTCTTGTCGAAACGGACATAACAGTGGACCATCCCACCTACTATACCTTTAAATATCAAAACCCCCATGCACTGACACATATATCCCACTAAAATATAATCAAATCCTAATAATTCCATTAGCTTTCACCAATCACAGTTACTATTCAACGGAAATCAATTCGAAGCCTATTCAAAGTAACTAATTTGAAGTCTAATTAAAAGGAAATCAAAGTACCATTCAAAGGAGCATTTCGATGGTAAAAACCGAGAAATTCATTCCAAAGGCAATTGATAGGATTAAAAACGAAATCGAGGGGAGGGCGATAATTGCCCTTTCCGGCGGCGTGGACAGTTCGGTCTGTGCAGAGCTGGCTTACAGGGCAATCGGGGAGAATCTGCACCCCATCTATATAGATACCGGGCTCATGAGGAAAGGGGAGACCGAAAGGATCGCCCACATCTTTTCCCACATGAGCCTGCACATCGTGTTTGCGAAGGACAGGTTCCTGGGAGCTCTCAAGGGAATCACAGACCCCGAGGAGAAAAGAAAAGCAATCGGAGAGACCTTCATCCGGGTCTTCGAAGAGGAAGCAAAGGAGCTGCAGGCTGAGTACCTGATCCAGGGCACCATCTACCCGGACAGGATCGAGTCCGAGGGCGGGATCAAGTCCCACCACAACGTGGGTGGGCTGCCTTCAGTAGTCGATTTCAAGAAAATTGTAGAGCCTATTGACGACCTTTACAAGGACGAGGTAAGGGAAGTTGCCTGGGCGCTTGAAATGCCAGAAGAAATCTGCGAGAGGATGCCTTTCCCGGGCCCGGGGCTGGCTGTGCGTGTGCTCGGGGAAGTTACCGAAGAGAAGCTCGAAGCTACCCGTGAGGCAAACGCCATTGTAGAAGAAGAACTTCTGGACCGGTTCTGCCCCTGGCAGACCTATGCCGCACTGATCGGCAAAGGGACCGGAGTCAAGGGTGACATCCGGGCCTACGGCTGGATCATGGCAGTCAGGGCTGTCGGGTCCCGGGACGGGATGACCGCAGAAGCGCTGGAACTGCCCTGGGACGTCCTGAGGCACATCCAGTCCAGGATCACCTCCGAAATCCCGAGCGTTGTAAGGGTGGTCTACGACATCACGCCAAAGCCGCCTGCAACCATTGAGTTCGAATGAAGCCGGAAAAGGCTTCAAACAATCTTTTTCTTTTTTTTGAAAAGCATTTAACAAAACCGACTTAAAAGCGAGTTTTCACAACCATGTCCCTGAATAAAGCAGTACTCGATATCCGAAAGCGGATTAAGGTCAGGCCTTCCCCAACAGACGTGCCGGCGGCAAGCTGGACCGGAAGCGACCTCGTAAACGGTGTAGAGACAAAGACCCTCACGGTCATCTTCAAAAGTGCAGGCTGCCGCTGGGGAAAAGCCGGCGGCTGTACCATGTGCGGCTACGTCTACGACTGCGCAAGCGAGCCTCCTACCCTGGAAGACTATAAGGCCCAGCTTGCAAAAGCGATGAAAAAATCCGAAGAGTTCCCGGAGTTCATGCTCAAGATCTTCACCTCAGGAAGTTTCCTGGATGACCAGGAAGTCCCGGTTGAGGCCAGAGATGTCATCCTTGAGACCCTTGCAGCCGACCCCCGCATTGTCAAGGTGCTCGTTGAGACCCGCCCTAACTACGTCAGCGAAGAGAACATCAGGGCCTGCCTGGAAATCCTGGACAAAAAACCCTTCGAACTTGCCTTTGGCCTTGAGACAAGCTCCGATAGGATAAGGAAAGACTCCATCAACAAAGGTTTCACCTTCAGGGACTTCACCCGCGCCTCCGAAATAGCAAAAAAGAACGGCGTAACCGTAAAAGCCTACCTCATGTTAAAACCCCTCTTCCTCTCCGAAAAACAGGCCATGGAAGACATTCTCCGCTCCATCGACGACGCCGCCCCCTATTCGGACACCGTCTCCATCAACCTCTGTAACGTCCAGAAAGGAACCCTGGTCGAATCCCTCTGGGAAAAAGGCCAGTACCGCCCCCCCTGGCTCTGGAGCATCGTTGAAATCCTCAAAACAGCAAAAACCGCCCATCCTGACCTCCCCATCATGTCTGACCCCGTCGGTGCAGGCTCAAAACGCGGCCCCCACAACTGTAAAATATGCAGCAGAGACGTCGCAGACGAAATAAGGGAATTCTCCCTAACCCAGGACCCCGCAGTCTTTGAAAAAATCGACTGCGAATGCAAAGAGCTCTGGAAAAAAGTGCTCAAAATAGAGGACTTCACATACGGAACACCGATTTTAGAGTAAAAGAGGAAACAAAAAAGTCCGCCTCAACGAAGAGAAGGGAAACCGGCTAATTAGACATGTTATAGTCCGCTTGAGCGAGCAAAGCGAGCGAAACGGACCGCGCGCTGTTGCGATTTCATCGCAACTAAAAGAAAAATCGAAGATTTTTCTGATGCCGAGCCGCAACTCGGCTGGTGCAACTCGGCTGGTGCAACTCGGCTGAGAAAAGAGTTCTTTATAGTTGCTCTCTAATATTCCTTTTTTTATTTTCTTTCTTATGGCTCAAAACCAGGCCCATAGATCATTGTCCCGACTCCGCCGTCGGTGAAGAGTTCGAGAAGCATGGAATGAGAAACACTACCGTTTATAATGTGAGCCTTCTCGACTCCACTTTTAACAGCCACGGCCGCTCCTTTGATTTTCGGAATCATGCCTCCCCGGATTATTCCTTCCCTGATAAGGGGATCAACATCATCCAGAGTGATGCGGGAGATACGGCTTTCGAGATCGTTCATGTCCCTGAGGAGCCCGGAGACGTCGGTCATGAGGAGGAGTTTTTTGGCACTGAGGGCTGCGGCAATGTCTCCTGCAACAGTATCGGCGTTGATGTTCAGGGCGTTACCTGCCACGTCCACGGCAATCGGGGAGATTACGGGGATATAGCCCTTTTCAAGCACAATCCGGAGGATTTCAGGATTGATAACCTCGCTTTCTCCCACCCAGCCGATATCAACCTCAGTTTCCACGCCTTCGACCATGACCTTCTGAACGGCTTTCTTGCGGGCGAGAATCATTCTCCCGTCGTGGCCCGTTAACCCTATACCCTTGCCCCCGGCTTTCCCTATAAGGGAAACCATTTTCGTGTTGATGTTGCCCACCAGGACCATGCGAGCGATTTCCAGGGTCTCGTCATCCGTTATGCGGAGCCCTTCCACAAATTCGGCTTTTTTCCCCATGCGCGTCATCTTTTCCGTGATTTCGGGCCCTCCCCCATGTACAATCACCGGCTTGATTCCCACAAAACGCAGGAGCACGATGTCCCTGATGATGTCTTCCATGATCTGGACGTTGATCATGGCGTTTCCACCAACCTTGATGACCATGACCGAGTCATAGAACTCCTGCATGTAAGGTAGGGCCTCGATAAGCACATTCTCTCGCTTTAGTGACATGACCTAGGAATCGGAAGTTCTGCTATTAAACTTATCGTTGAAAGAGACCGCAAAAACCCCAAATATTGAAGAAAAGAGATTCAAAAAACCATAAAGATCCTCCGAGCGCTCAAAAAAGATTTATAGGATAAGGAATCCAAAAAAAGCAGAACTTCATTTAGAAAACAAAACCTCTTTAAAAAAGCAGAACTTCATTTAGAGAACAAAACTTCACACATAAAGAGAGGAATTTCCTTTAGAGGTTCTGAAATAAACGATCCCGGAAAGTTTGGAAAAATAAAGTCCCTTCCAGGAAAATATACATATAAATTTGGAAAGAAAAAGAAATAACCCCTATTTGCAGGGGCTGTGACAAATGCAATTTACTCGAGCTTTTCAATCCTTTCTTTCTTGACAAAGGGCTTGCTGATTTTCTCGGGCATCCAGTCAGGCCTGTTCTTGGGGGCTTCGACGTCTTCTTTCCATGCCTTGAAAACGTGCACCTTCTTTGTCCCGCGTTCCCTGAGGCAGATGATTTCCGGCTTCTTCTTTGTGCCTGCACCACGGTTCGCAGCCTTGAGAGCAGCCTGACGAGGCTGTTTTCCGGTGAATACTCCGTGCTCATTGCCAGCTTCGTCTCGTAAAACAAAATTTCTTGTGTTGGACATAAAGGTCACCTCGCAAATTGTATTGCTAGACACTGATTAAGTTTTAAAGTATATAAAGTCTTTCTTCAGGAAGTTGGCTATAGTTAGTGTTTTGGGGAAAAATGACCCAAAACCATGAACTCTATATAAACTAAATTTTTCTATATTGTGCTCTGTATGGGAAATATTTAAATATTTATGGCTTGTTGGAAATATACCCAAATATGGGTTCAGGAAACGGGTCATAGTATTTTGAAAAAAAATGTTTTATTGTACTTTTGGAAAAGGGCTGAGAAATAGAAAGCATAAACTTTACATGCTATAACCTCTAATGGCCATTATATTTTGCAAATGCATATAAAATTGCAAGATTGCAAAATCCGTACCAATCAAATTTATCCGTATAAAATCGAACATTCATCTTTTTATGGATCTGGTTAAAATGGAAAATTGTATTTTCAACCTCCCCGACGTCCAGGCCAGCAAACCGAACGTGCCGATCAACCTCACGAGGGTAGGGGTTACAAACGTAAAAAAACTCGTTGAAATAAAAAGAAGAGACAAACGTCCCATCGTACTGATTTCAACCTTTGACGTCTTTGTTGACCTGCCTTCTGACCGGAAGGGAGCTAACCTCTCACGCAATTTCGAAGCCGTTGACGAGGTGCTGGAGAATATACTCAGCATGCCTGTGTACGAGATTGAGAAACTCTGCAGCGATATCGCACACAACCTTTTAGGCCGCCACGAATATGCCAACCAGGCAGAAGTCAGGATGACAAGCGAATACATGGTCAGGCGTGCTTCCCCAGCCACAGGAATGAAATGCCAGGAAGTCGTGAACATTTTTGCCGAAGCTTCGGCTGTAAGAGGCAGTGGCGATGACGACTACTTTGATGTAAAGAAACTCATAGGGACTGAAGTAGTAGGAATGACCGCCTGCCCCTGCGCCCAGGAAATCATGAGGGACAAGGCAGCAAACGAACTTGCCGACCTCGGCGTTGAAGAAGAGACTATCATCAAGTTCCTGGAAAAGGTTCCGATGGCTACTCACAACCAGCGCGGGAGGGGTACAATCTCAATAAAGGTAGCACACGATTTCGACGTATCCCTGGAAAGCCTCATCGAAATAATCGAGCACTCCATGAGTTCCAGCGTCTTTGAAGTCCTGAAGCGTGCCGATGAAAAAGCTGTCGTGGAAACCGCCCACAGAAACCCGAAATTCGTGGAAGACTGTGTAAGGACCATGGCAGACAACATTGTGAAGAAGTTCCCGGACCTTCCCGACGACGCAGTGATCACCATTAAGCAAGTAAATGAAGAAAGTATCCACAGACACAATGCCTTTGCCGAAAGGGTTGCCCTCCTTGGAGAGCTCAAGAAAGAGATCAACAACAATTAAAATTATATTTCTTTTTATTTTCTTTTCTTTTTTTGAATTTATTTAATTTTCCTTGATTTTATTGATTTATACAACTTTTTTATTATTTTATTTCAGTGTTTGATTTTCAGCTAACTTTTAGTATTCCTTTGAAACAATTCAACAACAGGACCCGTACTCCCCCTCCAGCCCTCCTTTCCCGTGTATTCCACCCGGAAAAAGGCCGCACAAAGTTTATTACAGGGACGGGATAACCTATAAGCAGTCGATCTTGAGAAACAAAGGACTTTGCGGGGTCTTCAAAGCAAGCATGCCCCGGGAGCCATCGAGGTGAAATAATGGCTGAAGCTGAAGTTATCACGGCTGTTGGCCGGAACAATAAACCCATCAATGTGGGGGACGTTGTCAAATACGTCAACACTGATACAATAAGCCGCGTAAGTGAGATCAAAGAAGATGAACAGGGAGTCTGGGTACTACTCGAGGCAACAAACCTCTGGTACAGAGATGAAACCCTGGAATTCACGGATATTGAACTCAAGGAAAAGAAAGAAGAAAAGGAATTAACAGCCGAAGAAATGGAAGAACGGATCCGGAGAGCAAAGGAAGAAGTAGCAGCTTTCGATCTTTCAAAAACAACCGGAGGAGGGGCAGGAGGCTAAAACTCCAGCCCACTATATTTAAAATATATTCAACAGATTTGTTGAAAAATTGTGTGTTATTTTCATCTGCTTATATTTTTATTTGCTTTATTTTTTAATTGTCGTTGTTTATTTGTTTATTTGTTTTTTTGTTTATTTGTTTATTTATTTTGCAATTTGACCCTCTGAGCAAGGATGCACTTGCCTCCATGCCGGCCTCCAAGGGGATACTGAGGTGTTCCAAGGGAGTTCATGCAGCGAGCCATGACAGCAGCACCCCGAGCAAGCCCGTCGTCCACGAAAACAACGTGCTCATCGACTTTCGGGGCAATGCCCATTTCATCCAGACATTTCAGGATCAGTTTTGGTTTGTTCCCGGTAATTCCGGCCCTGCCTGTGATCCCGATGGTGCTGCCCTCAAAGACCAGGCCTTCATCTTTTGCAACTTTAACCAGCCTGCAGGTAACATCCGCCATGACCTCGTCAATGACAGCCGAGATGACCTGTACCCCGTATTTCTTGCAGATTTCCATGCCGATTGCGCTCAGTTTGCCCATATCAGAACCATTTTCTCCAACATCACAACCAATGAGCACGACCCCCACTTCTTTAGCTCCTTCGGAACTAACTGGTACACTTCCGTACCTTGTCCTGTGTTCCGGGACTTTTTCTATAATGATAAGATCGTTAATTCTCTTTGTGTATTCCTGGATTATCTTGGCCTTCAGCTTCAAAGTCAGGAAAGATGTAGGCTTTTCACCTTTCAGAACATCGAGAGCAGTTCCCAGTTTAGCGTCCACGACCCTTGAACCCCGGATGATGGCATCGGGGATTGCGCCCGCGTAGCCACAGAAGTTCCCGACGGTTTTTGCATAGGGCAGGTCAGGGCTTGTTATCCTTCCGTCCAGGGTGGTCCCGAAGTCAATGGAGATACAGGGATTCCTGAAATCCACGTCTGTCATTTTAGCTGCTTCCTTGATCCCTGCCGTTGCAAGTTCCCCTTCCATTTCATTCGCAACAATTTCAACTCCTGTGGAGCCTATTGGAGGCAAGACTCCTGCAACAGCCCCATCGAAAACCACCTTCTCCATCTTGCTGTATTTCTGGAACTTTTTTGGGATATTTGAGATGGACATCGGAGGAGTCATGTTTTTTGGCGGCACGCCGGCAAGGAGACAGCCCTCTGCAAGGGCTTTGACGAACTCCCCGACCTCATCCGGCGAGTCAAACCCTGCAACAACCCCTGTGGAACGGACAACAAAGTTGAGGTCGGTCTTAATATCCAGGTTGGCTTCATCCAGGGACTCAAGCAGGCTGTTGCGCACAAGTTCCGCAATGGACTGCCGGGTCAGTTCCACGCCCGTAAGCGTCCTGCCAAAAACCACTTCTCCGGGTTTCGGTCCCCGGACGTCCCTGGTCATCTTCACGACCTTGTTGATAATATGGGTCCTGCCTGTGTCCATGTTGGTAGCGGTCAGGATGCATTTCGTGGTGGTGTTCCCGACTTCCACGGAAGCCACGATGAAGAAAGGTTTTGACTTCAGGTCAAGTAAGCGGACCTGGGGGGATTCAGCAATTCTGGGTTTCAGAGCCATTTTTATTCCTTCTTAAAATCTGTAAATTTTATGAGTTGCATTTTAGAAGACTAATTTATGAGTTGCATTTTAAAAGATTCCTGTGAACAAAGGCTGTGAACAAAGGGATACTTCAGGAAACCTGCAAAGAGTTTCGAGAGAGGGATTAAACAAGAATACAATTTATTCGAAGTATAGAGGAAGGTATTAACCAGAGCATATAATAATGTTTCCAAAAAGACTCCATTGAGTCTTCTGACCTGGTTTTCACACAATATAAGGGACAAATTGCCCCTGAGTTCGACCTGGAAAGGGAAAGAGATGGGGGTTACACCTCGACACACAATACTTTGCCACATTTATACTAGTGTCAAGTCAAGCATAAAATGTCGTATGTAATCAATCACAATAGCTTGTAATCATACAACACATTGTTGTTGACGCGACACTAGTTCAGTTTCACCTGTGTTTACACTGTTAACGTTTTCACCTCACTTTCCGACCTGCAGACCCTGAGAAACTCAAACGCCCGAACCGATATTATAATAAAGGAGGCGTACAGCGTATAAATATAGAGATTGTAAATATATAAATGTGGTGAAATTACAAATGACACCATACATACACCACATACGCCACATACATCATAATTGACATACTAATTGACTAACCTTTCCGGATTGGCGCAAATAGATCTCCAGGGGAGGGGAGTCGTGTGCTGCCTTAATTTTTCGTGTGAACCTGCATTGGAGGCTTTTAATGCCACTTGACCCTATCTGCAAGAAAATTGTGTCAGACAGTACTGAATACGTTTCGGACTACGGGGGGAAACCGTACTATTTCTGCAGTCCCGAATGCAAGCAAAAATTTGAGGTGCTGGAAAAGAGTGTTATCCGGCTCAAGCGAAACCTTAGCGACAAGGAAAAAATTTCCTTTGGAAAACTAAAGCGCGATATTATCAAGCCGGGGATCTGCACCCTGTGCGGAGCCTGCGCCGCAAGCTGCGAGTGCATCACCATCGAAGACGGGAAGCCAAAACTTGTCGGCCCCTGCAAAGCCTGCGGTGTCTGTTACTACCAATGCCCGCGGACCATCACCACGGAAGAGGGGCTTATCGGGAACATCCGCTATGCCTACGCCGCAAAATCTGCCATTCCCGAATTAAAGGGCCAGGACGGTGGGGTAGTGACCTCCCTTCTCCTTTACGCCCTTGATGAAGGGCTCATCGACTGCGCCGTGGTCACCAGCCAGTCAAAGGAAGAACCCTGGAAACCCATGCCTATAGTTGCAAAAACCCGGGAAGAAATCCTGGAAAGCGGAGGCAGTATTTACTCCCATTCCATGACCCTGGAAGCCCTCATGAGCGCCATAAAGCAGGGGATGCACAGCATCGCCTTCGTGGGCACAAGCTGCAACATCGATGCCGTAACGAAGATGCAGAAAAGTTCCCATGGCCTGCTGCACCTTTTCATGCGGGCAAAAGTCCTTAAACTGGGGCTCTTTTGCATGGATACTTTTTCCTACGAAGGAATCAAAGCGGTGCTTGAAAGTTACGGGATCCTGCTTGAAGATGTCGACGCTATGAAAATCAGGAAAGGAAAGTTCGAAATCTTCCTCAAAAATGGGGAAAACCGCGCCTTCGAACTCAGCGAATTCGACGAATACCGGAGCTCCTCCTGCAAATTCTGCACAGACCTGTCCGGAGAAAACTCGGACATCTCCTTTGGTGGAGTCGGAAGCCCCAAAGGCTGGACCACAGTCCTCGCGAGGTCTGCCATGGGTTACGAGATCTTCAAGGAAGCCGTTGACAACGGGTACATCGAAGCAAAGGAACTGACTGCCGACGAACTGGAAAAAGTCCTCAACCTCGCCAAGATGAAGAAAGTCCAGATGTACGCCCTGCACATGAGGGAGAAAACGTGAAAATTTCTAAATAAAGTCTAAATAAAGTTTAACAAACTCTAAATAAAGTCAAAGTGAAACTCCAGGTGAAACTCTAAAAGAAACATTCTAAAAGAAACTTCAAATGGAAAAATCAGTCCGTTTGACCGAAAAAAAAGCGAATTGCGACGGTTGAAGCGGACAGAAGATTATTTATTCAGTCCTCTTGAGTGAGCGAAAAGAATCGCAACTTACTGACTACCCACCGGCTGCTAACAGGCGGTTCGTCGGCTATTTATCAGCTGCCCACCGGCAACAGATTGGGGAGGAAGAGAATATATATTTATTTCATGACTTGTTTTTAGTATGCAGAGTCAATATCCTTTTATTAAGATCATTCTTTTTTGAGGAAATTTCATGATCACAAAAGAAGATGTAGAACACATCGGCTGGCTTGCCCGTATTGAGATTAGCGAGCAGGAAACCGTCGAATATATGGAAAAACTTAACTCAGTACTGGACTATTTCGGGCAGCTCGACGAGGTGGCAACGGAAGACGTATCTCCCACCTATCATGTGATTGACCTCCACAATGTATTTAGAGAGGACGTAGCAGAAGAGTCCCTCCCGCAGGAGAAGGTACTCGCAAACACCGAAAACAAACAGGAAGGGGCCTTCAAAGTCCCGAGAATCGGGTGAGGAGGTATTGGATTACATGACAGCAAAATGGATGAGCGTTGCGGAAATAAAGCAGAAAATCGGGGAAAGTTCGGCCGAAGAGGTCACAGCCAACTATCTTGAAGCAATCAAGAAGAGCAAGATCAACGGCTATGTTACGGTTTCGGACAGAGCCCTTGAAAAGTCAAAGAAGATAGATTCCGATGGGCACAAAGGCCCGCTTGCGGGAGTCCCTATCGCAATCAAGGACAACATCTCCGTTCAGGGCCTGCCTAACAGTTGCGGCTCAAGGATGCTTGAAAACTATGTCCCACCCTTCAACGCCCACGTTATTGAAAAACTAATCGAGGCCGGAGCCGTAATCCTCGGAAAAACCAACATGGACGAGTTTGCCATGGGGTCCTCGACCGAGAGCAGCTACTTCGGACCCGCCTTAAACCCCTGGGACCTCGAAAGAGTGCCCGGAGGGTCTTCGGGAGGCAGTGCCGCAGTCGTTGCCGCAGGAGAAGCTCCTTTTGCCCTCGGTTCGGACACGGGAGGCTCAATCCGCTGTCCGGCCTCTTTCTGCGGAGTGGTGGGGCTCAAGCCCACCTACGGGGCGGTTTCAAGATATGGAGCCGTAGCCTATGCAAACTCCCTGGAACAGATCGGCCCCCTCGCAAACAACGTGGAAGATATCGCGGTCCTGATGGACGTAATCGCGGGCCACGATGCCAGGGACTCGACCTCGGTTCCGGAAGAAAAACCCGATTACCAGGCAGCCCTTAAGGACGATATCAAAGGCCTGAAAATCGGGGTCCCGAAAGAATACTTCGGGGAAGGGATAAGCCCGGGCGTTGAAAAAGCGGTCTGGGATGCGATCCACCACTGTGAGGACCTCGGAGCTTCCTGGGAAGAGGTCTCCATGCCCCACACGAAGTACGCCCTTGCTTCCTACTACATCATCGCCATGAGTGAGGCCTCCTCAAACCTAGCCCGCTTTGACGGGACAAGGTACGGTTTCAGGGAAGCCAGCGAGACCTGGCACTCCCTTATCTCAAAGACCCGGGCGGAAGGCTTCGGGGACGAGGTTAAGCGAAGAATCCTTATCGGGACATATGCTCTTTCCGCGGGCTATCATGACAAATACTACCTCAAGGCCCTGAAGGTCAGGACCCTTGTAAAGCAGGACTTTGAGAAGGCCCTTTCAAAGGTGGACGTGCTCATGGCCCCGACGATGCCAAATCCGGCCTTCAAGGTTGGGGAAAAGATCGAGGACCCGCTTGCCCTCTACCTCTCAGACGTAAACACGGTGCCCATCAACCTGGCAGGCGTGCCTTCCATGTCCGTCCCCTGCGGCTTTACGGACGGGCTTCCGGTCGGGCTCCAGATCATAGGCAGGCCCTTTGACGAGCCAACCTTGCTCAGGACCGCCTATACATTCGAGCAGAATACGGATTATCATACCAAAAGACCCCCGGAGGTGGCTTAAATGGCGTACGCAAACCCTGACGGCGTGATGATAGGGCTTGAGATCCACGTCCAGCTCAACAAACTCAAAAGCAAGATGTTCTGCGGCTGTTCGACCGACTACCACGATGCGGAACCCAATACCCACACCTGTCCGGTCTGCCTGGGCCTGCCCGGGGCCCTGCCGGTCCTGAACAGGGAAGTTGTGAAGGCCGCAATCAAGGTAGGGCTTGCCCTTGAAGGGGAAATTGCGAAGGAGACGCAGTTTCACAGGAAGAACTATTTCTATCCTGACCTGCCCAGAGGCTTCCAGACGACCCAGTACGACTACCCGATCGTGAGCAACGGCAAGGTAGTGATCGAGGGCGAAGATGGAGAACATGAGGTAGGGATCTGGAGAGCCCATATGGAAGACGACCCGGGGAAGCTGGTCCATATAGGGAGCATAGAAAAGTCCAAAGGGGTACTGATCGACTACAACCGGTCTGGAATGCCCCTGATCGAGACCGTTACAGCCCCGGACATGAGGACCCCCAAGGAAGCCAGGAGGTTCCTTGACAAGTTCAGGAACATCCTCGAGTACCTGGACGTCTTCGACGGCAACCTGGAAGGAGCCATGAGGATGGACGCAAACGTCTCGGTCTACGGCGGCACCCGTGTTGAGGTCAAAAACATCTCCTCCCACAAAGGCGTGGAAAAGGCCCTCCTCTACGAGATCATGCGCCAGAAAAACGTGATCCGTCGCGGAGGGGAGATCACACAGGAGACCCGCCACTTCGACGAAGCCCGGGGTGTGACCATAGGAATGAGGACAAAAGAAGAAGCAGAAGACTACCGCTACTTCAGGGAACCTGACCTCATGCCGATGAAAGTATCCGACTGGATCCCGAGGATCAAAGAGACCCTCCCGGAACTTCCCGACGCCAAACGCGCCCGCTTCATTGAGCAGTACGGCATAGCGGACATGCACGCAAAAGCCCTGACCTCCAAGATCATGCTTGCCGACTTCTATGAAGGCGTCTGCAAAGAAGACACAGACCCCAAACAGGCAGCCACCTGGATCGCCGACGTCCTTCTGGGCGAATTAAACTACCGCGACCTTGTCGTCTCCTCGTATGATGGCAGCACCATCGGCTGCATCAACGACAAAGACCACAGCATCACAAACTCCGCCAGGGTTGCTGACATGGTCGATCTGGTAGCCCTCTTCACTGACGGCAAGATAAGCGACAGGGCTGCAGTGGAAGTCATCCGGACAATCCTGGACGATGAGGAAGAAAAGACCCCTCTACAGGTCATCGAGGAAAAAGGCCTCTTCAAAGCCGAAGACGACCTGGTCACAAAAGCCGTTGCTGAAGCCATCGCCGAAAACGAAGCCGCAGTCCAGGACTACCTGGGAGGCGCTGAAAAGTCCCTGAACTTCCTGGTCGGCCAGGTCATGAAAAAGACCAAGGGAACCGCCGACGCAAGGACCGCCCGTGAGATGCTCGTCAAGGAACTGAAAGGATAAAACCGGCCTTAGTTCCGAATACTGAAAACTGAATACTGAAAACTGGAAGGTTAGCCCGGACCAGGGTTAATCTATTCTACACTTTTTCTTTTTTCCAGGGCTCGTCTTTTTCTGGGAATCGTTTTTCGAATTTTTCCTATGAATCGATCCTATCAATCAGTCATATCAATTATCCTATCGACTTTTTTTCCGGTAGCCGAAGGTTTCTCCAGAAAGATAGTAAACCGGAGCTGCGTGAATAGACCCATACCCGTCGTTATTGCCCCCGCGTGCAAAGCGAAGTGGCCTGACCCTGTCCACTGAAATTAAAAAAGAATGATTAAAAAAACAAAGAACCCCACAAAGACCTCAGAAAATCTGAAAACAAACTTCTCCCGAGAAACAGCCAGACATTAAACTTCGTGACCTTAAAAACTATAGAATATAAATAAAAGAGATTACTATTGGTTAAGTTATGAGTGCTGAAAAAAAATCAAAAACGTGTATAGAAGAAAATGGCAACTACTATCATATTACGGAAAGGAAAATCGCAGTCCTGATTGATGGGGACAATGCCCAACCCGATTCATTATACCCTATTTTAACAGAAGTATCCAAATATGGAGTAATTACCATAAAAAGAATATATGGGGACTGGACAAACCCACAGATGAGCTCCTGGAAACAGCACCTACACAAAAACGCAATCATACCCCAACACCAATTCGCATATACCACAGGAAAAAATTCCACAGATAGTACATTAATTATAGACGCGATGGACCTGCTTCATAAGGGCAACATAGACGGCATTGCAATCGTTTCAAGCGACAGTGACTACACAAGACTTGCCACCCGTTTCAGAGAAGACAACAAATTTGTAATGGGGGTCGGGAGAAAACAGACTCCTGAAGCTTTCACAAATGCCTGTGAACTATTTGTTTATGTTGAAAATCTCATGATCCAAAATGAAGCTGAAGGAGAAAATGAAAACGTAAAGCATTCCGAAAAAGCGGGGATGAACAATAAACAAGAACTATTTAAATTGATCAGACAAGCACATGAGATGGCTGAAATTGATGATGAATGGATACAACTGTCTTTACTAAACCAGAATCTTAGGAAAATAAAATCCTCATTTGATCCCCGAAGTTATGGCCACAAAAAATTAAAGAACCTTATAACCAAAGAATGTGACGAAGTTATAGAAACAAAGACTGAAGACACCTCAGTATATGTAAAATTGAGAAATTAAAAGACATAATATATTAACTTTTAGCAAACTATAACTATGCACAATTTATAGGCGTGAATCCATCTTATTAGATATTTTTATATACAATATGCTTGAATTTGTGAGGGGGATGAAGCCGTGATTCGATTTATGGAAATTTCAGGGTTCCGGGATTTGACATTCTTATGTTAGCGTAAAGGAACTATCCAGCGCTGCTGGGAGGAGATTGTGGAAAACACGAATCTCGGTTTCTAATAGCGAAGTAAGATAAGCAGATCCTGCCTGACAATTGACATGAAACCGTTATTTTGGTGTTCCCTGTATGTAGGCAAGACCAATCTAGAAGTGGAGAGCTTCAACATTGGTCTGCCCTACATGCATTAGAGAGGGGTTTTCATGAAAAGATTAGGACATAACATTCGAACCATAAAGAATGAATTTGGAAATTGCTTTTTTGAACGAGAAGAAGAAATCAATGGAGCATTACTTTCAATCCTCTCAGGGGAAAACATACTGTTTTTAGGTCCGCCTGGAACGGGAAAAACCCTTCTTGCAAAAAAGATATGTGATTCCATAGAAGGCGGAGATTTCTTTTATCATCTCCTCACCAGATTCACCACTCCTGATGAAATATTTGGACCACTTTCAATCAAAGCTCTTGAAAATGACGAATTTGAAAGAAAAACTGAAGAGTATCTACCCTCTTCTCACATTGCCTTACTCGATGAAATTTTCAAAGCTAACAGCTCTATACTTAATAGCATGCTCACCTTAATAAATGAAAGGAAATTCCACAACGGTTCACAGGTAATAGACGCCCCTCTCCTCTCGGTTTTCGGAGCTTCAAACGAACTTCCTGAGGAAGATGAAAATCTTGAAGCCCTTTATGACAGATTCCTCTTCCGATACGATGTTGGGTACATTCAGAACAAGAAGAATTTCAAGTCTCTATTGTACGGCGATTCTGAAGATTTTGAACCTTCTGTAAGAATTACAATTGACCAGATTAAAATGCTTCAGGAAAAAGCACGCAAAAGACCTGTTGAAAATGATGTGGATTTGATCATCTTCGAACTTAGAGAAAAGTTCAATGAAAGTGGAGTATTCATTTCAGACAGAAGGTGGAAAAAGATATTAAATGTATTAAAAGTAGCTGCTACTGCCAGTGGAAATAACACTGTAAATAGAACAATGCCACTTGTCATGCAGCATATGTTATGGGATACTCCCGAACAAAAAGAAGAAATCAAAAACAAAGTCATAGATCTGGTAGCTTCAGGTGGAGTAGATGTAACTTCATTAAGAGAAAGCATCCATAATTTGAAAGAAATTATTAATGATGTTTTAGATTTCAAATTCCCTGAAAAAATAACGTGTTATGACTGTGAAAAGGAGTTATATTCATATAAAGAACTTCTTGAACACGCAAAAAAAAATCAAAGGCATACTTACAGATATAAGGATGATAGAGGTCGTAATAGTCCTTATTATAATTCATCAGAGGTCATCAGAAAACTTAAAGATGAAAAGAACTGGACATTTAATTCTTCAATCCCCCTCAATAAAAAAAAGCTGTATGTAAAAGAGCTGTCAGACATTGAGGAAAATTACAAACAAGCGAAAGAGAACATAGAAAGTGAAAAAGACAAACTAAAGCAAAAACTTAATGAAAATATCTGGATAACAAAACATGATCAGGCACTTGTTCTTCAAAAATATGATGCAAAAGTGAAAGAAATCATTGAGATCAAAGAAGAATTGGAAAAAATAAGAGAACTTCTTCATAAAGAGGACTATTTAAAAGCAGAACCTTTTGGGGATGAAATACAAAATTCGGTAAGTGGAATTTCACTATGAGGAAAACATGATCTCCGAAAATATAAGTCCTCTAAAGTCATATCTTTTTCAAAATACCAGAGTATCCGAGATATTAAAAAATGATTTGAAAAACACCGTAGCATTTCCCAGAAAAATTCCCCGGCACATTAGGGAAAGAATTGCCAGAATTTTAGTAGAAGACATTGTGGAAGAAAAGCCATATCAAATAAAGGATAAAAATGCCTTTATCAGCGATAACGGTGCATTTTACCATCTTTTTTTAGCAATAAGAAACTCAAAGGAATGGAATTCTCTTCGAGATTTGTACAGAAAAAGCGAAGTGGGGGGAATAATACTGTTAAAGGAAGTAATCCCCCTCATATTTTCGATCCTTGATGATTTTCATACGCACAGGGAAACAATTCAAAAAGATCTGGATGACAGTATTCTAAAAATTTTAGAAAAATTTGATGATTTGCTGGAGAAGACAAAAAACAGGTGGGAAAAAGGAGATAATCCAAATGAGAATCATCCAGATAATCATTTAAACCAGATAGGTTTTGAAGAAGAATTATTTGAAATTTTGCAATCCCTTCAGGCCCAATTAAGAGAAATAAGGGAAGATAGAGAATGTGGACCTTTCTTCGGCGATTCTGTAAAACAAAATTATGAACTCCTAAACAACCTCCTTAATACGGTAGATCTACAAAATTTAGCGAATTTGCCGGGTAGTACCTACGATGACCTGATAGAATTCCAAAAAATGATAGATGAATGGGTACATCAAAGCCTTATAGGGCAGCAAAAACAGCAAAAGGAGTTGATAAGGGACCAGGAAAATAATAGAAGCATTCTAGACGCTGAGAAAGAAATTGAAAATAATAAGGAAGAAAATAAAGAAGGTAGAGAATCAGAAGGTAGAGAATCAGAAGGTAGAGAATCAGAAGATGGAAAAGAAGGTAAAGGAGAAGAATTCAAAAAAGAAAGAGGAGAAACAATAGGTAGAGGGGATATAGAGGGATTGAATAAAAAAGATTTATCAAAAGATACTCCAAATTCCGAAAAAAATGATCCAAATTCATTAAAAGAAAAAACTCCGAAAATTGATGAAATAAATGAAAAAATTGAAAAAATACTTGATTCTCTGAAACAGACCCTGCAGGAAAATAACGACCCTCTTGTAAGAGAAATCAATTCATTTGAAAGCATAAAAGGCTCTCAGTCAAAATTAAACTCCGCAATACAGGCAGTTTTTTCGGGAGAAATGACCCATAATTTTGAAAAAATAGAACAACAGCTTGAGATTCTGGAAGTTCTTTCCCTGCTCTATGGAAGCAATTTCAGCCATGAAATACAAGCTTTGCACGAAACATACCTCAGAAACCTGGAAAAATACTCGGAAATATTTGAGAGAAACGAAGATCTGAAACAGATCGTAAAATGCATCGGCAGAATAGAGTTAGAATACGGGGCAAAGAATATCCGCGTGTCTCCACATGGAAAAAGTGACCTTCACTCTGTGCACCTTTCAAATGAAATCTCCAGAGTATTGCCATCGGAACTTGTGAAAATAGGCCATCCCGTTCTGAAAAAAGTGTTTTACTCGAACCTGATCGATGGGAAACTTGTTTCCTACCAGCTAAGAGGTAAAAACTGGGTAAGTGGACCTCCAAAAAAGAAAGAAAAAGGACCTGTTGTTGCAATGGTGGATACATCAGGTTCAATGAACGGGGCACCGGAAATCATTTCAAAGGCAATTATTCTCGCAATATCAAAAAAGATGTTGAAAGAAAGCAGGGATGTAAAAGTTATCTTGTTCTCATCCGTGGGTCAGTTTGAAGAAATCGAATTGACAGCTAAAAAACGGTCCGCAAAAGAATTCATAGAATTCTTGAACATGAGATTTGGCGGGGGAACCGACTTTAATACAGCTCTGGAGCAAGGAATAAAGTCACTGGAAGATGAAGAATTCAAGGGAGCAGACTTGCTATTTATAACAGATGGGCTTTCCTCACTGACAAAAAGAGATGTACTTGAAAGGTGCGGAGAAATCAAAAAAGAAAACAACATGAAGATTTATACATTAATCATAGGCAACGGAAGTAGCGGCGGGCTTGAAGAGGTATCTGACCATACTTATTTTGTAGAAGCAAATTATGAATGGGATTACCGAAAAAGTCCAGCCAAGATAGTTAAGCAAATAAGCAGGAGAATAACTGCAAAATCTTATGCTGAGGCAAAAATTTCCACCTGATATAGCCGATTCCGGACCCTCACTCAAGAAATAATTTCAATGGTATTATTTCAAAAGAAAAGCTGAAAATAAAAAACTTCAAACAAAAAGATACCTCAAAACCGCCACCGTAACGAGAAAGAAAAAACAAAATCCCAGAACAACCCGGAAATAAGCCCTTTTTTGCACCGCACATATTTTCTTCAAGCTGCCACCACCTTCCTGACTCGACCTTTTTTCAGAGAATTTCAGCATAATTTAATAAATTTCAGTACAATTCCGGCCTCCGGTCTCCGAAAATGGAAGTCGTCCCCCTGGTTTCTTTTGCCTTTTCCAGATCGACTTCCCCTACCAGAACATACTCCTCTTTTCCGGCTTCTGCCAGCATGCTTCCCCAGGCGTCCGCGATAAAAGAGCCACCAAGGTAAGTCGAATAGCGGTCCTTTCCTACCCGGTTACAGGCGACGTGCGGGAGCTGGTTTTCCAGCGCCCTGGAAAGGGAGATTATCCGCCAGGGGTATCCGAAAAAATCAGGGATTTCGGCAGCCGAGACCAGGATGTCCGCCCCCTTAAGGGCAAGTTTCCGGGCAACTTCCGGGTAGCGGAGTTCGTTGCAGACGATAAGCCCGATGGTAAGGCCGTGTTTTTCCAGCCGGATAGGAGCAATCCGGTCTCCCGGTACAAAATGCTCTTTTTCCGGCCCGTATAGATGGGTTTTCCGATGGATTCCAGCCAGTTTTCCGGATTCGATACAGAAGCCAAGGTTGTACTGGGAAGGACCCTGCTTTTTTTCAGTGAGTCCGACTTTTTCCACCCGTTCCTTCTTTATAACTGAGCCTGTAAGATCCGTCCTTTCCATCCCCTCTATGATTGATCCCGCAATAATGCAGTCATGTTCTTTCGAAAAAGTACGGAGAGCTTCAAGAGTGGGCCCTGAAAGAGGTTCTGCCACCTCCTCAATTCGGCCGTAACAAAAGCCGGTTGAGAAGACTTCGGGAAAGACTATCATTTCAGCTTCCCTGGAAATGGCGTCTTCTGCCAGGGAAAGGGCATGCTCAAGGTTTTCCTGTGTTGAGCAGAGGGAGATGTTCATCTGAATGCAGGCAATTTTCATGGGGGACCACCGGAGTCAGAAATAAAATACTACAAATGTGCTCTATGAACCTGCATACATCCCAATTTGATTAAAGCGTTGTGATCTCTGGCATTTCCAGGAAAAAAGCGTTAACCAGATAAGCATTCTCTCAAACATCGAATGCTCTGTCTCTTAAGGCATCAAATTCGTTGCTTTTCCACCTTAATATCTTCCTGCCCGCAGTGTTTACACCTGTAATACCTGGTTGTGGTAATCAATGCCCAGAACTTCTGCTTGATTTCCTTTATATCCGGTCTTTTGAATTCCTCGCAGGCAGCGTTTTTTCCGCAAGCCCTGCATGAGATTTTACGAGGAGTGAAAATTCCGGGATCTCCCTTACAGGCGACGATTCCTTCAC
The DNA here is from genome assembly GCA_965601435.1 of uncultured Methanosarcina sp. Classification (GTDB taxonomy): domain Archaea; phylum Halobacteriota; class Methanosarcinia; order Methanosarcinales; family Methanosarcinaceae; genus MTP4. The sequence goes on from CBFCWE010000033.1 coordinate 27,779, forward strand.
TCCCTGTCCTGGCTTCTTCATGTCCGCAGTTTTTGCATTTCCAGTAGCGGGTTATTTTTACGCTGTAGCTGTGAGGGGTGCTGAGTTCTTTTACATCCGGTTTTTCGAACTCTTCACAGGCAAAAGGTTCGCAGCATTCCCTGCACCGGGCATCCCTGTGGTAGTCCGTGACTCTGGAAAACTGTTCCCCAAGCACCACCGCAAGCACTCCGAGAGCTATTCCGAAAACTACTATGAAGGCATCCACCCATAAGGGAACTCCCAGGTTTGAAGAAAGAAAGCCTGAGAAGAGAAAAGAGAACATAACGAGAAGAGGAGGAAACATATAGGAAAAGAGTTCGGAGGAAGTCGAGATTATTTTCTCGCCGAAATTACTGACAAGAGAGGGAGCCAGCCTTTTAAGGGAAAAATCGCTTTTATACTCCCCACTGTATGTGAAGATGTGCATGTTGGAAGCAGAATAAAACTCAATATTCGAAGAGCTACCCTGGAATTGCTCAGGAGCACTACTATGAGCACTACTATGATGAGCACTACTATGATGAGCACTACTATCAGGAGCGCTGCTATTTTCAGACTTATTTTTAGAGTTGGAATGCCCGGAAACTGAATATGCGGAAACCTCAGCCAAGCTACCACCCCCCATAAATATTCATAACTTGTTGGCATCGGAATTCAATTTATGAATAAGTGTATGCAATCATTACTTTAATATTTGTTTACTTAATTTTTTGAAAAAGAGACCACATTCATTTTTAAATAATCAAGCTTTATGGATAAAAATATAAGACTCACAACTTTTGCGGACAAAATATAAGACTCAAGAATTTCAAATAATGATATAGGGGAAACACAGCCGGAATAACAACAAAACGATTTCCACAAACCGGCAGGGGGAATATTATGGACGAACCGATGTCTGACCTTCACTTCCATGCCATGGCTCTCATGTTCAGGTTCCGGGACTTTATCAAGCCCAGGCGGAAGATCCTTGAAGAGGTGAAAATAGAACCGGGCTTCAGGATTCTGGACTACGGCTGCGGCCCGGGCGGGTACGTCCCTGCAGCCGCGGAGCTTGCAGGAAGTTCGGGAAAAGTCTATGCGCTGGACATCCACCCACAAGCAATAGAGATGGTCAAAGACCTGGCTTTTAAAAAGAACCTGAAAAACGTTGAAACCATCCTTTCAGACTGCGATACCGGCCTCCCATCCCTGAGCCTTGACCTTGTTCTCTTCTACGACACCTATCACGCCCTGAGCGAGCCCGACAAAATCCTGAAAGAACTTCACCGTATCCTGAAACCCGGCGGTATCCTCTCATTCAGCGAACACCACCTGGAAGAAAAGGAAATCGTAAAAAAGTTGACAGAAGATGGGTTTTTCCAGCTGAAAGAGAAAGGAAAATGGGCACACTCTTTTGAGAAAAAAAAAAAAAAGGAGGAAAGTGAATGAAAAATGGGTATTTATGTTGTTGGGTTTTAGTTTCCTGCTGTCTGAGCACCCAAAAAAATTTGCAAGAATTTCATTTCTGCGGGAGTTACAAAACTGCCATTACTCAACAAAAACCCATGCAAAACAGGTTTATGAGAAGTATTTTCCATTTCTTTTTTCATAATTAGATCTCCTTTTAATGGTTTTGCAGTTGTAATGTATATAACTATTGCGGAGCATAGTTACCTTTTAATAATATAAATACATTTCGCATAACTTTTAACCAGGTTCGGCGAATCGGGGGCCAACAGATGAGCGAACTCCAGCAAAAAAGAAATTACCTCAACAACCCTCTTTCTCCTCAAACTCTTTTCTGACTTTTGCCGGTACCCTGTTCATCGGGCACTCGAAATTAATGCAGCGAATGCACTCGTATCTCCTCGCAGTCATCCCGAAGAGAGCCCAGGCAACGATATAGGCACCAAGCAGCAGAGGTTCCCTGACCAGCCAGTAGACCGGAAAAAGAAACATGGGGAGAGCTCCGAGACCAGTAATAACCTTTTCAAGCGGGCTGTGGGGCCCGGTTCTGGCCTTGAAAAGTTTGGGCACCCCGTGAAGCATCATGCACTTAACACAGCCCTTGCTCCGGATATAGTGCAGGCAGTGGGTGCAGGTGAAACGGAACTCAATTACAAGGAAGAAAAAGAGGGCTATGCCGATATAAACTCCCACCCATTTTAAAGAATCCCTGGCAATTGCTATGGAGCCGATAAGGAAAGGGATCATATTGAAAAAGTTCCAGTAAAGGCGGTCTTTTGTGGAATGCTCCACCTTGAGAGGGATTGCTTGCCGGGGGTTTGAAGGAGACATGGGAGAATTTCTGGGAAGAGGAGGGTATAAAGGTTGTGATTTAGAGGATGGTTTTTGGATTATCCTGCAGGAAAAACAGGTTTCGGGAAAAGGTGGGCTGTATAGGAGACCAATTTAAAGGAGATTTGGTCTTGTATAGAAGACCATTATAGGCAAATTATGGTCTTTCATAAGAGACCAATTTAGCGGTTATTTTTCACCCTACATGGACATTTTGAGCAACATTTGTCCTTCTAAAAAAGAGAATCTGCTACCTGAAATCATTGACTTTTTCTATCAAGTCAAAAACAAGCGTAGAAGGATTGCTCTCCCTGCTCAGGATTTCCACACCGTATTCCAGGTGCTTTTCACGGACCTTTTTGGAATTACTTACTGCATCATTGATCATGTCCCTTGTTTTTGTGTAGATAAGGGAATCGTTTTTCCTGTATTCGCCCAGGTTTCGGTCCAGTTTTCTTTTGAGCAGCTCCTTTTCTATCGCCTGCGGGTAGTATTCGAAATGCGAAAGTATCCAGTATTCAAAGCAGGGGTTCGAGAAGATCAGGGAAAGACCGTTTTCCTCTACAATTTTCTTTGCTTTTGCAAGGGCCGAGTTTGAATTGAGGTCCCTGTCGAAAACGCAAAAGATCAAATCACCGGGCAGGTAATCCCTTCTGTGTTTTTTGAATTCGACAGAGTAATTCACAAGGCCAACAGGGTCCTTATTTTCAGAAGAATGGACCTTGATCCTCAACCTTTCGAGCCTTTCCTCCACCCTCAACTTGCTAAAGTAGTAAGACTCCGTTTTTTCGCCCTCGCAGAAGATCCAGGCGGTTGTTATCGGCTTTTTCCCTTTCTTTCTAACCATAATCGGCCCTTCCCTTGCCCCATCAATAAATTATTGTCAACAGTTGTAAACAAACTGTTGACAATCATTGTCAATAAATCATTTCAATGAATTATTGTCAATAAAGCAGCGTTTCATCCACGATCGGAACCCCACCGACCCTGCCGGTCAGGTAAGCCCGCTCAAAATCAATCTCCTGCCTGATGTCGAAATCGAGCAGGGAACTTAGCTCTGTATGCCTGTTTGGCTCTTTGGTGCAGAAGTAAATCTGGTCCCGCCTGAAGAGTTCGTTGTCAAGGAGGTTTGTGTCATGGGTGGTGAAGAGCAGCTGCGCCCTGCTGTTCTTTTTGCTGTTGAAAAGCCGGATCAGGAGCCGGGTGATTTCCGGGTGGAGACTCGATTCGAGTTCGTCTATGAAGAGGACACCGCCTGTGTCCATGACGTAAAAGAGAGGTCCCAGGAGCTTGAGGGCTTTCCGGGTCCCCTCGGATTCCTCGCTCAGGTCAAAATATACGGCATCCCCATTTTCTGTCCTGTGGATAGTCCTTACTTTGTAGGAGTCCCCATAGACCCCACCAGATTCATCGACAGGCCCACCAGCAAGCCCGGAAGCAGATCCGGAAGCAGATCCGGAGCTTTTGAAAGAATCCGTAGGGGAGTACTCGAACACGAATTCCGGCCCTGGAGAAGGGCTTTTTTCTTTCTTGACAGTGATCTCCTCTATCCCTCCGAAGTCAGCCTTTTTCAGCACCTCAATCACCCTTGCCTTAAATGCTTCGTCAGAATACATCCGCTCAAGGGTATAGTTCTCCCAGACCGGAGTGAGGCTGACCTGCAGGCACCCGGTAAAAAACTCGTAGACCGGTCTGGTTTTCTCATACCCGAGCTGCGTTGCCCGCGATAGGTATAGGGTGTTTTCGATTGTCTGGGAACTGATAAGCTCCTGCTGCTTTTTGTCCACGGAAAAGTGAAATTCCGAACTGCCGTTGTAAGAGGCATCTTTATCAGAGTTACCTTTGTTAGAGCCGTCATTATCAGAGCTGTTCTTCCGCTTAAAGACCGTCCTTTCCCTCTTCCCCGGCCTTTCGAAAAGGTACTCATCGATAACCCGCCCTCCGTTGCAGGAAAAACCATACCTGTACCTTACCCCCTCATGAACAAATTTGAGCTCGAAGCGGGAAGGCTTTTCCCGGCACTCCCCGTCCAGCCTGAAAGGCGTAACGGGAATCCTCGTGTCAATGTTAAAATTGTGCGAATGCGCAACCATGTTCCGCATGAAAAAGAGAGCCTTCACAAGGTTAGACTTCCCCGAAGCGTTTGCCCCGTAAACCACAGCCGACTTGAGCAGCCGCTCCTTTTCCGAGACCTCTATAAGATTGCAGGGAAGCTTCTTGCTCGCACTGGAGTCAAGGCTAAGGGTAACCCTATCCTTAAAAGAGAGAAAGTTTTCAACAGAGAATTCCAGGAGCATATTATTGTATATGGAGGTCCAGATTAATAAGTTTAATTGATAATTTTGCAGAAATTTTACATTTTTTGCCATTTTAGCCGCAAAATATAGAGATTTAATAGGATTTTATTCATTAGAGATACATTCAGAATTATAACCGTTTGCTCGATTCTTGAGGGGTAGATGCCTCAGGAAACGTGAATACTGTATCCTCGTCTGTCCTGCCCCGCTCGTTTACGAGCGGCCTTTCCCTTTGCAACGTCCTGAAAAAAGAGGAAGATGAGAAAGAAGAAGCTGTATCCCGTTTTTACAACTCTATTTTTATATTTCGCTGGGGGAACGAGAAGCAAACCGAGGTTACGTTCAAGAACCCACCCCAAAAAATGAACTTTAACCTTCTGCCTCGACCACTTCAACAACAAAGCCTTGTGTAAAGAGCAACTTGATTTACATATTCAACAACCGTAAAACAACCCGGAAACAAAACCGAGACCAAAACCATGCCCCGAATAAAGCTCTACATCGCCTGCAGCCTCGACGGCTACATAGCCCGCTCCGACGGAAGCATAGACTGGCTCCCCGACCCCGGTCAAAACTCCGATACCGACTACGGCTATTCCGAATTCTATACCTCGATCGGCACTGTCCTCATGGGCAGGAAGACCTACGAACAGGTCCTTAGCTTTGGGGTCCCCTGGCCTTATGGGGACAAAAAGACATATGTTTTCACCCGCCAGTCCGGAAAAGAAGGACCTCTACCCCTCGAAAAGAACGTCGAGTTCGTCTCCGGGGACATCGGGAAATTCGTGCGCCAGCTCAAGGAAAACACGGAGGAGGATATCTGGCTCGTCGGCGGCTCACAGATCATCAAGGTCTTTCTTGAGCAGGACCTTGTTCAGGATTTGATTATTTTCGTGATTCCGGTTATTCTGGGAGGCGGGATTCCGCTGTTTGATAGGATAGGAAAGGAGATTGGGTTGAGCTTGGTGGGTACGGAGAAGTATGAGGGAGGGGTTGTGAAGGTGGAGTATGAAGTTGTGGAGTGAAAAGAACAATCTCATGTATACTCTATTTTCTGCCCTTCGTATGATCTTAAAATCAAATTTTCATAATTGACTTCTTTTTTGAAATAACGGACAACTAATAGCGTTTTCATGAATTACACCCAAGCAAAATTTAGTTTATAAGTAGGGATGCACAGAAAAATTTGACAATGTTTATATAACAAATTCAACACAGTACCTTTTGTAGGGGCTGTTCTTCTTGGCTGAATTTACAGAAACTGAGACAAAGCTTATTGAAAAATATATTCAAGACGAAAATTTACACACAAGCCTTAGACTAATTCGTGAATCCATGGAAAAACTATGGGTAGATACTCCACGAATAATAGAAGGCTACACTGATCATGGAAATAAACATTGTGAAAGGTTAGTTAGCTTCGCCGATAAATTATTAGAAGCAAATGATGGAAAAAAACTGACTAAATATGAAATGTATCTCCTTCTTGCTGGAATTTACCTGCATGACATTGGAATGCAGTGTGATGTAATGAAATTTCCAAAAATAAAGGAGCAAGCGGAAAAACTTGGTGCGGAATTTGAGTTAGATTTTGTCGCAAATACCGCCAGTGAATACAGTATAGAAGAACAAAATTCGATTCGCAAAAACCATCAATATCTTTCCGCAGCCTGGATTTCATATGCATATAATACAGGGGAAACAGTAGTTGGTCCAGCAGTAAAAACGATCCCTCGAAAACTATTATCCGATTTAATGGATGTATGCAAGTATCATTCAAAACTACCAATAACAAACTGCGCCAGTAATTTTACGCTTTATCCAGAAATGCGAAAAAAATTGGTTGCAACACTCTTACGTTTTTCTGATGAGATGGATGTAGATAGTAATCGAGTATCTATTGAAACTGTGAAAAACTTTTCTTTTGACTCACATAATAGCTTATATTGGTGGCTTCACAACCTTACCACTATTAGTTTTAGAGGTAAAAATCTTATTCTTCTAAAAATAACCCTCCATCCTGAAGACATCGAACTTTACGGGTCACTAATACAGCAAGAGTTCATTGAGGAATTCAAAAGTAAAAACCAAAAAGTTTTGGATATTTTGGCTCAGGGAAATATTCCAATTAGAATTGATAGCAATTCAAAAGTTGAAGAATACGAGTTTTCAGAAAAATTACCCCCAGAAATAAACTCCATATTAGATGACATGCAAAAAAAAGACGATCCTTTAGCCGATCTAGCTAACGAAATCAAAACGTGGCTACAGGTTATAAAATATGAAGTTACTGACCTCAACCCTTTTGATGAACGAACCTTAGACATTAAAGCAGTCAACCCATTTGAACAGCGTTTACTGGTAAGATGTATAGGGGGAGAAATTAACAAAAAAGATGTCGATGAATTAGACAAACTGCTCGATCGGAAAACCCCACAGGGATGGTTAATTAGTGATACACGTGTTTCACAAAACGCCAGAATGCGTGCTAGTGAAGATAACGCTTTCGAAGTTTTTACACTTCAAGAATTCCTCAAACAAAAAGTATGGAAACAGTACTTTGATATTCTGGAATCTATGGTAGAAAAAGAAAATATTCCAGAATTATACGTTGATATTGGTTGCTATAAAGAACTATTAGATGAACAAGAGACGGACAGGGAAGAATACCCAAGCCTAGATGGGTACATAGACGACTGGTTAATTGAAAGAGGAAAAACCCACCTATCCTTATTGGGCGAATTTGGAGCTGGAAAAACCTGGTTCTGCAGGCATTATGCATACCGCCAATTAAAACGCTACCTTAAAGACCCGGCAAATCAAAGGCTTCCATTACTTATTACTTTGCGTGATTTCACGAAAGCTACTACATCTCAACAGCTGATAAACGATGCTTTACTTGAACAATACAAGTTGCCATTTGTGGGGAGCGCTTTTGATGCCTTCAAAGAGATGAATCGTCAAGGGAAACTGCTTCTAATTCTGGATGGATTCGACGAAATGGCACGACAAGTAGATTATCAAACAGTAGTTGATAATTTTTGGGAACTAGCCACATTAGTAGAAGAGAATAGTAAAGTAATACTCACAAGTAGAAATGAATACTTCAGATGGGCGGAAGAATCAGAAAAGATATTTGGCGGAAAAGAATTCGAAAGGCAGACCATATATTTGGCACCTCCAGAGTTCGAAGTGCTTTACTTAAAGAATTTTACTGATGATCAAATACGCGAAGTAATAATCAAGAAAAAAGGGCCTGAAGAAGGGACAAAGATTGCAGATCGCGTTTTAAGTCAAGAGAATTTAGCCACAATGGCACATAAACCAGTATTAGTGGAATTATTATTAGCAGCATTGGAAGAAGTAAACGATAACATACTTGAAAATCCAGCTCAAATATATTTATACGCCACAAATAAACTGCTCTTGAGAAATATTGAGACAAAACGTACATTTACAACGACTAGTGATAAGTTATATTTCCTCTGTGAATTAGCATGGGAAATGATTAAAAGTGAAGAATTGAAAATCCACTACACAGAAATTCCCGACCGTATCAACTCCTATTTTGAGTCAAAAATCAAGGATCAACATGAACTCGATACCTGGGATTTTGACTTACGTAACCAGACGCTTTTACATAGAAATGCTGCAGGGTATTATGAATTTGCTCATAAAAGCCTAGCAGAATATTTTGTTGCATTCAAGTTCGCTGCAGAATTGGGAATTTTAGGTTCTTTGTATCATCAAACTTACTGCGAGGCTAGTGGAGATTATTGCCAAATGCCTTTTGAAGCAAAGGATATTTCAGAACTAATAGAAACCTTTGGTCATTTCGCTTTGAAAGATATGAAAGCAAAGGCAATATGTGATTTATTGTGTGAAATGCTTTCTGAAGATGCTAATGAAAAGTTGTGGCAGGTCATTGAATATACAAGGAACAAATCATTGGAAAATGTCAAGTTTCTGGGCGGAAACGCTGCAACTTTGTTACTTAAAAATAAAGAAACGCTTGCAGGAGCAAATCTAGAAAATACGATTCTATTCGGTGCAGACGTAAGTAGATCAGATCTCTTAACAGCAAGCGTATCTGGATGTGATTTAAGATCTGCTGACCTCATATGGAGTAAATTTGACGAAAAAATATTGAGCGCAAAACTGGGAGAAAATGACATTCTTGTCTATTCAAAGTCTAGGATAAAATGGGGAACTGAAAAATATCATGACTTACTTAATACAATAGTACGAGAATTTGATGACAGAAAAATAGGATTATTCCATAGTAACGCTAGAAGAACTATTGGAGAAAAAACCCATTCATGTACAATTATAAAAGAATGCAATATCTCCAAATTAATTGAATCAAGGGAAGAAATTTCCCAACAGTATCATATTAAATTTGATATATATTTTGAGGAATATGAAGAATATGGAGAATTCATAACTCAGCTATATATGGTCGATTAAAAGATAACTTCAAGATCTAACTTTAGGAATTGTTTTATAATTCCATTATCGGCAAAGAAATGCTTGAGATTATATTTTTACTATCATAACAATTGAGGTCAAGCACTTAGAATGTAAAAACAAGAACATTAGGCCTTATCAAGAATATTAGGGGTAAACAGTTTTCAGTCTCATGCCACTGGTTCTTTGTTCAAATTCATAAGTCCCAATAATTAATGAACATTAAATAGAACTCATTTTTGAAGGAAACTTCCCCCCTCCCTAAAAAATTTCTTTCAATAAATAATATATACTTGAAGCCCCTATATAATAGTTTGAAATCAAACCAAACTTGATTCCAAAACTACATCAACTATAAAAATCTAAAGAGCGTATAATAATAACCCTTATTCAAAAGACTGAAAACCCAGACGTTAGCCTGGGAGGACGTCGTGTGATAAATCATGAAGAACATGTTTAAAACCACTATTCTGCTTGCTTCTCTTACAGGGCTCCTGGTCATTGTCGGAGGCGAATTAGGAGGCACGGGCGGAATGATGATCGCGTTTATGTTTGCGGTTGTCATGAACTTTGGGAGTTACTGGTATAGTGACAAGATCGTGCTCAAGATGTACAAGGCAAAGGAAGTTTCCCCTTCGGAGGCTCCGAACCTGCACAAGATTGTGGACGGGCTCATTATGAAGGGAAGACTTCCGAAGCCCAAGGTTTATATCGTTGAGTCCGGGATGCCAAACGCTTTTGCAACGGGCAGGGATCCGAAGCATGCGGCTGTGGCTGTTACGACCGGGATTCTCAATTTGCTCTCAAATGAAGAGATCGAAGGGGTGCTTGCCCACGAGCTTGCCCACGTAAAGAACAGGGACACCCTGATCAGCGCCGTAGCTGCAACGCTTGCAGGTGTTATTACCATGCTCGCCACCTGGGCCCGCTGGGCTGCAATCTTCGGCGGCTTTGGCGGCAGGGACGACGACGGCGGTGGGAACATTATCGGCTTTATCGTGATGGCCGTGGTGGCCCCACTTGCAGCAACCGTGATCCAGCTTGCAATCTCAAGGTCAAGGGAGTTTGCAGCGGATTACGAAGGCGCTCGGATGTGTAAAAAACCCTGGGCCCTTGCCGATGCCCTGGAAAAACTCGAATACGGAAACACCCACTACAAGCCGAGCATCAGGGACATTCCGGCAAAAGAAAACACAGCCCACATGTTCATAGTAAACCCCCTCAAGGGCGGGGCACTCCAGTCCCTCTTCAGGACCCACCCGGTAACCGATGAGCGGGTCAAAAGGCTCAGGGCGATGAGGTTCTGAAAAAGCCGCTTACGACTTAAAAATCCTTTTTTCTTTTTTCGGTCGTGTCCCTATGTTATTGAATTGATTATATATAATGCCGATTATATATTATATTTCAGGGGGCATTAAATGATTTCTGACATTCAAATGACTTCTGAAATAGA
>CBFCWE010000034.1:0-38222 GCA_965601435.1 uncultured Methanosarcina sp.
AAGTAAATTGAATAAGTAGTAAATAAGTAAATTGAATAAGTAAATTGAATAAGTAAATTGAATAAGTAAATTGAATAAGTAAATTGAATAAGTAATAAATTGAATAAGTAAATTGAATAAGTAGTAAATAATTGAGTAAGGACTAATGAGTACAGTAAACTACATTAAAACTACATTAAATTGGGACCAGGCCTTATGGATCACCCTTTAAGGGTTCTTCAGTACATTAATTCTTGGTTAACTCATTTTACTTTCTATAATTCTTTTAACCTACCAGTTTTTCCTGTTTGTTTCAACCCGGCGGAGCTTTCGGTTTAGTTTTAGCTTTCAAAACTTCATACTTTACAGACTGCATCTGCCGGTCTTGCCAAGAAAGACAGGTTAGCCACTGAATGGTTCACGTATGAAGGCATCTATTTTTGACTTTCAGGAAAGATTTCAAGTAGATTTTCAGTGTACGGAAAATGTTTAATTTTTAAGTTTTCAATTTCCTTTTTTTAATTTGATATATTTATATAATATTGCGTGAATCTTTTTAATTACTTTATATGAAAATCAGGCTCGGAAATGCCATTATTTCACAAAACCATTTATGCACACGTGGAATATGGAGCTGAGCCTGTGGACCTGTGAACAGTAGATAGAAGCATGAATAAGGAAGCGTGAACTTTAGTTTGCGGTTAGTTCACCAGCATATAATGAATTTAGTTGGGGGGAACTGTATGAACAGAAAAGAGTGCAACCTATCGTTAGATGAGCTTCTTAAATTTGATGGTGTAATGGCAGCCGGGATTTTCAGTCCCGAAGGAAAGCTTGTGGATTACAAATCCAAAACCGATATGCCTGAAGCGATGGCTCGGATGACCGCCAAGTTCTGCGGAACCGTGAACATGACGTTTGATGCCCTGGCCAGTGCCTACTCAGAGCTCTTCAAGATGAAATGGGTACCTCAGCATAACTGGATGTACAGCGGTGGCGATTGGACCATCATGATCTCGGGTACAAGAGGGGTCTTTGTCGAAAGCTCAAAGGCAGATGTAGAGAAGCTCCTCAAGGCTCTAGGAATGTGTTAACATCTGCGTGAGTTCCCTCCCTAAAACCTCCGCCTGAAGGCTCAGTTTTTTGAGGGAGGGGCTTTCCTCGGGCATTTACATCATATATCGGTCCTAAGACTTGATACCTATCTGTAAGCCTGTTTTTGACTTTAAGGGCACCTGTAATTGTAGTGTTTGTTCCGTTGTTCTCAATTATCTTCTTAGCCAGTTAGGCTGAAAACCCTTCTCCTGTTCTACTTCTTCTCCTGTTCTACTTCTTCTCCTGTTTGACTTTTTCTTATTCATTTCAATCAGCAAGCAACAGTTTGATATTCCCGCTTTCAGAAGAAGCTTTGATCTTCAAAGTCACGTCCGATTCCCCATAGGCATCGTTGACATAATCGCTTCCTTCCCTGCTAAAACCGTCGGTTTCGACACGAGCCGGGGTAACAGCATCAACGTAAACTCCGATGTCCCGGGGAAGCGTTAGGGTGATATCTCCGGAGTTTACGGAAACTTCCATATCGACATCCGTGTTCCAGTCCCCGGAAAGGTCAGCAAGGATGGAACCGCTGTTCAGCTTCATCTCCATGTTGTCCAGGGAAGCATAACTTCCGGCAAGTTTTGCATCGATGTTCCCGTTTACAGACTCCATCGTTACTGAAGACAAAGAAGGATAGTTTCCCGGCAGGCCGAGTACAACATTCCCGTTGGAGTTTCTAAGCTCCAGCTCTTCCAGCAGCGGCTGGTCTCCTGCGATTTCTGCTTCCATATTCCCGCTTCTGACGCTGAGCTCAAGTGTTTCCAGCGAAGAACTGTCCAGGGAAAGGACAGAATTTCCGTTCTCAAGCTCCGCCTTCAGAACCATTGGCAGCTCCTCGTTGAGGAGCAGGTCCCACTCGTTTCGGGCTCCGCTCCCACCTCCGCGTGCCTCTGGCTGCCGTACACTGAGTTCTCCCTGCATATCCCGGACATCGTACTCGATTTCAGGTTTCCATTCCGCTACATTGTACCTGAATTCGGCATCCAGCAGCTCGTCCGAGCCCCCGCTGATATTCATATCTCCATTTATCATCTCGAGTTCCACATCTGCCGATTCAGCGCCGTCAAGTCCAACCGTCCGGGACTCAACCTGCAGTTCTCCTGCCTCCATGCATCCGCAGCCCAGCAGCAGCACTCCCATAAGCACCGACAAACTGGACAGTAAAATAACTCGAGATACCTTCCCTGAGTCCCTTCTCCTCAATCCTTATCCCCCTCTGTAACCCCTTTATGATCCTCGAACCCGTTTGATCCTTAACCCATTATGTCCCTTGAAACCGTTGTCTGTGTATTTTTATGCAATTGGATATATATTATCATGTCATATATATCGTCATACTAATCAATGTTTTATATGGAAAAAACTTGCAGCAGATCAGTGGAAGCGTAAAAAGGGCCGGTTTCAAAGCAAAAGAGAATAAATGCAGTTTTTCGGGCTTATGCGTCACAAAAGTGCCGGATTTGACCCGGACCTATAAAATAGGGATTCCGACAATGGGATTCCGACAATGGGATTCCGCTTAATTAAAGCAAAACAGTTTCTTTTTGGAGGCTGTCACGCCATTTCCTTATAAAGTGGTTCCCTGAAATTTATCCTGAACTCCGTTCCTGTTCCCCTTTCAAGCTCGATACTACCTTCTATTTGCTCTACGAGGGTGTTTACGAGCTGGAGGCCCAGGGATGCGGTATCCCTGAAATTGAGGGCTTCCGGAAGGCCTACGCCGTCGTCCGAAACGATAAGTGTAAATTGAGGGGCATGGTCATTTTCTGGCCTCTGGAGTTTGACCCGGATTTCCCCATTTCTTCCTTCGGGAAAGGCGTGTTTTAAGGAGTTGGAAACAAGTTCGTTTACAATGATCCCGAGGGGAATTGCGGTATCCATCCCAAGGGACACATTCTCCAGGTCCAGCTTTAAATGGATGTTTTCATCCCCCACTTTGTAAGACCTGAGAAGTTCAGTTGCCAGTTTCCGGAGATATGCCGTAAAATCAAGGGTTTCCACGTCCCTGTTTTCCCCTGTTTTGTAGAGTTCTTCGTGGATCAGGGACATTGACACCACGCGGTTCTGGCTGTCCCGGAAGGCTTCAATGACTTTCCTGTTACTGAATTGTTCTGCCTGAAGGCTGAGCAGGGAAGAGATCACCTGGAGGTTGTTTTTTATCCTGTGATGTATTTCTTTTTTGCGGATTTTTTCGGTTTTCAGGAGGACTTCTTCCGCCTTTTTCCTCTCGGTGATGTCGAGCAGTACGCCTACTATTCCTATTATATCCCCGGCAACATTGCTGTAGGTGGCTTTGTGGATAAGAAAATCCCTTACTTTTCCGTCTTCGGCACATCTTATTCTTATTTCATGGGGCAGGCTTTTTCCGTCTTCCAGCAGCAACCGGTCAAAACGTTCGGAGATACGGATCATTTCCTCCGAAAATTCTTCCTTAAACTCATACATGGAGTGCCCTATGACTTCTTCTTTCGGAAGGCCCAGGACGTAGCCGGCAAACATCTCATTGCAGCCCTCGTAGATGTGGTCCAGGTTCCTGTAAAATACGGGGGCGGGGATTGCGTCAAGAAATGCTTCCAGGAAATTTACGTTGTTTTGAAGGGCTCTTTCAACCTGCTTGCGCCCGGAAATTTCCCGGGAGAGCATTTCGTTTGTTTTCGTAAGTTCAGAGGTCCTTTCCCTTACAAGTTCTTCCAGGTGCTCACGGTGCCGTTTCAGTTCTTCTTCTGCGCGCATGCGCTCTATATTTTCCGCAAGCAAAAAAGCCACCGAACTGAGGAAATATGCGTCTTCTTCAGTAAACTTCCTTTTTTTTCTGCTGTGGGCGCCCAACACTCCGAAGGGTTTTTCCAAACCGCCTATGATGACACTGATCCCGCTGACCACATCATGTTCGATCAGGATTCCAGGAGCCTTGAAGCGCTTTTCCTCTTCAAGGTTTTCCACAATTACCGGTTTATTTGTGTAAAGGGTATATCCGGCCTGCGACTCCTTTTTTCCTTCAACAACGGCCTTTCCGACAAATCCGGGCTTCCACCCAACCCCGGCCCTGAGCAGCAGGTTCCCGTCCGGAAGGCGTTCCAGAATCTTGCAGTATTCGAGTTCAAGGGTCCGGGCAACCATCTTTACACTTTCGTCCATGAATCGCTGGAGACTTTCGCAGGTAAGGGCCATCATGCCCATTTTATGGAGTATATCATGCTGGTTTTCTTTGATGCGGAGTTTTTCCTGCATCTCTTTCTGGCCAGTGATGTCGAATCCGTAAATGTTTACATATTCGTCTCTATTAAGGGGGTGGAAAGCGACAAGGTATACCCTTTCTCCGGCTTTAACTTCCAGGTTTTTCGGGCAATTCCTGGAAATTACTTCCCGCACCACGCTTCCGATGGAGGACGGCAGTTCTCCCCCTTCCTCTACACCCCACTCCTGCAACAGGGGGTCACTTGCCCTGTTTGCGTAAATTAGCCTTCCACTCCTGCCAGCGCGGAGCACCGGATTCGGGTTTTTCGATGGAAACTGCTCCATTATAGTCCTCCTTTTTTCCCTCTTCAGGTGGATAACCCCCTTAAAGCCCTCTCGATCCCCTAAATGTTATGATCCAGGTCTTTTACCTGACCCTGAATACCTTATTTTCGCAGTCCGATAATCAAATAATTTCCCATAACCCGGTCCTATGCTGTGTATATTATGGTGTGTATATTGTGTGCAGAATAAGTTTGAAAAAATATCTTTTGAATTATTGGCTGATTCCGTATTCTTGCTCACGTTATATATATTATTACACTTATAATTTTTATATGCGGAACCTTAATAGAGTATCTTCCCCGACCTCCCTAAATGTGTTTTTTTTGTGCTTTTATAATTTTCGGAACTACTGTCCATATCCAAAATTACATAATAGAATGATGGTCATATATGCAATGTAACTAACAAGAATCCGGAGGGTATGAATACGAGCACGACCGATAACTTGAAGGAAGCCTTTGCCGGGGAGTCCATGGCAAACAGGAAATACCTGGCATTTGCAAAGAAAGCTGATGAAGAAGGTTTAAAACAGGTCGCCAAACTTTTCAGAGCCGCGGCTGCTGCGGAAACGGTGCACGCCCACAACCACCTTGGAGTCCTGGGGGAAATTAAAAGTACCGGGGAAAACCTGAAGTGGGCGATTGAAGGTGAAACTTTCGAATTCAATGAGATGTATCCTGCCTATATTGAGGAAGCAAAAAAAGAAGGGAATAAAGATGCCGCATGGAGCTTCAACCTGGCAAACCAGGTAGAGCAGATCCACGCAGGGCTCTACAAAAAAGCCCTCGATAACCTGGGCAGCAATGAGGACGTCGATTACTACGTCTGCAAGGTCTGCGGGAATACCGTGGAAAACGAACCTTCCGGAAAGTGCCCGATCTGTGGTGCTCCGGCATCAGAGTTTGAAAAAGTAGAGTGAATAAGCCGGGTTTCCCGGCCTCTTTAACTTTTTACGGGAAGCTTTAATTTTCAGGGAATTTCTTCCTGTTTTGTGCTGTTGAAGAGAACCCTGCCCTGATTTTTTTCCTTTGCTGTTTTACTTTGCCTTTTCCCTTTGTTGTTTTACTTTGTCTTTTCCCTTTCTCTGTTTCAGTTTTATGCTTTACTTTTTGACTTCGCTTTTTTGCTTCATTTTTGGGAAAGAAAAACCAATGGATGGGTTATAGGTGAATATTTCCACATCTCCCCTAATAAAAAATACCCATAAACCCATATACTATATAGTTTATTTGGAGTATCTATATATGCAAGGTCGTACATCCTGTATGTGTGGAGAACTCCATACTCAATAAAAGAAATAACTATAAAAGAAGGTGATAACAAAATGGAAAAACTCAGAAATTTGATTATAGAAAATGTATCAATGTTCAGGGAAGCATTTCCGACAAGGTCCTGCCCAAGCCCGGATATGATTTCAGCAATTTCGCATGACCATCCGTTTACCTACGGCCAGGTCGAAAACGAGATTGAAAAGCTGGTCCATGAAGGGGTCCTTGAAACAGAACTCTCCGACAGCTATAGAGTAAAGCTCGGCTAAGAAAATTGCTGCATAACTGAACCGCTTGAGAAATAGAATCGCTTGAGAAACAAATTGTTACAGGAATTGCCTGTTTTTGTGCATTCCGTAACTCAGATTCAGAAATGAGAAATTGCTTTCTCTCTGACTCCCCCCCTTTTTGTATCCCATCTTCAGGTTGCAGAAAAGCTGCAATGAGCAATTATCTACGTGTACTCATTACTGTTTTGATCCCGAAATTCAGAGCTTTTTCTACTCGGATTTTATAGCTTTGGAACGGCATTACTTCTCACTAAATATACTTACAAATATATATCATAATAATAAAATTTATCTATGTACGTTTCCTTACTCATTTATGCTAAAATTAATTAAAGCTCTTGCCGGTTTACTTTTGGTGGGGCTGTGCCTTGGATTTACCAAGCTGCTTCTGAATACAATTCCCCAACCTTAGATCACCAGAACTTTGAAATCTCTTTTGCCCGGCTCCTTTTAATGCCTTTTGTTCATTTCTTGTCGGATAAGGTACGCTTTCCTAACTTAAAATGCTTTTAAATACAACCAGTTCAGGGAACTCAAGAGTTAGTTTACGCTATCTTCCATGATTGGTTCTCCCCTAACACCGTTCAAATCCCAGCAATCTTCAGAAGCGGACATTCCCCGTAAGCCCCTTTTTTCTTATAATGCCGCTTTGCATGTTCCACAAGCAGGGCATGATATTCCTGATATAAAAACGGATCTTCGGGCAGGTTTTCTTCAAAGAGGGCCTTAATTTCGTCGTATTTTGCCTTTTCCCCGACCAGGCCCAGGTTAGCCATTATCCGTCGGGTGTAGGTGTCAACGACAAAGGAAGGCTGCTTGAAAGCATAGAGAAGAATTGAATCGGCGGTTTCGGGCCCCACGCCTTTTAAGGAGAGGAGCTCTTTCCGGGTCGGAATTCTTTGGATTATTTTATTGGACCTTTCAGGGGCTCTTTCAGGGGCTCTTTCTGAGGGTCTGTCCGGGGATCTTTCCCGCAGGTCCGAAAACCATTCGGCAAGAATTTTGAGGCGGTCAGCCTTCTGGTTATAGTATCCTGCGGGTTTGATGGCTTCTTTTAAGGTTTCAGGGTCAAGGGAGAGGATTCCTTCGGGGGAGAGGGCTTTTAGGCTTTTGAGGTTGAGGAGAGCAGTTTCTACCTGGGGCCAGCTTGTGTTCTGGGTTAAGAGGGCTCCGCAGATTATCTCGAATTGCTGGTTTTCGGTTTTCGGGTAGGTATAGTCCCCGGGATGGTAGCCCTGCACGGAACCTGTTTTTGTAGGGTTGGACCCGCCATTTGTATGGAGTTCGGTCAGGGGCCACCAGCCCTGAGGACCGTATGCTTCCATGAGGCAGCCGTAGATCCGGAGGATTAGTTTCTTCTGGGTGATATTCTTCATTTTCAGGACACCGAAGTTAAGATCAGCCTTATGGTCAAAATAGGCTGCTCCTGCAAACCATTTACCGTTTATTTGTCTTTTCATTTTACATACGGATGATGAACGTAAAGTTGCTCCCTTTTCCAATTTGGATCCTACCCAGTCTTCCCCTCCCTGCATCTCCGCAAAGCGTTTGACAGGGGCAAGCCCCAGGCCAGCCCCGGAATGTTCCCCTGACTCAAATTATTCCAGCTGCACGAAAGGCTGGAAGATCCTTTGCTGCTCTACCCCCGGAATTCCCTTTCCCCTGTCTGCGACACTGATCAGAAACCTGTCCTCTGATTTTTGAACAGAACCAATAATCCTGTTTCCCTGTCAAAGTCCACAGCCTGGAAACGGAACTCAGGATAAATCCTCTCATGCAGTTCCCTGAACCTGACCCTGTTCTTGAAAAACTCAATCTTCTCCGGAAGCCCCGTAAAAGCCAGGTTTTCGGCTATCCAGGCAATGGAGTTTTCAGAATTGGAATAAAGCGGACAGATACCCTGCTCTTTCACGCTTTCGATAAATTCGGCTTCCTCAAGGAGCCTGAACTTTTTCTCCGTACTTATTCCGGCTGACATTTCATTTTTCAAAACAGGGACCTGCATTTCGGCAACGGTATCCATTAAAAATTCGGAGACGCAGGGGTGGTCGAGGATTATCATTTTTTATTCCTTTTTTTAGGGATTTTGGGTTGGGTGTTATGAGGCGGATAATGGGAGAGATTGGTAATATTTATTGCGGAATACTGAGGCCTTAAAAGCACCCCTGGTTTATTCTTGCAAAACTGTTTTATATATGAACATTTAATAGAAAGTTACTCAGATATAATTAAAGTTTTTCAAACGATCAAAAACCCGGATTTTCTTGTCTATATAAAGGGTTTGATAAATTACCATCAAGAAATTTAGCTCTGAAAAAGGACCCTTTTCAAGCCTTCTTTGGCTAAAAACAGGCAAAAATTCGCGGTATTCGTGAGCAAGATCCACTAAAACAAGGATTGAAACTTAAACTGGCGAAAGTGGCACTGTCTGAACTCATAAATTCGTGAGCAAGATCCACTAAAACAAGGATTGAAACATAAGTGTACATTTTCACACGAATTGTAGACATATAAATTCGTGAGCAAGATCCACTAAAACAAGGATTGAAACTTAAAATCCTTCATATTTAGATGAGAACAAACGGAGGCGTTAATTCGTGAGCAAGATCCACTAAAACAAGGATTGAAACTATGAGCTGCCTGATTTCTGGGTTCCCATCTCGTCATATTCGTGAGCAAGATCCACTAAAACAAGGATTGAAACAAATATGCGTAATCGTCGTAATCCGAGAGGTAGCTATTCGTGAGCAAGATCCACTAAAACAAGGATTGAAACGTATGCGGTTTTTCATTGCGTTGAAACGCTGCAGGTAATTCGTGAGCAAGATCCACTAAAACAAGGATTGAAACCTTGTTCCTGCAGGCTTAAACGTTTTATCTAACTTTTATTCGTGAGCAAGATCCACTAAAACAAGGATTGAAACTCCGGGTTTAGTTCGTCGATGTCGGGATCTGGAAATTCGTGAGCAAGATCCACTAAAACAAGGATTGAAACAATACGTGGCCTCATTAGAATCCCATGCTCTGAATTTTATTCGTGAGCAAGATCCACTAAAACAAGGATTGAAACACGTTTCGCACGATTCGAGGGACCTCTCTTCCGGGTATTCGTGAGCAAGATCCACTAAAACAAGGATTGAAACAAAATTCTTCTTCTCTTTCTTCTATACGTCGAACATATTCGTGAGCAAGATCCACTAAAACAAGGATTGAAACATAATACTTACATTTTCCAATTCAATCACCAAATAAGTAAAATTCGTGAGCAAGATCCACTAAAACAAGGATTGAAACAACACATTCATTAATTCAATGAAAGAAAATGATTTTATTCGTGAGCAAGATCCACTAAAACAAGGATTGAAACTTTTTGCAGGTTTTTTGAATTGTCCTGAGCTTCTATACATTCGTGAGCAAGATCCACTAAAACAAGGATTGAAACTGCCTATTGTATTAGTTTTGGGTGCAGCTTTTGTTAATTCGTGAGCAAGATCCACTAAAACAAGGATTGAAACATCATTCCGTGTGATGATAAGTAGTCTTTTGTATAATATTCGTGAGCAAGATCCACTAAAACAAGGATTGAAACATATTTCGTACTGTTTGGCCCCTTTTTTAGTATCCAGATTCGTGAGCAAGATCCACTAAAACAAGGATTGAAACTTCGTGGTCCGTCTGTTCGTGTGGGTGCTTTTTGCATATTCGTGAGCAAGATCCACTAAAACAAGGATTGAAACTAAAATATATGATATACGAGTCCTACGATCCCAAGGATTCGTGAGCAAGATCCACTAAAACAAGGATTGAAATATGATACCGCCGAACATGAGCAGAACCATTATAAAGACCGTATATGGACTGCGTATATGGCATCTTGACTACAAATAAGACCTCTCTAATCATTTTGCTTATAAGTTGACCCCGAATTATATTCCGATCATGCCGTCTCCTGAGCCCATTTCTGTAAAGCGATTTGACCAGCTAATTTTTAAAAAACCGACATCGTAAAGTAGTATTTCCCCAAATATTCCAAAAAAATGCTTCTAAAATCCCATTTTTCTCCCCCGGCAACAAAGTGAAATTTCGCTATGCTAAGGCTGAACCCAACATCCAAACAAAACTTAATCCTAGCTGCTCCACGCCACTTCCTATAAAATTTCACCCAAATGTACAAACATGTTCATTGTAAATATATTACTTTCAAGCACGGGAGACCACTGATGCAAAACTTTAAATCTTGCTGCTCCTTATATAGCATACGGTTACCAATCGATCAGCTAATTTGACCCTGCGAAATTAAAACAAATAAATATCATGCATTTAGACTGATAAAGTGAAAAATCAGTCTTATGATTCTGATTATCCAATCAAAAACATCTAAAAAATTAGCTGAAATTAGGGGAAAACGACCCTGTCGAGAAGTAGCTTCCACTAAAACAAGGATTGAAACTTATGGAAGAAAGTCTTGAAGTTTGTCCACATTGCGTCGAGAAGTAGCTTCCACTAAAACAAGGATTGAAACACGATAGCCTTATCGTTTCGCCCTTTGCATCTATTTGTCGAGAAGTAGCTTCCACTAAAACAAGGATTGAAACAACAATTTTCCGAATCCGCCATTATTATTTTCTTCTGTCGAGAAGTAGCTTCCACTAAAACAAGGATTGAAACCCTTCTCTTAGTGTTAGTGATAGTAGCATCATCATCTTCGTCGAGAAGTAGCTTCCACTAAAACAAGGATTGAAACTTCAACTGTTTTTGCATATAAATAAAATATTTCAGCAGTCGAGAAGTAGCTTCCACTAAAACAAGGATTGAAACTATTATTCTATTACCTCCTGTATAGGTGCCGGTACAGTCGAGAAGTAGCTTCCACTAAAACAAGGATTGAAACAACAATTTTCCGAATCCGCCATTATTATTTTCTTCTGTCGAGAAGTAGCTTCCACTAAAACAAGGATTGAAACTTTATAACAAGGATTAGAACTGGATATGAAGTTCAGGCGGTCAAGGAAATGATTTTGGGATGAAACAGAGCTTCTGGAATCAATAGACTAAACTATTAAATTATGTCCCAGTTCAGTAGTTGCAAAATGAATAGGTTTTTCTGATTTGCTGTTGATACTAATTTAGAGGGATTGAAATGGCTGATTTCAGGGTTCAGGAAGATGGAAGGACGTATTATTGTGAGGATTATGCCTGTTCTATTCAATGCCCGGAGGGGTGGCAGGCTCATCCCAAAAGTCAGAAGGACTCCAGGGATGCAATGGTAATTTTTACAGGTCCTGATATGGCTGCGATCAATTTAGTAGTCGGACCTACCTATGGAATTTGTGAATCCATAGAAGAGATTGAAATATATTCAGAAAGGGCTTTAAAACTCCATAATGTCAAATCCAGAAAGCGCATAATTGTTAAGGGTATTCCTGCACTGGAATTTCTCTATTCTTACTTTGGAGCTGAAACAAAAAAGGTTACTTTTGCCAGGTATGGAACAGAGTTTTTGATTACATGCACTTCCGTAAAAGCTGAATTGTTTCCGGTTTTTGAAAGCATATTTGATTCCTGTATCGAGTCTTTTTATCTGGATGAATTATTGCACCGGGCCAGGGAATCTCTTAAAATGGGGCTTAAAGCAACTGATTTGAATGAAAAACTGTTCTATTTTGGGAAGGCAATAGAAATAAAACCTGATTTTTTTGAAGCATTTGCTGCGAGAGCTGATGAGTTTGTGAGCATTGGAGATTATGAAAGCGCTCTGCAGGACTATGAAAAAGCCCTTTCTGAATTTGAAGTCGGTTCAAAAAGTTTCGGGCAAGAGGGAGTGGAAGAGGAAGTAAGTCCTGAAAGAGTAACTTATATTTCTTATTTATGGCACAACAGAGCATATACTTTTCACAAGCTTGGAAGAGAGGAAGAAGCGGTCCATTGCTATGAAATATCTTTGAAAATCTCCCCTGATTTTGCCGAAGGCTGGTATAATCTGGGCAATTCATTTTTATTGCTTGGAATGTATAATGACGCCCTTATCGCAAACAACAAAGTTATCAAATTAAATCCAAAAGATATGAGAGCCTGGATTAATATCGGAAGCTGCCTGGATTTCCTGGACCAGCCCAAAGTGGCGCTCAGCATTTATGACAAAGCCCTAAAAATCGATCCGGAATTTCCTATGGCATGGTCCAATAAGGCTGACGTTCTTTACGAACTCCGGAATTACGATGAAGCATTACAACATTATTACAGGGCAGTAAAAATAAAACCTGATTATGTAAAATCGTGGTATAAGTTGAGTTGTGTCTTGTCCGAACTTGGAAGGAACAAAGATGCAGATGAAGCATACCAGCGGGTACTGGAATTAAAACCTGACTTTGATCCTTCGAAATACAAAGGTGCTTTTATTTCGGAGTGAAGATTTCTCGCATTCGCGCTTGTGTGACCTGAATACAGGCGTAGCTTCCACTAAAACAAGGATTGAAACAATATAAATAGAATTAAATATATACACATAATAAAATAGTACTAATTAATATGCATATATAATAAAACATGTTTTTTAATATGAATTATCTATGAATCTGTATATGTGTAGATGCATACTTTTTTTAATACTGTATGTCTTAGCCAATATTCCTGCATCAATATATGTCCATCAATAAGATAACAAATTACTCTCCCATCTCCATTCAGTCCTCATTATAATTCCACCCCATCCCATTCCACCCCAACCCACTTTATTTCATTCAGAAATTCTCATTTTGTTTAGATTGATACAGGGATGTTCCGGAAAATTGCCAGCCTAATTGTCTAGCGGTTTCAAAGGCCGAGTATTATAACTTATAATATATACAAAAAATGAATTGGGAAAAACATGTTCTGGAGCAAGGATGATATTGTAGAAAGGTTGAGCAAAATACCCCGTACGCTTGAAGACGTCTCTATAGATATCTTCGAGGGGGTACCCGCAAAAAATGATTTCCTTCACAGGATAAGCCTATCAAAGGAAAACTGTCCCGATACACCATACGTCTGCAGAAATTTATGCAAGAATGTAAACATAGAACAGGAATTAATGTACCCATATCTGGATGGAGCCCTTTCTAACGAATTTTCCATCCGTCCTACCCAGTATCGTTTTATGCTGCCATACGAGCTTCTAGGCAGTAGCATCAGGAAAGAGTACAGGGCCATCCAGCCAGGGGATCTGAAAATAAGGTGCCTGATGGCTTACGACCGGCTTTTCCGGATAAAAAGCAAACTTCAGCCTGATGAAGCCGAACTTGATTCTGCTGATTGGTACCGTATGGAAGATGAAAAGATTCTGAAGTATATCAACACGCCTAAAATTGTCATCACCGATAATTACCGCATGCAGGCCTCGTATGATGCAGCCGGTAACCATGTTTTTGCCGAGGGGATAGGAATCGTGCTCGGGGACCCTGCCATGTACCATTACTTCACAGCCGTGCTGAACTCCTCCATATCAAGGACCTTTCCGGAAATCTGGAACCGCGAAAAAAAACACAAAAGCCCCGACATGTACCCGAAAATGCTGAAGAGGTTCCCCGTCGCATTCCCGAAAGACGAGCTGCTTGAAACCCTGATCAGCACGATCTCTCGCTACCTGATTTACCAGAACGGGCAAAAGCATATCGCAAGTGTCGGCGCCTTGCCTCACTACCACGAACTCATCGACTTTTACAAAAGAATCGCAGACCACCTCATCCTGGACATCTACCTCACAAACGACCTGGACCCGAGGTTCCTGGAAATCCTCGCCGAAAACATCACCCCCTGCGAAGAAGAATTCGAATACAGCAACGACAGGAGCCTCATGATCGCGCTGCAGGGCATAAAGAAAAACATCCTGGATTCCCCTGACTTCCGGAAATGCAAGTTCAATAACGAGTTCACGAATATCCTGGCAACCATAAAAAACAACGGGGCATGGTAAGCAAAATAGCAAACTCCCCAACAAGGCAAGTTTCAAAAAAATAGGAAATAAGGGGAACTTTCCCCCTTTTCAGTCAGAATTTCTTTCGGTAAAAATTCTGTTTTCAAAAGTCATTACTCGATATTAAATGTCGCAATGTCCTCCAAATTATACTGGTATCCATCCATAAGCACATCAGTCACAATAACGGTGTACTCACCAGCTCCCTGTTTCTTTGAGGTTTTCCACGTAACAACAACCTGTCCGTTTTCGTCAGTAAGCCCCTGGATCGAGGTCACTTCATTGTTACCTGGATCAAGTATGCTCAGGAACACATTGGCATCTGAAATTGGCGAGCCTGTAGAATCCGCGACTTCAACTCTTATACCCACGGTATCCTTTCGGGCAAATGTACTACTTTGCTCTGCAGGATTGCCTTTCCTGTCAACTACCAGTGTCTCCAAACCGCTAACCGAAAGTTCGGAAGCAGGAGGCGCTTCCGGAGCGGTCCACGTTGTATTTGCCATCATATAGGGCTCTGCCATACCGTTCTCCAGCCAGGCATCCAGGAGCTTCTTTCCTTCACCACCCAGGAAATTATTTGATCCGTCATTGGCAAGATAAAGGAACTGGACATATTCCCAGCTGGTTGGCTGGTAAAGGAGTTGTATATCCGCTCTTACAGCATCAGCCGGATAATCCGGGGTTTTTGGCGGGTTAAGGTATATCTCGTCCCAGTAATTGTAAACCCCTCCGGGTCCGGGGTTTCCATACTGATCTTCCGGCACCGGAAGTGCATTTCTGAGTTTTGTCTCATCGTAGCTCATCTCGTAGGGCGGGATGCGGTTATCCATCTCCATCACGTTGTTCAGGACAAAGTGGAACGTCTTATAGGTGTCTCCGGAATCCTGGCTAGCAAGCTCGGCCAGAGTTTTCTTTGGTTCCCCCGTAACACGATCGTAGCTCAATGGCAAATCTCCTGGAACATTAAAAGGTGGACTCATAAGCTGTTCAGCCCATTCCTTTGTCATGCCGGGGTGACTCTCGTATATTTTAGTGTTTTTATCTTTGAGGTCCAGGATGGTATCAACTTTGTCCAACTCATTTATTTCCCCGTCGCCATTAATGTCCATCTCGAGCTGGATTTGACCGTATGCTCCGTCTTCCCTCACAATATTATCGCCCGCATCATACCACGTGATGTTCAGCCACATCCGGCGCCCTTCGGGATAGCCGGTGATGAGTTTGTGCCCGGCAGTGTTTATGACTTTTAGGGTATTGTCGTTTACTTCCAGAAAGGCTGCCTTTTTGAGTTGTTCCTCAGCCCTGAGCTTCCCGGCATCTATTGCTGCGGTCTGGGTAGCTGTAAGCCCCCCACCAAGCCTTAGCTGGCCCTGGCCGTCCAGATACTGGATCACATCCGGCACCCAGTAATTGCCGCCGGTAAAGTCATGAAGCGGAAGGTCTGACCTGAACGGAGTTCTGGCTTTATTGCCACCTTTACCTTCCACCGGACGCTGATGACAGCTCTGGCAGCTGAAGTATCTTACAGTACCGTCCTCATAATTTCCACCGTTGCCTGCAGCTCGAGCGCTATTGTAGGCATCTTTGATCGCACCTGCCTGAAGATCCAAAGGCAACTTTGAGTAATCAGATACCGGGGTCCGGGAGAGAAGCCCTGATTTATATTCACTCTGGGTCCTCTCCACAATTCCATATTCATACGGGAAATTGTTGAAAGCCGCTTTTCCATCTACAGGTGCACCAGGTGTCCCATTATAAATAACGAGTTCGGAATCCTCCTGTGCTCCATTACCGACCGCAAGGTCCCCCACAGCCGGGTTGGAGACGTCGTGGCATGTGCCGCAGAAATCAACGTCACGGTGGAACCGGGACTGCATAAACTGATGCCTTGCACTGGCATCTTTATAGGGCCCCAATTTGTCGGTTTGACCCCATAGAACATACATTCCGGTCCCATAATATCCGATAATATTATCGGGATCCGAAACCGGATCTCCAAGGTCATTTGCCAAAAATGGTTCATTCTGGACACCGAGGTGCTCCGACAGATCCGGATTTGTCAGCCTATGGCAGAAATCACATTCAACCCCGTCTGAATCCGCCCTTGTCAATCTGGACCCATCTGTGGGTGTGCCACGCCCGGCAAGCCACCCCCCGGGGCTGTGGCAGCGTATGCAAAGCCCTCCGGCACCATCGAAGTCCTGTTCGGCAACTGCGAGGGTTGCCCAGAAAATAGGGTCGCGTCCTGCGTTTGCCATCATACTCCCGCGCCAGTTATGTGCAGGTTCCACTTCACTGTCATATCCCCCATGACAGTTGTCACACTTGTCCGGAGACTCAAGAGCACTTACTTCTCTCGCCTGCGTACCCGGCTGCATTATGTCGGTTGGCACAACATCTGCCGCATGTGCAATAAAACAAAATAATAGTACTACAGCTAAAGGTATTACGTAAGATTTTCTCATAATTCCCCCTTTAAGGATATCCGGAATCACCCGGAAGTTCCTCATTCGAACATCCAGGGCATATTAATCCCCATTGCCACCTGTTTTATAATAAAAGGACTATAATGATCCATATACATAAATGGTGCTATATTATTCTATTTAATTATATAATAAGCGTTTTTAAACGCTATTTTGGAAAATAGGTTAATAATAATGCTCAGAATTACGCCAAAGGGTCAAAACGTCTTATTTTTACGATCAAACCATCCGATGAAGCAAGAAAATCCTGCTAGCTGCAGGGATAAAAATCAAACCCAGACCCCTTAAAGATCCCAAAAAAATACCAAATTAAATTCAAGGATTAAAATTGCAAGATTAGCCGTAGATTCCAGATTTGAAAGAAAAGGAATTGGCACATATTTAGTGAAAATAGTTATGGGTCAAGCATTATCAATTTGCAATAACATAGGATGCAGATACATTCTTGTAGATTCGAAAGAGAAATCAACTGGTTTTTATGAAAAATACGGATTCAGGATCGCAGAGAAAAATAAGAAAAAAGACTTCACTCCAATGTATCTCAACTTACAACCTATAATCTCTAAAATGAATCTTAAGAAAAATGCATCTGAAATTTCTGAATGAAAGGCTAAAAAATGAAATTACATACAGTGCTTTCATGCTAAACACTATAAACAATTTCAGCAGCTTACTAATTTTCACCTTCTCATGGTTAACTAACCCCCTCATGGTTAACTAACCCCCTCAAATAACTCTATATTCTATATAGCGTCGGCCTGTGGCTTTTCCGTCTCCTGCTTCTGAAAACAGAATGAGTATCAAATAGGAAAGTATATATAGTGGAAAATAGCTATCGGGCTTTCATGATTGCTTGTATTTTTGTCGGAGACGGGAAAATCAAGAACATTCCTGGAGCAATCTTATTGTTTTTTGCTGTCAGAGCCGGGTTAGGTTAAAAAATAAAAACAGGGCGTGGCAGTTAAAACCTGGAGGTAAAATGATTCCTAACTACAAATACAAACCCTGGGTCTATTATGCTGCGACCTTTATAGTGACCTATGTTCTCTGGTTTGCAGGGGCTTACGTCAGTTTTCAGGAAGGCAGAGGCGGGCTTTATATGCTGCTTATGCTGCCCGGGCTGATGGCACCGTTTTTGATCTCACTTGTCATGATCTTTGCGTCAAAGAATTCGGATCTGGTAAAAGATTTCGGCAACCGGCTTATCAATCTCAGGCTGATAGAGCCTAAAATGCTGCCGGTATTTTTCTTACTAATGCCGTTTTCTGTTCTGGTCTCCATCCTCATTTCGCTTCCTTTAGGGGGATCGGTTTCGCAGTTTCAACTTGCCGAAGGTTTCTCTTTTTCAACGGGCTTTGTCCCTGTGCTGTTTCTTCTTATGCTTGCCGCGGGGTTTGAAGAGCTTGGATGGAGGGGATATGCCTTTGACAGTCTGCAGAGCCGGCACACTTACTTCAAGGCATCGCTTATTTTCAGCGTACTCTGGTCCCTCTGGCACTTTCCGCTGATATTTGTCAATGAATCCTACCAGTATGAGATTTTTAACGAAAATATCTGGTTTGGCGTGAATTTCTTTGTCAGCATCATCCCCCTGGGAATGATCATCAGCTGGATCTGCATTAAAAATGGAAAAAGTATTCCTGCGGCGATCCTCTTTCACTTCATTGTCAATATCTCGCAGGAGGCACTGAATATGACCCAGACCACAAAGTGCATCCAGACTTTTGTCCTCCTGGTTATTGCAGCCGCTATCATCGCATATGAAAAAGAGCTGTTTTTTTCCGAAAAGCACCTTGCTGCCGGGGCTAACTAAATGTCAGATGGAATAAAGGGTGAGATTTCGGACAAAACCACAAATAAGTCCGAAGATCTTTTCTCCAAATTCCTTTTTATCTGGTTCGGCCAATTCATCTCAGTAATCGGTACCGGTCTTACCATCTTTTCCCTGGGAATATACGTATTCCAGCAAACAGGTACGGCTTCAAGCTATGTCTTCATACTGATGTGTGTGTTTTTGCCCCCCTTCCTGCTAAAGCCCTACGGCGGGGTCCTGGCAGACCGTCACGACAGGCGCTTGATGATGGTTGTCGGGGACATGGGAGCATCGCTCGGGCTTATTTTCATATTTTTTATGATGGTAAGGGGCAATATTGAGCTCTGGCAGATTTATCTCGGGATTGCAGCCAGTTCGATTTTTTCAGCTTTCCAGGAACCAGCCTATAAGGCTTTAATTACCGACCTCCTGCCCGCATCCCGGTATGATAAGGCAAGCGGGCTGGTACAGCTGGCAGGTTCGGCTCAATATTTAATTTCCCCTTTCTTAGCCGGGATTTTGCTAACACTGATTGATATCGAATATATTTTTTTAATCGATATCAGCACTCTCATAATTGCCAGTTCCATTGTTATCCGGGTAAGAAACGCAATAGGCGGAATTCCAGTAAAGCAGGCGGAACAAAACATCATGGCTGAACTCAGAGAGGGTATCCAGGAATTTTCGAAAAATAAGGGCGTAGTTAATCTGGTCCTTACTATCACGCTCGTCCTCTTTTTTGTCGGGCTGCTCCAATCGCTTCTTATTCCGATGCTGCTGGGTTTAACAACAGTAAAAATAGTGGGAATCTCTCAATCCGTCTGTGCCACAGGTATACTGATCGGAAGCCTGTTTATCGGAGTATTCGGCAGCAAAAGCAAACAGGTAAATGTATTATCGGTATCGCTATTCATCTCAGGCATATTTTTTGCCAACCTCGGGCTCTCAACAAATATGATCCTGATTACTCTTGCAGGGTTTACGTTTTTTGCCACCCTGCCTTTCATTAACACCTCCATTGAGGTCCTAATTCGAAAGAATATTGACAACAGAAAACAGGGGCGTGTGTGGTCTATTATTTCAATGGTCACCTACCTTGGCTCCATCATAGCCTTTGCTGTCGCAGGTTTTCTGGCAGATAAAGTTTTCAATCCGCTTCTGGAACCGGATGGTTTATTGGTTGAAACAGCCGGCTTTATTGTCGGAGTAGGAGAAGGCAGGGGAATTGCCTTAATCTTCGTAATTTCCGGATTGATGATTTCCGTGATATCTCTGATGATCTGGAGAAATAAAAAGATAAGAATACTGGAAGATGTTGAAGTTCAGGATAGCAATATAAACCTGGTGAAGGCAGGTGATTTTTAATCTTTTTGTTTAGTAATATCAGTTATTTTGATGTGTTGAGTTGTGCAAAATTTCTTTTATAGTCCCTGACGTAAATAAGTCCCGAACGTAAAATTTGATAGTCCTGCATTATTCAGTTGATGTTGTTAAGTCGAATAAAAGCAATGGCTGGCTCTAAATTTCGGACCAGGACCCCGTACACCCGGAAAAAAAGTCTTGAACTATGTCCCCGTACAACCATAAGTAGCCGTATCATGTCGTTCTTGTCCACGGGCGACGAAGGAGCCCGGCATTTACACTATAAAAATTTAAAAGATACAAAAGAAGAAAAGACAAACCCGGGACTTTTAAACACAAATAAAAGAACATTAATTTTTGTTACTGTTGTTACTTTTTTACTTTTGTTACTTTGTTACTTTTGTTCCTTTTTTACCTTTGTTACGTTTGTTACTTTTTTACTTTTGTTATTTTTTACTTTATTTCTTTTTTACTTTTTTACTATATTTCTTTTTTACTTTGTTACTTTTTTACTTTATTTCTTTTTTACTTTTGTTATTTTTTACTTTTTTACTTTATTTCTTTTTTACTTTTGTTATTTTTTACTTTATTTCTTTTTTACTTTTGTTATTTTTTATGAGGGCCGCCAGGCAAGCTGGCGGAGGCTTTCGAATCTCTTCGCGGGAAAAAACGGTTTCCCGGGTCAGGTGAGATAGGTCAAATAAAAGGTTTCCCGGAATAACCGGCTCCTGAGCTAACAAAAACAATATCAACCGAAAAGTGAGGGAGCATATAAAATTAACACTTACTTTATAAGCACGGAAGAATTGCGCCCTGATTCCTTTATTCTGTGTTTTCGTCTTTTCGTGCTTTCTGTGGTTGAACTTTCACCTGAGATTGGGGAAGGAATTTGGGTCTTTGACTATATTTTAAGTGACCGGTGCTTCAATTGATACTTTTTTATTATAATCGCTCAAAAGAATAGTGCTCTTCAGTTCTACAGGGGTCTTGAGTCCCATAATATTCATTTCAGCATTTGTGACACTCTCGATCTCAATTATATGATACGTGTCCGCTTCTATCCGGTATCTTGTAACAAAGCTTTTCAGCTCAATTCCTGAAGTATCGACTCCCATAGACTGCATTTGCTCCAGCACATTTTCCTGTTCCGGAATGACCTCAAGGAGCCATACATCCCCTTCTCTGGACATGGTCGCATTTTCAGCACTGGACAATATCAGGTGTTGTTCGGATAATATCGCATTTAATTTTTCGGTATCTTCCAGCTTTTTACTCTGCCATAGACCTTTGTTTTCACGATAGTATGCCTGGTCATCGATGACCACTATCTCAATAGAGTGGTTTTGAAGGGTCATCGATTGGTACATTTTATTCTTGAATACGTCAACCTGCCCTTCCGAATTTATGACCTGGAAATTCTCATTCATCATTGAAAGGTTGGAGTACATCTCAAATCGATAAAACCTGGTTTTTTCTAAAGCATCGGAGGTTTTGGATATCAAATCCTCCTCGTTCCTGACCTGCCCATTGGAATAAGAATAAATCAGAAAAACAGAGATCATGAATATTATTACAAGAGTTATCGTGAATCTGCCTGAAAGATCTTTTTGCGTAATTTTTCTCATGTTCACGTTCTCTTTCTTCGTTCACGTTATTTTTCTCATGTTCACGTTCTCTTTCTTAATAGATATGCAGCTCCCAGGCCCGTCAGTAAAATTATCATGGCTGCTGCCAGATAGAACCATATTTCAGGGAGTGTATCTGTTTCTGCTGCCCCTGCAGTTTCGTTTGCAAGGTTTTCCGTGCTTTGCAGGGGTGCCTGAACATCTTCAACTGTTATGTTCTCATCCTGGCTTTCTTCCGTGATTATCGGGATTCTGCGGTGCCCGTCATGGGGTGCAGGATCGACCGGAGGCTGCGTTATTTCAGTACCGGAAAGCCCGTACATGCTCAGATGTGAGACATTTGCCCAGACGTATCCCTCGAATTCCCTGCCGTAGATGATATCATTTGTAGTATTTATTCCGACATCATTTACCCAGTCCATGTCCGTAGTTAGTTTCTCCCATCTATTGGCAGACATATTGAACCAGTTAAAGCCTATTGTATTCTCATCTATATCTCCCGGATCGTCAGCATCCCCATCACCTGTTCTGTCAAGGTCCTCAGCAGTATAATAAATGACTATCAGAGCCCGTTCGACATTATTGGAGCTTTCGTTCAGGACATTTTCACTGACATTGATATCCAGAAATTTTACACCCTTTTCATCTGCAGATAATTCACAGGTAAAGTTCTCCGGGACATTTGTTCCATTGTATGATTTCAATTCTATTGACGGCTTTACAGGGTTTTTCAATTCGACCCGGATGAATGACCCCATCTCTTCAATGGCATCGGCTTTGAAATCACTGACAACATCCGGATATTGTATTGTCTGATTAAGGGTCTTGAACAGATCCAGTACCTTGTAATGGTCCGAAGGATATGGGTGGGAAAGCATGACAACGGTCTGGGATGATTTCCATATATCGTAATCAACATAGAACCTTGCATAGTCTGAGCCCTGCATTCTGGAAAGGATAGCTGGTTTGTTTTTCAGGATGCTGCAGGTTATGTTCCCGGCAGTATTATTTTCCAGTCCGGGTCTCCCAACAAATAGAATATTGGATTTACCGGAATAGTTTTGGATTTCATCCGGACGGAAAACGGTTACATTGGTATATTTTTCAAGGTGTTCAATAAGTTGCTGAGTGTCATCATCCGGGTCATAAGCAACCCATATCCTGTCCACGTTGGGTGCAAATGAGTAGGGATCTTCAGAATCGTTTAATCCGTTACCCTTTGTATCCCCATTGCTCGGATCTGTACCATTTGCAAGCTCTTCAAAGTCGCTCAGCCCATCCCCATCAGTATCATTGTTCAATGGGTTCATCCTGTTATTCACTTCTTTACCATCAGGCACACCATCATTATCGGTATCATTGTTCGAAGCATTCGTCCTGTATAGAAGTTCATATCCGTCCTGCAAACCGTCCCTATCAGAATCCGGGTTCCATGGGTCTGTACCCTTCTCCTTCTCAGTCCCATCGAACATGAGGTCACCATCAGAATCCGGGTTTCTCAGGCTCGAGTTGAAGTCTGCCTCCTCGGAATCGTTCAGCCCGTCGCCATCAGTATCGTTATTTCTCGGGTTGGATAAGTAAGTGAACTCATCAAGGTCAGAAAGGCCATCATCGTCGCTATCCTCTTTTGTAGGGTCACTTCCAAAAGTGATCTCAGTGCCATCATCCAGACCGTCATTATCGGTATCATAATGATTTATGTTTGTCCCAAGCACGCTCTCAACATAATCATTAAGGCCATCCCCATCGGTATCTACATCTCTGGGATTTGATGAATAGTTGTACTCATCAAAATCAGAGAGTCCATCGAAATCCGTATCATTTGCCAGAAACTCGCTTGTTACATGGCGGGTTAAAGTGCCCAATAACCTGTCGCTAAAGGTCACATTCCAGCCTCTGGTCTCGTTCATGTCACTCAATCCATCCCCATCAGAATCAAGGAACTCAGAGACATTACGGGGAGGAAGATCAGTTATCTGGGAGAATTTCTGAATCCGGTTTCCAGCAGTATCCTTATACATAGCGACGAGGGGAGCTTCAAGGACATATACATTTTTATTTGCATCAACTGCTATATCCATTGGGCTTATAAATTCCTCATCTCCAGGACCATAACTCCCCCATCTGGTGATGAACCAGCCAGTAGGGTCAAACTTCTGAATGTGGTTTTTACTCTGATCAGCAATGTAGACAAAACCTCTATCGTCTACTGTCAACCCCCGGGGTGAACCGAAATCTTTGGTTGAGTCTCCTTCACTATAAAATTGTGTTATGAATGTCCAATTAGAATAAGCCTTGTAAACATTGTATACATCTGTATAATAGACGTTCCCATCCAGGTCAACTGCCACATTAGTAACACCCTCATAAGTACTAAAATAAGGATTTGATATTAGTGTCCCGCTTGAATTGAACTTTTGAATGCAGTGATTTATGTTAGCATAGACATAGCCCTCTTCATCCACTGCTATTTCTGGACCCCATCCGGAATCAGTATTCCATGATGTGAGGAAATTACCTTCTGAATCGAACTTCTGAATACGTCCACCAGTACCGGAAATATAATCAGCAATATAGATATAACCATTAGCTGTATCTATAGCCATATCAGATAGCTCTCCAAACTGTCCATTTCCAGAGCCTTTTGAGCCCCATATGATTGTTCTTATGTATTTACCATTGGAATCGAACTTCTGGACACTATGAGAATAGTCTCCTGAATCGGCAACATATACATATCCATCCGCATCCACCGCTACTGCTGATGGGCAGTCAAACCGCGGATATCCGGATACGCCGTATTTTCCCCATTTTGTTTCAAAGTTAACATAGGTAAAAGTCTTTGGATTTGGGACATCAACAACACCGTCGCCATTTGAATCCTTCGATCTTGGATTGAGGGAGCTCCAATATTCCATCTGGTCATCTACCCCGTCCTTGTCAGTATCTGGCATAAGGGGATCAGATTTTACAGTCATATTAAAGGATTGACCACTGTAATTGAAATTGATATCCCAGCCATTGATCTCTTTGTAATCTGACAGATTATCATTATCAGTATCCCATTCTGTCAGGTTCGTCCCATAGATAAGTTCCATTCGATCGCTCAGTCCGTCCCCATCCTTATCCCTACTTCCAGGGTCAGAGCCTATGATGTCCAGTTCAAATTTATCGCTTAACCCGTCGCCGTCCCCATCCCATGCCCATGGATAGGGATCTACATTATTACCAAGCCCGTCGTTATCTTTATCCTGTGACGTTAACGGATACCAGGTTGTGAAATCATTGACATTTCCTGGAAGTACATCGAAATAGAGTGTGTCTAGCTCGTTTTGGATCGTTCCTGTTTGATTCAGGCGTGTATATTTATAGCCTTTCCAGAAATCCCATTCAATTTTCCTGTCCGTATAGATTATTTTATAGTCCGCTGTAAATAGGACTGCTAGAGGGAAGTTAATGGTACCTAATTTTGGTTCAATCCATGCACCGATCTCGTATGTGGTATTCTTGGATTCAGGGTTTATTTCAGAGTATGATACATTGTTGGTAAAACTGCCATATGGTGAAACCCAATATGCATATGGTGTATCTTCAGTCATCCACCTCTTGACCTCAGAATGAGGGATAACGTAACTTTCTTTAACATCTTCCCATGTACCGTCAGACGTTCTTAAAACGGTCCCGTTAACAAAACTACTAAATGTTATCCTGTCCCCGATGTCGAATCCATTTTCATTGTAATCTTTAATGTCAATCGAGGAATTAATCATGCCAAGGGAAAATTCGGTATTCATGTAAGTTTGATGGAATGTACCTACTAACTTTTCCACCAGATTCGAAATACCAATATCAAAGAATCCCAGTATAAAGTCGGTCAGTGCAATCACTCCCAGTATAATCCCTCCAACCAGGGCAATTATCCAACCCACATAAGGAATTAATGCCACTGCCAGCAAAATTACTCCAATGACAAAAAGACTGATTGCATATACACCCATAATAGTAGCATAAACAGCTCCCTGGAAAGTGCCGGTTGATGACCATCCCTCACTCATTGCAATTTTAAAGAAACCCCAAATTGCAAAACCTATATCAAAAACGAATCCTACTACCAGCGTGATCGCACCTATTATACCAAGAACCTTCCCCAATCCTTCTGCAAATTTAGCCACAGTGCTGATAACATCCACAACTTTATCTACAATTTTGGATGTGTACATGACAAGGCCTAATACGCCCTGAATAAATTCACCTACATAATTTAATGCAAAAAAAACTCGATATGTGCCTTCTGTAGCGATACTTATTACATCAATCAAAGCTGAATACGATAAAAGA
This sequence comes from uncultured Methanosarcina sp., assembly GCA_965601435.1. Classification (GTDB taxonomy): domain Archaea; phylum Halobacteriota; class Methanosarcinia; order Methanosarcinales; family Methanosarcinaceae; genus MTP4. Next base: position 25,736 of record CBFCWE010000034.1, read on the forward strand.
TAACCACCAATCCCTGTTTCAATTACCCCTAGCACATCCAGGACTTCATTCACAAAACTAGTACTATCATCCCCGATTCTTGTTACTGTTGATTCACCTATATTCCATGCTATCACCAGGACCATCATGGATGCAAGGGAATTATCATCCAGATTCATTGGTTGCCCCCAATCCCTGATGACTGGTAAGATTGAATCGATTACAAGGGGTTTTTGATCAGTAGTATTATACCAGCTTGTTTTCAAGGTTTTAAGGGTTATTACAGGCTCACTCCTAAGATCAATGGAAAGCCCATTTCCCACCATGTAAGAGCTTGAATCAAGCTCTGACAGCTCTTTTTTTGTGAAATTACTTTCAATTGCGGAAATGACTGGAAGAACCATACCCTCTGGCAGCGAATTCAAAACTCCCGGGGTCATCCTGGTAGTAACATTCAATAATGCCTGATCACGATGAGATGAGCTATTAATTGTAGAGGACACACTCACGTTATGCTCGGCAAGTTTAGAGGGCATATCATATACAGTGGTCTGATTATTTCTTAAAAACGAATATGCCATTACAAAGTTAGCTGCAATTGTCTGGTTTATTTCATCACTGTAGAACAGGCCGATATCACTGCCATAACTCTCCTCAATACTAAAACCAGTGAGCGTGAAGTTTTCCTGGTATTTTATCAGGGTTGTGTTTTCGGATATTACAGTTCCATTTTCCATAGAATCGGTCTTTGCCATCACCAGCCAGATAAGACTCGCATTTACCTGACTGTCAAGGGGTTCAGATTCAGGAAAGAACATCTTACCGGCCAGGGCAACATTTGCTCCAAGACCCTGAACCTGAACAAGAGGTACATACGCAGTATTCGAAAAGATTCCAATCCCATAATCCTTCACATCTGCTTGATCAGGAACAGAACTCATTGTGAGTTCAAGCATGGGAATAACTTGCACATCATCTTCGGAATTATCCAGGTCCTGCATCATACTTTTATTGTCATACGGCCAGTCCCATTTTTGCAAAGCTATGTTCACATTATTAGGATTTTGTGGGAGCAGCTGGAAGTCTACATAGGTGGGATTTCCATTTGTTTTAAGATTAAAATTGAAGCTTTCTCTGGTTGCAGAAAGAGCAAAAGGGGATGAATCGATGTTATCTTCAACGCAATCGCCATCATTATCAAAATCCCAGATGTTTGGGTAACCATCCCCATCGACATCAAGGGAGTAAACATCCATCACTTCAAAGTAATCCGATAGCCCGTCATGATTTGAATCCGGTTCAAGCGGGTCTGACCTATAGAAAACCGATTCATTGTAGTCGTCCAGCCTGTCAAAATCAGAATCTGTGTTATTAAAATCAGTTCCGAGAACAGCTTCAACAGAATCGGGCAGCCCGTCACCATCCGTATCTGTTTTGTTCTCGGAAACGCCTATAAGTCCGACCACGTCCAGATCGGTGTTGACCTGGTTCTGAACACTAAGTTGAGATACCATTGCCAGAGCAGCAACAGTACCTTTTGAAATGTAAGAAGGTTCTTGAACTGATTCCTGGTTGCTTGACGCGGCTGCCGGGTAGAACTGGGCAGCTAATAAAATAACAATGATCACCAGGTTATAAGGTCTACAACTTCGCAAATCTATACCACCAACCCTGTTATAGTTTACAAAATGTCAATGTATAAAATAGTTATCATTTTTTTCAGAACTGAGTTATATTCGATGAGTTATATTCGAGGCTAACATCTTACGGAGTTTTCAGTTTATTTGCTGCAAAAAACATCTCCTATCCTGCCATTGCGTTTGCTTTGTGGGATGTACCGGGTCATATGCTGCCTTTTGGTAAAGAAAAAACTGGAGGAAAAATGGTTCATGACTACAAATACAGCAGGGAACAGGATGGAATTCCTGAGCAAGGTGTATGAAGGCTCTTACTTTAAGTGACCGGTGCGTCCAGTGATATCTTTTTATTATAATCGCTCAAAAAAATAGTACTCTTCAGTTCTACAGGTGTCTTGAGTCCCATAATATTCATTTCAGCATTTGTGACACTCTCGATCTCAATTATATGATATGTGTCCGCATCTATCCGGTACCTTGTAACAAAGCTTTTCAGCTCGATTCCTGAAGTATCGATTCCCATGGACTGCATTTGCTCCATCACATTTTCCTTTTTCGGAGTGATCTCAAGCAGCCATAAATCCCCTTCCCTGGACATGGTCGCATTTTCGGCATTGGATAATATCAGGCGTTGTTCGGATAATATCGCGTTTAATTTTTCGGTATCTTCCAGCTTTTTAGTCTGCCATGGACCTTTGTTTTCACGGTAGTATGCCTGGTCATCGATGACAACTATCTCGATAGAGTGGTTTTGGAGGGTCATCGTCTGGTACATTTTATTCTTGAATACGTCAACCTGGCCTTCCGAACTTATGACCTGAAAATTCTCATTCATCATTGAGAGGTTGGAGTACATCTCAAATCGATAGAACCTGGTTTTTTCCAGAGCATCGGAGGTTTTGGATATTAAATCCTCCTCGTTCCTGACCTTTCCGTAGGAGTATGAATAAATAAGAAAAGTAGAAATCAGGATTATTATTGCAAGAGTTATCGTGAATCTGCCTGAAAGATCTTTTTGCGTAATTTTTCTCATGTTCACGTTCTCTTTCTTCGTTCACGTTATTTTTCTCATGTTCACGTTCTCTTTCTTAATAGATATGCAGCTCCCAGGCCCGTCAGTAAAATTATCATGGCTGCTGCCAGATAGAACCATATTTCAGGGAGTGTATCTGTTTCTGCTGCCCCTGCAGTTTCGTTTGCAAGGTTTTCCGTGCTTTGCAGGGGTGCCTGAACATCTTCAACCGTAATGTTCTCATCCTGACTTTCTTCATCCGTGATTAGCGGGATTCTGCGGTGTCCGTCATGGGGTGCAGGATCGACCGGAGGCTGCTTTATTTCATTACCGGAAAGCCCGTAGAGGCTGAGATGAGAGACGTTTGCCCAGACAGATCCTTCGTATTCCCTGCCGTAAATGACATCATTCGTGGTATTTACCCCAAGGTCGTTTACCCAGTCCATATCAGTTGACAGTTTCTCCCATTCTCCTGATGATTCATTGAACCAGGAAATGCCTATGGAATTCTCATCGATATCCCCGGGGTCATTCGAATCCCCATCCCCGCTTCTGTCAAGGTCTTCGGCAGTATAGTAAATAACTATGATAGCCCGCCTGATGTTATTGGAGCTTTCGTTGATGACGTTTTCACTGACATTTATGTCAAGGTATTTTACAGCTTTTTCATTATTGGACAAAGTGTATGTAAAGTTATGCGGGACGTTTGTTGCATCATAGGGTTTCAGTTCTATTGTCGGTTTCACGGGGGTTTTCAGTTCGACCATGACGAATGACCCCATCTCGGCTATGGCATCAGCTTTGAAATCGCTGACAATGTCCGGATATTCTATTTCCTGGGAAAGAGTCTTGAACAGTTCCAGCACTCTGTAATGGTCCGATGGATACGGGTGTGAAAGCATGACAACTGTCTGGGTTGTGTTCCATAGGTCGTGATCAACATAGAACCTTTCATAGTCGGATTCCTGCATTCTGGCAAGGGCATCCGGTGAAGAGGCGTTCAGGATGCTTCGGCTTATGTTACCGGCAGTGTTATTTTCCTGCCCCGGTCTTCCGATAAGCAGAATACATTGCTTGCCGGAATAATTCCCTATTTCCTCCGGCTGGAATACAGTGACATTGCTGTATTTTTCAAGGTTTTCGATAAGCTGCACTGTGTCATCATCAGGGTCATATGCCGCCCAGATCCTGTCCACATTAGGCGCAAAAGAGTAGGGGTCTTCGGAATCGTTCAAGCCGTTCCCGTAAGTATCACTGTCCAGAGGATTTGTGCCGTTGCTGAGTTCCTGGAAGTCATCCAGTCCATCCCCATCGGTGTCATTGTTTGATGGGTCCATCCTGTTCTCAACTTCCTCTCCGTCAAAAACCCCGTCTTTATCGGTATCGTTGTTCACTGCACTGGTATTATAGAACAGTTCATAGCCGTCCTGTAAGCCGTCGCCGTCAGAATCCGGGTCCCAGGGGTCTGCACTATTATTTTTCTCCTCTCCGTCAAACATCAGATCCCCGTCAGAATCCGGGTTTCTCAGACTTGAGTTGAAGTCCAGCTCCTCGGAATCGTTCAGCCCGTCGCCGTCAGTGTCTTTATTTCTCGGGTTGGATAGGTAATTGAACTCATCAAGGTCAGAAAGGCCATCCCCGTCGCTATCCCCTTTTGTTGGGTTGCTGCCAAAAGTTAGCTCGGTCCCGTCATCAAGCCCGTCCCCGTCCGTATCATAGTGGGTGATGTTCGTTCCCAGCATCATCTCTACAAAATCACTAAGCCCATCGTCGTCGGTATCTAGATCCCCGGGGTTTGACGAACTATTGTATTCATCAAGGTCTGCAAGTCCCTCGAAATCCGTATCCTTTGCAAAGGGCTCGCTGCTGACATGAACTGTGAAAGTGCCGGTTAGGTTTGTGAAGGTTACATTCCAGCCATTGGTCTCGTTTATGTCTGTCAGCCCGTCGCCATCGGTATCGGTAAGATTGGAAGTGCCGGGCACCTGAAGTTCTGTTATCTGAGAGAATTTCTGGATACGGTGTCCGATGTCTCCGGAATTTCCAGATCCTTCACTGACATAGACATATTCATTTGCGTCAACCGCTATTCCCGAGGGTCCATTAAACTCTCCATCCCCTGTTCCTTCACTGCCCCATCTGGTGATGAACCAGCCGGTGGAATCGAACTTCTGAATATGGTTGAAACCTGTGTTGGCAATGTATACAAATCCTTTTTTGTCCACCGTCATACTTTCAGGCCATCTAAAAAGCCTGTCAGGATAACCTTCACTTTCCCATTTCAAAATAAAATTTCCATTGGAATCAAACTTATAAATCCCGTGATTGACATGGTCTGCCCCATCTGTCACATAGACATTTCCATCTAAATCAACAGTCAGTGCAGTAACGCCATTAAGAATGACCTCATCACTTTCGAACCAGGATGTTGTGATGAGGCTTCCATTGGGATCGAATTTTTGAATACAGTTGAGATATGAATCGTTAACTTTCAAACCTGCGGGAACATAAACATAACCATCCGAATCAACGGCTAAAGCATAAGAATAGTTACAATCCCATGATGTTACGAAGGTTCCGTTTGTTGTAAACTTTTGAATGCGTTCATATGGCGGATCATACCAGTAAACATCACTCACATAAACATAGCCGCGATTTGCATCAACCACCATGTCACCTATTGTTCTAAACTCTCCGTTTCCCGATCCGTGCCGTCCCCATTTAGTGATGAAGTTCCCATTGGAATCGAACTTCTGGATGCGGTGGTTATAAACGTCGGCGACATATACGAATCCCCCGGAATCAACTGCAACTGCAATTGGTTCATTAAATTGTCCGTCCCCGGAACCATAATTACCCCATTTTTTTTCAAAATTGACATAAGTTATATATTTGGGTTTTGGCACATCAATAATCCCATCACCGTCAGTGTCTCTTGATCCGGGATTGAGGGAACTCCAGTATTCCATCTGGTCATCCACGCCGTCCCCATCGGTATCCTGCACCAGAGGATCGGAGTGGACGGACATGTTGAACGTCTGGTTGCTGTAGTTGAAGGATATTGCCCACCCGTTTATTTCTTTGTAGTCCGATAGGTTATCCCCGTCCGTATCCCATTCTGTCAGGTTCGTACCGTGGATAAGTTCTATTTTATCATTCAATCCGTCCCCATCCCTGTCAGAATTTCCAGGGTCTGTTCCACTGTCCAGTTCAAATTTGTCACTCAACCCATCCCCATCGCGGTCCCAGCTCCAGGGGTAAGGGTCTTCACTGTTGGAAATTCCGTCCCCGTCTTTGTCCAGGGGGGAAATTGGATACCAATTTGCAAAATCGTTGATACTTTCGGGAAGTATGTCGAAATATATTGTATCGAGGTCCGTTACTGAGGTGCCTTCGGAACTCTTTCGATAAGAATGCCATGTAAACCATTCTAATTTTTTCTCAGTATAGATTATTTTATAATCTGCCAATAATCGGATGGGTATCGGGAAGTTGACCGCACCAACATTGGGTTTTATCCATGCTCCGGTATCGTATGTTGTGTTTTTATGGTCGGGATATTCAAAATATGATATTTTCCTGGTATAACGGCCCACAGGAGATGACCAGGCTTGTGATGGCAGATACCATACCTTAATTGCATAGTGTGGAACTACGTAGCTTTCCAGAACATCATTCCAGGTACCATGTGAGGTTTTCGATACGGTCCCGTTTATCAGGCTGCTGAAGCTGATAGTGTCTCCCACATTCAGGCCGTTCTCTTTTTCATCATGAATGTCTATCGAGGTGCTTATTACATTAAGTTCAACGGTGGTATCCTGGTATGTCTTATGGAAAAGGCTCACAAGCCAGCCGATAAAATCTGAAAAAGCATATCCGAATATGCTGGCTATAGCATCAGCTATCATTATTATAGCAGCAATCACCTCACCTATGGGTCCTGCCAGCAAGAGAACTGTAAGGATTACAAGATAGATGGTCATCGCAGTAAGATAAACGGTTGCCTGAAAGGATGTACCGTTGTCCAATAATGCTATGAAACCGACAATTGCAAACGCGGCTTCAAGTACAAGTGCTGCAAAAGTAACGACCTTACCTGCGACTTTCAGGGCTTCTATTGTTTTAGTGGCTGCCTGTGTTGCTGCTTTTAAACTTGCTCCAAGCGTTACTTTGATAGCACCCCATAGGGCTTTTCCGAATCCGACCAGCTTGATCGAGGTGAACAGATATACCCCAAAAATGCCGAGCTTTAATGTGGGCGTAAGAAACCTGAAGCCATATTCTTTAATTTGAGATTTCACTTCCATTGCATTCTGGAAAATTGTATCTGCCCCGTTTAGCCAGGTTACCACTGATTCACCTATATTCCATACAAGCGCCATGCCCATCATGGAAGTAATTGTGTTTTCATCAAGCCCGCTTCCCTGTCCCCAATTTTCCACTTCAGGCAAAAAGGATTCCATGTCAACACTTTCGTTTGTGCTAGTGTCATACCAGCTCATCTTGATTGTTTTCATGGTAATGGCAGGAGCCGGGGACGCCGTCAGGTCGAAATCAAATGCGTTTCCGTTGACACACACGCCGCCGGAAACAAGGTCATCGATATCCTTACTGGTAAAGTTGAATTGATAAGCGGCAAGTAATGGCAGTATCCTGTTTTCAGGTAATGATTTGAGTGCCTGTTCTTTCATTTCCGATGTAGTGTTAAACACTGCCACATCCCGGTGCGAGACCGATTCGATCTCAGAATTTACGGTCAGATTCGCATCCACAAGCGCGTCAGGCATATCGTATAATGTTGTCTGGCCGTCCCTGAGATATGAAAAAGCCATTAAAAAGCCTGCAAGCAATGTCTGGTTCACACTGTCCCCGTAGAACATACCGACATCAGTGCCATAGTTCTCTTCAGCCTCAAAGCCTGTGAGCATACATCCTTCGTTGTATTTGGCAAGAGTGACTGTTTCAGATTCTATCACCCCGTCGGTCTCGTTATCGGTCTTTCCCTGCACCAGCCAGATAAGGCTCGCATTAATAGAAATATCTAAAGGATCTGATGCCGGGAAGAACATCCTGCCCCCAAAAGCAACGTTGGCGCCATAGTCCTCTACAACTGTCAGGGGAATGTACAGGCTGTCAGAGGAAACCGCAATACCATATTCCAGCAGGTCTGACTGCTCAGGGATCACGTTTGATTTTAATTCAAGCATGGGAATGAACTTGAGATCATCAGTTGAATCATCCAGGTCCTTCATCTGGCCTTTATCATCGTATGGCCAGTCCCAATCCTGTAATGCTAACTTCAAATTGTCAGGGTTCTGAGGCTTTATCTGGAATGTGAGATATGTCGGGTTTCCATTAGTTCTTATATCAAAAAGGAAGCTGTCATTAAAACCGGAATGTGAGTATGGGGACAGGTCGATTGAGTCCGCCACTCCATCGTCATCGTTGTCAAGGTCCCATACATTTGAAAAACCATCCCCATCAGCGTCAAGGGAGTCGACGTCTGTCACTTCAAAGTAATCCGACAGCCCGTCATGGTTCGAATCCGGTTCAAGAGGGTCCGACTCATAAAAAACCGATTCGTTATAGTCGTCCAGCATGTCAAAATCAGAATCTGTGTTATTAAAGTCAGTTCCGAGAACAGCCTCAACAGAATCGGGCAGTCCGTCGCCATCCGTATCTGTTTTGTTCTCGGAAACGCCTATAAGTCCGACCACGTCAAGGTCGCTGTTGATCTGGTTCTGAAAACTAAGTTGAGACACCATTGCCAGAGCAGCAGCAGTACCTGTTGAAATGTAAGAAGGTTCTTGAACTGATTCCTGGCTACTTGATGCGGCTGCCGGGTAGAACTGGGCAGCTAATAAGATAAGAATGATCACCAGGTTATAAGGTCTAAAACTTCGCAAAGCTATGCCACCAACCCTGTTATAGTTTATAAAATGTCAATGTATAAAGAAGTTGTCATTTTTTTCAGAACTGAGTTATCTTCGAGAACTTTAAGGCATCGCTGATTTTCAGCATACTCTGGTCGCTCTGGCACTTTCCGCTGATATTTGTCAATTACTCCTACCAGTATGAGATTTTTCACGAGAATGTCTGGTTTGGCGTGAATTTTTTGTCAGCATCATCCCTATGGGAAGTTTTGCAGGCTTTGCTAAAAAAGATTCGACAATGCATTAACATAAATTTATAAAAACAATGTTATATATCATCCTGCACAATACCCACTTAAACTTACGTTTTTTCAGCCATACGGGGGGAAAATTATGGATAAGCAAGAAGAAGAGACAATGATCGGAGTCTGTCCGAACTGCGGAAAGCCTTTCAGGATAGAGCCAACAGGAGGAGACGGGTGGCGCTACTGTGCAGAGGTCTGCGTAAATCCTTCGGCAATACCGGCAGGTGCGAGGCTGCAGGCGGACCAGGCTACGTTGCATTTTGTGGACGGCAGTATGCATGAGTACACGCGGGAGGAGTACATCAAAGTTCACGGCATTGATCCTCTGCCCATCTGGAGAGCGATCGAGCAGTGGCGGGAAGAAAAGATGAAGAAGTGGAAGGGTGAAGCTTAAAGCTTAAAACTTGTCGATTCTGAGCTATTTTTACCTCTTTTTTGATTTTTTGATTCAATGTTTTCTCCGGAATCCGGGTCAAATCCTCATATTGAAAAAAAAATCCTAATATTGAAAAATATCTATAATCAGTATTTATGTTTTTTATATATTTATATATATTTAGATAATTGTTATAAGTTGTGTTATTTTTCTGAAAAAATCTGCAAAAAATACGCATCTATTTTCTCATAGAAACGGGGGATTATATGATCACTGAAGATTTCATTAAATTAAATAGCAGAGGCCTTGAATGTTTACGTGACGGAAAACCCGATAAGGCAATGGAATGTTTTGACAGGGCTCTTGAACTTAATCAAAAATATGCTCCTGCCTGGAACAATAAGGGAATTGCCCTTGAAAGGCTTGGGAGGTATGAGGATGCCAGGGAGGCTTTCGAGGAGGCTTTTGAGATAAATCCACTTTATGACGAAGCCCTGTATAATGAAGGGAATGTGCTCCGCAGGCTTGGAAGGTCTGAAGAATCCCTTGAGGTTTTTGAAAAGGCTATTTCCCTTAACCCGCACTATGCTCAAAACCTGTACGGGAAAGGACTTACGTTAGTGGACCTTGGCAGGTATGATGCTTCGTTAGAGGCTTTTGACGGGGTGCTTGAGCTTAACCCGGAGTTCCTGGGAGCTTCTTATCACAAGGGTCAGGCTCTATACAGGCAGGGGAAATATGAAGAGGCAGAGCAGGCTTTCGAAAAAGAATTTGAGCTCAGCCGGGGAAATGATGGCAAAGCTCTTTGCTGCAGTGCGTTTGCTCTCTACAAACTGGAAACTTACGAAAGGGCCCGGGAAGCTTTTGAAAGGACACTTGACATCATGCCGGAGGCATCTTCCGCGCACTATGGGCTTGGGCTTGTGCTAAATAGGCTTGGAAAGTTTGGGGATGCCAGGGAAGCCTTTGCAAGGGCAGGGGAATGCGACCCGGAAAAGTATTCCGAAAGCGGGTGCTGTAAAGAGGGGAGCAGGCTCTGCAAGCAGGGAAAATATGAAGAAGCGTTGAAAGTCCTGGAAAGGGCTACGGAGATAAACCCTGACTCTGCGAAGGCGTGGGGGCATAGGGGACTTGTTCACTATCACCTGCAGCAGTACGAATCTTCAATTCGGGCTTTTGACCGGGGCCTGGAGCTTGGCGAGGATGCTGAGATCTGGAACAACAAGGGTCTTTCCTTGCTGGAACTTGAAAAGTATGATGAAGCTCTCAAGGCTTTTGATAAGGCTTTGGTAATTAGTCCAGAGTATAACCTTGCCTGGAACAATAAGGGGCTTGCTCTTGGAAAAATTGAGGCTTATGCCGAAGCTCTCAGGGCTTTTGATAAAGCTCTTAAAATCAACCCGGATGATGCCTATGCCTGGAACTGCAAAGGTTGTGTTCTTTCCAAAGTCGATGAACATGAAAAGGCTGCCGAGGCTTTTGAAAATGCAGTCCGTATAAATCCCACGTATACCGATGTCAGGAATAACATCAACAGGTTCGAGAAAATGGATTGATTCCGGGAATCCAGGGTTCCGACCTGAGTCGAAAAATTCCAATTTTCTGGAGTTCAGGAAAAGCCGCCTGCTTCGCAGCCGGTGAGAGCGTTGGTAACTGAAAAGCAGATCGAAAACGGTTTTCAAGGCTGCTGAACGATTGGATTACTGTTGTTTTTCGTCCCAAATCTGTTGCTGTCCATTAAAGCCAATCCGGAAAGCTGGCAAAAAGTTATTTCCCTTAAAGGACAAAATTAAACCGGGAAGAGTTGGGGCTTCTCTAAGTTTAATTTTTAAGGGATTTACGGCAGGGCTTATTAGGATGGGGCAGGAAACTAAGTCGATGGGGTTGTGGGCTGCCACTTCTATCGGGGTGGGAGCAATGGTGGGGGCGGGAATTTTCTCGATCTTCGGGATGGCTGCCGCGATTTCGGGAACTGCGGTGTACGTCTCGTTTGTCATTGCGGGGCTGGTTGCACTTTTAAGCACGTATTCCTATGCAAAACTGGGGGCGAAGTACCCCTCTGCAGGAGGGGCGGTCGAGTTCCTGGTAAGAGGGTTCGGAGACGGGATCCTTAGCGGGGGGCTGAATGTTTTGCTCTGGGTCGGGTACATATTCGGGCTCGCCCTCTATGCTAAGGGGTTTTCTTCTTATGCGGTTACCTTTTTGCCTTCAGGCTCAGGCCAGGGCAGGGATGCGGTTTTTGCCACGGGAATCATCCTGCTTTTCACGGGGGTGAACTTTATAGGGGCAAAGGCTGTGGGCAAATCCGAGCTTTTTATTGTTTCCATAAAGGTTGGAATACTCATCCTCTTCGGGCTTGCCGGGTTGTTCTACATCACCCCCGAAAACCTTGCCCTTTCGAATTTTCCGGCTCCTTCAAAGGTCCTCTACGGGGCGGGCATGGTTTTTCTCGCGTATCAGGGCTTCGGTTTGATTACCAATGCGGCCGAAGATATGGAAAATCCCGAAAAAACTCTCCCCCGGGCCCTGTATCTGAGCGTGGTCCTGGTCATATTTATCTACGTGCTTGTGAGCCTGGCCGTAGTTGGAAACCTCTCTATTCCCGAGATCGAGCAGAGCAAAGACTATGCTCTCGCAGCAGCCGCAAAACCTTTCCTGGGGGCTGCGGGCTTCAAGATCATGGCATTGGCGGCTTTGTTCTCAACAACGTCGGCGATCAATGCTTCGCTTTACGGAGGGGCAAACACATGTTATATCATTGCAAAGGAAGGGGAACTGCCCGAATTCTTCGAAAGGAAGGTCTGGAAAAGAAGCACCGAAGGCCTGTTTATCACATCGGGCCTTGTAATCTTCTGCGCGAATTTCCTGAACCTGGAACGCATTGGCATGCTGGCAAGCGCGTCCCTGCTTTTAATATATGTAGCCGTGAATATCGCCCACCTGCGCCTGTACGGGGAAACCCACGCCAAACCCCTTTTGATATGGGCTTCCTTGCTCAGCAGTGCGGGTTTTTTTGCTGTCCTGGTATACTATGAACTGGGACACTCTCCCAGGACCCTTGTTTTACTCGCAGGCGTTATTGCAGGCTGCTTTTTGGTGGAATGGACCTACAGGAAGTTTTCAAAGCGGACGCTTAAGCAAAGAGAAGTGATAAGCTAAGAAGAGGGAATGAAATTGGTGGAGGAATAGATGGGAAGGAATAGATGGGAAGGAATAGATGGGAAGGAATAGATGGGAAGGAATAGATGGAAAGGAATAGATGGGAAGGAATAGATGGGAAGGAATAGATGGGAAGGAATAGATGG
>CBFCWE010000035.1:0-38208 GCA_965601435.1 uncultured Methanosarcina sp.
AAACTAAGATTCAATTAAACTAAGATTCAATTAAACTAAGATTCAATTAAACTAAGATTCAATTAAACTAAGATTCAATTAAACTAAAATTCAATTAAACTAAGATTCAATTAAACTAAAATTCAATTAAACTAAAATTCAGTTACAACTGATATTCAATTAATTGATCGGAGAGATATATAAATTATTCCGGATCACAAAGAAAAACTTAAAGAAAGAGCAAGGATTCTGACATTTTAACCCTGGCTCTATAAAGGAAAAACGGAAAAAACCGGAAGTTTAAAGGAACTTCGGTCTTTCCGAGAGGTATTTCGCAAGTGGCAGCCCCTTGTACGGCTTGCCTGCTGTTTCTGCCTTGATCCTTCCGGAAAGCTCTTCCGGGGTCATCTGGACTTTCATGGGCTTCTTTTGTTCGGACTCTTCCCGGACGGTCACATTGATAGTTCCATCCTCGACTTCCTGGTCCCCGATAACAACCACATAGGGAACCCATTCCCTGCCAGCTTCCCGGATTTTCTTCCCTATGGAAAGTTCCCTGTCGTCAATGTCCACCCTGCAGCCCAGCTTCTTTGAAACTTCTTCTGCAAAGTCCATGTGATTTTCGGAGATAGTGATGATCCTGACTTGGGTCGGGGAGAGCCAGACCGGGAACATGGGTACTTTCCCTTTCTCGGTTTCCATGGCAGCTTTTTCAAGGAGGGCGTAGATGCAGCGCTCTATTGCCCCACTGGGGGAGCAGTGGAGCACGGTGGGCCTTTCGGCCTTGCCTTCGGAGGAAATGTAAGAGATATCGTAGCGTTCGGCATTTTCCACATCGATCTGGACAGTGGAAAGGGCGCTTGCCTTGGCAAGGGCATCTACGAAATTGAACTCGAACTTGAGCACGAAGTAGAAGAAACGGGTGTCCCACATCTCCACGAGCACGGGTTTGTCCACGGTTTTTACCATGGAGTTAACCAGGTCCCTGTTAGACTCGTAAAAGTCTTTCGTGAAGCGGATTGCAACCTCGTAGTCATCGAGATCGATCCCCATGTTATCAAGGACGCTAATACAGAGCTTGTACTGCTGCATGAACTGGTCCACGGCCTGGCCCATGTCCGGGCAAAGGGAGTGCATATCCGGCATTGTAAAAGCCCTGAGCCTCCTGAGACCCACGAGTTCTCCCCGCTGTTCCTTCCTGAAACTGTAGCGGGTCATTTCGATCATCTTCAAAGGGAGGTTCCTGTAAGAAATCGTCATGTCGTGGTTCATAAGGAACTGCCCGAAGCAGGCTGCAAAACGCAGGAACATGTGGCGCTTGTCCGACTCGATGGAGTACTGTCTTGCCGGGAAGCGGTCCAGATACTTTTTCAGGGTCGGGTGGTTCATGTCGTACATCAGGGGGGTTTCCACTTCCATTGCCCCGAATTCGGATGCGACATCAAGCACGTAGTTTTCCATCAGGGACTTGATGAGCCTGCCCTTGGGGTAATAGCGCATGTTCCCGGAATCGGACCCCGGTTCATAGTCGGCAAGTTCGAGCCTGCGCATGAGTTCCACATGGGGCGGGGCTTCCTTTACTGCCCTGCTCTTGGAAATCTCATAATTCACGAAATCCTGAAGTTTCGGGTAAGGAGAAAGGTCAAAACCTTCGACCTCATGAAGTTCCCCGTCAGGAGTCAGGATGCGCCAGTAGGACCTGGCAGTGTCTTCGGCTTTCAGGGCTTCGGAAACTACCTCTTCCTTTTCTTCAGCTACAACAACCTTTTCCCCGCATACTGCCGGAGCTGCTCCTTCAGGCCGGATGGTCCGGGACAGTTCGGAAAGTGGGTGGCCCTTACAGCTTATCTTGAAGGCCTTGTACCAGCCAAAGGGAGCGCGCTTGACCTCATACTTAGCGGAAAGGGCAGCTTCGATGCCTTTCAGGACATTGACCGCCACTTTCGGGGAAGAAAGGTCCGAGCTTAAATGAGCGTAAGGATAGAGCATGATCCGGTCGGTCTTGACCTGGGATGCAACCTTTTCGATTTCCGAGACCGCCTTTCCGATTGTTTCTTCGGGGTTCTTCTCGTCTGCACTCTCCACAGCCATGAACGCAGTGAGGGCCTCTTCAAGCCTTCCGGACTTTAAAGAGTCTTCGATTTTTTCAGCTACCGGAGTCTGTTTTTTGGTTTCGTATTCTATATAATCAGAATGAATAAGCAATAATTGCATTGAATCACCTGTGCTCTCGGAACCACTGGAGTCAAGTTCCAGATAAAGTTAGGTTTGTTGATTAATTTTTTGATTGCATGCCTTTTGGGAGCATGCGGCCTGCACAGCGGGCCTGTTCAGGTTTCCGGAAATTAAGTAAGAATATATGACAGTCCTAACAGCGTACAGTGATATAAAGCAATCCCTTTTACGGGAATATTTTCGTTCACAGAGACAAGAGATCCCGGCAAAATTCCGATAAAATTCAAAACCGCTGATGTTTCAGAAGAAGAGATGCTACGTAGTACACCCCGGGTCCGAGAACACAGCTGAACCGGAATAGATTGCGGTAGTTCACCAACTCGAATTGCTGTGAGACCGAAAATGAGTGCGGGACATAACTCCATAAAATTCAAATTTTTTTTAGGATCGCTCACAAGCTTTATTTTTAATAAAAACGTTATAAAAAACCGGACGACAACGATAAAATTGTTAGAATAGTAGTGGATAGGAGCCCGATGTTCCCACTTTCCGGCTCCTACCAATGATCCAACCCATGAGATTGAGAGGAAACCCTTTAACTCTCAATCTACGTTTTTTATAAGTACGTAGAAATATATATCATAATCGCTTCAAATTCGATGCGCCCTTTAAACGATTTAATTTTACTGAATATTATAAAGGTATGAAAATATTCAATGGCGTTAAATTTTTTGAATTAAACTTCATGAAGATGGATTGCCCAGCATCAAAAACCGTATCATGTGGTATCATTGAATCCCTGCTCGGCCAGGGAGAATACCGCTAGCTTTCGGGATCTCAGGTAACTCCCCGGATTTCCCTAAGCGCCAATTTACCAGGAAAGCGCAAGTCGTACCCGCCTTTAAGCGCCCCATTACCGGGTTTTTCCCTTTTGCAGGAAAAGGAAAAGCGGGATAGGGCAGCACAATAAAGGGAAAAGGCAGTAAAAACTCTTTACGGCGTCTTTTCACATGTCTCTTTCTTACAGGTGTAGCCCAGGTTCTTGAGGTTTGGGTCGGCTTTTTCCACAAGCTCGGGATGCATGGTCTCCTGGTAAACCCTGTACGCCGCCACCAGGGCTCCGAGCAGGATCGGAGCTGCAAAAAAGCCCGCAACCCCGCCAACAAAAGCCCCTCCCAGGAAAGCAAGCATCAGGAACATGGGATGGATGTTGGACTTTAGACTGGTCAGGTAGGGGCGGAGGATCAGTTCGGGGGGGCCGTAGATGACAAGAGAGGAAACCACGAAGAAGATGAGCGCGCTCTCGAAACCCTGGTCAAAGTAGCGCAGCACCGTCAGGGGGACGAGCACCATATACCCTGCAAAGAGAGGAATTATCGACGCCATGAAGATAAGGGTTGCAAGCGCAAGCACATGGGTAAGCCCGAAAGCGTAGAAAACCACAACGGAAGTCACACTTACAATCAGGGCTGCATAGGCGTTTCCTATGAAGACGCCGGTCAGGATCAGGTCCAGGTGGGATGCATACCTGTTTACGGTACCCTGATATTCCTCAGGCACGACTGCAAGGAAGGCGCAGTAAAGCCTGTCCCCGTCAGAAAGCAGAAAATAGCAGAGGACTATGGAAACGATGAAATTTATTACGAACAAACTTATGCTCTGGGCATAGGAAATAATTCCAATCCCCCCGATTGCAGGGAGAAGCGAGGAAAAAAGAGACCACACAGCCGAATTAATCTGATCGAGGTACCTCTCCGGGATTTCCAGAGCACCCACAAAATCAAAGATACCGCCTATGACCACAGTCTGGTTATCAATGATCCAGGACATCTGGTGCAGGATCTCAACAATACCTGCTCCGACAATGAATATAATGGGAACGAAGATGCAGGTACTGGCGACCAGCGACCCTAATTTCTTGTACCTTTTGAACTTCATGCGGATAGGTCTGGCAATATAAGCAAACACCAGCCCCAGCACGACCCCGTCTGCCAGAGGAATCATGATTAAAAAGGCGAAATACAAAAGCACAGCTATCACCAGGGCCGCTGCGATCTTCCAGCGACTTTCAATCAGCTGGCTAACTCCGTCATAGGGTTGATTGAACTTCATTTTCCTTACCAGGATAATTGTTTTCTTCCGGAGAGGCTTAATTTTCCCATTCCAGCAAGATGATATTATTTACCAGGATTTATATGAGAATTCAGTTTACCAGGATTTATACGAGAATTCAGTTTACCAGGATTTATATGAGAATTCAGTTTACCAGGATTTATACGAGAATCCAATTAGTACAGTAATTCAATTTTAAGACATCGCTTCTACCAAAGTCTCTGTCATCTGAGAAATATAATAATAACCTATCTAAAAATATAATAGTATTCCTACCTACCCAGTCCTATACCGCATTCCTACTGATTCATAACCAGTACTTGATCAGTATTAATATAGCGTTCTTAGATTTTTAATTTTTCATCAAAGTCCGGGAAAAGCCTGTTGAAATACCTGGTCACCACACAGGCCTCCGTGCACTTGCCACACCTGATACAGGCTTCACTTACACGTACCTCATTCCCATTGACTGAAACCGCACCCACGGGGCAGGCTTTCTCACATATCCCGCATCCGGTGCAGCGGGAAAGCCTTGCGAATTGTTTTGCGGTCTCCTTAAAAAGGGAAACTGCCCTGGCTTTCGTGTCCGAGCTTACCAGCAGGTTCCCGTTCGAAAAGAACTTCACAGTCCCTGCCCCGGTCCTTACGAGCAGCATGCCCAGTTCTTCTGCCCGGACCACCGGCCCCAGCACGTTCAGGAATTCGGCAGCTTCCTTCAGTCCGACCCCTTTTACCCCGGCTTCTACGGAAAACCCCCCTGCTTTGCAGGGAGAAATCCCGGAAACGACCTCGATTTCAAAGGCTTCGGCTTTTTCTTCAGGAAGGACGGAAGTTCCCAGTTCTTCGGCCAGCTTTAGCATCTTGGGAGGCAGCTCTTTCCAGCGCCAGAACCCGTGCTCAACAAACTTTTCAGAAAGCCCCAGGTTTTTTGCCCAGGCAAGGAGAAAAGTGTTCCACCTTTCGTGCATCTCAGGGTGCAGTTCCTTTACCCTTTCATATTCAGCCGCAAGAGCCGACGGGCAGAGCCAGCAGCCTACCCTTTCAAAGCCCTGGTCATACAGGGGGTTGTAAGCCAGCTTCCGCCAGTGGATATAAAGCCAGACCTCAAGCGCCCTCCAGTCCCGGATCGGGAAGATGTTGAGCTGGTTCGGGACAAAGGGGTTCGTTTCACTGGCTGCGATCTTTGCCCGTGAAAAAGACTCATGCTTCCTTTTCCCGTCAACGGTCAGGTATGCCACGGTGTCTGCGCTGTACCCGGCTTTATGGGCAACTGCTTCAATTCCGGCCCCTGAACGGGATGCTCCGGGTCCGTCTCCGGCCAGGGCACCTTCATTTTCTTTCCCGCAGACATTTTTTCCTGCCTCAATGTCCCCTGCGGACGCCAGCTTGCAGACCTTGCAGCACCAGCGGAAATCTTTTGCAGGGGGCCCGAACCTGTCCACATTCTCCCAGAACGCATCCCCGGAATTCATTTCCTCGTATGGGATACCCTGCTCCCGGCAATACTCCCTGGCAAACTCAACCGTTTCCGGAAACTCAATCCCGGTGTTCACGAAAAATGCTTTGAATTCTCTTTTCTTGAGAGCGGCACGGGTAAGGTCAAGCACCACAAGGCTGTCTTTTCCTCCACTGAAGGAGACATAAACCGGCAGCTTCCTGTACTCATTCCTATTTGCAATTCCCCGGATGGCATTGATAGCATTTTTCCCGAGGGCCTGGAGATGTTTTTTGTTCGCCTCGATACAGGAGGCCATGGAAGGGACTTTCTGATGAAGAAATGCCTCCGAACTGTCAATTTTTCTTACACGGAGGACTTTTTCGCCTGAATCTTTTTTAGAGCCAAATTCCGAACCGTTAATGTAAGAAATCCCGTATCCACTCAGGCTGCCCGCAGTCACGAGCACAAAGTCCCCTGCCTTCATGTCCCCGGAAAAAGCCTCCACAAGCCCGGAGTCCACGTTTTTTCCGTTCAGGTGTTTGTTTTTCGTCTTTTTCAGCTCGACTTTTTGTCCTGCTCCATGCTGCAGGAGTAACTTTGCTCCTTCCACGGAGGGCTCAAAAACGTAGTCCATTTTTGAAAGCTCGAAGCGGAGCACCCCGAAGTGCAGCCCGTCCACGATGATTTCATCGGTCTTGTCCTCGCCGGGGATTTTGTTCAGGAGGAGAATCCGGTCTCCCAGGGGGTCGCAGCCGAAAGCCGCCAGAAGCTCCCTTTCCAGGACTTCCCGTTCATAGGAGGAACAGAAACGGACATCTGCCGGCTGGGAAAGGGTAATTGGAAAACCTTTCGTGCCGCAAATCCCGCACTCCTCCCCTATCAAAGGCAGGTTGCACTCCCTGCACCAGGAAATACTGTCGTTTTCGTACTCGAAACGCCTGCCGGAATTTTTCCCGAATGGTTTCCCGGATGCCCCCTTATGAGTCAAGGGCTCCTTTCGCCGAGTCCTGTTTTCCTGGCTACGCTCCTTTGTAAAAGAAGAACTGCCGGATTTATCAGGAGTTTTTTTCCTTGAAGCCTGAACCTTCTTGTCAGTATTTTTGTCAGTCTTCTTGTCATGAGGCCGGGGACTTTTATTTCCCGGAACATTTCCCGGCCTTTTCGGGCTGGGAGATCGGAACTTGTCTTTTTTCTGCGGCATGGAAAGCACTGGTCTGATTTAGAGAAAACGATTAAGTAAGTTATCGTTCAGTTTTTCAGGAAGGATACGTTTATCGGTATATCAAATTACCTGAGATACGCACAATACCTGCAAGGTACACAGAACCAGTATTTATATATTGAGATGGATATATTAATTATGCTATTTGAAGGGTCCAGCATGAATTACGATGTAGTCGTCGTGGGCGCCGGCCCGGCGGGTTCCACCGCTGCCCGGTATGCCGCAAAGCATGGGGCAAAGGTCCTGCTTGTGGAAGAGCACTCCTCCATAGGCTCGCCTGTGGGCTGTACCGGGCTCCTGAGCACAAGGGCAGTTGCGGAATGCGACGTCAGGCCTTCGGACGAGTTCGTGTTCAATTCCATTCGTGGGGCTTTTGTCCATGCTCCCGACGGGAATTCCCTGCCAATCGACGGGAAACAAGCCAAAGCCTATGTGGTCTCCAGGAAAAGCTTTGACCGCACCCTGGCGACCCTGGCAGTCGAAGCAGGAGTTGAACTTTCCCTCAGGACAAAGGCCGTAGGGCTTGAAAAAGCAGGGCTTGAAAAAGCAGGCCTGAAAGCTGAACCCGAAACTGGCACGAAAGAAGACAGGAAAGAAGGCAGGAAAAAAGATCCTTTTGTAAAACTAAAGGTCCTCAGGAATGGCAAACCCGAAATCATAAACGCGGGGGTGGTGATAGGGGCAGACGGCGTGAAAAGCCGGATAGCCCGGTATGCGGGACTGGGGATGCCAAAACGTGTACTCTCCGGGGTCCAGGTCGAAGCCCCCTATGCTTCCGAGGACAGCGCTTTTGTCGAACTTTTCCCGGGTTCCCCGGCTCCCGGTTTTTTTGCCTGGACAGTGCCCCTGAACGAAAGGATTTCCAGAATCGGGCTTGCCGTGGAACCCAAACTGCTGGGGCAGGGGGAAACGCCCTTTTCCTACCTGCAAAAGTTCCTCTATTCAAATCCCCACGTAAAAGCCAGGTACGGCGGGGGCATGCTGGATTTCGTGGTGGGGGGCATTCCCATTGGCCCTCCGGAAAGAACATCAACTGACGGGGTACTTGTGGTAGGAGACGCTGCCGGGCAGGCAAAACCCACCTCTGGGGGAGGAGTCTATCCCGGTGCCCTTGCCGCCAAAATCGCAGGAAGAGTCGCCGCCGAAGCCGCCCTTGAAGGAAACACCGGCTCAGAAAGGCTTTCCGAATACGACCGGCTCTGGCGAAAAGCCCTTGGAAAAGAGCTTGAAATCGGCATGAAAGTACATGACCACATAGGAAAACTGGAAGACAGGCAGCTAAACGAACTGATAGCTTCCCTGAACACCCCCTCAATCCTTGAGACGATCACGGAATACGGGGACATGGACCACCCCTCGGTCGTACTGAAAAAGCTCATGCTCTCCGGAAATTCCCTGCGCCTGATGAAAGCCTTCGGGACCTTTGTAAGGACTTGTTTTTGAAAGCAGGACCTGCGACCTCCAGCCATTTAAAAGATCGGTCTTAAAAATCCGAGTAACCGTTTAGATGGCAAACCCGTGCCCACCCCACGCTCGACGCAGGCGAGCGGCCTTTCCTTGAAAATAATTGAAAAGAAGCAGATTTTTCACCCGGAGAAATAACCTTAAGATTAATTTGCTAACTATTCTATAAAGTAAATTTTGAAGTGTATTGTGATAACCAATAAGTACATCCCGATGACTGAAAAATACATTTCAATAACCAATAAGTACATCCAGATAACTGAGAAGTGTATTGTGATAACCAATAAGTACATCCAGATGACTGAGAAGTGTATTGTGAGAACCAAAAAGTACATCCAGATGACTGAGAAGTGTATTGTGAGAACCAAAAAGTACATCCAGATGACTGAAAAAAGGATTCCAATGTAAAAAGGCAAAACGTGTTTTTTTTGATTGATCTCTTAAAGCCAAAGCGACCTGAATGCCGTCCTCAACCGATTAGATCGGGATTTCTGGAGATCACAGGTTTCAGAGGACGGCATTTTGAGCCGGAAGCTCCATTTCGGGAGAGTAGCGCGGCATTTTCAGGAAACCCCTTTCGAGCAGGTCCCGGGTCATTTCAAAGTTTTCGAGGCCGATTTTTCCGCAGTAGAGGACTTTCAGGGCAGCGGATTTTGAGGGGCGGGTTTGCAGGAAGTCACTGACTTTCAGGAAGCCGCTCAGGTAGATGTAGTCTTTTGTGTAGCCTCCGGGAAGGGATGTGTCTATCATTCCCCTTTTGACCCGCTGGGTAATCGTGTAGGCTTTTTCCGGGGGGAAGTACCGGAGCATTTCTTCGAAAATTTCGGAAAAAGAGGCATGGGGAACCATTGAAGCTGCTATTACCCTTGCGCTGTATTTCATAAGGGTTTCAGGGTCCAGGAGGCCGTTTGCGTATTCGTTGTAGACGGCAAGCCCTTCTTCGGTTTCACTGTAACCCGGAAAACCGGAGAGGAAAATAGTAAGGGGCTGCCTTTTCCCGTTTTCAGCCCTGAAAACGTGGGTGCGGATTTCGTGGTAGAGGTATCGTTTGATACTATTTTCGGAAAAACGGATGGAAAGGTCAACGTATACTTCCTCCCGGGTGGAGTTGACAGCCAGCTTCGCCCCGCCTTTAAGGAAGGGCCTGACTTCCCATTCCAGGCCGTAAGCCTTGAGTTCATTTTCAAAAATCCTGCGGACCGCAGCAGAGTCCAGGTTTTCAGGCTCGTCCGCAGCCTGCAACATCCTGAGATTTCTTTTTGCCTCCCGGAGAACCTTTCCTGAGGGGGGTCCAAAATAAGCTGCAAGCTCAGGCCCGAAAGCGGGGGAATCCCTGTGCTTCAGGAGTTCAGCCAGTTTCCGGAGCCGGTCAATTTTTTCGATGTAACCGGGAGCAAAGAAAGAAGCCCTGCAGTTTTCCAGTTTGCCCCTTATCCGCTCCATTTTCCTGCAAAACTCCCCGACTTCCGGGCCCGGTTCCTCGTATTCGAAGACAGGGTCGTAGGATTTGCCGGCGGCGTATGCCTTCAGGAACTTTGCCTTTTCCCTGCCCGCATTCACCGGGTTTATGTAACGCAGGATATTCAGCTGCTTTTCAATGTCAAAGAGGCGCCAGTCATATTTAAGGACGCAGGCTTCGGACAGTAAATCGGATTCTATAATGGCTACTCCCCCGTAAAGTCCAGTTCAGCCACCGGAAATCCCTTTTCAGCGGGTTTCCCGGGACCGATAATCCCATTCAGGACAGATAATTAATCCCTTTCGTGACCGATAATTAATCCCATTCAGGACAGATAATTAATCCCCGGTCTATATTTGCCATAAACGTATAAAAAGAGAGTGTGGATTCTAAATTTTTGCATATTCTAAAGAATCAGGAATGGATATTGAACCGGGGTTTGGCCGCGGTTCCAATACCTATTTAACGCCCGGAATCCCATTCTTCTGTGGGGGTAATAATGAATTCGGATCCCAATCTTCTTAATGACATTAAGGACCAGGTATGCACCTGTGCTGCAGGTCTCAAGCTCAGTCCTGACATGGAAGAATTCCTGAAAATACCCAGGAGGGAACTCTATGTTTCCCTGCCGATCCATATGGACGACGGCTCGATAAAAGTTTTCAAGGGTTTCCGGGTCCAGTACAACGAAGCCCTGGGGCCTACAAAAGGCGGAATCCGTTTCCACCCGGAAGAGACCATCGAGACAATCAGGGCTCTTGCTGCCCTCATGACCTGGAAGTGTGCGCTGCATGAACTGCCCCTGGGAGGAGCAAAGGGAGGAATCATTTGCAACCCGAAAGAGCTGTCCCATCGGGAACTTGAACGCCTGAGCCGGGAGTACATCCGGGGAATCTTCCAGATAATCGGGCCGGACAGGGATGTGCCTGCCCCTGATGTTTATACGACCCCCCAGGTAATGGCCTGGATGATGGACGAGTACTCGACACTTGTGGGGAAAAACGTATTCGGGATTATCACCGGCAAACCCACCAGCCTGGGAGGTTCTGCGGGCAGGTACGATGCAACAGCCCGGGGAGGCTGGTATGCAATAAAGGAAGCTGCAGGGGAGCTGGGACTTGAGCTGAAAGACTCCACAGTTGCAGTGCAGGGCTTCGGAAACGCAGGGTACCATGCAGCCTATCTTGCCAAAAAGCTCTTCGGGTGCAGGGTAGTTGCGGTCAGCGACAGCAAAGGCGGGGTCT
Source organism: uncultured Methanosarcina sp. (assembly GCA_965601435.1). Taxonomy (GTDB): domain Archaea; phylum Halobacteriota; class Methanosarcinia; order Methanosarcinales; family Methanosarcinaceae; genus MTP4. The sequence continues at coordinate 11,094 of CBFCWE010000035.1, forward strand.
ACTCCGAAAAAGGGCTGGACCCGGAAGATATTTCCGGGCACAAACTCTCCACGGGCTCGGTGCTTGACTACCCGGGAGCTGCAAACATTACGAATGAAGAACTCCTGGAGCTGGACGTGGACATCCTGATCCCGGCAGCCCTTGAGAACGTGATCACAAAAGAGAACGCAAGCAGGGTAAAAGCAAAAATCCTGGCCGAACTTGCCAATGGCCCCACAAACAAAGATGCCGACCCCATCCTCCTGGTAAACGAAGTGCACGTAATCCCGGACATCCTCTGCAACGGGGGCGGGGTCATCGTGTCCTACTTCGAAATGGTCCAGAACCAGTACAGCATGCAGTGGGACGAAGACGAAGTCCAGGAAAAACTTACCCGGAAAATGAAAAAAGCCTATCATTCAGTGCTTGATTTCTCGAAGAAAAATAATATAGGAATGCGCAGGGCAGCCTACACCCTTGCCGTGGGCAGGGTTGTTGAAGCCATGCAGCTCCGGGGATGGGTCTGAGGATTGAAAACGGACAGCAAATCAGGAGTATGGGATCTCAGGTTAAAAAACCCTCAAGCTTAAAAATTCTCAGGTAAAGAATTCAGGTTTGTCAAAACGAATCAAGCTTATCAAAACCGATCGGTTTTATCGAAACAAATCAGGTTTATCAAAACAAATCAGGTTTATCGAAACAAATCGGTATAATTGAAACTTAGCAGGTGATCCAAATGTACAGATGCTTAAATTGCGGGTACATCTACAACCCGACCTGTGGGGATTCCGCACAATCCATATCCCCCGAAACACTTTTTAAGGAACTTCCCAAGTCCTGGAAATGCCCGCGCTGTGGGGCTCCGAGAGAAAAGTTCGAAAAGATGTTATGAAGATTATTTAACCGATGTTTGAAGCATTGTTTAGGTAATATTAGAAGCGGTGTTAGAAATAATATTAGAAGCGCTGTGAAAGCCAGAAATTAAAGAAAAGACCAAAAACAAAAAATAAGGAAAGTTTACGGAGAGTAGCTTACTGTCCAACAGCTTCCTTTTCATTCATCAGGTTTCTTTCGAAATTCAGGACTCTCCGGACTATAAGCTTTTTGGACCCGTACCAGAGTTCCTGGTTATCAGGGTATTTTTTCATGACGTACTCGGCAAGTTCGGAATTTTCCATATCGTCGAGTTTCCTTTTGAGCTGGTTAAAATCTTCCATGACAGACACCTTTTCCTTAAAACATTTACAGCTTTATGCGGAACCCTTTCCTGAAAATTGCAGGAAAGCCCCGGGGATTTTTTCCGGCCGGCCACTCGCCGGAGTTCTCAGCCTATATTCCCCATGAGACTGGTTTTTTATATATAACTCACGATATAATTATTTTTGAAATGATGCTATAGTTATATATTCATATTTTCACATACATAAGGGTGCAATTTTTGGATGGGAGTTATACAGTCTGGGAATGAATAGTATTCACCGTTAACAAATAAATAATTAAACAGGATATGAATAAATGCAAAACAGGGGGGTCTGGTATAGACTTTGCTAAAAAAACGAGTGTGGAAAAAGAAGGGAACTGGATGGAAGAATTTCTTGCAAACTGCCCTGAACTTATTCTCAGGATCGGAAACGACGGAACAGTTCTCTATGCAAACCGGGCAGGTGAAACTTTACTCAAATTATGGAATATCCGTACCGGAGAGAAACTTCCTTCCGATATCGGGAAAATTGTCCGAAATGTGATATTCCAGAAGAAACCGAAAAAAATGGAATTACGAGCAGGAAAAAAAGTATATTCAATCACGTTCACCTCCCCGGAAGGGGGCGATTACGCCGTCATCTACGGGTTAGATATCACTTCCCTGAAGCAGACAGAAGAAAAACTTCGAATGCGAGACAAGCAGCATGAAGCCCTTTCCAGGCTGGGGGAACTGGCACTCAAGGTCCCGGACCTGGAAGACATGATGAAAGAAACCACAGCCCTGGTTGCCTCTACCCTCGAGGTCAAATACTGCAAAATCCTGAAACTCCTGCCCTATGAGAGCTTCCGCCTTGGGGCCGGAGTTGGCTGGAAAAAGGAGGTCGGGACTGTGCTTAAGAAGAAAACAGGCTTAAACGCCAGCGGAATGAGTGTCCTGATCGGGAGCAGGGAAAAGCCTTTCGGGTTAATATTGGTTCACAGCAAGGAAAAAAGGAATTTTACTAAAGAAGACACATACTTCCTTAATTCCGTTTCGGTTTTGATTTCGGAAACCATTGAACGGAAAGAAATGGAAGAAGCCCTCCGGTACAAAGTAAATTTCCTGGAAACCCTTCTTGATGCAATTCCGGCTCCTGTTTTCTACAAGGACACGGAAGGGATCTACAGGGGCTGCAACGAGCTTTTTGCCAGAAGGATTATGGGTCTCCCAAAGGAGAGAGTTATCGGCCATTCGATAGACGAACTCAAAGAAAAAATTCCCGTCGAACTGGGAGCGGTTTATAAAAAAATGGACGGGCAGCTGCTGCGCAGAGGCGGAGCCCAGTTTTATGAATCAAAAGTAATGTGCAGTGACTGGGTGGAGCGGGACTTTTTCCTCAATAAAGCCACTTACAGGGACTTTTCCGGAAAAGTGGAAGGAATTGTGGGAGTGATGCTGGACATCACCGGACGTAAGCGGACCGAAGAACACTTACAAAAGAGCGAGGAAAGGTATCGGCTTATTGCGGAACAGACAGGACAGCTGATCTATGAACTGGACCTGAGAAACAGCACTGTCGAATGGGCGGGAGCGGTCCTGGAGCTTACGGGCTACAGCTACAAAGAAATCCAGAATTTCGATTTCTATGACTGGCTGGAACATATTCACCCTGAAGACCGCAGAAGAGTACAGAGCGAACTCAGGAAATGCTGGAAAAGCGGGAAAAAGTTCCATGAAGAGTTCAGGTTCCGGCGAAAGGACGGGAGCTACTTTTTTGTGGAAAACAAAGGGGTTTACCAGAGGGATGAGGACGGGCAGGTCTGCAGAGCCCTCGGTGTGATGAAAGACGTTACCGGGATAAAAATTGCCTCGGAAAAACTGAAGGAAAGTGAAGAGCGTTACCGGTCATTTTTACAGAACTTCAAGGGGATAGCCTTCAGACTTGATATGAATTTTAATCCCATCTTCGTACATGGAGCCGTGGAGGAAATCAGCGGGTACAGGGAGGAAGATTTTCTTTCAGGCAAAATGAAATTGTTCGAATCCGTTGACCCGGAAGACAGGCAGATGATCCTTGAAAGCAGGGAAAAAATTGAATCCGATCCTGACTGCATCCTTGAACACGAATACCGGATCCGGCGAAAGGACGGGGAGGTCAGGTGGGTCCACGACATTGTCCATAATATTTGCGGTCCCTCCGGGGAAATCATGTTCATTCAGGGTTCCATTTACGATATTACCGAGAGGAAAGTTGCAGAGGAAGCCCTCGCGACAGCAGAGAAAATCCGCTTGAAGGAAATCCATCACCGGATAAAAAACAATCTGCAGGTGGTTTCCTCCCTGCTCAACCTCCAGGCAGATAAGTTCAAAGACGAAGAGGTTGTCAAGGCCTTCCAAGAAAGTGAAAACCGCGTTATCTCCATGTCCCTCATCCACGAGGAACTGTATAAATCCGGAGATATGGAAAGCATTGATTTTGCGGATTACCTCCGGAAATTAAGCAAGGAACTTCTCAAGTCATACAGCGTGGGAGACAAGGAAATTCAACTTCACATGAACATGGAAAATATCTACCTCGGAATGGACACAGCTATCCCCCTGGGTATAGTCCTCAATGAACTTTTCTCCAATTCCCTGAAATACGCATTCCCCGAAAAGAGGGAAGGAGAAATCCTGATTTCTCTCAAATGCGAGCCGGCTCCGGGAAAAGAGGGAAAAGAGGGAAAGTGCGGGGTTTCGGTTCCTGAAAAAGGCGGCAGGGCTTCCGAAAAAGAGCAGCTTTATACACTTATTTATTCGGATAATGGGGTAGGCCTTCCGGAAGGAATCGATCTCAAAGAAAACGATTCCCTGGGCTTGAAACTTGTAAATGCTCTCGTTGACCAGATCGAAGGGAGCATCGAACTTGAAAAAGGTGCCGGTTCCACTTTTAAAATCACGTTCAAGGACATCGGGTAGACGCCCGGGACCGAACAGGGCCCTGTGATGATAGGGGATGAACTGCTCCTCCCTGAAACCTTCACCTGAAAGCTTAGATTTTTGAGGACCTGGATTTTCACCCGGCGTTCTTTTGGAAAAAACCTGTTTTGCAGCCGGGGAAGTTCCCCACACAAATTATATTTTATAGTAAGTTTAATTTGCAGCCGGGGAAGTTCATCACACAAATTATTTCTATAGTAAGCTTAATTCTTTCAGACTGGCTAAAAAACGGATGACAAGAACTGATGACTAAATTCATATGAATCGGAAAGGCAAGGATAGGCGAAACGTGAATGTTAATCGGAATTGATGTAGGGGGCACGACAACCGATGCTGTGCTCATTGAAAACGGAAAAGTGCGCAGTACCGCTAAAGTCCCGACAGAGCCCCGGAACCTTCTTGAATCGTTAATCTCCGCCCTTGACGCTGTCAGCGAGGGAGTTTCTCCCGGGCAGCTTGAAAGGGTGGTTTTCAGCACTACAGTAATCACAAACCTCATTGCCGAAGGCAAAACCGACCCTGTGGCCCTGCTGCTCGTCCCGGGCCCGGGTATGAACCCCGCAGGCTATAATTTCCCGGACAGTTTCATCCTGAAAGGGGCGGTTGACTACAGGGGCAGGGAAATCCAGAAACTTGACGAAAAAGAGGTCAGGGAAACGGCTGCCCTCATTAAGGAGCAGGGTTTTTCCAGGGCTGCGGTTATTTCCAAGTTCGGACAGCGAAACCCTGTTCACGAAAAGAGAGTGAAAGAAATCCTGGAAGAAACGGTTCCCGGGCTTAAAATCGAACTTGGGCACAGGACCGCGGGAAGACTGAACTTCCCAAGGCGGGTTGCAAGCACCATGCTCGCTACAGCCGCAAAGGACCGCTACCGGGACTTTGTCGAGGAGATCCGAAAAGCCCTTTCGGAACGGAAGATCGAAGCCCCGGTTTACATCCTCAAGGCTGACGGGGGGACTCTCCCCCTGGAAAAGTCCGAAGAAGTCCCGGTCGAAACGATCTTCTCGGGACCAGCTGCCAGCACCATCGGAGCCCTCTCCCTGACCCCCCGAGGGGAGAGTTCGGTGGTCGTAGACATTGGAGGCACCACCACTGACCTTGCCCTGATCCTTTCGGGGAAACCCCTTATGGCTTCAAAAGGCGCAAAACTTGACCGCTTCCTGACCCACGTCCGGGCTTTTGCCGTCCGCTCGATCCCTGTGGGAGGGGACAGCGCAGTCAGGGTAATTGCATCCGAAAATGCCAGCGCCGGGGAAAAGAAGGTGAGCGTTGGCCCCGACCGGAAAGGCCCGGCTTTTTGCCTGGGAGGCCCGGAACCAACGCCTACGGACGCCCTGCGGGTGCTTGGCATCAGCAGCATAGGGGACCTGACCCTGGCAAAGGAAGCAATTGCGGGAATTGCCGCAGAGCTTGGGAAAAGCGAAGAGGAAAGCGCCGAACTGATTGTGGATAAAGCCACGGAAATGATTGCTGCCGCGGTGAAGGAGATGTTCCTGGAATGGGAACAGGAACCTGCGTACCGTATCTGGGAAGTCCTCCAGGAGAAAAAGGAAGACCTGAGAAACGTCGTTGGCATAGGGGGAGGAGCCAGGGGCCTGATTTCAAAGGTTGCGGAAAAGCTGGACGCAAACCCAGTAATCCCGGAACACGCCGAAGTAGGAAACGCAATAGGGGCAGCCGTTGCAAGGCCCACCCTTACCCTGAACCTCCACGTTGACACCGAGAGGAAGGAGTATTCGGTAGCCGAGGACGGGGACGTCGTCAAGCTCCACACTACCGGGATCAAGAACATAAACAAAATGCGCAGCGAGGATGCCGAAGCCCTTGCCGCCGAACTCCTCAGGAAAAGGGCTGAACACTTCGGGATTTCCGAGTACGCCGGGGAAGCCGAGACCACAAGAAGCGAGGTCTTCAACATGATCCGGGGCTGGGCAACCGTGGGCAGGCTTTTTGATGTGAGCATGCAGATCCCTGCAGGGCTGATTCCCGAATGGAAACGGGAGGAACAGGCATGAAGCTCGGCCTTGGAAAAATAAGGGATGTCCTGACAGGCAGCCCGGGGCAAGAAGATGAAAACAGGGACGAAGATCAGGAAAAAATGAATGAAGAAGAAAGAGGAGAAGAAAGAGGAGAAGAAAGAGGAGAAGAAAGAGGAGAAGAAGGAATTAGCATGGAAAAACCCGAATCCCATATCAGAACAGCCCGCCGCTTCCAGCCAAATGAGGGAAAAACCGGCCTTATCTTCTTCCCGGCCTTTGACTGGGCAATTTCCCCGACGCACCCGGAAAGGGAAGAACGCCTCCTCTATACCCGGGACCAGATTTTCGAAGAAGGCCTGATGGACCTTCCCGAGATTGCCGAATACAAGCCCCGCCTTGCCGAATTCAAGGACATTGCGCGGGTCCACTTCTGCGTACCGGATATCAAGGCCCAGGCAACTGTCCCGCACCAGATTTCAGCAGGGTGCAGCCTGGTCCTTGCCGACGCCCTCATGAAAGGCGAGGTGAAAAACGCTTTTTCCCTGGCAAGGCCCCCGGGTCACCACGCCATGCGGGTTGCCCACGGGAACCGGGGTTTTTGCAACATCAATAACGAAGCAATCCTGGTAGAGTACCTCCGTAAAAAGTACGGGATACGGAAAATTGCAATCGTGGACACCGACGTCCACCATGGGGACGGGACCCAGGAGATTTTCTACCATGACCCGGACGTCCTTTTTATCTCTTTCCACCAGGACGGGAGGACCCTTTTTCCGGGCACGGGTTTCATGAACGAACTCGGAGGCCCAAAAGCCCTTGCCAGGACAATCAACATCCCGCTTCCCCCTGCCACGCCTGACGAGGGGATACATTACATCCTGGACAAGCTTGTGCTCCCGATCCTGGAAGACTTCAAGCCCGAGCTTATCCTCAACTCCGCAGGCCAGGACAACCACTACACCGATCCCCTGGCAAACATGCGCTTTTCCGCCCAGGGCTACGCAAAACTGAACGAAAAGCTCGCCCCTGACATCGCGGTCCTGGAAGGAGGTTACGCAATCGAGACAGCCCTCCCCTACGTAAATACGGCTATCATCCTCGCCATGGCAGGGCTTGACTACTCCCACGTCCGCGAACCGGACTATACCCCGGGCATGTTCGTCCAGGCAAGCCGGGACCGGCAGGTGCTTGAGGAAATCGTCAGGACCCAGCTCGAAAACTGGAAGAACCGGGACTTCCTGGTCGAAGAAACCGTTGCCAGCCTCGGGGACTTCTACCGCCGTAAAAAGAGCATCTTCTACGACACCGACATGATCCAGGAGTCCCAGGAAGAAAGCGTAAGAATGTGTCCTGACTGCCTCGGCTACATGACCATCGACTCCCAGGCCCAGCACGGCTACAGCGGGGCAAAGGTCTTCTGTGTCTCCATCCCGATCTACGCCTGCGAAAAGTGCCGCAAAGAGGCCCTCGAAGTCTACAGGGACCACACCCACGACATCAAATACGACTACGTCTACCTGCAGGACAAAAAAGCGGATGTGTATAAGAGCTATAATACGCGGACAAGGCAGGAAACTGTTTTGTAAAGGGGCTAGCCATTCCGCCCCCTTTCTTTTTTAACTTTTAGGCCAGTGGATGAGATGAAGAAAAGTCAAAAAGTGAGCCCAAGAAGCGACTTCAAGAGGTAAAATCATGAAGAGGCGTCAAGAATTGATGCCAGCTCATTTATTTTCAAGCAGCCATTTCCAGAGAGGTATGATTATAATTTCTTTCCCGTCAATTACTCTCTCGGTTTCAAGGTCTTCACTGATGACATAAGCCCCGGGAATTTCAAATTTATTCAGGAATTTGAGCAACCCCCTGAGGTCCCTTTCCCTGATATTGTTTTTATATTTGCACTCGATCGGGATGATCTTACCCTTTTTGACGAGCACACAGTCTACTTCATCCCGCCCGTTCCTCCAGAAGAACCTGGCCTGTGAACTGCTGATTACGAGATTTTCGACAACCCTTCCGAAATCAGGGGTTTCCCAGAGGTCCACGACAAGGCTCGGGCTTGTGAGATAAAGCCTCTTGGTCTTCTTTTCGCTTGTTAGGAGGTTTCTGGAAAAATTATAGCATTTTTGCAGGAGAAAGCCCCTCTCAAGGTAGGAGATGTACTTTGTAAGGGTCATCCGATTTATGCCGAGATCATTTGCAAGACCCTCGTAATCCGTTATCATCCCAGGGTTTGAGGCTACAATGTAGAGTATGCGTTTGAGCAGGTCCTCATATTCTATAGGGAAGATTTTAGGGAGATCGTCATAAACTGCCTTGTTTACGATGGACTCCACATACAGATGGATAAAAGCTTCATCTGCCGTTACAAGTTCCGGAAACTGTCTTCTGACGTAGAGGAGCACCTGCTCTTTCAGTGCCTCCCTAAATAGCTCAGGTTTTTCAGCCATTTCTTCATCCCCTTTCAAGCGGAGAAATTCCCTGAAGCTCAGCACTGGCATGTGGAAGAGGAAAATTCGGCCTGCAAGGGATTCTTCAGCTTTCTTTCTCAAAAATAGGGATGAAGACCCTGAAACAAAGAACTTGATTTCCGGATAGCTGTCGTAGTAATACTTCAACTGGTCCTGCCAGCCTTCAAGTTTCTGTACTTCATCAAGGAAGATGTATACTTTGCCGGCTTTTCCCAATTCGACCCCTATCCGCGCCTGAAATTCACTGATTACCTCTTCCAGAGAGAAAACGGTTTCATCAAAGGAAAAATAGAGAATTTTTTCTCTCTCAACTCCCTTTTCGATCAGGTAATCTATGAGCTGTTTCAAAAGCACCGTCTTCCCTGTCCTGCGAAGTCCTATCACGCCCACGGCAGGCCGGACATCAACGTATTTAAGCAATTCATAATAGAGGTCCCGGCGCTTATCATAACCATAAAAGAAGCTTTCTCTCCAGTGGAAGTTGTACTTTGCAAGGTTTAACATTTTATCCCTCTGTCCAGCAAGGTTTTTCGTGTACCTGAATTATATGCCTAACTGGTATATCATATTTCTCCATTATATGATAATCCTGATTAGCATATTATTGAATTTTATGCTAGTTAGGATTAGCATATTTTTGGTATTTATGCTAATCCTGATTAGCATATTATTAGTTTTTATGCTAATCTGGATTAGCATATTTTCAAGTAGGATGTCAAAGCTTATGAGCAGAATCACTCGTATCTGAGGGGATAATCCTCTAATACGCTGTGAATACCACGTTATGAAAGAAGAGCAATCTTCGTACTTTTTCGGTTACTTGTTCGGCATCCATTTTTGCAGCTTTAGTGCGGCTTATGCGGCTTTAATGCGGAATTTGTGCGGTTTTTGCGGTATTAATGAGGAGTTATTATGGCTTGAATGCGGGGTTTATAATGTAGTAAGTAAATCTTCCTCTGCTCTCTCATGTTCCTGAATGAAAGTCTAAATTGATGCAGATTTTAAGTTATTTTTTACCATCTCTTTAATGCCAATTTTTGCTTTTTATTCCACTCTTTATTCATTTACATTTGGGAAAGGCCGGCCGACTTTGCGGCCGTACAAGAACGACCCGAATAAGGCTGATACGGTCGTTATGGCTATTAGCCAGCATTTTTCCAAAAAAGAACCGATGTTCGTAAATCATAAAAGTCCCAACAGGATCCGGGAGTGCAGGATCCTCGATGAGGGCCTAGATCACTGGTTGAAGAAGCTGGCCTGGCAGTTGACAGAAAAAAAAGCTACTGAAAAGAATTAATAGGAACGCTCTAATAAAATAGTTTAACGAACAGGGGGGAAGATAATGCCTACAAAAGAAGAGCTCGAAAGCCAGATTATGGATTTCTGGGATGAGATTTTTACGCTTGAAGAAAAAAGGAAAGAAGAGCTGGATATTAAGTATGCAGAATGGCGGAAAGTAGAACCGAGACTGGATGAAGGTGGAGATGAATTCGTAGCACATATAGAGTCAATGGAAGGAATCAGTGATGAAAGCCTGCTTATCTACAAAGATGTTAAAGAAATCAAAGCCAGGTACAAACAGGAAATGGATAAGATACATGCAAAAATAGATGCACTGAACAAAGAAAAATAAACGATGTAAAGCTGTCATTGGTTGACTTTTTAGGGCAAAGGCTGGAAATTAAGATACCCGAAAATAGGTATTTCCAGGGCATGTTTTCCTCAACTGCCCCACTGCTCGATAAGGTCCAGTTCCCTGGCGCTTTTGTGGCGTCTTTGGAGACTTTTTAATGACATCCATTTTTATGGCGCAGTAGGCTTGATTATGATCATTTAACGTCTTTGGTCATGATACCTTTGGCGCGATTATGGCATCTTTGTGGCGTCTTTGGCGTCTTGTGGACACTGGGAAGTAATAGAAGAGTGAAGTAGGGAAAACTGCCTGTGGGACTGCTTGAGTATAACTGTTTTATTATATTTCGGGGGGTGCTGCTCCCCCACTTCCCCGGGTACCGTACCCCAAAACCCAAACCTCAAAAACCCAAGCCTGATCCCTCGATCCAGCACTCCAATGGCCCTCTCAAACCTGTTTTCATCAATAACAATGAAATTGCCTTTCCCGATCCTGATCACATAGTAATTCCTGTCCCTCAGCTCTTTCGGCTGCCCGGAGTAGAAGTCGATTGAAAGGTAGCCCGGGGTTGGACCGGACAGTTTTAAGTTGTGTTTGCTTTTGTGTTTGGGGATGTTTCGCTCATTGGAGTAGCCGCGGGGGGAGATTTCGTGAAGGAATTCGGGGGGAGGGGTGAGTGATTGTTACTCCCGGAATGTATAACTGTTTTATTATATTTTTCTTATACTGTTCTTTCATCTCAACTTCAAAGGTATTTTAAGAGTGGGAAGAGCGCTATGCTCATTCAGCGTCTTCCCGGCCTTCTTTGGCTAAGAACGCCTTACCTTTAGCTGTAAGGCGGTATTTCTGCATCCTGCTGCTGGGTTTTTCCGGAATTGTCATTTCAATATAATCGAGTTCAAGAAGTCTCTTGATCTGTTTGTTGAGCTCCCCTGATACGGTCTTGTGACCTAACCCAGAAGCAAGTTCGGCCTTCCCGATATCATTTTTCATCAGAAGAATAAGCACTTTAGCCGCAATCTGTGACTCTAGCCGTGACTCTAGCCGTGACTCTAGCCGTGACTCTAGCCGTGACTCTAGCCGTAACTCGATTTCATCTGTAACTGAGCGGGTGGTTTTAACCTCAATGGACTCCGCCAGATGAACAATAAACCTCACTCGCATACCCACTTCAACAATTTCAGGTTCGGGAAGCCCAAGAGCCTCTGCTTCTTTGAACATGCGCCGGACACCGCTGCCCCACTGCTCGATAAGGTCCAGTTCCCGGAAAACACGGGCAATAATGTGATTGCGTATTTTGGACACTCCTTGCAGCATATCCTCAACCGTCAGACCCGGAAACAGGATTCCAGGGTTCTCCACTTCAATACGGTCATCGAAAAAGGCAACCCTGATAGGAGCGCCTCGTTGCGAATAGTCCGCGTGGACAACAGCATTAATCACCGCTTCACGCAGGATGGTCAGGGGAATGCTCCAGACGTCCCTCCTCCTCAGTTCGGAAAAATCCGCTCCGCGCATGGCGTGCTTTTTGAGAAACTCCATTACCCGTTCAACTGCTATCGGCAGGTGCTCATGGATCTCAATATGGTCGAAATGGATTCTCCCTTTTTGATAAGTTCTTGAAGGTTCATGCTCTTCCACCCTCATTGATATATTTTATGTACTTTTTCGATTTATTTAATTGCGGTATTAGCGTGCTTGTGGCCCCTTTGTTTCTGGCACAGTTGGCTTGATTATGGTGTCTTTGTCCCCTTTGTGTCCCCTTTGTGTCCCCTTTATGTCCCCTTTGTCCCCTTTAGACAGTATCTTCATTTTCGCCTGTGGTTCCTGACAGAACATATTCTGTTCCTTTTCCTGTAGTGCCGATTTGTTCAAATATTTTTAAAGAAACTAACTCTGCAAGATCCCGAGAAGCTGTTCTCTTATTTGTATTGGATATTTCTTGATATTCTTTATTTGTAATTTGCCCTTTTTCTTTCACGTAAAAGAATGCTTCAATCTGTCTGTCGTTCAACCCGAGTCCTCTGAGATATTCTTCATTGAAAATTTCTTTCCTGAAGATCACTCTGAAGCCCTGGTACTCTTCAAAAACAGGCTCATAGACCCCTGCTATCCTGCAGTAATTTTGCATTTTTTCAATGCCGCTGCCCCACTGTTCAATTATCTTTGTATCAAAGAATACTTCTGCTACCCCTTTGTTTCTCAACTTCGAAGCATGAGGCTTGAATAGCTCTTCTAGTGTAAGCCCCAGAAGCAACCTACCCGGGCTCCATACTATCAGTTCATCATCATAAATCCGGATTTCGATATGGGACATAACTGTATAGTCCCGATGACAAACCGCGTTAACAATTGCTTCTCGAACAGCTTCCAGCGGGTAGTCCCAGACTTCTTCCCTTTCCGGCCTGCCGGTCATTACGAATTTTACATTTGTATTTTTCCGGACAAAAGCCATTGAAAAGGTCGGTGAAAGGGTCGGTGAAAAGGTCGGCGAAAAGCTTGTTTGAAACAATCCCGCCCACTACATAACTGTTTTATTATATTTCGCCCGGGGCTGCTCCCCTCACTTCCCCGCCTACCGCCCTCTCCAACAACCAGAACCTCGAAAAACCCGGAACCCTGAGCCTCGCTCCTGCTCTTCAATAGGTTCCCAAACCTGTTTTCATCAAAAATAGTGAAATTGCCCTTCCCCGGTCCTGGTCACATAGCAATTCCTATCCCTGGCTCTCCGGACTGCCTGGAGTAGAAATCGATTGGAAGGTAGTTCGGAGTGGGACCGGGTAGATTCAAGTTGTGCCTGATTTTGCATTTGGGGAAGGTTCATTTGTGTGAGGGGGCTTGGGTGGAGAGTCCTTTGAGGAATTCGAAAGAAGGATAAGTGAACTGCATAACAATCAAGTTCTTTCTAAAGTTCATTTAGCCTTATTTAAAATGTAATTAAGAACCTCGGGGTCATTAACAAAACCTCTTTTCCCAAATTTGTTGTTTGGATCCCCATAAACATTTCTTATGTACCTAAATATCTCTTCAAAATATTTCACTTTTGTTCGAATAATCTCTAAATCGCCGACAATAATGAGCTTATATTTTGCTCTTGTGAAGGCTACATTAAATCTCCTTTTATCATCAAATATGTGAGGGACTGTTTTCGTATTGCGTTTTTTTGCACTGGGTGCGTATACTGTTGATAAAATTATTATATCCTTTTCTTTTCCCTGAAATGAATCTACAGTACTTATTTCCAAACCCTTCAGGATGTGAGCACCAAATTTTTCATTTAGTTTTTCTACCTGTTTCCTATACGTTGTTATGATTCCTATTTTATCATTTTCAAGATCCGGGATGTTGTCCATGAGGTATCTATAAAGTGAATATACTACATCCACTTCTTCACTATTATAAGAGGATCCACTCCATGTATAAGAATGAGGATTTTTTTCCCATTCTTGCTTTCCATCAGTATGAATCCATAGGACAGGCATTTCTTTTGAAATTAATTTATTAAACTCCCTGGAACCATCCTCAGATATGGATCTGTCCAGCTGCTTAGCTTCATGATATTCTGGGAGGTAGTTATCAGGACAAGAGGTTCCTGTTTTTATCCTTTTGACTTCCTGATAAACTAAAATATTAGCTAACTCAGCAATTTTCTCGTCCATACGGAATTGAGTATCGAGAATGCTACAGTGACCTGGCCAAAATCCTATCATCTTTTCAAACAGACTGACTTTGAACCTATCAATGAATTCTTGAGGAACCCCACAATCCTCCGATTTTACCTGCAAAAGAGGTGGCAACTGATAGTGGTCTCCAACTAAAATAATTTTTTTTCCTAAAACTAAAGCCAAAAGAGTCTGAGTAATTGTGGATGCTCCTGCTTCATCAACTATTACCACATCAAACAGATCTTCAGGTATCAAAGAAGTACTCTGATAAGCACTTGCAAGTGTTGAACCGACTACCATTGTATCCTGATGTGTAAAAGATCCAGATCTGGAGGCATCCGAATATAATATGCGTTGAACATTTTCTGATACTTTATATGTTCCTGCTCCTATTCGAACAATAGAGTCTTTATCAACTTCTCCAGATTTTATAATCTTGTAAAGAATGTTGTCTACAGCCACATTCATCCATGAGCAAATAAGAATTTTCTTGCCCTGTGATACAAGGTTGAGGACTATGTCCGTTATAACGGTAGTTTTACCCGTACCAGGTGGTCCATGTATCAAATAAAAATAATCAGCCTCAAGAGAATCATTAATTGCTTTTTTTTGGGAATCAGTCAGCGTATTTGAAGAATATTTCACAGGAGAATTGAAATTGTTTCGAAATTTGTTGAATTTCTGACTCATAGATTGTTGGGAACACTGAGTTAAAAATAAAAGGGAATAAAATGAATATTTGTTCATACTGCTTATTTCAGCAGTATAACTCCTATTTTTAAAAATTGACTCCCCTTCATTCCGACTCATTTGAAGTGTGTCCAACAGATGGATTTGATTTTCGATGTTTCGGGATGGATTGGTTTTTGCAAGTTTCCCTGAGAATATATGTGGAACCTCCTCCTCAAATACAAGAGTGAATTCATGGGGTGATTTTACAAAAGTGCAGTAGCAGTTAAACTTCTGGTTTAATTGAAGGTTATCCCCATCTCTTACCATAAAAGGATTGTTTATGTCATAGACATAATGAAGGCTGCTTGAATCAATTTCAACTTCAATAAAATAAAATTTAAGGGATCCTTTTATCAAAATCTTGCGTTCAATTTCATTGACCTTTACCCAACGAATTGACTGTTTTTCAAGGATTTCTTTTTCGGCTTCAAGCATTTTTTTAATTTGATTAATTTTAGTGAGTATCGGCAATTTAGCATCCCCAGCATCGACATTACTGTTTAATTAAATTAATTAGTCAAAAAATTAGACGAGTTGAGGCAATATAAACTTTTCGATTATATAAAAGCGAGAAATGGATCATTATAGACTTCTTTGTTATAAATTGGAAAATAAAGGAATAGAAATTATGGAGTTTAACTTATTGAAGCGTAAGCTTAATAATAAGAAAAAAAGGATTTTGAAGTTTAGAATTACTTAATATAAATATGAGTAAATTCTAGATCGTTGAAGAGCGTTGGGATATATAACTTCTGTATAATATTTTACGGGGTTTGCGATCTATAATCTCTTAAAGTTCTCCCCCTCCCCCTTCTCTCTAAATCAAAAACTGGACAGATGAAATATTACGAACGATTTGATATCTACTACACTCCGCAGATGTATACAATAATATATTCATCGATTAGCCTAAAACATCGAAGCGAATTATTTCCTTCCCTCTAATTTAAGAAGCTCATCATCCAGCCCATGGCGAACAACATCGATACCAGATGCGCTCTTAGCGATGAGGTCACCGGTAAGCATTGGAAGCTGGAATGGGAAGAAAGCTGGAGAGTTTATCAGCAGCCCTAAAGCTCCTTTTCCTTCAGGCATAGCATGTAATGCTGCTTCCAGGAGCAAAATAGCCAGATCCCTGTCTTGAATCGTCAGGCCATCAGATTTCTCATAAGAACCTTTGGACTTCGTGTCTTTTAGAACTCCCCATGCAACGAATGAACGAACTGTATAACGTGCATTTCGAGAAACTGTTTCACGATCACCATATTGCTCTTTGAGCCGGTTGAATATCTGGTCCCTTGTAATCATTTCTTGTAAGTTTAGCAAGCGACCAGTCTGTTTTGCAACATTAAACCAGAATGGATATGCGGCAGATAAAATGGCCCAGTGAAGGGGTAGCCACTCCTTTTGTTGGAGTTTGGATGCCAGCATAAGTGCATGATCACGAAAATCAACTAATTCAGGTTCAGGATCAAACCAGGCTGATAAGGGGCCTATTGCCATCAGATAGGTTTTTTCACCACGCTCACCAGTTCCGCCACTTTGTTTTTTATCGGCAAGGTAGTCTTTTAGTTCGGTTCTGATGGCTTCAGGTTCCATGCCGGCAAGGAGCATATTGAGTACATGATCCATCCATTCAAGTCGGATTACTTGCTTTATGCCGATTTTTTCATGTCTTTTGCTCATTAACGAGTCTTCCTTTCAAATTTCACCAGAGGCACGATGACCTCTTCAATGGAG
The DNA here is from genome assembly GCA_965601435.1 of uncultured Methanosarcina sp. Taxonomy (GTDB): domain Archaea; phylum Halobacteriota; class Methanosarcinia; order Methanosarcinales; family Methanosarcinaceae; genus MTP4. Next base: position 27,452 of record CBFCWE010000035.1, read on the forward strand.
ATCCCTCCATGACCAACTATCTTTTCCCCTTCCTTGATGAAGGCATCGCTCCCCCCGGCAACCAGAGGGAAATAGGCTTCTGGAAGGCCAGATGGCTCCCATTTGCGAGCAGAAGTAAATGAACTGGCGACAGAGTCACGTAATTCTGGAGTTGGATAGACTCTAACCCTTTCACCGCGTATTTCGGCAACAGCGCCTTCTGAAGGGCTTCCTTTCCCCTCGCATTCTATGTTTCCATGGTCTGATGTAAGCCAGACCTGATAACCATTATCCAGAAGATAACTAATAAGGGAACTGAGGAAACCCTCCTGACACCATTGTTTGATCTGATTATGCATTCCGGCAGCCCCAAGTTGCATTCCGTGCATAATCTTGTCGACCTTATCCACAACCAGACCGATTACTTTAGTCTTTCCAGGGTTTAAGGTATCATCAAGAGCATTTACAACATTACCGTCTCTCAGTCCTCGCTTATATCCGATGTCCAGACGGGAAAGACCGAGTGTTTCCCAGAATTGCTGCCAGAGTTTGCTCTCTTTATTCGTTGTATTAATTGATGAAGGATAGTAGAAAGGAGCTTTACCGGAGAAAATCGCCTGTCTAGACACGGAAGTTAGTGTCGGAATCCATGCAAAGGTTGCCAATTCCCTCATTACAAGGTTGTGGTCCTGCTCATGCAGGATTTGACGAATTGTGACCCACTGTTCGAGGGAAAGCCCATCTACGACTATTAATGCAATCTTCGAACTTGATTCGTCCTTTAGTTCCCTGGCCAGCATATGTGAAACATGATGCAACATTGCTGGATTCTCTGCCGAGAGAGTTCTCAGGCCCGCATAGTGGGTATTCAGCCATTCCGCAAAGACATTGTTGAGACTACTGCCAATCTGAGGAAATTGTTCCCACACACCTGCCTGATAGTCCTTGTGAATGAGAGCCCCCAACTCGGCCCACTTCATAGCTAATTCCAGCCAATCAGAGTACCTTGAATCCCTATTTGGTGCGTCTTTTTCAATAAGCTCTATAAGACGATTTATACGTAGATCATCATATTCAGTTTTTGTCTCGGCTATTCCGCTTCTAATCCATGAATGTTCCTCGATATTGATTTCAGGCTTCTGAACCGGAGTGAGTTTACCTTCAACAAACAGATTGTCAATGTAAACGCGAATATCCTGATGTCCAAAAGGCAAAACATCCGGACCCGGATATTTGAAATCATTATCTGAAGACTCCCCATATACTTCTTTATTTGAGAAACTGTCGAGGAAAACCGGCCAGCGTTCCTGCAGGAATGCGAAGAATGCCTTCTCGTCAGGAACAATCTCTTCCAGGGGCCATTCATGAAAACCGCCACTCTGTTTCAGGACCTGGACAAGTCGGTCAGACAGAAGTTCTGGTATTGTGAGTTTGTTATAGTGAAGACGGAGCAGTACACGGAGCAGTTCGACCATACTATCGATGTGTTCCGGCTCAATGCCGAATACATGGCGAAGAATGAAGTCTTTACTGGCGTTGTCGCCCATGCGGTCCGGTGCACATTTTTTCTGGGCCTCGAACAGGGAGTCCAGATGACAGCGGTCCAGTTTCTCGATTACAGGGTAACTGAAATTGGGGAAAAGTTCTCCAAGGTTGAAGACAAGCTTTGTTTCAGTCTTCTGGAGATCATAAGGAAGGTTTTCAAGTTCTAAATCCTGTCTGCGGAGGACAACTATAAGATCGATGTATTCTCCTTTATCCCATTTAGCTCTGTACTTTGATTCATAGGCGTATCGGAACTCAACAGGGTCATCGAATTCAAGCAGTTCAAACCCGCAATTTTTGAGTTCAAGTGCAAGCTTTTCTTCAGTCAGCAAAGCATTTGGATCAGCTACCAGGGTTAGCCTGCTTATCTGGGGCACGAATTCTTTCAGTATGGCATCTCGCCAGTTACTCATGATCACAGGCACCTCCTTTGACTATCCTCATGAGAAGAAGCGGCCTGATTTCCGGGACGATCTGTTTTGCCATTTCCAACTCATTCCTCCATTCTTTTTCTTCGGCGTCACACTTAGCCTGACGGTACTGGCGGACCTCGGGAAGCCCGACCCTCTCTATAGCCTTTCTTCTGGACCCAAAGGCATGCAGCCCACGCTCTTCTTCGCGAGCTATGGATGAACGGTGCTCTTGCTGCAGGGAGTCGAAAAGCTCTTTTCCAGATTTTTCGGCAGCATCAAGGAGTCTTTCATAAGCTGCCAGAGATTCTTCGTGGCCAAGGGAGTGCAATACATTCGGCTCTGTCGTCTGTACAGCATCCCAGATATGGCGAGCTGTGGGCAGGAACACCTTGCCTTCATCGGTCACAAAGATGCTGAGATACCGACGCCTTAGCAGTGGAATCCGTATGAGTTGGCTGTGCTTTTGCAGACCCGCCTGGAGCCGCACTTCAAAAAGTCCCCAAAATCCGGAGATGCTGGGTGGCATGCCGTTTATTGCTACACAGGGTAGGGGCTGCCCGGCAGCGATCTGGGGCAGGTTAAGCGCCAGTCCACGGACCTGGCTGTTTTCCAGGTTGAGAAGCGTCACATCATTGGCATCATTTGCATTATTGGAATTATTGAACTTTTCATTCTCCCGCGAAGTAAAAACGCACTTTTGAAGGACCTGTCCATCGGGCCATGTAAGCTCCCACCAGGAACGTTTGCGGGCTGCTTTGCCTCCGTGGGAGTTGAGGTATCCGACTGTCATCCTTTCTACCCAGTGGGGTAACGGATGTGAGCGGAGGCGTTCTGCTGCCTGGATATCCGGCTCTTCCGAGATTCCATAAATGGTAGAGCTTTCCCGGACCTCGCGGATCTCATCACGAATCCTGGATACCGTGTAATCTACTGAGGATTCGATTGCTTCCGGATTCATATACGCAGAGGTAAAAATCTCCTCGAATAGTTCGCCTGCCTGAGCGGAATCGAGAACATCCCCGGTTTTATCGATACCGAACTCCTGGAAGATGACTGCGAGCTTTTGCTCCAGCACCTCTCTTACTCGAAACTCGACCGAATTTTCAAACACAAAGTTGATGGCCCGGACTGTCTTTGCCTGGCCGATCCTATCCACACGGCCAATCCGTTGCTCCAGCCGCATGGGGTTCCAGGGAATATCGTAATTGATGACAACATGGCAGAACTGAAGGTTCAAGCCTTCGCCGCCCGCATCAGTGGAGACCAGGATACGGGCATTGTTCCTAAAGGCATCCTGTGCCCGCTTGCGCTCTTCCATATCCATGGAACCGTTGAGGGTGACCACGGAGATCCCGCGAGCTTCCAGGAATTCCTTCAACATTCCCTGGGTCGGGACGAATTCAGTAAAAATCAGGACTTTCAGGTCCGGCTCGTTTTCCTCGGCCTGGAGCTGGTAAATCCATTCGATCAGGGCTTCTGCCTTGGCATCAGGTCCGGCCTGTTCGCAGCTGCGGGCAGCATCAAGCAAAGCCTCGACCTGACTGCTTTCGTTCTTCAGGGCAGAAACCCGGGACTTGAGAAGCTCGTCGAGCAGCTCCTGTCCATCCATATCATAGAACTCGTCAAGATTTTCGGAGCCGTTTTCCATATCCTCCAGCTGTCGGAAAGCCAGAAGCTCGCTGGTTTTCAAAACCTCAAGCCGTCTTTCCAGGGTTGTCCTGATAGCCCTGGTGCTGGAAACCACCAGCCTCTGCATGAGGATCATCAAGAAGCCGATATGCGGCTTTTTTTCCCGGATTGACTGGTTATAGCCTTCGCGGACGTAGCCGGTCACTGCTTCGTAAAGCAACTGCTGCAGGTGGTGCCGGGCCTCCCACCTGACAGGAGCCATCCGGGTCTGCCTTGGCTTGAAAAGCGGCTTGCCTTCGGAGTCAAGAGCCTTGCGTTTCTCGGTACGGATAACATAGGGAGCCATCCGGTCCCGGGAGACGCTCTCCATGTCCGGAAAGGCCTGTTTGTCGAGCAGGCTCATCAGCCGGTGGAAGGCATCGGTCTTACCCTGGTGCGGGGTTGCAGAGAGCAGCAGCACATAAGGAGCAGCTTCTGCCAGCCCCCGGCCAAGTTTGTAGCGGGCCACCTGATCGGTACTGCCTCCCAGCCGGTGGGCTTCATCCACGATGACCAGGTCCCAGCCGGCAGTCACCAGATCCTCAAAACGGCTGCGGTTGTATTCTGCCACCCTCTCTGCCGACCACCCTCTCCGCCTGTCCATCGGCTTGACGGAATCCAGGGATACGACCACCTGATCAAAAAGGGACCAGAGAGAGCTGCGGTGGTCTCCAATTGCCGGAGCAAGGCGTTGCAGTGTGCTGATGTCCTCCCCAAGCACGAGCTGGAACTCTTCGTTAAAGTGGGTCTGCATTTCAGCCACCCACTGGGTAGCAATACCCTTCGGAGAAACGACAAGTGTGCGCCTGACCAGTCCCCTGAGCTTGAGTTCACGAATCACAAGCCCTGCTTCGATGGTTTTACCCAGCCCCACCTCATCGGCCAGCAGGTAGCGGACCCGATCTCCGGAAATGGCACGGGATAAAGCGTGAATCTGGTGCGGGAGCGGGATTACGTTTGATTCCATGGGGGCCAGGAGTACATGACCCTCGGATGCATTTGTGCCTCCTTCCAGTACCTCGGCTACTTTCGCAGCCGCCGCTACATAGGCGATGCGGTTAGCTTCAATTTCCGGCTGAAGTTTGGAGTTTAAGGGACGCAGAGCTGAACGTGAAACCCTGACCACCGCGTCCTGGTTAGGCAGCCAGATCCTGCAGACTGTCTGGCCCCAGAGGGTTTCTTCTTCGAGTACTTTGCAGGGGGAATTGTGGATAGTGGAATGGAACCACGGATGAACACGGATGGACACGGATGACTTCATAAGACAATCCTCTTCCATTCAAGCCGTGAGCGTTTGAAATTAAGAATCAGGCCAACCCCCAGACCCGTAATCTTGAGATAGTTCAGAATCTGGCCGATATCATTGTCTGTGATTTTATCAATCACCTTGGTATCAACGACGATTTGATTAAACAGAATGAGATCCGGGATATACTCTCCAACCTTTACGTCTTTATATATCACCTCAAAGCGAGGTTGCTGCTGGAATGGAATAGAGCGCAAGCCAAATTCGACCACAAGAGCATTTTCATATGGCTTCTCCCGCAGACCGTGTCCAAGAGTGTTCAATACCTCCATAGCACAGCCAATAATCTGCCATGTTTCATCTTCTAACATGAGTCTGCGTGGATCTGATTCCATAAGTATTTCTTCCTCAAGTTTTGGGTAGTGAAATAGAACCACGGATAAACACAGATGGACACAGATGGTTCAAATCCGTGTTTATCCGTGTTCATCTGTGGTTTAATCGCCCATCCTCGTCACTGCCTGATCATACCACATGAGCAGTTTCGGATCTTCCTCAAGCACTTTATTCGGAATCTTCTCGGCCACGCCAATTATAGTACCGTAATCCCTTTCTTGCCAGGCTTTTTTAAATCCAGCCCGGACCGCCTCCAACCTGAATACCTTGAGCTTCTTCTTGGCCTGCTTGTATTCCTCAAACTCTTTCAAAAGCGACTTTTCACGAAGTTTTTCTAAATCTCCCGCCTTATTGGGATCTGGAACATACCAGCGGTCTTTGGCCTTGGCTACAAGTTTTGGATCATCCTTAGCTAGGTTCCGCATTTCTTTCCAATTGGAGGAAAGGTAAGCATGAATCTTTTCAGGGATCGGACCTTTACCTTCATAGCAAAGGAAGTTCTGGTTTAGCAACTCATCAAGCTCAAGTAACTTTTCAGTTTTTTGCCATCCTCCAATTTCTTGCATGAATTGGGGTTTTAGCTCACCTGCCGTCTGAGTCTTTCTTGCAAGTTGTTGTCGAAGCCACTGAATAGCCGATGACTCATCTGTAACAAAAAGTTGAAGTTGAAGAATTTCTCGTACAGATATACGTTTCTTGTCATATTCTGCGACTTGTTCAGGCAAAAAATACATCCCATCACGTTCAGAAAAACGCTGTTGTAAACTTTGATAAAACTCAGAGGCAGATAGGGGGATAGTCACTCCTCTTTGCACATGAAAAGCCACCATTCTGTCAAACAGAAGGAAGTTTTGACGCTCCGTTATTACTTCGGCCTTTCCTTCTTTTAATACGAACACAGGTAACTGTTCTAAATGAGTGCGCACAAAATCCCAAATGCCTTCTTCTGTTCCTGAAGAAAGGCAAAATCGTTTCTCCAGCCATCCTTTTGGTTTGTATGCAGAAATAACTAAATCCTGATCTACGGCGCCAGCTCTATTTACTGCATTAAAAGAACGTTGCTGTTTATCAAGTACGCGTACATCGGCGACAACAAGTCCAGATGACTCGATGGCCTGCTGGATCGCACCCCAAACAGCATTTTGGCTGTTATGGAATTCTATGGTTATCCATCTTCCATCTTTCAGAACCCTAGCATATTCCTTAAAAGCTGAAATCATCATGCTTGAGTAGAACGACAAATCTTTTTTGTGCACATAATTTAATACACAATCTTCTTCAAGAGCGGTTCTTACACCTAACCACGCTTCAATAAACATATTTAATTCGGCATACTGTAGAGACTCACCAAAAGGTGGGTCAGTGAATATATAATCTATCGATCCACTTGGAATATTTCTTAAATCGACAATGCTTTGACTTGATTGACACGATGATCTTGGTTGTCTTATCGTAAGTAAGCTCAGTTTCTTGATCTTACGCTTTAGGACGTCAAAGACATTCCTTTCGAGATGTAATGAAGGAGTAAATAAAGTCCCTGAAACTCCACCACCACCACCAAAGAATCCCTGCTTCCTGGATATATAATTGTTAATTGAACTTAAGCAGAATTTGAAAAGAGATGTATTTCGATGCGAAGAAAGCTGTTGTTTCCAAAGGTATCCGTAGGCAAACAAAGCTCTTTGTGTATACATGTGGCAAATGTGAGAAATACCAGTACCATTAATGAGTTTGTTTGTCTGTCTGCCGGCAAAGAACTCATCCATTGGGATTGACGGCCAAGATCTTTTCTCAAACAAAGATGAGAATGTTTTTCTATCTTCATAAGTTATGGTTCTTGTCTCACGTTTTGTTTTAGATTTAACGGTTTCCTCAACCAAAGCAAACTTTGGTATACGTACCACTTTATTAAGTACAGGATCGAAAACCGTATAGAATGGGCGTTCAAGTTTTACAGCACCTGTTGCTTTAGATGTTGCCTTACCAACTACAGTCCCACAATTCGGACAGGGGAATGACTTCTGTAATTTCCCATCTTTTATCGCATCTTCCCAAAAAATGAATTCGTGACTGCAGTTTGGGCATAAAAAAACATCAGACCAAACAGCACTTAAAACTTGACTTCCATCCTTACTTGTATAAAGCCAGCTCAATTCTTGCTCTACTTTTTGAATAAGTTTCATTGCTTCATCTACAAATCCCGCAAGGAATGAAAAATCTGAATAGTTACTAGCCACAAATGTGGCAATAGGCGATAAATCAGAGAGAATTGAGTGGCGTTGGCCAATCGTTGTTATTTTATTTTTATCTTGATCATGAATACAACCATCTGGTTCTATTCTGTAGCCTAGGGAAGTTATCTCTTGCTTGTCTCCACACATCTGTGCAGCTACACCAGTCATGCCGGTTCCACAGAAGCCGTCGAAAACGATGTCTCCGGGTTCGGTGTAGTGGAGGATGTAGCGCATTATTGCTTTGTGCGGGACTTTTGTGTGGTAAGAATGAGCATTGTAGATCGGATCGTTCTTGCCTTCGCTCACATCAGCCGCAAAGGGTTCACGGTGGTAATGGTAGTCTTCCGGTTTTTCAGGTTTCTGGGCTTCCCATTCTTTGATGAAATCGGCAATCCAGGGGTTCGGGCAGGCAGTATAATAAGGAGGATCACTCAGAGCGAGAATGTCTTCATCGGAGCCGATTGGGAAACCCTCGATCTTACGGAACTCCAGGTCCTGGAGTTTTTCACGCAGCTTTTCGGTGAAGTAATTATGGCGTTCTTCATCGCTTTCGAAGGTTATTCCAAGGCAGGTCAGCTTACCGTTTTGTTGTATCACTGCTTGAGTATTATCAAAATCCAGTGTTCGTTGTTCGCTCATTTTTCATCCTTATCCCGTGAAAACTCTGTTTGCAAAATCAATACCTTCCTACCTGTAGCTTAGAAGCAAGGCCTATCAGACAGTCTTCTCACTCACTTCCCATCCTCGTAACCGCCTGATCATACCACATAAGCAGTTTCGGGTCTTCCTCAAGCACTTTATTAGGAATCTTCTCGGCCACGCCAATTATAGTACCGTAGTCCCTTTCCTGCCAGGCTTTCTTAAATCCAGCCCGGACCGCCTCCAACCTGAATACCTTGAGCTTCTTCCTGGCCTGCTTATACTCCTCAAATTCCTTTAGCAACGACCTTTCACGAAGTTTCTCTAAATCGCCCGCCTTATTGGGATCTGGAACATACCAGCGGTCCTTTGCTTTGGCAACCAGCTTTGGATCATCCTTAGCCAGGTTCCGCATTTCAGGCCAGTTTGTTGAGAGATAACTGTGTATTTGACTTGTCACTTCGCTTTTGCCGTCATAACAGAGGAAGTTCTGGTTCAGCAGTTCCCGGAGATCCAGTTGCTGCTCATTCTTGCTCCAGCCCCCGAGTTCCTGCATGAATAGAGGATTTATATCCTGGAAAGTCTGCGGCTTCTCCTTGAGAAGCTGGCGCAGCCACTGGATAGCCGAAGCTTCGTCAGAGACAAAAAACTTTACCTGAAAAACCTGCTTCGTCATCTTCTTGCGGTCGTATTCGGCAACCTGTTCGGGCAGGAAGTACATGCCATCGCGTTCAATGAAACGCTGAGAAAGCCCGATCTGGAATTCCTGGCTGGAGATAGGCACAGGGTAGCCCTTACGGACATAGTAGGCAACCATCTGGTCAAAAAGAAGGCGCGGATCGCGTTCAGGGACCATCTGCAAAAGGGCTCCCTGGCTTTTGATGACCGGTAGGTAATCAAGGTGTGTCCTGACAAAATCCCAAACGCCTTCTTCGGTGGCAGCCTCTTCCTGAAAGCGTTTTTCAAATCCGCCGTTGGGTTTGTAAGCTGAAATAACGAGGTCCTGTTTGACTGATGTTGTATTTGTTACAGCATTGAAACTGCCTTGTTTTTTGTCTAAAGCCGATACATTTGCGATGATAAAACCAGCATCATTCAATGCAGTCTGAATGCTGTTCCATACCGAAGCTTTGGTGTTTGAGAATTCCACAGTCATCCAGCGGCCGGGTTTGAGCACTCGATGAGCTTCTTTAAAGCAAGCAGTCATAATCAGACGGTATTCGTTGGAACCTTTACCTTGAATACTATTTTCTATGGCTTCTGGATGTTGGTCCGTACGAACACCGATCCATGACTCCCACAAAAAATTTAATTCAGAATAATTTAAGTTTGCACCAAACGGTGGATCAACAAAGATGTAATCCAATGATTCGGAGTCTGCTTTACAATTATTCAATGACTGCGTTTCAATAGCAATGTCTTGCTTCGAAAATGATTCCGTATTGATATAACCACGCTTGAGTGTTGAAATACGATCTTCAAATACCTTTAATCCGGGCAATTCAGGAGATAAAGAAGGAATGTATAGAGTGCCAGTCAAATGCCCCTTACAAACACCCCCCCCTCCATGGAAATAATTAGATATATGTAAGGAGCTTTGTTTATTTGCTCTTGTGAGCATATTTATAATCATGTCTAAAATATGCATGTCATATTTATGAGATTTTTCATACAGAGTTGCCATTACAAACAAATTTCTCCTTGTAAAAAAATGATGTGCATGAGTTATACCAATTCGAAGTGGTTCACCCGTTTTATCTCCCTTTGGTATCTTTGTAATTGGGAACCGATATGGAATCTCGCTATTTTCAATTTTCTCAATCAATTTGATATCGAACTCATCCGGTACTTTCTTGGTCCGTTTTTTACCCACTGAATAATTTATCAGCACTGGCACCTGCTTTGCCTGTCTGATAGTTTCCTTGATTGCGGAATCATATTTTGTGGCCCAGGCCCTGTCCATATTCCGCTTGGTCAATTTTGCCGAGCAGTGCGGACAGGGAAATTCATCAAGTACCTTCCCGGCTTTCTTATCAACTGCGGCATCCCAGAAGACCACTTCTTCCGCACATTCAGGACAGACAAAAACGTCCGACCAGACCGTATAATTGATCTTTCCAAATGTAAGGTCCGGATTATCTTCAACCACGGATGGACACGGATTCACACGGATAAGGCGATCGTTCCATCTGTGTTCATCTGTGTTCATCTGTGGTTCTTTGTGGACTGTGGCATACATCCAGCCGCATTCTTCCTCGACTTCTTTCAGGATGCGCTTTGCTTCCCTCTCAAAAGCCTTCACGTCCACGGGAGTATTATAATTGTAAGCAATGAAAGTCGCTGCCGGGGAGAGGTCATTCAATACTGCCCGGCGAACACCGAGTTTTGAAAAGGGAACCCACCGACTTTTTCCGTCTTCATCGGTTTCCTGCTGCATAATGGTGCCGTTGGGTTTTACCTGATAACCCAGGGATTCCACAGTCTTACGATCCCCACACATCTGCGCAGCTACACCTGTCATGCCTGTCCCGCAGAAGCCGTCGAAAACAATGTCACCGGGTTCGGTGTAGTGGAGGATGTACCGCATTATTGCTTTGTGCGGGACTTTTGTGTGGTAAGAATGAGCATTGTAGATCG
>CBFCWE010000036.1:0-37769 GCA_965601435.1 uncultured Methanosarcina sp.
TCTTGATTCTCTGACAGTTTCTGCTAATTTTCTGACTTCTCTTGATTCTCTGACAGTTTCTGCTAATTTTCTGACTTCTCTTGATTCTCTGACATTTCTGCTAATTTTCTGATTTCTCTTGATTCTCTGACAGTTTCTGCTAATTTTCTGACTTCTCTTGATTCTCTCAAATTTTCTGCTGATTTTCTGACTCCTCTTGATTTTCTCAAAGTTTCTGCCAATTCCTTGATGTCTCAGATTCCAGTTTTTATTAAAATCTACTTAATTCTGGGGGTTGTCAACATCAGAATTTCAGGATATATCAGGAAGCAGTTTAGAATCAAAAGGCCTGTGAATATCAATGGCGTGTTGAAAAACAACACAGTTTATGCTATATACTTTTGAATTATTTTAGTTACTGCTTTGCCGGTCCGGAAGAATTTGGGTTTTCGGCAAGAAGGACATGGAAGGCCCGCCTGCTCCTGTCCTGCCGGCTCGGATGTAAAAAACGATGTCTTGCGTGGTGACATACCCTTATCCCATGCACGGCTTTGAAAATTGACAGGTTATGGATGTTAATTAACCTTTTAAATGGGAGTTCTTCCCCTAAAAACGTCGGTCTTAAAGCCAGCTCCCCTAAAAACGGTTGAAAATCCTTTAATTGGCTTTGTTTCCGTAAAAAACGGCAGTCTCTGAAAAGAGGAGATCTAAACAAAAACTTCTTGCCTCTTTTTGGACTTATTTCCGAAAAAACGTTAGTTCCCTTCGGGAATTTACTTCGAAAAACGTAGTTCACCTCCTCAGGAATTTATTCCTGTAAAAAAGGATAGTTTTGACAGCCATCCTTTTGAATCATCCTTGTGGGTTATTTAAGGTTCCTGAGTCTCCTTTCAGTGATCCGACCATTCCAGATAAAGTGTGTGCAAACCCTACAATTTTGGTTTTTCCAAAGGTGCAGGAGCCGGAAATAACTCATGAGGGCTATACCTTCTTTTTTCTTTCTCATATCCCAATACCCCATCTCTAATACGGGCTACCTCTTCTTCGAAGACCTTTCTAAAACCCGTTCTTCTGCCCGGCACTTCGGGGGTCAGTTCGGGAAAAACTACTGTGATTGGAGTGGACTCTTCCCAGCCGGACCTTGAAGAGGGACATATCGGATGGGAAAATTACGGCTGGATCGAGGAGGTATTTTTGGGAAGTGTTTTCAAGGTTTTTGCTCTCCATCATCACCTGGTCCCGATTCCCCGGGCCGGCAGGGGGAATAATGTGCTTGTGTTTGCAGGGGGAGAAAAAGAACTGGTTGCGGATATGATCATTTAAGTAATTTGCGGGACTGGTGAATGTGCCGGAATTCCTGAATTTTCTCTTCTCCAATGCTCATTCGGAATTTTCCCTTCTCTTCTTTTATATATATTTTCCCCCTTTAATATTTCGTACCTTATGATATTTCACACCTTGCGATATTCCACACTTTCCAATATTGCACTCTCCTTCGGAATTCCTATCTCCAGGAAAAATAGTATGGGCTATGTTATATCTTTTTGAAAATAAACCTAATCCTATGAAACTCGGTCTGGGAATCGATACCGGTGGCACATATACTGATGCCGTTATTATGGATCTTTTGGAAGGGAAAATTCTTGCTTCCAATAAAGCATTAACGACGCATTCGAACCTGATTGAAGGAATTGAAAACGTAATTGCAGGCCTTGACCAGGAATATCTGGAGTACGTCAAACTTGTTTCCGTTTCTACGACTCTTGCCACCAACTCTACGCTTGAAGGAAAAGGGCACCATGCAGGTTTGATCCTGTCCGGGTACTCTGTGAGTGGGGAAGTCCCTGCCAGGGATACGGTGACCGTAAATGGAGGGCATGATTCAAAAGGAAATGAAATCGGGCGCCTGGACCTCAAAGCAGTTGAGGAATTCGTCAATAGCACCAGTAGCAGTGTCTCTTCCTATGCCGTATCTTCTTATTTTGCCATCCGCAACCCCGAACACGAACTTGCCATAAAAGAAACCGTAGAACGTCTGACCAGCAAACCCGTGGTCTGCGGGCACGAGCTTTCCCTGGACCTGGGCGCCTACGAAAGGGCGGTTACTGCTACTCTGAACGCCCGCCTGATCCCTATAAATTCCCATTTCATCAGGGCAGTCCTCTCCGTAATGGAAGTGAGAAACATCAGCGCTCCCCTGATGGTAATGAAATGTGACGGCTCCCTGGCCAGGATAGAGGACGCTGTTGAAAAGCCGGTTGAGTCCATCTTTTCAGGGCCTGCAGCAAGTCTTGTAGGGGCTGCGCACATCAGCGGACTGAAAAACTGTGTTGCAGTGGACATAGGGGGGACCAGTACCGATATAGCCCTTATCGAGAACGGAGTCCCTGAAATCAGTGAAAACGGTGCTATCGTAGGGAACTGGAGGACAATGGTCCGGGCAGTCAGGATCCAGACTTCGGCACTGGGTGGGGACAGCCACGTCTGGGTACAGAAAAAACTCTGCATAGGGCCTCACAGGGTCGTCCCTCTTTGTCTTGCAGCTTCCCGTTATCCTTCCCTTGTGGACAGGCTGTTGGAAGGGGAAAAACCCTCCGAAAGGATAATGGACGATGTCCTTCAGCCAACCAGCTTTTTTGTCAGGAGCGGGCATCCGGATTCCGAAGAAGACCTGCATTCTCTTAATTACGCAATCGAGTTCGAACTTAACGATTATGAACGCCGGGTCCTTGACCTGATAGAATATGAGCCTATTTCGGTTTATGACATATCGGGAAAGATTGGGAAGCATCCCCTTTACTTTGCAAAAGCCCTGCGTTCCCTGATCCAGAAGCACTGCATCTGTCATATCGGTTTTACTCCCACGGATGCTCTCCATGTGCTGGGGGACTACGAGGCCTGGGATAGGGCGGCTTCTTTGCTTGGAGCGAAACTCCTCGGCCGGCACCTGGGCCTGGATGAGGAAGGTTTTTCCAGGGAGATAATGAAAAACTTTGCAAAGAATGTCGCTCTTGATCTGCTGACCTTTCTTTCAAAGGACTTCAAGCGGGAGGACCTTGAAAAATTGATGGAAGGCTCCAGGTTTATGAAGTACAAAATCACGACGCCTGTAGTGATGATCGGAGCCCCGGTGAAAGCTTACGTGTCCGAACTCCGGGAGTTTATCGATGCGGACATCCGGGTTCCCGAGTTCCATGAGGTGGGCAATGCCGTTGGAGCTCTTGTCGGAAACATAATCAAAAGAAGTGAAATTCTTGTTCGTCCTGTGGGGCCTGGGTCTGACCGGTACCATGTGTTTTCGGAAAAGGAAAGGGTAGTCGCTGACAGCTACGCGGAAGCCGTGGATTACGGGCTTGAACTCATGGAACAGCTTATTTTCGAGCATATGGACGGGCACGGGCTCCGGAAAGAGCAGGTCCGCTTCGATCTTGAAAGGAAAGACTTCAATCCGGGGTACGGAGCCCCGAAAGAGACTCGCATGTCAGGCCTTGGGGTCGGAAGTCCACTGAAACTTAAATAAACCCCCGAAAAAACCATTATTTTTAAAACTCTTTCTTTTTATCCTCTCATTTCAATTTTTCCTGAAGTTTTCGGGTCTGATTTTGTCACGGGCTTTGATTATCTCAAACCCTTTGCTTAGTTTCTTCCATTTGATTTTCCCGGGGGCTCTGTCGAGGTGAAATCGGCTGATTCAATCAAAACCCGGAAAAAAACGCTATCAGCTATGTTATATATTCAGATCTCCGAAATATATGATGAGTAATATGAAGTTTGGTTTAGGGATCGATACGGGTGGCACATACACTGATGCCGTTATAATGGACCTTTCAGACGGAAGAGTCCTCGAAACGAACAAGACCCTGACTACTCATTCGGATCTCATTCAGGGAATAGAAGAGGTAATTTCCGGCCTGAACCCCGGGTACCTGAAAGATATCAGGCTGGTTTCCGTTTCAACAACCCTTGCAACGAACTCAACCCTGGAAGGAAAAGGGCATCCTGCAGGCCTGATCCTTGCAGGGTATTCGATTAATAGGGAACTGCCTGTCCAGCATATGGTTTCCGTTAGCGGTGGTCATGATGCTAACGGGGGCGAAGCAGATCTTCTGGATCTGGATACGGTCAAAGACTTCGTTAACGCTACGAAAAGCAGAGTTTTTTCATATGCAATCTCTTCATACTTTGCCGCCCGGAACCCTGAACATGAACTTGCCGTAAAACAGTGTATTCAGGACCTGACGGAAAGGCCGGTCGTATGCGGGCATGAACTTTCCATGGATCTGGGGGCTTACGAAAGGGCGGCTACGGCTACTCTGAACGCCCGTCTGATTCCTATTAATTCCCTATTTATCCGGTCCGTCCTGGCTGCAATGCGCGCGAGAAATATCAGTGCCCCTCTTATGGTTATGAAATGTGACGGCTCTCTTGCCAGGCTGGGAGAAGCAGAGGAAAAGCCTGTAGAATCCATTTTTTCGGGCCCTGCCGCAAGCCTTGTCGGGGCTGCGCACATAAGCGGGCTAAAAGACTGCATAGCCGTGGACGTAGGGGGTACAAGTACAGATATTGCCTTTATCAAAGACGGTGTCCCGGAGATCAGTGAGACCGGGGCGGTTGTAGGGGACTGGAAAACAATGGTCAGGGCTATCAGGATGAGGACCTCGGCAGTGGGCGGGGATAGCCATGTCTGGATGCGGAATAAGTTTTTTATAGGACCTAACAGGGTTATTCCTCTCTGTTTGGCAGCAGAGCGTTTCCCGAACCTTATTGATAAGCTTTCCCGGCCCGGAAAACTCCGTGAAAGGGTCATGGACGACATCCTGCAGCCTACGAGTTTCTTTGTCAGGAGCCACCCGGTCGAAACTTACGAAGATTATTCGGCCTTTAATTATGCGGTTGAATTTGAAATGGACAGGTACGAAAGGAAAATCTTTGAAGTTGTTGGGGATGAACCGGTCTCCGTAGCCGAGATTTCCGAAAAAACAGGGGACCACCCCCTCCTCTTTACAAAAACCCTGCGTTCCCTTGTCCAGAAACGCTGCATAAGCCAGATTGGGTTTACCCCTACCGATGCCCTGCACGTGCTCGGGGAGTATGAAGCCTGGGAAGGGGCAGCATCCCACCTGGGTGCAAAGATTCTTGGCAGGGCTCTCGGACAGGGAGAAGAGGACTTTTGCAGGGCTGTAAAACAAAAATTTGCAAAGAATATTGCGTTGGAATTAATCGCTTTTTTTGTAAAGGATCTTAAGAAAAGCGATCTTGAAAAGGTCATGGACAGCTCGGGTTATACCAAATTTAAGATAACCGTCCCTGTGGTGTTAATAGGGGCTCCGGTCAGGGCGTATGTTGACGAATTGCTTGAGTTCGTCGATGCGGATATCCGGATCCCGGAACACCATGAGGTCGGAAATGCCGTTGGAGCCCTTGTAGGGAACATAATCAAGCGAAGTGAGGTCCTGATCCGCCCGGCAGGGCCCGGAAATGAGAAATATCTGGTATTTTCGGAAAAAGAAAGAAAAATATCCGGGAATTACCAGGAAGCTCTGGCTTACGGGCTTGAGCTGAGCGAGCGCCTGATCTCCGAGCACATGGGGGTTTACGGGCTTGACCGGGAACAGGTTTTTTTCAACCTGGAGAGAAAGGATACCCGGAAAGGAGCGGGATCCCCCCTGGAAACAAAGCTGCTAGGGATTGGAATCGGAAGCCCCTTAAAACTGAAATGAAGGGTAAATTCTTTTTTGTTTTTTCGGACCTGGCTTTCCTTATCAAGAGAATCAAAACCCAGGGATAAAGAAGAAATGACACGGATTGATATGAAACTGGAAACTCTTGTTAATAACGGCCCTGCAGTTATTTTTCTCTGCAGGGCAGAAACTGGCTGGCCTGTGAAAATGGTTACGGAAAACGTTTCCAGGTTAGGGTATTCCCCGGAAGATTTTGTTGAAGGAAGTCTGGGGTATGCTGGTATTATACACCCTGCAGACCTGGAAATGGTTGTTTCTCAGTTTTCCGCTTATGCGGAAAAAGAGTACAATGGTGAGGACAGAAGACACAAAGGGCAGAAAGAGCACGGAGGGCACTGCACCTTTACCCAGCAATACAGGCTCCTGAATAAATCCGGAGACGTGCTATGGGTCGAAGCTGAAATTCAGGTTTTGAAGGAAGAGGGGGGAAATGCAGGTTCTTTTCAGGTTACTGTCTTTGACATCTCCCGGTGGAAACAGGCTGAAAAATCAATGCTTAATGCCCTCGATACGGAAAAAGAATTTAAAAGAATCATTAACAGTGGGCATGCAATTGTTTTCCTCTGGAGAGCCGAGCCGGGCTGGCCTGTAGATTTTGTCTCTGAAAACGTATCTGGACTCGGGTATACGCCTGAAGATTTCACCTCCAGGAATATTGTTTATACCGATATTATACACCCTGAGGACCTGGAAAAGGTTAAGGTAGAAGTTTCAAAGAATGCCGAAGAGGGCCGGGACTATTTTAGCAAGGAATACCGGGTCCTGATGAAATCCGGAAAGGTCCGTTATATGGACGAAAGGACCCTGATCCGGAGAAATGAAAAAGGCGAAGTTACCTGTTACCAGGGTATACTCCTGGATATTACCAAACGTAAACAGGCTGAGGAGCTTATCTTGAGCCAGAACCGGGTACTTGAAAGGATAGCTTCGGGAGCTTCCCTTGATGAAGTGCTCCTGCTCCTTGTCAACTATGCCGAAGAAATGAAGCCAGGGCTCCTGTGCACGGTAATGCTTCTGGACAGGGAGCAAAAACGTCTTTTCTACGGAGCATGTCCAAGCCTTCCGAAACTTTATTCTAAGGCTATCAACGGGATGAAGATAAAGGTTAATAACGGGGCTGCCGGGACCGCTGCCGGGACTGCCGCAAGGACCGGAAAGCGTGTAATCGTGGGAAACATCATGAAAGACCCCTTCTGTGAGGAGTGCCGGGAAATTGCACAAAAAGTAGGCTTGAAGGCCTGCTGGGCAGAACCCATATTTTCTTCGGGGGGCGAAGTGCTCGGGGTATTCACGATTTATCTGCGTGAAACAAGGAAGCCCCTCGAAGAGGAACTTGAGTTTATCAGGACAAATGCATACCTTGCAGGCATAGCAATCGAACATACTCAGGCCGCAGAAGCTCTAAAGGAATCGGAAAGCAGGTTCAGGACAATCTTTGACAATATCAATGACCAGCTTTACATCCGGGAGCCGGACGGAATAAGTTACATGGACGTGAACCAGGTTGTTGTGGACCGGCTCGGGTACAGCAAAGAAGAAATCCTGGACATGGAAGCCGAAGAGATCATTCCTTCCAATTACTGGGCTTCGGTCAGGGAAAACATGCAGAAGATAAAGGCCGAAGGTTCCAGGATTTTTGAAGCGGGAGCAGTTTGCAAAGATGGGACTGTCATTCCCCTTGAGGTGAGTGCCAGGATTATCGATTACGGAGGCAAAAGGACCATCCTTTCGGTTGCCAGGGACATCACCGAACGCAAAAAAGCTGAAGCTGCACAGAAGCTCAACGAATCCAGGCTTGAAACTCTTGTAAAACTTGAACAGATGGCGGGGGCTTCCCTGAAAGAGATCACGGACTTTGCCAGGGAAGAAGCGGTCCGGTTGACCGGCAGCAAACTCGGGTACCTGGCTTTTATGGATGCATACGAAAGCACCCTTGTAATGCATTCCTGGTCTGACAGTGTGATGGAAGAGTGTTCGATTGAAGATAAACAGTTCATCTACCCGGTAAAGAGTATGGGGCTCTGGGGAGAGGCTGCAAGACAGCGAAAACCAATCATTACCAATAATTATCCCGCCCATAACCCCCTCAAGAAAGGGTGTCCGAAAAACCATGTGTATCTGACCAGGCACCTGAATATTCCGGTCTTTGACGGAAAGCGGATAGTTGCTGTTGCAGGGGTGGGGAACAAAGGGGAAGACTATGACGAATCGGATGTTCGGCAGCTAACTCTGCTAATGCAGGGGATGTGGCAGCTGATCCAGAGAAAACAGCTCGAAGAAGCCCTCAGGACATATTCCGAGGAACTATCCAAAGCGAATGAGGAACTCGGTTCCATGAATATGATTAAATCCGAATTCATGGAAGAAGTGATGTTCCCGGAAAAGGCGGAATATGAGGAAATTATGGATTTTGAGACACTTTATGCTATTGACAGCCAGCAGCAAAAGGCTGTTAACACCTTTATCCATCATTCCGAAAAGCTGCGCCGCCTTGTTGATTCCCTTCTCTACCAGAGTCTGGAAAAGGCAGGGAAGATCGAATATTCCTTTGAAAAGGCACAGCTAAGGGACATCCTCTCCGATGCTTTCTTAAACAATATTTTCCTGATCGATGAAAAAGGCCTGGAGGTTGAAAAAGAAGTCCCTGCCAGTTTGCCCGAAATTAAAGGGGACAGGGAAAAATTGACAGTCCTTTTTACTGCTCTTGTTGACTATGCCATAAAATTCATTCCGCAGGGAGGAAAGCTGGTATTGGAAGTAAAAGAAGAAGAAGATAATGTCCACATAGTGATCGTGGACAGTGGAAAGGGCATAAGTAAAGAACTTATACCCTATCTCTTTGACCGGCTTTACCAGGTCAACGACTCCGTAAGTCGCAGGTACCAGGGGCTTGAATCGGGGCTCTATATATGTAAAGACATTGTCGATGCCCATAAAGGAGAGATCTGGTTCGAAAGTGAGGACGTTTCGGGTACCCTTATGCATGTGAAACTCCCAAAGTGAGAACTCTTTGAATGGTAATCCCTTTAATGGTAATCCCTTTAATGGTAAATCCCAGAATTTCAATGCCTTGAATTAAAAAATCCGGAATGAGAAGTGAGTAATTAGAAAGAAGGAGGAATTAAGGCAAACAGAATAGAAGCAGGATTAAAAATGGCTTATTCAGTTCTGGGAGGGGGGCTTTTTGCCAATATAAAAATTTCATGTACTGGATGCAGGATAACTCAGTGTAAAAATGGTGAGTGAGTTGGAATGAAACTGGAATTGTTGGGAACCTTATTCCTATCTGATAAGAGAAAAGATCTTCTGTTACTGTTGATCGAAAGGCCCAGGGAAATCGAAGAGATCAAGAATACTCTTAATGGGACTCCGAGTGCGATTATGACCCAGATCAAGATCTTGATAGGGCAGGGACTGATCGTCCATGAGGGGGACATGTACAAACTTTCAAGCATGGGGGAAGTGATTGTAAACAAGATGGAGCCCCTCCTGAACACCCTGAACGTATACGAAGAAAACAGGGATTACTGGCAAAACCATAACGTAAATTCCCTCCCTCCCTCTCTCCTGAACCAGATAGAAGTTCTGGGGCACTGTGAACTCGTCGAGCCTGAACTGGACCGGATGTACGATCTCCCAAAGCGAATCGAAGCCGAACTCTTTAAATCAACGTACCTGATGGAAGTTTCCTCTTATTTCAGTCCTGCCCTTCCTTCCCTGTATCTTGAACTCATAAGAAAGGGGATCAACGTTTCCTTAATTATTACCGAACCTGTCTTTGAAAGGTTCAGGAATGAATACGTTGAACTCCTGGAAGAGTACCTCAATAAGGAAAATGCGAATTTATTCGTCTGTGCTTGTAATATAGGGCTTGCCTCGAGCACCGTTACCGACCGCTTTCTTGCCCTTTCCTTTTTTTATAAAAACGGAATATGCCACAACCATGCACTGATGAGTGTTGAAAAAGGCTCCATAAACTGGGGGGAGAGCCTTTTCCTTCACTACAGGAAAAACTCACGGCAAATTACCAAATCGGAACTCTAAAATCTAATTAGAAACATAAATACAATTAAAAAATAATGCAATAAAAAATCCAATAAAATAATGCAATAAAAAATTATAGAGACACATGGTTGATTACAATTTAAGAGATCGTTTCCTGAAGGTGTTGAAGGGAAAAACCGTGGATAGGGTGCCGGTACTTTCCGTTACCCAGACAGGAACTGTTTCTCTTATGGAAAAGTGCGGGGCTTTCTGGCCTGAAGCCCACAGCAACCCCCAAAAAATGGCAGCTCTCTCCCTGGCTGCCCATGAAATTACGAGACTGGAGGCTGTAAGGTATCCTTACTGCGTAACAGTACTTTCAGAAGCAATGGGGTGTAAGGTCAGCAGGGGAACAAAGGAGACCCAGCCCTATGTAACATTTCCTCCTCTTGGGAACTCAGGGGAATTGCCGGAAATTCCGGATTCCTTGCTGGAAAAGGGCAGGATCCCTACGGTTCTGGAAGCAACTGCTCTCCTGAAGAATAAAACCGAAGGGTCTCTCCCCCTGATCGTGGGAATAGAAAGTCCGGCTGCCCTTTGTTCCAGGCTTCTGGGGGCGGACAACTATCTGAGACAGCTTCTTAAATCCCCTGACTATATCAGGGAATGCCTGGAAATCAATACTGATGCCTGCATTGAGTATGCAAATGCCCTTTTTGAGGAGGGTGTGGATGCGGTCTGTGTTCCGGACGGCATATCAGGCCCTGACATTTTGAACCTGGATATTTTCGACCTTTTAATAAAACCTGCTTACAGGCGTTTTTGTAAGCAGGTAAAAGGGATCAAAATACTGCATATGTGCGGAGACGCTTCCCCTTTTCTTGGGACCCTCTCGGAATGCGGTTTTGAGGGCATTAGTGTTGAAGAAAAGGTCCGGGACCTGAAAAGTGCAAAGAAAAATCTCGGAAATGGGATCTGCCTTATAGGGAACGTTGCCAGTTCTTCGACTCTCCTTTGCGGCAGCCGTGAAGATGTAAAAGCGGAAGCAAGAAAAGCCCTAGAAGGAGGCGTTGATATCCTTGCTCCGGGTTGCGGAATTTCGCCCCTGACCCCTCTCGAAAATATGAAGGCGCTGGTAGAGGCCAGAGATGAGTATCATGGTTCTGTTTTTTCCTGTTTTGAAGGCTGCAGGTCCGCATGTTACGAATCCGCATGTTACAAATCCGAATCTCATGGGTCGGGATGTCATGAATCCAAATATCGTGAATCTGAATCTTATGAATCTAACTATTACGAACCCGAATACTGATAACCGACTTAATAAACTTTAAATCCTCCTTTATGATTTGAATTTAAGGCTCCTCGCTTTTTTGAGTTGGCATCCTTTACAAAAACCACAACGGTCTCGAATTGAATTTCATCTTATCCATAGAGAACGGTGAAGAGCCGAATTTAACTGAATTTGAATTTCTCATTGATATAACCTCATTGGTGTAATATCTTCTTAATCAGGTATCTTCCCTTCTAAAAGGACCTGGAGTTTTCCTGTATTTTTTGAGATTTTTTGAGAACATTATTTTCTGGAATAGGGCATTGATATTATCAAAGTGTTTGATAATTTCCGGGACTCTTCCTATACTCGTGGTCCTGTCGGTGGCAGGGGTCCGGAGATATTCCGGCAGGCTGTCAATATCGAAATCCCTTTGAATCCTTGAAGTCCTGTCAACATCAAAAGCTTTGAAAATATTGGGAAATAGGTTTCTATCAAAAGGCCCGGAAAAATCTGATATAGGGGGAAAAACGCCTTCGGTTATGCTATATATTAGCCAGTGTATATTTAGAATTGTAAGTGCGGTTTTACAGAATATGTGTTACTGTTAACCGTGATGTCTGATAGATTCTCAGACTTTGTTTAACGGGCGCAAACAGGGTGGTTTTTAAGGGCATTTTTGCCTGAAGAATTATAGAGCGCCCATTTTTTC
This sequence comes from uncultured Methanosarcina sp., assembly GCA_965601435.1. Classification (GTDB taxonomy): domain Archaea; phylum Halobacteriota; class Methanosarcinia; order Methanosarcinales; family Methanosarcinaceae; genus MTP4. The sequence continues at coordinate 11,687 of CBFCWE010000036.1, forward strand.
CTAAATGTAGGAGGTTTAATATGGCAATCGGAAATGAGAATCAAGGAGCTGAAGCTATCTCCGAGGAAGAGATATTCAGGCAGATGGCTGAAGCAGTTGTTGAAGGAGACGACGAAATCATAGAAGAACTTGCAAATAAGGTACTGGAGCTTAACATTGACCCCTATACCGCAATCGTGGAAGGGCTTACCAGAGGTATGTCCGTTGTAAGTGACATGTATGAGAACGGGGAAGCCTTCGTCCCGAACCTCATGGTTTCCGCAGGTGCGATGTACGAAGGGCTGGATATCCTCTCTCCCTACCTCAAGACTGATTCAACAAACAAGCCTTCGAAGATCATTATTGGGACAGTCGAAGGCGACGTGCACGACATCGGCAAGAACCTTGTAAAGACAATGATGACCGCAGCCGGTTTTGACATGGTCGACCTGGGCTCGGATGTTTCCCTCAGCAGTTTTGTAAGCAGCGCCAGGGATCAGCAAGCTGATGCTATTTCCATGAGCACACTAATGACAACAACCATGCCCGGCATGGAAAAGGTTATTGAGCAGCTCAAGGAAGAAGGGTTAAGGGACTCTCTTCTGGTCATGGTTGGTGGCGCTCCCATCAATGCGGACTATGCAGCAAAAATAGGGGCTGACGCAACCAGAAATGACGCAAGTTCAGCTACCGAATGGTTAACAGGAGCTATTGCCGAACTCCCGGGTGCTGATCTGAGGTGGAGTGAGAAACAGATCAGCCTTAACAAAGTAAAGTACAAGGAAGAGCTTGCAAAGAAGGTCACGGTTGAAGCAGTGGATATAGGGCTCGAATCTGCAAAGGCTATCATCGAAGAGTTCGAGAGTGTGGGCGTAAAGACAAAGGAATCCATGACGCACACTGACAGGTCTCTTGCTGCCCTTGCTGATAAAAAGGTGGACCGTCTGCCTGTCTATCCTCTGGCCTGCGGAGTCCTGAGGAAGTTTGCTCCGGTGACCTACAAGGAGTATGCCACAAATGAGGAGGCTTTCGTCCAGAGCGCTTACCTTGGATCAAAGTACCTGGACCTCGATATGTTTGTTGGGCTGGTCGACCTTTCCATCACCTCGGCGGACCTGGGCTGCGGGATCAAGTTCCCTGAAGAAGACACTCCCTCTTCCGAGGGCCACCTTGAAGACTATGAAAAGATCGAGGTCCCCGAAGTCAAAGAAGGGACCAGGGCATACGAACTGATTCAAGCAACGAAGCTTGGAAAAACCAAACTGAACAGCGAACTGGAAACTCCGATGGTTGGCTTCCATGAAGGTCCCCTCCTTACCCTGACCCAGCTCATGGGCGCAAGCCGGGTGCTCGGCGATATCAACACCAACCCTGATGTTGTGCTCAAAGCCGTGGACAAATGTGCGGACTACGTAGCCGAGGTATCCAGGGCTTTCTTTGAGGAAGATGCCTGTGACGCCCTCTGTATCGACAACCTCTGGTCCAACAACGTCATCATGGGACAGGAAGACTACTGGAAGTTCGACGGGCAGTTTGTGTACAACAAGCACGTTCCGGTCTTCAAGGAATACAACCAGCCCTATATCATCCACAACTGTGCCGATGCTGTCCACTACGATACCCAGATCTCGAAGTTCGGGACAGCCCTGTACAGCTATGCCTACTATCCCTCCGGGAAAGGCAAGGGTTCCTACAGTTACGATGAACTTATCCCGAAGTACGGGGAAACCTGCTGCATGATGGGTGAAGTGGACCCGATCCAGTTCCTGGACAACTCTCCGGAAGGCATCCAGAAAATTAGAAACGACACGGAAAGCAACCTGAGAGGTGCTGTCCAGACCCTTAAAGAGAACGGTTTACAGTCCAAGTACGTGCTGTCCACTGGCTGTGAAATCCCTCCCGGGGCACCTCTTGACACCTCGAAAGCCATGGTAGACGTAGTCAAGGAACTCGGACCTGAACTCCAGAAGCTGATGGGATAAACAAATCCCATCTTCTTTCCTTTTCCAATAAACGCTTCCTGAAAAAAATCCACAAAAAACGAGGTAGCCCTCCGGGGCTCCCTAACCTCCATAAAAGAATCTGTCACTTCCATAAAATCCGGTTTGTATTTCAGAAAAATCCAACTTCTAAAAAATTCAATTTCAGAATAATCCAGGCTCTTCACTGACCTTCAAGGGAACTTCCTTTCCGGATAAACTTCCGGAATGTGCTGGTAAACCCTACAAAACGAACCTACAAAGCGAACCTACAAAGCGAACCTACAAAGCGAACCTTCAAAACGAACCTTCAAAACGAACCTTCAAAACGAACCTTCAAAACGAACCTTCAAAACGAACCTTCAAAGCGAACCCTACAAAGCGAACCTTCAAAGCGAACCCTACAAAACGAACCTTCAAAGCGAACCTTCAAAGCGAACCTTCAAAACGGATCTTCAAAACGGATCTTCAAAACGAGCCTTCAAAACGGACCTTCAAAACGAACCTTCAAAACGAACCTTCAAAACGAACCTTCAAAACGATCACTTGGATGCCATTGCCTTATACGTCAGCGGAGAGCCTTATCATAATATATTGGTGTTGAGAGGTAGAAATGAATGAAAACTTCAGGAAAGTCCGGAACCGGAATAAATAAGGTATCTGCAACGGTTTCGATGAACATTTCCGGGGCATATGACCACGGTTTCAACTGCTCTTCAAGTGTGGCTTCTTTCAGGTACTCGGTTCTTGAGTTTTGTCCACCGAGGTATGAAATCTGCGGAAGCCCTCTGAAAACGGTATGTTCCTCGATTACGGGAAGCCCCGGATTCCTGCAAACGGACAGTTCGTCGAAAGCCGGAGAGCTGTCTTTCCCGGCAGGAATGACCTATTCCGCTCTTGCAGAAGTGTATGAAAATGATACGGAAAAGAAGCCCTCCTTGAAAAGGCTGGCTTCCGGATTATCGCATCTGCAGACGTTGCTCAGGAAAATTATCGGTGAATTTTGATTCGGTTATCTGAGACTTCCCTGGGTCATTTGCCTGCGTAAACCGGGCACTCCAGCAGTCAAAACCATCAGCAGTGATTTCAGAACGATGCAGGCATACCGACAAATTTCCAATAAACTAAATCAAATTGATGACAGTACCTTTTCTCTCTCTCAGGGTACTGTTATCATATGTATCCCTCGAAGCAGACCCTCAATGTCCAATCCCTTCTCCATGCACTAATATTTGTTTTTCAGTGTACGGGGAAACATGGAGTCTGTATTTCAGAAAGAAAATTCCCGGCCGGATACCTGTAGAAAGTCCGCATTTACCATTTTAAAGGGCTTTTAAAGCAGGTCCGAAGAACCGGGGTCAATAAGCCAGGAACGAAAGATAGGACTCGATGCCCCGACCCCAGTAACCTCCAGGCTAAGAGGGCATCAGCCTCCTGAATCTGAGAGTGGTGCCTTTCAAACTCGTATTTGCCATTTTTACGGGTTTGAAAGCTTTCCCACTAAACTGTGATTTCACGACAATCTACTACGACAAGCTACTATCTATTTCTGTTTTGTCTATTTTGCCTGTCTATATTACATGTGTATTATATGTATAGAGGCAGTTTTGGAACAACTATCTTATTTTTTTTCTTTCCATTTTTACTTCAGTTCTACATTCAAAGCTTTCAAATGAACAAATTTTTATTTATGTTCAGATACTTCCTTCAATCAGAACTTCATTTTTATCATATAGGAGAAGAATTTACTCTATACAAACAAGGAGATTAAAATATGCGCAGGGACTACGTAGACCCGGGCTACAGCCCGAAAGACACGGATCTGATCTGTGAATTCCACATTGAACCGGCAGCAGGAATAAGTTTTGAGGAAGCTTCCACCCATATGGCGGGGGAAAGTTCTATCGATTCCTGGACTGAAATTTCTACCCTGAGCCCCGAGCTTGCGGCAAAACTGAAACCCCATGTCTTTTACCTGGACGAGGAGACAAAATCGGTTCGAGTGGCTTATTCTGAAGATCTCTTTGAACTCGGGTCCGTCCCTCAGGTTCTTAGCGCGGTGGCGGGAAACATTTTCAGCATGAAGATTGTGGATAACCTGCGCCTGCAGGACATTAGCTTTCCGAAATCCATGCTTCGGGAGTTCAAGGGTCCGAACTTCGGGCTTTCAGGGGTCCGGGATATCGTAGGGGTTAAAGATAGGCCCCTGATCGGGACAATCGTCAAACCGAAAGTAGGTCTGACTTCGGAAATGCATGCGGAAGTGGCATACAATGCCTTTGCAGGGGGCTGTGACCTTGTAAAGGATGACGAGAACCTTACCGACCAGAAGTTCAATGGGTTTGAAAAGAGGGCCGAACTCACCCTGAAACTTGCGGAAAAGGCCGAAGTCGAGACCGGAGAGCGGAAGATGTACCTGTGCAACATCACGGCTCCTACCTGTGAAGAAATGATCCGGCGCTTACACGTGTTAAAAGACCTCGGGGCAAGTTACGCCATGATCGACATCGTGCCCACTGGCTGGACAGCCCTTCAGACTCTCCGGGAAGCAGCTGCAGATGAAGGCCTCGCGCTCCACGCTCACCGCTGCATGCACTCGGCATTCACAAGGAACCCCCGGCACGGGGTCAGCATGCTGCTAGTAGCCAAACTCTGTCGGCTGATCGGGCTTGACCAGCTCCATATAGGCACCGTGGTTGGGAAGATGCACGGGGATAAAGAAGAGGTCCTCTCGCTCCGGGATGAGTGCGTGCTCGATACCGTGCCCGCAGATCCCGGACAGAGTGTCCTTGCCCAGGACTGGGAAGGAATCAAACCTATGTTCCCGGTAGCCTCGGGAGGGCTTGCCCCAACCATGATCCCGGACCTCTACTCCATCTTCGGAAAAGACGTTATCATGCAGTTTGGCGGCGGAATCCATGCCCATCCCATGGGGACTGCACCCGGGGCAACTGCCTGCAGGCAGGCGCTTGAAGCCAGCATGGAAGGCTTCACCCTGGAAGAATATGCGAAGGACCGGAAAGAACTCGGGGCTGCCCTTGAAAAATGGGCTTGAAAATAAAAGTAAAAAATAAAAATGATAAATAAATATAATAAATAAAAGTAATAAATAAAAATAAAAGTAATAAATAAAAATACCTGGAAAGGGGTTTTGCGTCTGTGCAGGCTGAAAACGGAAATGGAATAAAGACCCGGGTTTTCCGGGTTTCGGACGAGAATTTCGATGCCGTGCTCGAAGAGGCGGCGGAGCTTATCAGGAAAGGAGGTACTGTGGCCTTTCCCACGGAAACCGTCTACGGGCTCGGAGCGGACGGGCTCCTCTCGGAAGCTGTCCGGAAGATTTTCGAGGCGAAACAGAGGCCGCCCGGAAATCCCCTTAGCCTGCTGATTCATTCCAGGGGAGACCTCCAACAAATTGTGAGGAACGTTCCGGAAAACGCTTTCAAGCTTATGGATGCCTTCTGGCCGGGTCCCCTCACTCTCGTGCTGGTAAAAAGTGATTCTGTTCCCGCAATTACCTCCGGGAACCTCCCGTCTGTCGGGGTCAGGATGCCTGATCACAGGATTCCTCTGGAACTTGTGAAAAGGGCCGGAAGGCCCCTTGCAGCCCCCAGTGCTAACCTTTCGGGAAGGCCTAGCCCCAGTTCGGCGGCTCATGTACTTGCCGATCTCAAGGGCAGGATCGATGCTGTGCTCGACGGGGGAGCTGTTACGATCGGGGTTGAGTCCACGGTTGTGGATATGACTGCCGAACCTCCTGTTGTCCTCCGGCCCGGGGCAATCGGGCTCGAAGCTCTCGAAGAAATTATCGGAGAGGTCAGGCCCGGATACGAGAACGCAAATGAAGCGGTAGGAGAGATTCCATCCGAAAAACGAGCCGGGCAAAAGTACGGACATTACACTCCGGATACGGCGGTCGTGCTTGTAGAAGGGGAAGGGTGTCCGGTTTCTGAAAAAATAGGGGAACTCGCAGGTATCTTCCAGAAGGACGGGCTGAAGGTCGGGTTCCTGCTGAGTGAGGAAAGTGCAAATTTCCTGGATTCGAAAGGGCTGGGTTCTGAAGATTCGGAAGAGTGGTTTTTGCTGGGGGGCCGGGAAGAGCCGGATACGGCTGCTCGAAGACTTTTTGAAGGGCTCAGGGCTCTTGACGCAAAAGGCCTGGACGTGATCATGGCAGACGGTTCTTTCAGCCCCGAAGGGCTTGGAACTGCTCTCATGGACCGGATGAGAGAGGCTGCTTCCACCAGGTTTGAGGTCTGAGCCTTTTCCGTAAAGAGAACATTTGAGGAGGAGATGTCTTTGAAAGCGGAGAAAAAGGAAATTCTGGAAAAGGAAATGGCATACAAACAGGTCCTGGAAAAAAACAAAAAAATGAACAGGATAAATCTTGGTATCCTGGCTCTCGGGCTATTGCTTACTGCTTTAGGTGTCGAGATCGGGCGATATATCCTCTGGGCCGGGATCTTTGTCTTCTTTGTTACTGCAATATCAAACATCATCGCTTCAAAGTCCAGGCGCAGGCTTAAATGAAAGTAAAGTGTCTGAAGCTAAGGTTACTGAAGTTTAAGTGGTCGGAGCTAAGGTTACTGAAGTTAAAATGACGGCTAAAAGGGTAAACTATTGAAACTCAAATATATCTGCTGTTTTTCTGGAAAAGAGGCTGCTTCCCATGGGTGAAACAATCGCAAGCGAAGAAATGCATGAGTATTTCAATGAGCTTGAAGCCAGGCTTAAAGAAGCCATTGAACTTGCAAACAGAGCCCGGGCCAGGGGGGGAGACCCGAAACCCAAGGTTGAAATTCCCCTCGCCAAAGACCTGGCTGATAGGGTGGAAAACCTTATAGGGGTAGCTGGGGTTGCGGCAAAGCTAAGGGAACTTGAGACAGAGATGTCCAGGGAAGAAGTTGCCCTTGAGATCGGAAAACAGGTTGCTGAAGGGGTTGTAGGGGATTTCCCCACCAAAAAGGATGCTGTGGAAGCTGCAATCCGGGTCTCGATGGCAACCCTGACCGAAGGGGTGGTGGCAGCCCCTATTGAGGGCATTGATAAGGTAGAGCTCGGGAAAAACGATGATGGTTCCGAGTATATCCAGATTTTTTACTCGGGGCCTATCCGGAGTGCGGGGGGGACAGCCCAGGCCCTTTCGGTGCTTGTGGGGGATTACGTGCGGCACGGGATAGGGGTTGACAGGTACAAGCCCAGACCCGAAGAGGTGGAACGCTATGTGGAAGAAATCATGATCTACAAGCGGGTCGCAAGTCTCCAGTACACTCCGTCGGAAGAAGAGATCCGGATGATTGTCCAGAACTGTCCAGTCTGCATTGACGGAGACCCCACCGAAGAGGCTGAGGTAGAAGGGCACAGGAACCTTGAAAGGATCGGGACCAACCGCGTTAGGGGGGGGATGTGTCTGGTGCTGGCCGAAGGGCTTGCCCTGAAAGCCCCGAAGGTCAAGAAGCATGTAAACAAACTGAAGATGGACGGCTGGGACTGGCTGGACACGCTGATCGGGGGTGCAAAAAGCGGGGATGAGCAGGCGGAAGACAAAACCGTCATCAAACCCAAGGACAAGTATATCCGGGACCTGATCGCAGGCAGGCCCGTCTTTTCCCACCCCTCCCGTCCCGGAGGTTTCAGGCTGCGCTACGGCAGGTCGAGGAACACTTCCTTTGCCGCAGCCGGCATCAACCCTGCTTCCATGGTCCTGCTTGACGACTTTGTTAGCAACGGGACCCAGCTTAAGGTTGAACGCCCCGGGAAAGCCGCAGCAATGTCTGCCGTGGACTCCATTGAAGGCCCAACGGTCCGCCTTCGCTCAGGCGACCTTATCCGTATAGATACTATGGATATGGCTTATGCTCTGCGCCCCGAGGTCGAGGCGCTTGTGGACATCGGGGAAATCCTGATCAATTACGGGGATTTCCTGGAGAACAACCACCCTCTAATGCCTTCACCTTATGTTTTCGAGTGGTGGCACTATGATTATGAAGCAAACTGCTCTGAAAAAATCCCTGAGGATGAACTGAAAAATCCCTCTGTAGACCTGGCACTGCGGCTTACGGAAGAATTCAAAGTCCCCCTACACCCGAAGTTCACCTATCTCTGGCATGACGTTTCGCGGCGGGAATTCGAGGCTCTCCGGAATTTTGTGGCCATAAAAGGGAATTATCTGGCTGATGAGGATATATTGAAGCTTCCTCTGGACGCTGCATGGGATGAAGGCATCAAACCCGTGCTTGAAAAACTCCTGGTGCTCCACAAGGTGGCAGCCGGGAATATCCTGATAGGAGATGCCCTTCCGTTTATTTTCTGCCTGGGGCTTGACCCTGCCCTGAATGAAAAAGCTTCCATGCCCGATACGGACAATATGGTGGAAGCTGTAAACATCCTGAGTGGTTTTAAGGTCTATCCCAGGGCTCCTTCAAGGATCGGGGCGCGGATGGGAAGGCCCGAAAAGTCAAACCTGCGCAAGATGTCCCCGGCAGCCCATGTCCTCTTCCCGCTGGGCAATACGGGAGGAACTACCCGTAACCTGGTGGCAGCAGCTGATTACATGACCTCAATGAACGGGAAGATTGGAGAAATCGAGGTCGAAATGGGGATTCGGGAATGCCCTGCCTGCGGGAAGGAGACGTATTTTTGGCGCTGTGAATGTGGGGAATATACCAGGGCCAGGCTTCTTTGCCCGCGCTGTAAAATTGATGTCAGGGGAGCGGAGATCTGCCCTAAGTGTGGAAGAAAGTCAAGCTCCGTTGCAAATGTGAAACTGGATTTTCGCAGCCTGTACAAACAGGCTTTTGAGAAGCTTGGGGAACGGGAAAAACTGGGCATGATCAAAGGGGTAAAAAGGCTCATGAACGGGCAGATGACTCCGGAGCCCCTGGAAAAAGGAATCTTGAGGGCCAAACATGAGGTTTTTACTTTCAAGGACGGTACCATCCGCTACGATATGTCCGATATTCCCCTGACTCATATACGGGCCGATGAACTCGGGATCACGGCAGCCAAACTCCGGGAACTCGGGTACAGGGAAGATATTTACGGGAAGCCTCTTGAAAGGGATGACCAGGTGGTCTGCCTGAAAGTCCAGGACCTGGTAATTTCCTATGACGGGGCTGAGTACCTTCTGCGCATAGCTCAGTATGTGGACGAACTACTCGTGAAATATTATAATGTAGGTCCTTACTACAATGCGGAAACTATCTATGACCTTGTAGGGGTCCTTTTGATGGGCCTTGCTCCCCACACCTCGGCAGGGGTGCTTGGTAGGCTGGTCGGGTTTACGAAGGCTTCGGTAGGTTATGCTCATCCTTTTTTCCATGCTTCGAAGCGGCGGAACTGCGACGGGGACGAGGACTGTGTGATGATGCTTATGGACGGGATCCTGAACTTCTCCCGTTCTTACCTCCCTGAAAAGAGGGGAGGGAAAATGGATGCTCCCCTTGTGCTCACCACCCGGATTGATCCCAAGGAAGTGGACAAGGAAGCCCATAACATCGATGTCCCTGCCTGCTATCCCCTGGAGTTTTACAGGGCTACGGAAGAGATCAAAAACCCTACGGAACTCGAAAACCTGATGGACCTGGTAAGCGGGCGGCTGGGGACTCCTGAGCAGTATGAACATTTCATGTTCACCCACGATACCACTGATATTGCTGCAGGGCCTCTGAAATCTTCTTATAAAACTCTCGGAAGTATGATTGAAAAAATGGAGGCTCAGCTCTCCCTTGCTGATCGTATAAGGGCGGTTGATGCTCCAGATGTGGCTGAAAGGGTGTTGAAGTCCCATTTCCTTCCGGACCTCATCGGGAATTTACGTTCCTTTTCCCGCCAGAAGACGCGCTGTATCAAATGCGGGGAAAAGTTCCGGAGGCCTCCTCTTTCCGGATCCTGTCCGAAGTGTGGAGGGAACGTGATCCTGACGGTGCATGAAGGTTCAGTCAAGAAGTACCTGGAAGTCTCGAAGGAAGTGGCGGAAAAGTACGGGGTTTCAGCCTATACCCGGCAGAGGATCGAACTCCTTGATTACGATATACACTCCCTTTTCGAAAACCATAAAATAAAACAGATGGGGCTTTCGGATTTCATGTCCGGGCCCGGAAATTGAAGATAGGTATGCGGAATGTGAATTAACCCGGGAATTGTGAATTAACCCGGGAATTGTGAATTAACCCGGGAATTGTGAATTAACCCGGGAATTGTGAATTAACCCGAGAATTGTGAATTAACCCGGGAATTGTGAATTAACCTGAGAATTGTGAATTGAACCCATAGTCGGATTGAACTTGTAATCTGATTGAACAGGAAATGTGAGCTGATTTCTCCGAACTGTCTTTATCCGAATCCTGAAAGCCTAAAATATTTTCTATACAATAATGTATGTATTCTATATATCTATGGGATATTTATATAATATATGCATTATTTATGTAGGGTCGCTTGTGTTTTTTATATTTTCTACTTCCTTTTTATTTTTTTGTGTCTTGCTTGCAGCCCGGGTTTTGGACCCATGTGCCGATGAAGCTTGAAAAAGTGACTCTGCCGGAAGAAGGATTAAAAGAGAATCTACCCGGAAAAGGAAGGTGAAAAAGTGAATCTGCCGGGAAAAAAGGGGCAGAAATGAAATGTTAGGGGCAGATGGTCTTATTCCACAGGCAGCCCCAGGGAGTTGATTTGCTCGATTAGTTCCGTGAAATTCTCGATTTCCAGCTTCAAGACATCTTCGCGGCTCATTCCTATGGACATTTCTCCGTCCACGGAAAGGCATTCGGGGCCTCTGCGAACAATTCTGTCCCCGCCGTCCCTGTTAAGGGTTTCTTTTACTTCCCTGTCGTGGACAAAGGCTCTTCCGGGTAAGAAAACGGTTTCTTTTACTTCCGAGAGGTCCAGATTTTCGAAGTCTTCGATGGTGATCAGGCAACCCACGTCTTTTTCCAGGGGAACGATGTTTACGGTTCCTCCAAGGGAATCGAAGATTTCCTTTAGCCTGGGGGCTGCAACCCGGCTCGTAATTACCGTGGCGCTTCTGGTAACAGGAGGCAGTTTCTCAAGAGCTTCAGGCACGTTTCGGATGGCAAAGGGAGATCCGATTAAGGGGTCTTCCAGAGGAGTGCCGGTGATCCTGATGGAGGGGTGCTTTGCCGCGGAACTGCGTACAAGTTCGGTAAATTCGTCCACGGTGTGCGGAGTCACTCCCGGCATGATCGGAGAATTATTCAGGATCAGCCCGTTTTCCCTGCTGTTTGCAAAACGCATCAGGATGGCTCCTTTAGCTCCCATGGTTTCCAGGTCAGAGAGGGTCTTTTCAAGGACTTTCCCGTCGTTTACTCCGGGGATTAGCACGATTGCTCCGTAGACCTCGCAGTGAGCACAGAAATCTTTGAGGACTTGAAGGGAGGCTTCAGGCTCCGGATCTTTCATATATTCGCCGCGCAAAGCTGGATCCGTTGCAAACACGGTGAAGCTCACTTCACTTACCCCACGGTCGATATAGAATAGGGCGTCGTCAGGCTTGCTGAAACCCTTGCCGCTGGTATACCCGAGATGAATAGGGGTTTTGAACTGGGATAGGAAGGTCACGAGGTTTTTCAGTTCGGGATAGCAACTAACATCGCCTCCTCCGCTGATGGTGAATTTTTTCACCTTCTCATTTACGAAACAGAGTTTCTGGGAGGTATCTTCCAGGACTCTCTGGAGGGATTTGAAGCCAGAATATGATTCTTTTACTCCACGGGTGCAGTAATCACACCCTTTTTTGAAAGGCAGGCAATGTTTGCAGCCCAGTGGTGGTACTTCTTTCACTTTTTTAAAATAACAGTATCTACAAAATCCCCTGCAGTCAATTCCAGGATTCCCGCCTACGTCAACAACAACTTCCATATTAAGCTTTCGTATTCGAAGGGATATTACTAAATCTTTATGGTTTTGTTCTGTTTTATATGGGCATAACTTAAAAAAAAAAATAATTAAGATATCTGCCTTTTTGGCTATTAATATTTAAAAATTATCTTTCTATATCTCGAAGAGTTTTGGAAGATGTTGAAATGATCGTTATCTATTGATGCTGTTTTTTTATATAAAACACTAAAAATAGATTTTTTCTTTATAAAAACCATTTTAAAAAAATGAACGGATGCCCCCTTTCAAGAACACAAAAGATTTAAGTACCTTCTCAGCGAATGAAAGTTCATTGGGAAAGTGGACACTTAAAAACGAAGCGGTACTTGATCTGTAAGAGTGAACTTGACACTCTCGTGGAATGTGACCAGTCCCAAAAATAATTTTTGATAACTTAAGGAGGAAATTAAACGTGTCTGACACAGTAGACATCTACGACGACAGAGGAAAACTGCTTGAGAGCAATGTCGACATTATGTCTCTTGCTCCAACCAGAAACGCAGCAATTCAAAAAATCATCATGGACACCAAGAGGTCCGTTGCAGTAAACCTCGCCGGCATCCAGAAAGCCCTTGAAACAGGCAAAATGGGCGGGAAGGGACGCCAGATCCTTGGACGCGGACTTGACTACGACCTCGTAGGCAAAGCCGATGAAATTGCAGCAAGCGTTAAGGAATTAGTGCAGGTCGACGAAGGCGACGACACAAGCGTAGAAATTCTTAACGGCGGAAAGAACCTGAGGGTCCAGGCCCCCACGTCAAGGATCCTTTCCGGTGCAGACTACATGTCCGCAACCACCGTCGGTGCAGCAGCAGTCACCCAGACCCTCATGGACATGTTCAATGTTGACATGTATGACGCTCCTATCGTCAAGTCCGCAATCTGGGGTAGCTACCCACAGACCATGGACCTCATGGGCGGAAACGTTGCAGGTATCCTCAACATCCCCCAGAACAACGAAGGTCTTGGCTTCTCCCTGAGGAACATCATGGCCAACCACGTTGCAGCCATCACCAACCGGTCTGCAATGAACGCAGCAGCCCTCTCCTCAATCTACGAGCAGTCGGGTATCTTCGAGATGGGCGGGGCAGTCGGTATGTTCGAGAGGCAGCAGCTCCTCGGTCTTGCATGCCAGGGTCTCAACGCCAACAACGTCGTCTACGACACCGTAAAGGAAAACGGTAAGGACGGTACCATCGGTACTGTGCTCCAGTCCATTGTCGGCAGGGCAATCGAAGACGGTGTAATCTCCGTTGACAAGACCGCACCTTCCGGATACAACTTCTACAAGGCAAACGACGTCCCAATGTGGAACGCATATGCCGCAGCCGGTACCCTTGCAGCCACCCTCGTGAACTGTGGTGCAGGCCGTGCAGCCCAGAACGTATCCTCCACACTTCTGTACTTCAACGACATGCTTGAGAAGGAGACTGGTCTCCCAGGCTGTGACTACGGTAAAGTACAGGGTGTAGCTGTTGGTTTCTCCTTCTTCAGCCACTCCATCTACGGCGGCGGCGGACCGGGTGTATTCAACGGTAACCACGTCGTAACCAGGCACTCCAGAGGCTTTGCAATTCCATGTGTATGCGCCGCAGTAGCCCTCGATGCAGGTACCCAGATGTTCACAATCGAAGCAACATCCGGCCTCATCGGAAACGTGTTCGGAACTATCGAGGAATTCAGCGAGCCGATTAAGGCAGTAGCAGGAGCGCTCTAAACAAATTCAGTAAAAGGTCTAACAATGTCAGACTCTGCTTCAAACACGGAAAATCTTATTCAAATCGAAATCTTCCCCCGAAGAATCCTATCCCCCGAAACAGCCCAGGTCCTCCTGGCCGAGCTGTATAAAGTGGATGGGGTAATCCGCGTTATAGTCCAGGGCCAGAGGTTGCCTGAAAAGGTCGCATCCGGCCCGGGTACCGGGGAAAAGGTGGAACACCCTCTCAGGAAACCTATTCAGATTGGGAACCAGTTAATTGAGATGAAGGTAAGTGTGGGCAGGATTCAGATGGAACTTGCAAGCCCCGAAGCCAAGGAAAAGGTCCGAGAAATATGTGATAAGGTTTTACCGTTTCCCTTCGAGTTCAGGGAAGGAAATTTCATGAGACGAAAGGCAACGGTTAGTGACTACGCTAAACTTGGTGCTGACGCAGACCCTATGATGCTTGGCATGGTTGATCCTAAAGCCAAACATGAAGACCAGCTCGTCTTCATAGAGAAAAACGAAGAAGAGTGAATTTGTATGATGTTTGACCGGGAAACGCAGGTAGTTGACTGCCGCTGCGGAATGGGACTTGGAAAAGGAGGTGGGCTTGCCCAGCGAGGTACCCTCTCGGAAGCCTGTCGTTCCGATGTGGTGGCCATTGCGATGAGTCCCGGACAGAGACATATTACAAAACCGGTCTGTGAAATTACATACGGAATGCGGAAGGAAAATATCCAGGTCAGTGTGCTCGTGCTCTATTCGGGTACGGGGATTCCGGACTCGGGTTTGAGGACGGGATCTTTCGTAATGAGCCCGACGGAAAAGGCACAGATTGAGATGCACAAGTTGGCCGTCATCCACCTTGGAAACATAAGAGACCATGTGGTAAGGAAAGCCAGGGAAATCCTGAGTCAGGCAAACATCCCGGCAATCATTGTCAGCCAGATCCCGGTAGATTTCGAAGATTTTGCAGAAGCAGGAGTCAAGACGAGATTAGTGATGCCAAAGGACGATAATATCCAGACAAAGGGAATTGTGATGGATATGGTAAGTGGAGTAACACGTGGAGACTCCTGTCCCAGGGATAAACTAAACTTAATCGTGAAATACGTGAAATCGACATTAGACCAATTAGAAGATCATAAAGGAGTTGCATAAGATGGCATATGAACCACAGTTCTATCCAGGCGCAACCTCAGTTGGCGCTAACAGAAGAAAGCACATGTCTGGAGACCTTGAGAAACTCAGGGAAATCTCTGACGAAGACTTAACCGCAGTTCTCGGACACCGTGCCCCAGGCAGCGACTACCCGAGCACCCACCCACCACTTGCAGAGATGGGCGAGCCCGCATGCTCGGTCCGTGAAGCTGTAGAAGCTACACCTGGTGCAAAGGCCGGCGACAGGGTCAGGTACGTCCAGTTCGCTGACTCCATGTACAACGCTCCGGCTACCCCGTACTTCAGATCCTACTTCGCAGCAATCAACTTCAGAGGCGTGGACCCAGGTACCCTTTCCGGTCGTCAGATCGTCGAAGCTCGTGAGAGAGACATGGAAGAGTGCGCAAAGGTTCAGATGGAAACCGAAATCAGCTGCCCCGGACTTTCCGGTATGCGCGGTGCAACAGTGCACGGTCACTCCGTCCGTCTTCAGGAAGATGGTGTTATGTTCGACATGCTCGACAGGAGAAGACTCGAAAACGGCACCGTCATCATGGACAAGGACCAGGTCGCAATCCCTATCGACAGGAAGGTAGACCTCGGAAAGCCAATGTCCGAAGAAGAAGCCGCAAAGAGGACCACCATCTACCGTGTCGACAACGTTCCTGCAAGGAGCGACGCCGAAGTAATCGAGTGGGTCCACAGAGTGTTCGACCAGAGAACTTCATTCGGATTCCAGCCCAAGTGAGGTGAACAAGATGTCAGCAGATATTTTCGCAAAATTCAAGAAATCAATGGAAGTTAAGTTCGCACAGGATTATGGTACAAACCAGTTGGGCGGGAGCGATATTGAGGCAAAGACCTCTAAGTTCCTCAGACTCGGTCCTGAGCAGAGCCCCAGAAAGGTTGAAATGATCGCAGCTGGGAAGGAAATCGCCGAGAAGAGGGGTATTGCAGGATACAACCCCAACATGCACATGGGTGCACCTCTCGGACAGCGCGCAATCACCCCCTACGCTATCTCCGGCACTGACATCGTCTCAGAGCCCGACGACCTCCACTACGTCAACAACGCTGCAATGCAGCAGATGTGGGATGATATCAGGAGGACCTGTATTGTCGGTCTGGACATGGCACACGAGACCCTCGAGAAGAGGCTGGGTAAGGAAGTCACTCCTGAAACCATCAACCACTACCTCGAGACCCTGAACCACGCAATGCCTGGTGGAGCAGTTGTCCAGGAAATGATGGTTGAGACTCACCCCGCTCTCGTCGACGACTGTTACGTCAAGATCTTCACCGGGGACGACGCCCTGGCTGACGAAATCGACTCCCAGTTCGTTATCAACATCAACAAGATGTTCTCTGAGGAACAGGCAGCACAGATCAAGGCCTCCATCGGCAAGACAACCTGGCAGGCAATCCACATCCCGACAATCGTCTCCAGGACGACTGACGGTGCACAGACCTCCAGGTGGGCAGCCATGCAGATCGGTATGTCCTTCATCTCCGCATACGCAATGTGTGCCGGTGAAGCAGCCGTCGCTGACCTGTCATTCGCTGCAAAGCACGCAGCTCTCGTCTCCATGGGTGAAATGCTCCCCGCAAGGCGTGCACGTGGTCCTAACGAGCCCGGTGGACTTTCCTTCGGTCACCTCTCTGACATCATCCAGACCAGCCGTGTAAGCCAGGACCCCGCAAAGATTGCTCTCGAAGTAGTCGGTGCAGGCTGCATGCTCTACGACCAGATCTGGCTCGGATCCTACATGTCCGGTGGTGTCGGGTTCACTCAGTATGCAACCGCTGCATACACCGATGACATCCTTGACAACAACGTGTACTACGACGTTGACTACATCAACGACAAGTACGACGGTGCTGCAACCGTTGGCACAGACAACAAGGTAAAGGCAACTCTCGACGTCGTCAAGGACATCGCAACCGAGTCCACACTCTACGGTATCGAGACCTACGAGAAGTTCCCGACTGCCCTTGAAGACCACTTCGGTGGATCCCAGAGAGCAACCGTGCTCGCAGCAGCAGCCGGTGTCGCAACTTCACTCGCAACCGCCAACGCCAACGCCGGTCTCTCCGGATGGTACCTCTCCATGTACCTGCACAAGGAAGCATGGGGCCGCCTCGGCTTCTTCGGATTCGACCTGCAGGATCAGTGTGGTGCAACCAACGTTCTCTCCTACCAGAGCGACGAAGGTCTCCCAGACGAACTCCGTGGTCCAAACTACCCCAACTATGCCATGAACGTCGGTCACCAGGGTGGATACGCAGGTATCGCTCAGGCAGCCCACGCAGGCCGCGGCGACGCATTCACCGTCAACCCGCTGCTCAAGGTCTGCTTCGCTGACGACCTCATGCCCTTCGACTTCACTGCACCCAGAAGGGAATTCGGCCGTGGCGCAATCAGGGAATTCGTGCCTGCTGGTGAGAGATCTCTCATCATTCCGGCAAAGTAAATTCATTAAAAGATTAAGTACCGTGAGTAGGCCTTTTTGGCCTACTTTGTCCTCTTTTTTTCTACGCTCATTTTTTCGTACGATTCTTACAGGCTTTTTATCGTGAGGATTTGCTCCATCCACTGTTACTGAAAGCGGTATACCTTTACCATCAGTTAGTATACTCTCTTTTGTTCCTTTTTTACCACGGTCAATTAGCTTCGGTTTCAGCTCCACATAATGGTGCTTTTGTCATAGCACCATCAATTGATTGTCATTCCAACTCCAGTCCTTTTTCCGTGTCGTACTCTAGAAGACCAGCTATCCACATGTTCTCAAAGAATCCGGATCTGAATAAAAAAGTTAAGTGTCTTTTTTTGGGGGAGCTAAATGTAAAAAGCAATAGCATTTGAAACTCTGAAAACTAAGAACATGGTTAAAAATCATTGTTTTGCACAGGCTATAAGTGATGCTTCATGGTCAAACTTCATTACAAAAATGGGGTATAAAGCCGAATGGTGCATAAAGCCGAATGGTACGGAAAAACCATTCTGAGAATAGGGCAGTTTGAGCCAGCAACAAAATTGTGTAATGTTTGCGGCTATCATAATAAGGACATTACCCTCAAAATAAGGGAATGGGTTTGTCATGGATGTAAAAAACATGATAGAGACCCAAACTCATCCATAAACATTAAAAAGTTTGCTTTGCAAGATCAGAACTTAATAGGGAATATAATCATCCCTGCGGAACGTGGGGTTAAGCCTGCGGACTCGTAAAGGGTACTTTGGAGAATGAAGCAGGAAGCCTCCTATTTATAGGGGGTAGTTCACTGGATAAGAGTCATCAAACAATATTCCTCTCCATTCCAGGCTCATATAATTCTCTTCAAATCACGACAACTTTTTTGCCTAATTTGCCTGCGGCTTCCACAAATTCTGTTGTATCTACACCAGGAAATGTATCTATAATGCAAATATCAAATTTTTCATCTAAACAATTCCCCAATTTTCTTATATCCATACTATAAACTTCAAATTTGTCTCCGGATGCTATTAATTCTTCTTCACTGCCTGAAAGTTTGACTGGAAATCCATTAGCCTCTAAATTAATCAAAGTAGTTTCTATTGCAGGCTTCCATATGTCATTAAAAACAACTTTTCGCGCACCGGCTTTAAGGCATGTGATTCCTAAAGTCCCGGGACCACATGTACAATCAAGAACATTAGGCCTTTCATACTCTTTCAAAGCTTCTTTAAGTATCTCTATTTTGGGTGACTTTACATTTGGAAACTCTATATGAATTTCATGCTGATATTTGTATGTTCCTAAAGCCCCGTAAGGAGTCTGTATAATATCACATCTCAAATCGCATCCAGCAAGAAGTTCATATACATGAGGATTAGAATCAGAATCTTTTATACCCACAGTTTTTCTTATATCTCCCTTTAAAACCCCTTTAACTTCCCCGACTTCCTTTACAATTTTTTCAGCACATCCTTTATCCACTTTATCAGATAATATCACTAAAGAATCCTCAGGCAAATAGGGAACAGAATTAGTTGGATAACCAGGAGTCACAAGAGGGACACATGCATTCCTTAAATTAGCTTTTTTATCTTTTATTCCTTCATCGATCATTACTTTTAGCACGTGAGACATTACAACATCAAGATTCCTCTTACCGCATTTACAACTTCCAAAATTGTTATCAATTTCCTCCAGGTTAAGCTGTTCTGCTAGAGGAGAGAATTTCCTTATTTTTTCCGTTTTGCAATCGTTGCATGGTTTGTAGAATAATTCAATGTCTTTCAGTGCTTCCGAAATAGGCCTTATGCACGTATCTCCACACCTGCATCTTATTTCCATATGCTTAAATATGGATATTCTGTATAAAAATTATGCCATTTCTATTATATGGGGGAAAATTAACCAAACATTCTAAATATCACTTCTTTCATATTTGTATATCAAAATCTAAAAATTTTAATTAACTCCTTGGTGGGAATTACGCCTGAGGTCAGGACATGAATAATGGATAGGGTAGATGTTGGGTTCACTCTCAGCCTTAAGGAAAGGGATTATATTGGAGTCATATAGGAGGGAGTTTTTAAGTGGGTGGTTCACGAAGTCTCTTTAAAAATTGCCATGCGGTTTCAGAGGTCATTTCTCAGGTGTTGATGGTCTGTATTATGCTTGCAGGGATCACGACGGTGGGTTTATTTATTTTTTCTCAGGGTGTTCCTGATTATGGGCTGCATGTTGACATACAGGAACGGGTTGATGGGCCTTCTGACGTCCTCTATCTGAAGCACAGCGGGGGTGAGCCACTCGTTACCGGAAACCTGGTACTTATTGTCAGCGTCGACGGAGACAAAAATATCTTATCAGACCCTGAAATTTCTGAATATCTGGGGAAAAATTATTGGGAACCCGGGGATGTCATTGCAATTGACATATATGAAAAATGGGGAATTTGCCTGGAGAATGAGGATTGTGTTGACGTATTCCTGGTCGACCGGAATTCAAATAAATTACTTCAGAGGGGAACCATGCCCATGGAGGGAATGTGCCCCCCATTGATGGAACCGGGTGAGTGGTACTTTTTTACCACTGTAGAAGGGGACGACTGGAGTGAGGAGGATGATCTGAAGAATCTGCAGGACTGCAGCCTGGATGTTACATTTACTCCCGCGGCTCTCGGGGACACTTCTCAGGACAGCTACCTGGATAACTACGGTGCTGAAAACACCTTTTTCCATGATCTGAAAGATAACCCCCTTGACCTGACTTTTGGTTTTGAGGAGGAAGAGTTCAAGCTGTCTGGATCTCCTCACAATGTAACCATTTTGATGATTTATAATATGCAGACTCAGCCTGAGGAAACTGATCTGGCAATTGCAGGGGAGAACATGACGGAGTTAAATGCCCCTGATAGTGGAAGTAAAAAGTGGTTTATGTACAACAAAACGGTACCTATAAACATCAGTAGTATTTCCGAATTGGAGTTCAACCTCCATATTGTACCAAGCGGGACTAAGGATATAGAAATCGATTATCTGGCCGTATACCTGAGCTGAAGAAGGTTTGTCGAAATCAGAAAAAGAATTCAGGGAGAACATTGCGGTGTGCTCTGTTCTCCGGAAGGGGAGGAAGAAAAATATGCCTGGGGGTTATTATATTGCGGAATTTACGGCAGTTTATTAAAAGTTCAGATGCAGTTTCCGGAGTCGTGGGGGAAATGCTCCTTGTTAGCATAGCTGTTATAATGTTAAGTATGCTTGCGACTCTGTTATTTTCGCTGGATAAGCCTGTCGATTGCCCCCATGTAGCGGTGGAGAAATGGGCTCGTGCCCCGACTGATAACATATACATCAGGCACTGTGGCGGGGACGTTATTGATGTCGAAGACCTTAAGATTATAGTTTTCATTGATGATTCACGCTACATATGTTCTCCTGAAGATGTTTACTCAAACCTTAACAAGAGCTTCTGGGAACTGGGCGATGTCATTACAATCAACACGAATGATGAATGGTCAGTAAACCTGGGAAGTGGAGATTCTGTGTCCCTGTACCTGGTGGATATGGATTCGAAGCAGGTTTTCCGAAAAGTGGAAGTTCCAGTAGGAGGAGGTTGTTTTAGTGGGTGGGTATGTCCGGGAGATGTGTATGAGACTTCCCCTGGGAGCTATTCGGACATCGAGAGTATATTTCAGGAAGAAAGAGCTAGTCCGGAAAATAACCCTGAAAACTGCACACATTACAGGATTCCCAAAGAAGGAACTAAAGACGATCCCGTTTTTACAACCTGGGAAGAGTTCGTTTTTTTCATAGATATGAATAATAAATATGATTTCATTCTTGGAGAGCCTATTTCGAATGTTACACTTAATGTTGTGTACCAGACTCACGACAGCTCAGATCTAAATATTCGACTAATGGTTTTTGATTCGTATCCTCCTGTCGGAGAATGGTATTGTGAGAATGCGACGCTTCCTTTTTACAAAGATGGATGGGGGACTTATACTGCTGATTTATCGGATCGTATAAATGTAACTGAAGACCTGGAGGGTCTCAGGGTCAGGATTCAAGCTAGTAGCACGGCTGCCGCGGCCTCTGAAAAAGAACTGAATGTTGATTATATGGCTATAAGTTTTACTTAATAATCGAATGGGGGAGGAAACGGTTGTTCACTGAAGGCTATTTACGGGAATGGGATATCCCTCAGTCTGAATGGTCGGGGCGGAAGCCAGATCTAAAGGTTTGCTTTTTGCCTTCAGGCGGATGGTATGAAACTGATTAATGTGGGAGGATGGCTGTTTGTATAAATTATGCGAATTCATCAAAAATTGTGATGGGGTTTCGGAGGTCATGGGAGAGGTTCTCCTTACCGGAATAGTGGTTCTTTTTTTCAGTTTTCTAGGCGTATTTGTGTTCTCCCATGATGGTCCACCTGATGTGCCAAATGCCGATTTGCAGGTATGGATGAACGGGACGTCAGATACCGTATACCTGAAGCATAGGGGAGGAGAACCCATCCCGGGAGACGAAATAAAAGTCGTTATAATAGTCAATGGAACCATCAATGTATTTTCTCCGGAGAACGTATCTGCAAAACTTGGAGGGACTGGTGTCTGGGAGATTGGAGATGTCATTGAAATCGGGATAACTGATGAATGGGGAGTTTCTGTTGAAAGCGGGGACCCTGTTAATCTTTTTCTGATTCATACGCCTTCGGACAAAGTGATCCAGAGAATGGAGGTTCTAGCCTCCTGAAATACCAGGGTTCTGTAACCTTCTGCCCTTTCGACTCATTAGCAGGAATCCCCTTTCCAGGCAGCTCGGGGCTGGCGGCTGGGGGCAGTTGACTCCGGTCTTCTTAAATGGTTACTATCAAAAAAGTTATCATGTAGTGAAACTAATGGTATCTCAACAAATAGAAAAAAATTAATGTGTTTGGGTGTGATTGAGGCAAGAGTGGGTTTTCCGGGACCGGGCTGCCCCCGGCTTTCCTTGCCACCAGATAACCTTGCCTCCGGATTCGTCGTGGATTTTGCTTCGGATCTGATACGGGATGCTTCACTTAGAGATGGGCGGTTTCCCCGACATAGGCAGTTTCCCGGCACATAATCTCTGGTAAATGGTTGGAGTGGGAGTGAGAATGTTATGGACCTGAAATTCATTAAGTCACCTTCCGAATTTCTCAGATCGGATTCCGCAGTCTCAGTAGCTGTTGCAGCTGCCCTTTTGCTTGGGATCGTGGTTATGTTTATAACAAACATCCAGATTTACCACGTCCCTCAGTGGAAAGAAGATGCCGAGTATGCTCACATGTCTGAGGTTTTTGAAGACATGTCCAGGCTAAAGTGCAATATTGACCTCCTTTCCCTGGGCATGATAGTCAGTCCGGGTAGCGATATTATCCTGAACTCTCCACTCCGGATGGGTGGGGGGAATCTTCCGGTGGTTAACCGCATGAAATCGGGGGGTACGCTCACCTTTGATGAGGAGGGGTGCAGGCTTTCCGCAACGATAACCTACAACGATACTACCAATGAATCCATTAATCCGCTTGAATGCGGGTCTCTTTTCTACGACTCTATCAATTCCCGCTATCTCGACCAGACTTACTGCTATGAAAACGGAGCCCTGATGGTTGCCCAGCAGGACCAGTCGTTTATGAAGTTGTCTCCAGGGATCACCCTTGAAAAAGAAGGGGACTCTGTGAACCTGTCCGTAAACGCTATTTGCCTGGAGGGAGGTGACTGGGTTCTCTCCAGCAACAGTGTTGAAGATATAAGACTGATCTCCGGGTCCCGAGATCTCTCCTGTGATACCGATCTCGAACAATCTCGCTTTATCGAGTCGGTATACCTTATGGTTTTTACTGAATATCCGGAAGCCTGGGAAACTTATTTCAGTACCATGGCTGAAAATGAAAATATCTGGGACACGGATTACAATCTTTCCTCAAACAGTTCTGCAGTTGTATTTTACCTTGCCCCTGCAGGTGATGACCTGAATGTAAAGATCTACACTACCTCGGTAACTGTTGAATCATTGTGAACTGCCCGCCAAATCTAGCGATTTAACGGGCTCCCTGCTTCATTTCCCGGATCAACCTTCACAAGTTCACAGGCTAAGGGGGTCCCCACGTTCCGTAGGTGTCAAGTTACGATCAGATTTTGATCTTGTAATGAGAATTTTTTGATATTGATAGCGGCGCTTATGCCTCTGTTATGTTTTGTTTTACATTCCGGGCATTCCCATGTCCTTACTGAAGGCCGGGTGGAATCCCGAAGCGGATTCTATGGTGTTTATGGGGGCTTTTCGGCTAGCATTTCCGTGATGGGGAGGGGCAGTTCACTTTTCCGAAAGTTTTTCTATGTTTGCCCCGAGTTCAGCCATGTCTTTGAAGAAGTCCGGGTATGAGACTGAGATGGACTCCGTGGTGTCGATGGTGGTGTTTCCGGCTACCATTCCTGCTACTGAGAGGGCCATGACGATTCTGTGGTCGTGCCAGCCGTGGAGGTCTGCACCTTTGAGTTTTCCACCGGTGATGGTCAGGCTGTCTTTATCTTCTTTTATTTCAACTCCGAGCTTGGGGAGTTCCATGGCAAGGGCGTGCAGGCGATCTGTTTCTTTGTAGCGGACGTGTTCGGCATTCTCTATTTTTGTCGTGCCTTCGGCGACGGCTGCCAGGACTGCGACCGTGGGGACAAGGTCGGGGGTTGCTCCAGCATCGAAGGTGATGGCTTTCAGGGGCTTTCCACCTTTGATGGTGACCACGCCGGTTTCCATGTCCCATTGGATGTCTGCGCCCATCCTTGCCAGGGTCTGGATAATGACCATGTCTCCCTGTTTTGAGCGGAAGAGGTTTTTAACCGTGACTTTGGAATCCGTGACTGCAGCTGCTGCCAGCAGGTAGGACGCCGAGGAGAAGTCTCCGGGGACGGTGTATTCCTTGAGGGTGTACTTTTGCTTTCCCGGGATGATGAACTTGATCCGGTTGTTGTTGTCCATGTGGATTTCGGCCCCCGCCAGGCAGATCATTTCCAGGGTTACGTCCACATAGGGCTTTGACTTCAGCTCCCCGACGATCGAAAGGGTGGTGCTGGTCTTTGCAAGCGGACAGGCGATCAGGAGGGCGGAGATGAACTGGGAACTGATGGAACCGTCAATTTGAACGATTGCCCCTTCAAGCCCCCCTTCGACTATGAGAGGCGCCCTTTCGTTTTTCCTTGTGGAGCAAGCCCTGACCCCAAGCTTGTTCAGGACTTCGAGCAGGGGGCCGTTTGGCCGGGTTCGAAGGGAGTCGTCTCCCGTGAGCACGGTGATCCCGTCGGTCAGGGCTGAGACGGCGGTCATGAGGCGCAGGGTGGTGCCTGAGTTTGCAACGTCGATTACGTTGTCAGGAACCTGTGGTTTTCCTTCCACTCCCCGGATCCGGAGGTCTTCATCCCTCTTTTCGATGGTAGCTCCCAGCATCTCGCAGGCCCGGACGGTTGCCAGGGTGTCGGCGGAGAGCAGGGGGCGGCGGATGAGCGATTCTTTGGAGAGGGCTCCGAGGGTAATGGCCCTGTGGGTGTAGCTTTTTGAGGGCGGAGCAAAGACTTCTCCGTTAACTGATGATTTGCCGATAGAAACGCGCATGTGTAATCAGGACTCCTTGATAATTGTGAAATTTATTTTCTGGTTTTTCAGGAATTTTTCGAGCTTTCCGGCTCCCAGGATTCAGGTTTTCATCCCGTTTTTTTCGTCCCTTTTTTTCATCCCTTTTCTTCATCCCTGTTTTTTCAGCAAACACCTTTTACGATGTTTTCCACCATGTCCCAATCATGGTCGTAGACGTGGGCTGAGATGCTAACCGTGGTAATCTTCCCGGGTTCCACACCGATCCTTTCAGCTACGTACTCTAGCAGCTTCGAGAGCCCGTAGAGGTTTGCCGGATAGGCTCCTCCGAAGTCGTGGCTCCTGAAAAGGGTTGTCAGATGCACTTTCCCGTCCCTGATTTTGAAGTCGTCCAGCATCATACAGGGGACTTCGTTTACCTTCGTGTCCACAGGGGGAATCCAGGTAACGGCAGTAGCCCTGCGCGAGGTCGGGCTTTCCTTTAGCTTTTCGATCACGTACTCGATCTGGTCTACTTCTTCGTTCCAGTTCCTGAGCCGCTGCCCGTATGTGTACTCGAAGTCCTGTACGTTTTCGCCCGAGATCAGCTGTTTTGCGTACTCCTCAAGCCGCTCCTCGTTCCAGGCGGTATCCGCGGGAATCCGGTTGGTATAGGGGTCCTCGATTACTACCATTAAGTCCATAAACTCCCTTATCCGGCTCCCCCGCTCGTCGGTAATTACCTGCCCGTGGTTCCAGATTATGTTAAGCCCGCGGTACCATGCATCAGAGATGTTTTTCGCCCTGATGATCCTGCCAATCTCAAGCTTTTCTTCCATTGAAAATTCCCCAATTTCATTTCGGGTAAAGTGTGAATGAATGATATAATAATCGTTTATTTATAATAATCCTTCTTTAAATTTGACGCTTTGAACTGTTTGCCGAACTATTGCATAATATGGCATAATAATGGATGAATCGCATATATTGCTTTGTCGAACCTTTTCGATTCCAGGTCTTTTTTTTCAGTCTGTTGTTTTTATGTTTTATTATATTCTGTCTTTGTTTATCGTTTTGCCTTTTTATGTTTATCTGTCATTTTCTTTTATAAGTGTTTTTTTCATATTTGCATTTTTGGGCATGAACTATGCTAGCATATAGCACGATCTGCTTATAAAAATACCGGTACATGCTTTTCAGTTGCGGGAAGAAAATAAAAAAATAAAAACAGAAAATAAGGAAAAAAGGGTGGTGTCCCCGAATCATTGAACTGGCAATCTAAAACTCAACAGTTCCCTTAAT
>CBFCWE010000037.1:0-36914 GCA_965601435.1 uncultured Methanosarcina sp.
GAGGGGAAGTTTCTCTAGTTTCGGGAATCAGGATATTTTTTTCCTTTTTGTTTCGTCTTCTTCTTCTTCTTCTTCTCCTTCTTCCTCTTCTTCAGCAAGTTTTTTGTAGCCTTCAAGAAGATCAATATTGGCTTCAACAACTGATTTTTTAAATTCTGCCAGCTCTCTGGTGAGCTCTTCAAGGTCACTGACCCCTGCCTGGGTGGTGACGGTCATCCCGTCAGGCACTACTTTGCTGGAAGGGATCTCTACTCCTCGGACGGTTGTGTTGTGGAGGATTACCGTATCTTTTCCGATGCTGCAGTCAAACACCACAGCCCCGAACCCGACAAAGCAGCCTTCTCCTATCCTGCAGGGGCCGTGTACGATACAGCCGTGGGCAAGGGAGCTGCTGCCGCCTACTATCACTTCCGAGTCTGAGATCCCGTGAACCACCACATTATCCTGCACATTGCAGCGGTTTTCGATGACAATGGAAGAACCCGGCTCATCCGCCCTTATGACCGCGTTTGGTCCTACGAACACTTCATCCTTTATGGTTACGTTTCCGACTATTACTGCGGTTTCGGCTATCCATGCAGTTTTGCTTATTTTCGGGTACTGTTTTTGGGGATTTTGAGTCTGCATTCCGGGCATCTCCTTTTCATGCTGCAGGTTTTTTCCGCTAATGGGCATGTTTTTTACACTGTTCGATAATCGTATTTTTAAGCCCTGAACTGTCTCAGGCAGGCTTTGAAACGTTTTTATGATAAATTATGAGAACTTATTTAAACTTACTTGCTGACCCTCACCAATCTCTGCAATAATTACGAATTGCCAATTTCAAAAAAAAGTGACTTTGAAACGAAGCAACATCTTGAACTTTACGATGTAGTTTTCTCTGGTAGTTTTCCCGGGCTAAGTCAGCAAGAGCGTGTTTGAAATGAAGGATGACTCTCTAAATTTCAAAAGAATTTAAATATTAATGCTGACTTATGCCCTAAAAATATTGTGAGGGAATCATATGCTTGAGGACACGCTTGATGAACTGTTAAAGTGGGTTGTGAGTTCTGACCGCCGCCAGGTACTCATGGAATCAATGAGAGGGCGTGATATTGTAAAAGCTGCGGATGTTGCTCACGAGACCTGGAGGTCTACGCAGAATATCAGCCGTGCTATGAGGGAACTTGAAGGCAGAGGTTTAATGGAATGCCTGAACCCTGAGAAAAGCACATGGAAAAAGTACACTCTTACTGATATGGGAGAAAGGGTTCTGGAACAAATGGAAGAACAGAATTTCTAATTTAGAATGTATGTTTTGAAGTGGTGGGGTCACAGATTCTGATTAATGAGAATAAAATGGTAACCGCGGTTGTAGCTGAATCTCTCCAAACCCCAGGCAGCCGGAATATCGTCCTTAACCGTTTTTCCCGCACGCAGTGCGGTTATTTCAGGAAACTGTTGGAATAAACTGAAACTAAAATCCATACCCAGAAATTCATTTATCTTTTTAAATCGATATTGCCTGAATCCTATCTCCAAGATCAGTTCTCCCCATCTCCATGCACAAGGCTTGCAAAATAGGCTTCCTCAATGAAATTGCATAACTCCAGAACCCGCGTCTGATGCGTTTCCTCCAGTTTGCGAAACGGATCATCGTAGAGGGCATCCATCATTTTGCCAACGCTCTCAAGATATCCAAGGGACTTTTCATCCTTCACCTTTTTCTTCAGGACTTCCACTGTCACCTTTACAGCAAAAGCTTCATCATTTACACACTGGTCCCGGAGTTCGTTCAGGGTCCTGGCAATGTCAAGGGCGGCAAGTTCTCCTCCCCTTCTTTCCCCGGCTTTTTCAGCTTCCATTTTCATTATCTCTATTTTCGCCCCGGCCATTTTTGCTTCGTTTTCGATCTGCTGGTAGCCGGAGGCATCTTCCCTTTTGATTGATTTGAGCTGGCGGAGGAGTTCGAGACCTTCGTGGGCTTCTTCCATGTCGGATTGAAGTTCGGCGGCGTCTTCAGCTTCGGAGCTTTCGGATTCTGCGCCTCCGGGGGTTTTGCCGCCTATGATGATGGAATCTTTTATTGTGATTGATTTCCGAGATTTCATGCTTTCAGATTTAGCTCTATCCCTATTTAACTTATTTCAAGAGTTCCCCTCAACTTAAAACGAAAATTTCTTTATAGTATCAGTCTGAAATAACTTTGATCCATATCTTTAAACTGAACCCGGGCTCGAAGTCGAGAGGTAAAAAGGGTTGGACTCTCAAATTGAGATTAAGCGTGAAACCGAATTCTACCAGGGCTTTATACGCTTAAAGATGTCTGTTGGAAAATGTAGCTACTTACTACTTTACTACTTTACTACTTTACCGCTTTAAGCTGGAAGTGGGGGCTACTACGGTGAAGCCCGAAGGCCCGAAGCGTGTGAAGCCGCCGGGCAGGGTGAAAAATAAACAAGAAGTTATGAAAGTAAGTCCTCTTGAGGGAGCGCAGCGAGCGAAAAGGACCGCGTGCTGTTGCGATTACATCGCAACTCCCAGAAAATCTCTGATTTTCTGTGATCCCGAAGCGCAATTCGGGTGCATAAGCCGCGGGGACTGAGGTTCTGAGCCTGTTAAATTGGGCTTTAACACAGATCTTTTGAATGGTGTATATAATGGTTGAAAGAGTGAATACAATAGTTAGTACCGTCATAATTATGCTCCTCTTTTGTGGGGTGTTGGGTTGCACTGAATCCCCAAAATCGGTAGTTGACGCTGACTACACAAATTCAATTGGCATGGAGTTCATGAAGGTCCCTGCCGGAGAATTCAAGATGGGCTCTCCTTCAGATGAAAGTGGCAGAGACGATGACGAAGGTCCTGTCCATAAAGTCACGATTGAAGATCCATACTATCTGGGTATATACGAAGTAACTCAGGAACAGTGGAGTGAAGTGATGGGCAGCAATCCTTCTAAATTCAAAGGTGATGATCTTCCCGTTGAAAAAGTATCCTGGAATGATGTTCAGGAGTTCATCGAAAAGCTCAATGAAAAGGAAGGCACAAACAAATATCGTCTGCCATCTGAAGCTGAATGGGAATATGCATGTCGTGCCGGGACAACAACAGGGTATTACTTTGGAGATGACGAATTGAAGCTAAAAGATTATGCATGGTATAGGGACAACTCCAAAGGTTTTTTGGGGCTTAAAAGTGCGGCTACTCATCCTGTTGGTCAGAAGAAGCCCAATCCCTGGGGACTTTATGATATGTATGGTAATGTCTGGGAATGGTGTCAGGACAGGTACCATTCAGATTATGATGTTGCTCCTTCTGATGAAAGTGCATGGGAAGATGGAAGCGGCTCTTTCCGGGTTATGCGGGGCGGTGGCTGGCTCGGCGACGCCGGGGTCTGCAGGTCGGCGTCTCGCGGCAGCTACGACATTGAATACCGCAACTACTTCCTCGGTTTCCGCGTCCTGAGGGAAATTTAATTATCGTGTTTCCAACAATTCGTTACTTTAACCCGTAAGTTGGAATAGACTCCGGTGGAGGTTTCCAATACTTTATTATATTGAAGCTGGAAAAAAATGCTGAAGATATTTACCATCAACTACTCGGAAAAGAGTGAAAATTTTCCTGACCAGCAGATGTCGGATTTTCTGGCTGATAAGGAAATGCGACGGTGTTTACCGGATAAAGATTAATCGTCCTGTTGCCTCTGGTAGGGCTAAATGTTAAGTTTCGAAGATGTTAGCGGGATTATTTTTGGTTTCTTTAGATTTTGGATGTTGGCTTTTGGGTTTCTGGGATTTGTTTTCTTCGGTTGCTTCGGGTTCGTTTGTTTTTAGTTCGTGCATTGGTTGTTGGGGGGGAAGGGCCGGACGAAAAATATATAAAATAAGTTATAAAAAAGCTTTCACTTATTGATTTAGACAGGTTAAGGTAGAGACAACCATTTTAATCTGCTGTTCTTCGATTTCAATTTTCGGGAAAAGTCGGTCGCTGATGCGACCGTGGCTGCTGTCGGGGGAAAGGAAATAGTGAGGGCCGCAGGTTCTGATAGGTGGAAACAAAAAGGTAACCGGAATTTTTGGAGGGCTACTATAAACCCCGGGCGGCCGGAGTGCCTCATTAAACAGTTTTTTTCCGCACGCAGTGCGGCTATTTCGGGAAAATTACTGTAAAGAAAAAGCAAGAGCTAAAATCCCCTCTCCGGAAACACGTCATCTATGTAAAACAGGCAGGAACGGTTCGCTTATCAGAAAACATAAGCATGTTTAAGTATATGCAATTGCATAATTATATGCAAATGGGGAATTCTATGAAAAGATTCACAATATCTGTTCCCGATGACCTGAAACAAGAGCTTGATTCAATGCCTGACATTAACTGGGCAGAGGTTGCCCGCAAGGGGATTGAAGACAAACTTAAGCGGCTTGAGAAGTTTGAAGTTCTTGAAAAAAGAGGTGAGCTGTGATGGCAACTATAACAGTTCCTGTTCCGGACGACCTTTACACGAGGATGGAGTATTTTTCCTGGGTGAAATGGTCTGAGGTTGCGAGAGCTTCCCTCCGGAAAAGGGAGATCTTTGAGAAGTATTTAAGGTCCGGGGAACTCTCTGACGAAGACGCGGAGTTCTGCGATAAAATGGACTGGCATCCGGTGGATGAATTGCCTTTAAGGGATGATTATGTGCAAAGGTTGGAGGATTTGAAAAAGGAAACTCCTTTGAAGGTCAAAGATGTTTCTGATATTTTTGAATGACATTTTTGAGTGATTCGGATGCCATATACTCTTTTTATACTTCCATCCTGTAAAAAAGAAATTAATAAAGCGTGTAAGAATAATGCACCCTTAAAACGCTCGTTGGGCAAAAAAATTCAAGAGATATGCGAAAATCCTTTTCATTACAAACCTTTAAGAAATGACTTTCATGGACGTCGCAGGGTGCATATCCTCAAAAGCTTTGTTTTGATCTTCACAGTAGATGAAAATGAAAAGTTCGTGACTCTTGTTAGTTTTTCACACCATGACGCCGCTTACTCCCGCTAAGTTCTTTTTAAGGCAGTCTTCTGGCAGATATTTTTTCCACTCGTTTGTACTCCGGTTGCTCGGACAAGCGCTGTCAAAAAATAAAAAAGAAATTATAAAAACACTATGTCTATTGCTTTCGGCGATTTGAGGCGGAGGCAATCATTTAATCTGCTTATTCTTCAATTTCAATTTTCGGAGAAGGACGGTCGCTGATGTGACCGTGGCTGCTGTTGGGGAATGGAAATAGTGAGGACCGCGGGTTCTGATATGTGAGAATAAAATGGTGACCGGAATTTTTGGAGTGCTGTTCTAAACCCCATGCGACCGTAATACCTCATCAAACCGTTTTTTCCGCACGCAGTGCGGGTACTCCCGAAAATTGTTTTAAGGCAAAAGTAAAAGCTGAAATCTCCTGTAAGGAAATATGGGTGTCAGGATGTCAAAAAACTTCATTCTACCCAGTCCAGGCGTGAAGATTTTCTGAGATGGTCAACAAACTCCTCACTATCGACATCATAACCCCACGCTCCGCAGGCTGACTCTACAATGTCTTTTGAACTTTTCCCCTCCTTTTTTCGAAGCGTGCTCAGGATTGAATGAAGTTCTCTGTCGATTTCGAGGAGTCTCTTCTCAATGTCGACTGTTGATTCCATTCCTGTTAATTTGCTGTCTCTGGTAGGGCTAAAGGTTAAGTTTCGAAGGTGGTAGCGAGATTACTTTTTATTAATATTTAGTAAGCACTGATAACTTGCTTTTTCCATAATACTACCTATATAAAGGTACTTTATTGCAGATAATATTACCAATATAATGGTAATTTATTTATCCAAATTATACCAATATAATGGTGATGTATAATGAGGAAAATTCTGGCAAGATTCTGGACCTTCTCTATGAATACAATCCCTGGTGGAGGGGGCAGGCATTTGAAGTTTCGGAGTACAGGACGAGGTGGTTTTCCGAACTCAGGGGGGAAATGGAAAGCCCTGAAATCGAAATTATCTATGGCCCCCGTCAGGTGGGGAAGACTGTTTTGATGAGACAGCTTGTAAAGCAGCTGCTTGAGGTTAAAAAAGTTGCTCCGCGAAGTATCCTGTACATTTCAATGGACCATGCTTCTATCGGCTTGCTCTGTACGGAAGCGGTAAAAGACCTGCTTGAGGTTTATTCCAGGTACATCCTGCCCCCCGAATCTAAAAAGGCTTACATCTTCCTGGACGAAATACAGGCTGTTGAGCGCTGGAGCAATTACCTGAAGCAATATTATGACCAGCAGTACCCGGCTAAATTCTTTGTATCCGGTTCTTCCAGCACTGAGATTGAGAAGGGCAGTTCAGAATCCCTTCTGGGAAGGTCGAGGCTTCGCCTTATGCTGCAGTGGAGTTTTGCGGATTTCATAAATTTTGCCCTTTTCAGGGAAGGAAGGGGGGTGGATCTCCATTCCATTCTGGAGAAGGTATCCCTGATTGATGCCCTGCAGCAGGGTAAGGCAAAATCGCTCTTTGAGGCTTTTGCAGGTTACAGGGACGAGCTGCTCATTCAGGACATCCGGCTTGAAAATTATATCCTTGATTATCTGGTCAAGGGCGGATATCCCTCTCTTGCAGAAGTCGATTTTGAGTATGCCCGTGACGTCCTGATGGAACGCTTTGCCCTTACTATCCACAAGGACATCATGCGGACTTTTGCGGTCCGGAATATAAGGGGCCTTGAGAACGTGGTAACACGCACCGCCATGCAGAGCGGGCAGTTGACGGACTATCACGGTTTTGCAAAAGCCGCTGGTCTAAAATATGATACTTTCATAGTCTACCTGGGCTATCTGCTCGATGTGTTTCTCCTCTCCGAATCCCATTTCTATTCAAAAAGTGATAGCACTTTTAAAAAAGGAAAAAAACTGTACCTGAGGGACCACGCAACAAGAAACGTACTCATTGGCCTTCTTAACAGGCGGCTTTTTGAATTTGGAGTGGAGACCGGAAAAACCGCGGAAACCGTAGTTCAGGACCATGCAAGCAGGCTTGTCCACCGGCTTGAAGGACGGCTGCAGACCAACTATTGGAAAGGGAAAAAAGAGGTTGACATCATTATCACCCTGGCAACGGTCCCTATCCCCATTGAAGTAAAATATCAGGAAACTCCAGATGACATTGGAGGTGTCAGGGAGTTCATAGAAAAGTTTGGTTCGCCCTTTGGGCTGGTGGTAACAAAAGATACTTTCAGGCTCGAAGGCGATGTTTTGTTTGTTCCGCTTCATCTTTTCCTTGCAGTCTGTTGAACAGGAGCATAAACAAACAGTTCACTAAATCCAGAGGATCCAAAATGTCAAGTTTAAATGTTACTGGAACGCAACTCCTGGCTATTTTCCTCCTTTTTTGTCCGTTTGAGGGCGCAAAGCGACCGAAACGGACCGCGTGCTGTTGCACTTGCAGTGCAACTAAAAGAAAAATCATAGATTTTTCTGATCCTGAAGTGCAATTCGGGTTCCGGAACGGGACTGACTTCTGAATGGACTTGTTTCCAGGCTTTTTATTCCTGTTTTTATTCTCTCTTTCGTATCCGGGTCCAGATTGAGCAGAAATTTTACTGCATCCGGGTGCAGTTTTATTTCAAATCCCATCAGATTTCATCCAGGGATACAAATTTCTCTTTTTCTTCAAATTTTTTGTACTGGCGTTCCATGAAGGACTCATAATCAACTTCATCCATCAGACGCTTGAGAATATCGTTATAGGTTTCCCCTTTAAGGCCATATTTTTTTAGCCGGTCTCGGATGTCTTTTGTTAACGGAATTGTTGTCGCTTCACTCATAATACTCATTTTGACAATTGTAGTTATAAGAACTTATAAGTTACTCATAACTACTTATAATTCAGTGGTTGCCCTGGCAACTATAATCAAAATCCAAAAAACGCCGGAGGGTGGAGGGTGGCTAATTGATGCAGGGGCATTTCGGTTGCTCGGGGGGGGCCTCCCGAAACATAAAAAAGAAGTTATAATAATCTTCGAAATTATTGATTCCTGCGAATCGACGTGGAGGCAATCATTTTATCTTCTCATTTTTCATCTTCAGTTTTCAGGGCATGCCGCTCTTCGAGCGTACAAGCTCGACAGGAATGCGATATTTACGTTATCCCGGCTCTGAGTGGCAAGTTCTTCAACAAAGTTTGCTTTGAAAGAACCACTCTCAAATTTTGAATAAATAGTATAACTTATATATACATCGAAACTTATTATCCAGAAAAACCCTGTGTAAACGTTTTAAATACGGCTCTTTTTACCTGAGCTGATTTTTTCCACTTTACACTTATCAATTTCAATTCACATTAATTCACATCAATTCTTTCAAGGAACACCCTTCAAGGATTCGTCCCGGGGATTTATCCTTTATTTGAATAATTCTAAATAATCATTTATCAAAACCTAAATGGTGAATACAACTTGGTTTCAGAGGCACTTAAACAGCAAATCGACCGCTTCCTGCTTGCTTTAGGGATTTCCCTGATGCTCGGGATCATGGTCCTGGGGCAGGACTTCAGGCAGAGCGTGGGGGAGGCCGTCGGGATTTTGATGGACCCCGTGATTGCTCTTGTCGGAGCGGAGAACTTCCATCTGGTCCTGTTTGTGATGGCAGGGATCACTGCCGCCTATGCGTCCCTTATCCAGAAGTACAGCATCGACTGGGACCTTATGAGGAACACCCAGGAGCGTATGAAGTCTTTCCAGAAAGAGTTCCGTGAGGCACAGCTTTCCCAGAACACTTACATGCTCAAGAAGCTTGAAGACCAGCGCAAAGAGATGATGGACGACCAGATGAAGATGACCAAGCAGCAGTTCAAGCCCATGGCCTACATCAGTATCCTTTCCCTTCCCCTTTTCATGTGGGCTTACTACTTCATCAGTGGGCATGAGTTTGCAACGATGAACTTTCCCTTCTGGGGTGAGCAGTTGCTGACGGACAAGGCGTTTGGTCCCTTCCAGTACTGGATCTTCTGGTATTTCATCTCCTCTCTCGGGGTCAGCCAGCTTATCAGGAAAGCGCTGAACATCGGTGGAGCCTGATGCTTCTAACGGTAAGCGGGCTTCCAGGGTCTGGAACGACCACGATTTCAAAACTCCTGGCCGAATACTACGAGCTTGAGCTGATTTCTTCGGGTGAGATCTTCCGAAGGCTTGCAAAACAGCGGAGGATGAGCCTCTCCGAATTCGGAGCAATGGCTGAAAAAGACGCATCCATAGACCTGGAAATCGACAGGAACCAGAAAGCTATTGCCCACAGCCAGGATAACATTGTCCTCGAAAGCCGGTTGGCCGGGCATATGGCAGAAGGGGTCCCCAATGTCCTGAAAATCTGGATCAAAGCCCCTAAATTGCTCAGGGTGCAGCGCATCCAGAAAAGGGAAAAAACCCTCACCTTTGATGAAGAGCTTGAAAAAACGATGGAAAGGGAAAAATCCGAGACGCTCAGGTACAAAAAATACTACGGGATCGATATCGAAGACCTGTCAATTTATGACGTTGTCATCGATTCTTCTAAATGGAATCAGTACCAGACCCTGGAGATCCTCACAGTTGCGATCGATTCCCTGGGCGGTTTTTTTTGATTCTTTTCTATCCTTCTAATGTTTCTTACTTATTTCGTTTTCTCTCTGTCTGCCAGCTCGGTGGTCACCGGGCGGCGCAGCTTTTAAGTCTGAGTAATGCTTCATGGAGCTTTTGAGTATCATGTCTTCGACTTCCGGTAAACTGCCTGCTGAAAAAGAAAGGGAACTTATAAGGAAAGCCAGGGCTTACACCAATCCCGCTTATGGCTGCCCTCCCGAAAAGCGCCCTATCCGCGAGTACATCGAGAAAGGTGTCGTAAACATCGACAAACCTAAAGGACCGACTAGCCATGAGGTTGCTGCCTGGGTCAAAGAAATCCTGGAGGTGAACCGGGCCGGGCATTCAGGTTCCCTTGACCCGAAGGTGTCGGGGCTCTTGCCAACGCTCCTCGGGAAGGCCACAAAAGGGGTTCCTGCACTGCGCCTTTCGGGCAAGGAATACGTCTGCCTCTTGAGGCTGCACAGGCCCGTGGCGGCAAAGGAAATCAGGCGTGTCTGTAAGGAGTTTTCCGGTCCGATTTATCAGATGCCCCCCATCAAGTCTGCGGTGAAAAGGGCTCTCAGGGTGCGCACGATTTATTATATCGAATTGCTTGAAATAGAAGGGATGTACGTGCTCTTCCGTGTGGGCTGCGAAGCCGGGACTTATATCCGGAAACTCTGCCACGACATAGGGATGGTCCTTGGTTGCGGCGGACATATGCAGGAACTCCGGAGAACAAAAGCCGGCCCGTTTACGGAAGAGACCCTCGTGACCCTCCAGGACGTCAAAGACGCCTATGTTTTCTGGCAGGAAGCCGGGGATGAGTCCGAACTCCGCCGGGTGGTCAGGCCCATGGAAAGTGCCCTGTCTCATCTCCCTAAAATTATCCTGAGGGATAGTGCGGTAAATGCCGTTTGTTCCGGGGCTTCCCTTGCGGTGCCCGGGATTGTCAGCCTTGACTCTGACCTCAAGAAAGGGGAGCTAACAGGTTTATTTACCCTTAAAGGGGAAATTGTTGCCCTTGCAAAAGCTAATATGAGCACCGAGGAGATCATGGGCGCCTCTACAGGAATTGCAGCCACCCCCATTCGCGTGATGCTGGAAATCGGGACCTACCCGAAGGGCTGGATAAGTAAAGAAGAGGGGGAGGTTGCGGCAGATAAGGAAATGGAAGCTGACCCGGGAATGAATAAAGAAAGATAATTCAGGACAAAGACGGATCACGCAGGATTGAAAAGAATAATATGGACTAAAAGTGGGCAGTATAAAGGATTAAAAGTGGGCAGTATAAAGGATTAAAAGTGGGCAGTATAAAAGATTAAAAGTGGGTCATTCCATATAAAAATATAAAAAATGAAGGGGATGTTGAATCTGAACCTTTAAAAATCCTTTATCTTGCATCATTTCTAGAATAAAGTTTATATACCACTATTCCGTTATAGCATAAGTCGTGCCATAAGTCATGTGCCGAGGTAGTCTAGTGGTAGGGCGCAAGCCTGGAAAGCTTGTGGGGCTTAGCCCCTCGGGAGTTCAAATCTCCCCCTCGGCGCTTATGTTTTTTTATGTTTTTCAGGATGATTTGAAAGTCCGGTTTTCCGGATAAATTTTATCAATTTCTTCGTAATTTCTTTGTCAATTTTCACTTTATCTTCATTTTATCTTCACTTCATCTTCACTTCATCTTCACTTCATCTTCACTTCATCTTCACTTCTTTTTCATTGTTTCTTCTTGATCTTTGTTTTCAGGTTTGTGCCTGCCTGGAAAGCGCTTGCAGATAACCTTATATACTGGAGTGGCATGTAAAGGAACTCATCAGTATGTACTGTAAAGAAGCTCCTTTTGAGAGCTGCTCCTGAGTTTTCGCATATTCATTTATGGGTATTCGACCGGGGGCTACAGGATGCTGTTTACATCTTGGAGGATGTATATGGTAGAAGAACATAACGAAGAACTAAGGCATCTTGTTCGTATCATGAATACCGACTTGCAGGGGTCGCGACCCGTGCAGTATGCTTTGACTGGTCTTCCCGGAATTGGGAGGCGTACTGCAAAGCTCATTGCAAAGGGAGCAGAGGTTGACCCCGATGCTGTACTTGGATACCTGCCCGACGAAGACGTGGAAAAACTCGATTCTGCAATCGGGAATTTCGAGACAAATGTCCCGGCCTGGATGCTGAACAGGAGAAATGATCCCACTAGTGGAGAAGACAAGCACCTGCTCGGAACGGACATCGTCATGACCTTCAGAGAGGATATTAACAACCTTAAGAAGGTTCGTGCCTACAGAGGTCTCAGACACGAGAGGGGCCTTAAAGTCAGGGGACAGAGGACAAAATCCACCGGCCGCCGCGGTTCAACCGTTGGGGTTAGCAGGAAAAAGTGATTTCCTTAGTCGAGGTGACATAAATGGCATATCCAGGTAAAAAGAAGAAGAGCTACGAGACTCCCAGACACCCATGGCAGGAAGCCAGGATGGCTGCAGAGGTCGAATTGATCAAGGCATATGGCCTCAGGAACAAAAGGGAAGTCTGGAAAGCGGCCAGTATGCTCAGGATGTACCGGTCCGAAGCCAGGAACCTGCTCGCAAAGGTTGCGGAAAGCAAGGAAGATGGACTGGAAGGACACCTGAAGACCCAGTCTGAAGAGATCCTCTCAAAGCTCATCCGTTACGGTATTATCAAACCTGACTCTGGCATTGACGATATCCTTTCTTTAAAGACCGAGAATATCCTTGAAAGGAGACTCCAGACCCAGGTCCTCCGCATGGGGCTTGCAAGGACTGTTGTCCAGGCCCGCCAGTTCATTACCCACGGACACATCTCGGTTAACGGCAGGAAAGCCACCGTGCCGGGAATGTTGGTCACCAGGGAAGATGAAATGAACATTAGCTACTACGGTTCTTCTCCCCTTATTAGCGAATCTCACCCCGAAAGGCCTGTTCAAATTGCAGCCTACCTTGCAGACCGTGAAACTACTCTCAAGACTGTTGCTGCGGAAAAGAAGGCAAAGGAAACAGATAGAGGTGGCAGAGGCGGCAGAGGCGGCAGAGGCAAGAAGAGAGGGAGGAGATAAACATGGCAGACATGAAATGGGCCGTGGCCCACATCAAGTCTTCATTTAACAACACGCACATCACGGTAACGGACATTACCGGGGCTGAAACCATTGCAAAGTCCTCTGGTGGAATGGTCGTAAAGGCCGCAAGGGACGAAAGTTCTCCCTATACTGCTATGCAGATGGCAGGCCAGCTTGCAGACCAGCTTAGGGACAAGGGCATCAACGGCATCCACATCCGGGTAAGAGCTCCCGGTGGGAACAAGCAGAGGAGCCCGGGTCCTGGTGCACAGGCTGCAATCAGGGCTTTTGCAAGGGCGGGGATTCGTAT
This sequence comes from uncultured Methanosarcina sp., assembly GCA_965601435.1. Classification (GTDB taxonomy): domain Archaea; phylum Halobacteriota; class Methanosarcinia; order Methanosarcinales; family Methanosarcinaceae; genus MTP4. The sequence continues at coordinate 12,975 of CBFCWE010000037.1, forward strand.
CGGCAGGATCGAAGACGTGACCCCTGTCCCGCATGACGGTACCCGCCCCAAGGGCGGAAGGCGTGTATAAGCGAAAAGCAAAACCTTCAAATTTTTTCTTTTTTTGAAGGTATAATAAGGAAAATAAGGAAAATAAGGGAAATTAAGGTATATGACGATGGAAGTAGACATTCTGGAGTTATCGGACAGATCTGCAAAGTTTGTGCTTTCAAAGGTCGGCATGGCTTTTGCTAATGGCATTCGGCGTGCTATGATCGCCGATGTCCCTACCCTTGCGATCGAGTACGTAAATCTCTACGACAACACCTCCGTACTCTATGATGAGCAGCTGGCTCTCCGTCTGTCCTTAATCCCTCTTGTAACAGACATTGAGACGTATGTGCCTCAAGCCGAATGCACGGTTTGCGGAGGCGAAGGCTGTCCTGCCTGTGAGGTCTCCCTTACCCTGAGTTCCGAAGGTCCGGGGATCGTTCATTCCGGAGACCTTATCTCTTCCGACCCTCTGGTGCAGGCCGCAGATGCTAACGTCTCGATCGTCGAGCTGAAGAAGGGACAGAAACTCGTGCTCGAGGCCATAGCTCATATGGGCTACGGCAGGGACAGCGTGAAGTGGCAGGCGGGCATTGCATGCGGCTATAAGAACATGCCGATTATAAGCGTTGAGGACTGTGACGCTTGCGGACATTGTGTGGCGGAATGCCCCAAGAGCATCATCCGAATCGAAGAATCCGGGGCAATGGTCCCCGAAGAGGATCTCATCAAGTGTTCTCTTTGCAGACTCTGTGAAAAGGTATGTGACATCAACGCCATCAAGGTCAACTACGATGAAAATGCTTTTGTCTTTACCATGGAATCTGATGGTTCCTATACCGCCAGAGACCTTATACTGCACGCCTCTGACGTGGTTAAAGGCAAAGCCGAAGGACTTATCAGTATTCTGGATCAGCTCTGAGCCCGCGCTCTAACAGCTGGTTCATACCCTTCTCCGGGGTCGGTAGAGTGTATCCTATATGATTACTCTCCGATCCTGGAAATCCTGATGTTTCCGGGGGTTTTCAGAAACTATTAGAGGCCCTTAGGGGCCCTGAACACCTCCGGGATTATTCAGTTTCATGCGGAGTCTTCCGCCAATTATTATTACCGTTCCTCCCGGCTCGAAATCTTTATATATAATCGTTGATATTGTGAGGGAGTGCAAGGTGCGTGCTGCGCCAAAAATCGAAGAGCGAGGGTTGCCCAGCCAGGTCAAAGGCGCTAGGTTGAGGGCCTAGTCTTGTAGGAGTTCGTGGGTTCGAATCCCATCCCTCGCACCAAACTTTCTTTAAAGTGTTGTTCATTCTCTAAATACGTTTTTCCTAAAAGCCTGTTTCAATTCATTCACAGTCAGTGTGTCGTCTTCATTAAGGCGCAAAATCGAAGAGCGAGGGTTGCCCAGCCAGGTCAAAGGCGCTAGGTTGAGGGCCTAGTCTTGTAGGAGTTCGTGGGTTCGAATCCCATCCCTCGCACTAAACTTTCTTTAAAGTGTTATTTTTTCTCAAAGTACGTTTTTTCTATACCTCTTATCTCAATCCATTCACAGTCCGTGTAATTTGTTTTTTTGGTAATTGTTAACTCAAAAAGATGCAACGCTTTTGCAGATTCTCCGAAAAATTGCTTTTTAAAATGTTGTCCTTCAAAATTAATACCCTATTTGATTTTTGATGTTTTCTTACTCAGTCCAGCAACGAAATAACCTGTGCAACATATCATTTTGTAACTTCGATTGGTGGCCTTGACCTTGAAAATCAAGATGTCCAATCGGAAATATGCTGAGGGTGTTCTGTGACAAGTCCTTAGTACCTTGTCTAAACCTCATCCTCAATGTAAATCGCCCAACCAGCTTCAACCAGATATTATTTTTTCCAAAGGACCAAAGGGCTCATAGGGAGCTCAAATAAAAATAAATGCCTTTTATAATAATATTTCTCGATATATTTGGAAAACTATTTATTAAGTAACCATCTCTTAAACTAAAAAAAGGAGGTCGAATCGCCATGTTTGAGTTAAAAATTGTTACCTATTTCGCAGCCGCCCATCAGCTTAAGATGGTGGCTAAAAAGTGTGAGAACCTGCACGGGCACAACTGGAAGCTTGAAATTTGTGTGGCTGGGGAAGCCCTCAATGATGCCGGAATACTGGTGGACTTTGGAGAATTAAAGCAGCATGTAGCTGAAATCATGACTACACTGGATCACAAGTTTTTGAATGAACTCGATTACTTTGATGACCACACTCCCCCGTCTTCGGAAAACATTGCTCGGTATGTTGCAAACTCCCTTCAAACCATACTCAGCGAAACTGAAGCCAATGTTACCCGTGTCACAGCCTGGGAATCAGAGAATGCCTGTGCAACATATTTAATGACTTAATCCTTCTTCTCCCATTTAATTACTTTAATTTTCTTACCCATTTTCTTCTTTTTTCAATCACTAGCTATCTTTTTTGTTTTCTTTGCATATTTTCTTCATCAGGCATGTTTTTTTCATGAGGCGGTTCTTTTTTGCATCAAAAGCAGGAACATCAATAATACGGTCCCAACAATCATGGCTCCCTTCAGGACCGGTAAAACAGGGTAACCCAGTACCAGATAGCGGGCAAATATGAAAAGCGAGGTTATTGCATAGAAAGTTCCCCATTTAAGCAGGTCGGCATGGTCTCTTATTTCTCTTGAAAAAACAACTTCTGAAAGGGAAGCTCCGAAGAAGACAAGCACCAGAGGCCAGAATATCTGGTCCAGCCCGTACTTTACGGATGCATAAAGATAAACAATGTATGCGAAGACTGCAACAGCCAGAATGATCCGGGACTTTTGCCCCGAGGCTGAGTGCCTGGCTTTTCCTTTCTCAGGTGACCCTGATTGAAAAATGTAGCCAAGTATTGAGAAGATCGAAGAATCAATCAGGCCTTCTTTTTTCCTGTACCTGACCATGAGTGAGAAGTGGACTGCTGTTGGAAGCAAGGCCAGAAGAAAAGTTGCAATTCCTTCGACTGCGATATATCCTTTCAAATTCAGGGCTCCAATGGCTAAAAATGAAACAAAGTATACTGGGATCGAGCGCCATAGTTCTTCTTGCACAATCGGGTCTGGTTTCATATTTTTACTTCCATACACTTCTTCATCAGGTTTTTACAGTCTTCTCCTTAGATTGGGCGCTTTACTATTTTATCTTTATTATACTGTGATGGGGTTTTAGCTTACACCCTGTCAAAGTGTTTCACTCAATGGGTGGCTCAACGGTGAAGAATATGAAATGACGGGGGTGCATTTTCTTCATGCTTCATTTAAAATATAAAAATGATTCTTTTTTATATTAATCAGTTTATATATATATTCAGCATTTATAGCAGGCAAATAAATTAGAAAAAAGGTAGCTGAATAATTGGGGAGTTTACAAATGTCATTCAATGATAAGATGTCTACACGTTCGGAACGTCGGGAAAAAGGCAAAGCCCTGCGTGAGCAGGTGCCCCGCAGTAGCCACGGGGCATGGGTTCCATCTCCTGAGCGTTCCGACCCGGTCAGCCTGCTCCAGGTGCAGGATAAGGGCCGTCTGGAGCATTTGCTGCCCATCAAATATGGGCGCATGCTGGAATCGCCCTTTACTTTTCTGCGCGGCTCGGCGGCTGTGATGACAGCAGACCTGGCTTCAACACCGGTGACAGGGCTGCAGGTGGAGCTCTGCGGGGATGCCCATCTCTTAAACTTCGGGGTCTTTGCAACGCCTGAGAGGCAGCTTGTTTTCGATGTGAATGATTTCGACGAGGCATATCCGGGTCCCTGGGAGTGGGACCTCAAGCGCCTGGCTGCAAGTGCGGTGGTCGCCGGGCGGGATAATGGGTTTAGCGACAAGGTGAACCGGAAACTTGCGGAGGACGTTACCGTATTCTATCGGGACGCCATGGTACGCCTCGCCCGAGCATCAGCCCTGGACGTGTGGTATTTCCACGTGGAGGTGGACAGGGTCCTCGAAGCCTTTGAGCGCTCCTCCGGAAAAGCGGGAAAGAGCGCCCGGAAGATGGTCAAGAAGGCTCGTACGCATACGCACGAGCAGACCCTGGAAAAGCTCACCGAGGTGGTTGGCGGGCGTCGGCGGATCATCAATGACCCTCCGCTCCTGGTGCGGCTGAGCGAGCTGCTTACCGAGGAACAGAAAGCCCAGATAACCGAGAAGGATGTGGAAAATATGTGGAATGACTACCTTGCCAGTCTTCCCGATGAGCGGCGTCTGCTTCTGTCGCGTTTCCAGATCTCGGGCGTGGCCTTGCGGGTGGGTGGCGTTGGCAGTGTCGGTACGCGCTGTTTTATCGCCCTGCTGGAAGGAGGTGCTGAAGGTGATGCACTGATCCTGCAGCTGAAAGAGGCAGGACCGTCGGTCCTGGAGCCTCACCTCCCAAAAAGGGACTATGGAAAACATGCGGAACGTGTGGTAGTGGGACAGCGGCTGATGCAGGCTGCAAGTGACATCTTCCTGGGCTGGCACGAGAGCCCGTTGAGTGGCGTCCAGTACTACTGGCGCCAGCTGAAAGACATGAAGGGTTCGATCGACGTGGCTACCCTGGACGAAGCTGGCCTGGAGACCTATCTAAAGGTGTGCAGTGTCTGCCTTGCCCGGGCTCATGCCAGAACCGGGGATGCGTCTGCCATCTCGGGATACATCGGCAAGAGTAACGCGCTTGCCAGGGCCATCGCTGACTTTGCCGTGGCTTACGCCGACCAGACAGAAATCGATTACAAGGTTATGCTGGAGGCTGTGGAGTCCGGTAAAATTACAGTTGAGAAAGGAATATGAGTGTACCCGGGTGTGCCTGAGTGTACTGAGTGTACTGAATGTACTGAGTATGCCCGGGCATGCCTATGTTTCTGGGCGTGGCTAAACGATGAGTTTGTCCTGGGTGATGAGTTTGCCCTACCTGTTATGGACATGAGCATCGAGGTTGCCGAGTCCTTGCATCCAACCGGCTCCCCGTGCTAAATAAATGAGTTTCTTGTAACTTTTATTAGAAGGATATCGTCATCAGATTTCCTTCAATAGAGTGTTCGTATATCCTCAACGGTTCTTCCGTAAAACCTTCTCCCGGCGACCCGCCCAGGTTGAATTCCGAATGCCCCAGGGATGAACATCTGAATACCTTTTCGTCGTGCTCGTAGGATAGGGCCATGCCCCTGTGGGTGCACTCGCTGGAGGCAACCACGTAGCTGTCTTCTCCGGTCCTGGCTATTATCATGTATGTGGGCAACTCTTCATCAACTATGGTGACCGCATTGCCTACTTCCGCCAGTTCCGGGGCCTGGTTTAAGGAAAGCTCAATCGTGTTCCCTGAGATCGAATATACTTCTTCCGTTATTTCGGGTTCCTGGCTTACATATTGCAGAGTTGCGCAGCCGCTTATTGTAAGGCTTAAAATAAGCAGCATCATTACAAGTATCGGTAATTTGAGTAGATTTCTATTCCCCATTGTATCACTTTTTAATTTTGTAAGTAGTAGTTAACGTCACTCCCAATTTTAAATTTAAGGGTTATTAAAGAAACCTTCGGTTATCTAGCAAACATCCCCTCAACTTTTAAAAAAACTTGGTGACTCCCCTCTAATTTTCCGGGCTACTCCCTGGCCTTTTTTTCAATCACTTCCCGCTTGCTTCCCTGTACTCTTTTGCCAGTTCAACATATTCCGCTGCGTTTTTTCTTATTCCCTCAATCTCTGCTTCGTTAGTTTCCCTTTTTGCCTTCGCCGGGACTCCGATAATAAGGCTGTTTTCCGGGTATTTCTTTCCCTGGGACACGAGGGCATTAGCTCCGACGATGGAATTTTTCCCGATTTCAGCCCCATTCAAAACGGTTGCATTCATTCCGATAAGCACGTTATCTTCTATTTTGCATCCGTGAAGTACCGCCCCGTGCCCGACTGTCACGTTGTCCCCTATCTCAACTCCTTCATGGGTGTCCACGTGAATAACCGTGTTATCCTGGATGCTTGTCCGGTTTCCGATCTTTATATGGTTTTCATCCCCTCGGATCACAGCATTAAACCAGACGCTTGAAAAATCCCCTATCTCGACGTTTCCTATTATGTCCGCAGAATCCGCAACAAAGGCTGTCCCGGAGATTTTGGGGGTTTTACCTTTAAACTCCATCATCGTCATTGTCTCTCCACCTGTCAAATCTCTTCGTACGTCCATTTTTATTTGATTTTAAGCTCATCCACTGCCTGATGAGAAATTTCGGTGCCTTATAAGGCATATTACCATTGTAATTATCCGGATAATTATATGCAGGACAATTAGATACCTGTTACCTATTCCAAATTTTTGTATGTGGTTCAGTTCCGTTGTGGCTATGAAAGGAACACCCAACATTGTAATATTGCGAATATTTATGCGACGTTAAGAAAAATTTTTATTTTTTAAAATACTTTGTACAGAATATGGCTGTAAAAAATACTGGTGCGAGTAACATAGACTTTGATGCTTTGAGCAATGTGCTGCTTGAACTTAACTCTCCTATCTTCGAGGTTTTGGCAGCTCTTAATTTCAACAGAGAAATAAGCAGAGAGGCCTGTTTTAATATACACAGCAGGGCACTTTTTCTTTTATTGAAAGGTCGCGACTACCTCAAATCGGAAGACCCTGAAAATTTTGAAAAACTAAGGGCAAATTTACTGGATTTTGAACTGGATGAGGATCTCAGTCCAGCCCTTGTTAAAGACCTCGTTTTATATACTATTTACCTGAGAGATGTCCTTTACAGGGGATGCCGGCTTCACAGGGATAAATGAAAAATGAAAAATGAAAAATGATTAATGAAAAATGATTAATGAAAAATGAATTAACTTGCAAATATATTTTTTAAAGCTGGGTGGGTATAATCGGGGAAATCGCCTGAGGCATCTTCGGGAAGATTCTCGGGAAAAATCTCCCCGGCATCTAGGGGAATTTCCGCCAGAACATAATCCCCCGGAACATCGGGTATTTATATTATTTTCGAATATTTTCAATTTTAGCACACGCGCGGAATAGGGTCTCCGGCAGGTACATCAACGTAGCGCATGCCGCCGAAGCGGTTCCTGAGGACCACTTCTCCTTTGTTTTCAGAGGTCACTTCCCCTATGACTGCCGCATCTTTTCCGTAGGGGTGTTTTTTCAGGATTTCGAGCACTTTTTCTTCGAAGCCGGCTTTTACCCCTATCACAGCTTTTCCTTCGTTTGCGACTTCCAGGGGGTCGAGGCCCAGCATCTCGCAGGCTGCGGAGACCGCGGGCTTGAAGGGGATGTCTTCTTCCTCCAGGAGGATTCCGGCTCCGCTCTTTTCCGCCATCTCGTTGAGGGCGTTTGCAAGCCCTCCGCGAGTCGGGTCTTTCATGGCGGTTATGACCGCTTCTCCTTCGGGGGTTTTGAGCTCAAGGAGGGGCTCTATAAGCTTCCAGAGAGGTGCGGAGTCCGAGACCAGGTCGGTATCGAAGTCAAAGCCTTCCCTGTGAGCCATGAGGGAAATCCCGTGGTCGCCTATGGTGCCCGTGACCAGGATTTTGTCTCCCGGGGAAAGCCCTGAGTCCCTTACGGGTTTTTCTGCGGCGGTTATCCCGAGGCCTGCGGTGTTCAGGATGATCGAATCAAGAGCGTCCTTTTCCACGGTCTTGGTATCGCCCGTGATGATCGGGACGTCAGCTTCGGCTGCCGTGTCGGCCATGGTCTTGATGATTGCTTCAAAGTCGTCCATGGGAAAACCTTCCGGTACAATGACCGCACAGGTCAGGGCAAGGGGTTTTGCCCCCATCATCGTCAGGTCGTTGATTGTGCCTGCAACGGCCAACCTGCCTATGTTCGTTTCCGGGAAAAAAGCAGGGATGATCACATGGCTGTCCGTGGTCAGGACCAGTTCGGAATTCGAATCAAAATTTTCAAGTTTGACCGTGGAGCCGTCGTCCAGACTTTCGAGCCCCACCGAACCTGCGCTCTTGCTATTGAAGTTTTTCAGGATGATTTCGCCTATCAGAGCCTGCATCACTTCTCCGCCTGCTCCGTGTTCCAGAGTAATTGTAGTGGACTTCATACTGACCTCTTTTTCAACTTTTTTTCCGCTTTATCTCTTCCTGCTTTCTCCAGGCTCTTTCCCGTCCCATCTGCTTACTTTTTCCTTATCTGCTTTCGAGCCCTGCTTCAATTGCACCTACCCACAAGTCCAGGCTTTCCCTGGAATGTTTCGAGGTCAGAAGAATGGGGACTTCGGGGTTTAGGGCCTGGATATCGGATACCATCTTTTCCGGGTCAACATCAACAGCCGCTGCGAGGTCTATTTTGTTTATTACCGCAAGTTCGGCGCTCTTGAAGATCATGGGGTGTTTCAGGATGATATCGTCTCCTTCGGTTACGCTTACGGCGACTATCCTCAGGTGTTCCCCGAGTTTGAAGTCCACGGGGCAGATCAGGTTGCCCACGTTTTCGATTATAAGGAGGTCGGTGTTTTTGAGGTCGATTTCTTTCAGGGCTTTCTCGACAAGTTTTGCGTCCAGATGGCATTCCTTTCCCGTGTTTGCAGGGACCGTAGGCACATCGAGCTTGCGGAAACGAGAGGCGTCCATCTCTGCGATAACGTCCCCTGCGATCACTGCTATCCTGTATTTGTCCTTGAGGGCTTTGATGGCTTCCTCGATCAGGGTGGTCTTTCCGGAGCCTATAGCTCCCATGATGTTCACCGCAAGGACCCCGTGCTTGTCAAGGCTCTTCCGGTTTTTTTCGGCAATTTTGTCGTTTGCCGCGAAGACGTCGTGTCCCACATTGATTACGTGCATTAACATGAATAATAACTCCTGTAAATTATTTGTAATTAATTTGTTTGTAAATATTGTTTTTAAAAATCGTTTGTGGATGAAATTAACTTTGAAATTATCATGATTAAGATTTGTTTTCAGGTCCGGTTTCTGCTTCGGTTTCTATATCTATCGTCTTAATGATGAGTTCCTGTCCTCCCGTAATCCGGGCAGCTTTCCCGCAGGCTGGACAGTTAAGGGCTGCAACGTATTCCAGCAGTTCGCTCTGGTGAAGTCCAGGTCCGTCTTCAGCTTCGGTCCTGTTTTCTTCTCCATTTTCGCTTCCGCTTTTTCCCCCTCCTTCGCCTCTGTCCTCTTCAGACTGGACGGCTGGTTTCCCGGGGTTATCGACAGTACCCCTGTACCCACAATCGCATTCTACGGTTGGGGGGATCATCTCAACCAAAAATTCCGCCCCTCTGGCAATGCTGCCTTCTGCCAGGACATCGAAACAGAACTTAAGCTGTTCCGGGTTCGTGTGGGTCAGCCTTCCCATCTGAAGGGTCACGGCTTTGACTTCGGATGCCCCGTGGGCTCTGGCGGTAGCGATCACCTGTTCGTAGATTTCGCAGGCGATGGAGTACTCATGCACGCCCGCCGCCTCCTACCCTGGCGTACTTGAACCAGTTGTAGCACATGCCCTCCTGGCTGACCATGCACGGACCTGCAGGGGTTTTTGGGGTGCAGTCCTTTCCGAAGTTCGGGCATTGGGGGGGTTTTGCCTTTCCGGTAAGGATGGCAGCGCAGATGCAGCGCTTTTTATCTCTGCCTTCGGCTTTTTTCCTGATTTCTCCGAGGGCGGCTGCATAGAAATCTTCATGCCTCTTTGCTGCGTCCTGCTCTTCGAACTTTTTTTTCAGGACAAGCCCGGAACTTTCTATATTCCCGATGCCTCTCCATTCGGAATCCGCGTTCTCGAAGACCTCCTCCATCATTTTCAGGGCAATCAGGTTCCCTTCGGGCTTCACGACCCTCGGATACCCGTTATCAACCCTTGCTTCACCTTTTTCAATTTGGGCCAGGAGGAGGGAAATCCCAAGGAGTACATCATACGCTTCAAATCCGCTCACGACTGTGGGGAAACCCTGCTTTGCAAGGGGCTCGAAAGGCTTTGTCCCGATGATGGTTGCCACATGTCCCGGGGCAATAAAGGCGTCCACTTCGGTGTCCCTGGAAAGCAGTCCTATTGCCGGAGGTGTCCGTTTCTGGGAAACAAGGAGGCTGAAGTTTTCGGGCACGCCCCGAAGGAGGGTCGCCGCATTGGCAGGGACCGTGGTCTCGAAGCCTATCCCAAAGAATATTACTTCCTGCTCTGGTTTTTTTTCTGCAAGGGTTACGGCATCGTCGATGCTGTAGACCATCCTCACGTCCGCACCTTCGGCTTTTATGTCCAGCAGGCTGCCTGTGGACCCCGGGACCCGCATCATGTCCCCGAAGGTTACCACGCTTGCCCCGCTTTTTGCCAGGGCGATTGCAATGTCAATATCTGCTTCGGGGGTGACGCAGACAGGGCAGCCCGGGCCGCTGATCACTTCTATTTCTTCCGGAAGCACGCTCCGTAGCCCGTATTTCGCTATGGTCCGCTCATGGGTCCCGCAAACGTGCATTATGCGAAGTGGCCGGGCCGAGGCTTCGATCCTCTCCAGGAGCTTCTTTTCAATTTCGGGAATCCCCTGTTTCGATAGGGGGTTTTCGGGAGCCATTTCAATCAGTTTCCCTGTTTTCCGGTAAGGTCTCCTCAAAACCGAGCTCTCCGTCATCCAGTCCTGCCATCAGTTTCAGGAGGCGCAAGGTTTCTTTCCCTTCTTCTTCGGAGATTTCCGATATGGCATAGCCCACATGAACCAGCACGTATTTCCCGAGCAGGGCTTCACTTGTCCCCCCCAACAGGTCCATGTTCACGTCTCTGCGGACTCCGCCCATATCGACTGTGGCGGTGTTTTCATTGACGATCGCCTTAACTTTTCCAGGAATAGCTATACACATGTTACCTCTACTGTTTTTTCTTTCAAAGTCCGTAAATGTATGAGAACCAAATTTCAGGTGAGAATCATTTGTGATCGCATTTGTGATCGTATTTGTGATACGCATTCATGCGTGTAACATCATTCATGCGTGAAAAAGTATGTTTGAATCTTTTACGGAACTGGAATTTGCCGGATACCTGTATGTTTAGTAAGTACCGGTAAATATCCCCATTCGGTAATTTTCCCTGTTTCTCCATACATTATGTATTCTCTGCACTTTATAACCGTTTATCTCTCAATGTGTAACGGTTTCTCTGTCGTTTGCTGTTTGCCGTTTACCATTTGCTGTTTGTCGTTTGCCTGGGGCCGGTATGACATGGCGTAAAGCCGTCTTCAAACCTTTCACACTGTTGTTTTAAAACAAATATATACTCAAAATTATTTTCTGCATTTTTATAGTTCTCTTTTATAACCTTTTTGTTTTCTCCTTTGGATTAAAAATTTTAATATTGTTTTGCTGCTATCCTGTCACATTTCAAAAGTATTTGAAAAAATTTATCTATATTCTAATTATATTTATCTTTACTAAATAATTTCATGAATTACTCTAAATCCGATCCGGCTTAATTCCGGCTAAGTCTATTTTGAATGACTGCTCCTGATAATTTCTGGAAAAACCATTTTGTGATCCCCATGAACAAAAACACTTCCGATGTATCTGAAAAAACGGAAAAGCCCGATTTTTTTAAAATGGACCGAAGAACGTTCCTGAAGACTGCGTGCCTCCTTGGGGCATCTGCATTTTTGGGGACGTACCGAACAGAAATCGTAAGGGGCCTCGAAACTGCAGAGACAAAGCTTGTCTGGCTGCACGGGGCGGAATGTACGGGCTGTACTGAGTCCCTCTTAAACGGGGGCGACCCAGATGTGCTGGCTGCTCTCCAGGCTCTTGGCGCAAAGCTTTCCTATCATGAGACTCTCCTTGCAGGGCAGGGCATCTTCGTGGACGGGCAGCCTGCAAACACGGCCGAACTCAATTCCGAGATTCTTGTCGACGAACTCATCGAAGAGGGCAACTACATCCTGGTCGTTGAGGGGGCAATCCCGAACGGGCCGGAGGGTTCAGGGCGCTTCTTCATGGTCGGAAACCGGACTTTCAAGGAACTTTTTGCAAAAGCTGCCGGAAACGCAGATGCAATCCTTGCAGTCGGGACCTGTGCGGCCTACGGCGGTATTAACTCTGCAAACAGTGCGATTGCCCAGCTTACGGACTACAGGGGGGTGGCTTTTGCAAGGAATGACAGATCCGGGGGCATGCTCCAGGAGCTTGGCATAAACAAGCCGGTCATTAACCTTCCCGGCTGTCCGGCACATCCGGACTGGATATTATTGACGCTAAGTGCAGTTGTCCTCGGGAAAATCAAGATTCCAGGGGATCTTCCCTCGGTCCTGGACGGTTACGGGCGTCCGAAAGCCTATTTCAGTGAAGTTGTCCATGAGGAATGTCCCCGCCATGAATATTATGAGAGAGATGAATTCGATACCGAGATTGGAGGATATAAGTGCCTTTTCAAACTCGGATGTAAAGGTAAACGTGCAAATGCGGATTGTTCGGTCCGTAAATGGAACGGCGGGGTTAGCATGTGTGTCCAGGCCGGTTCTCCATGCATAGCTTGTGCAGAACCGGGGTTCCCTGATTCTGCAAGGCCTTTTTACATGCAGGGCGGGGGGAGTTCCGATGGTGGAGAGTCCGATGGTGAAAAATCCGATCGCAGAAGAGGTGATGATGTGGATTCATATGATGGGACTTCCAGTGATTCCGACTCTCATGAATATGATTCCCACAGGGACTCCTATTACAGAAGAGGAGATGATTAAAAATGGTAAATGTAACAGTCGACCCCTTAACAAGAATTGAAGGTCACCTCCGCCTGTCCACCGAAGTCAATGCTGAAGGTGTAATCACAGATGCCCAGAGTTCCTGCTTGCTTTTCCGGGGCTTTGAACGCATTCTCCAGAACCAGGACCCCAGGGACGCTGCTCTCCTGACCCAGAGGATCTGTGGGGTCTGTCCCACTTCTCACTCTCTGGCAGCAGCAAATGCCCTTGACCAGCTTTTTGGGGTTGCTGGCAGTGTGCCCAAAGATGCTCTTGTGGCAAGGAACATCAACCAGGCCCTGAATACCATTGCAAGCCACGCAACCCATATCTATGTACTCTGGGGGCCTGACCTTGCAAATCCCGCCTACCGCGATGTCCTTACCCCTCTCGGGGAAACCGGAAATGCTGTCTGGAAGGAACTTGTGGGCAGGTTTGCCCCTATCAGCTACAGGATTGATGGGAATGCCATTCCGGCAGGCAGTTCCTACCTTGCAGTAATCCCTGAAAAGAAACGCTTGCATGAAGCCATTGCAGTCATCGGCGGAAAGATGCCTCACCAGGTCACTTCCTATCCGGGTGGGTACACCTACAAGCCAAGCATCGCAGACATCGGCAAACTTTCCTCTTATTACTCCCAGGTAATGGACTTTGTTTCCAGTTACACCTTAAGGGTCCCCTTCGAGACCTGGATTGAAAATACCTACAAGGCAAGCTCCCCAACGAAAGCCGTAAACTTCGTGGTCGAGCACCTCCAGGGACTCGTGGACAGCAGCACTTCCGGTTCCAACGGCAATAACTTCAGCAGGGAAGCCGGCTGGGGTGACGCGGAATTCTACGCCGCATTCGGTTCCGAACTTGTGGGCGAAACCCTCCTCGGACTTCCGGCAAGCCTGAAGCACGATCGGACCGGTGGGTACAGTGACTCTTCGAAGATTAACTTCCTTGCCTACGGAGCATTCTACAGGCCTGAAAATGGGGACGGGTATGACCCGAGCAGCCCGGCAGGCGACCGCTTCCAGACCTCCGGGATCGTATCTGGCAACCTTGAGTACAAAAACTTCGATGCCAGCAAGATCACTGAAAGCATTGCCCACTCTTTCTATGTAGGCTCTGAAGAGCTCCACCCCTCGAAGGGGGAGACTAACCCGATTGGTGACCCTGCGGAAATCCGCTATGACAGAGGATCCGACAGTCGCTATACCTGGGCAAAGGCTCCGAGGTATGAAGGGATGCCCTGTGAGGTAGGCCCTCTCTCCCGCTTGCTTGCTATGAAAGAGCCCCTGATGACCGGACTGGTCCGGGCTTTCAAGGACAACGGTTACTCCCCTGCCAATACCTACACCAGGATGATTGCCCGCATCCAGGAAACCGCAATTATTGCAAACGAGCTCTTGAAATGGGTAAGCGAAGACTACGATCCAAACGGGAAGATTTCCGTGCATACCGATCTTTCCATGGCGAAGGACTCCGAAGGTATGGGGCTCTGGGAAGCTCCGAGAGGAGCTCTCGGGCACTGGGTTTCCACAGACAGTAACTCTAAAGTAGTAAGCTACCAGCCCGTGGTCCCGAGTACCTGGAACTTCTCCCCAAGAGACAGTGCAGGAACTCCAGGCCCTGCGGAACAGGCTTTGATGGGAACAAAGATTAACGCTGTGGAAAACTCTCTCGGTGTCGATTACTCCAACCCGGTCAATATCCTGCACGTCGGAAGGTCATACGACCCCTGTATCGCATGCGCTGTCCATACCCTCGACCTCACAGGGAAAAATGCTCCGGGCATTGTAAGAATAGTATGAAGTTGAATTGGAAGCATCTAAGAGGAATTGGAAGGGTAAGGGGAATTGGAAAAGTAAGTAAAAAGAATTGGAAAGGTATGTCAGATGAATTAAGAGATTGTTTGTAACAGGCATTGGAATGGCATGTAATAGGCACTGGAAAGGTATGTCAGATGAATTAAGAGATAGTATATAACAGGCATTGGAAAGGTGTATATGAGGTATATATGGAAATTTCCCGCATTTGCTCGAAAATCTATTCTTCTTTATTGCCTTATTTTCGCCTTAATTTTTCCGGGGATTTTCCCTGATTTTTCGCGTGAAATCAGAATTTAATCCATTTAAATGTAAAAATATACACCTGATTTCTTGGGTGTATTTTTTAAAAATTATTTCTTATTTTTTAATACTTTATTTTTAATTATTGGTCTTTTAATTCTTATTTTATCTCATTCTTTGTTACGTGTGTCAGTGTGAATCTATCATTATTATTTCAAAAGTTTAGATTCCCTTCGTCTGCTTATTTCTGGCTCTCTATGTATATTCATGTTCTTTGATGCCCATTATTAAATTAAACATAATCATATAATTTAAAAAGAATAATTATATTTTTCATTTCATAGACAAATATATTTATTTTTTCATGTAAAAACTCTTATATACTATTTACTCATTCCAAATATTATCTACATATTTATATGATGATTTATATAATTATGGTGCACATTTAAGAACCATTTTCCTTTCGGACATATAGTTTGGGTATATAAAAAACAAGATGTGGTAGAATATGGTCATTGGAAAAAAGAATTTGGTTCATACACTGGAGAGTATGGACTTTTTAAAAATGGATAGGCGTACCTTTCTAAAAGCCGTAGGCGCAGTCGGTGCAACGGCATTTCTTGGTACCTACAAAACGGAGATTGTAAGCGCTCTCGAATTTGCAGAGACAAAGCTTGTCTGGTTGCATGGGGCGGAATGCACGGGTTGTTCCGAGTCCGTCTTAAACGGTGGCAACCCGGACATCGTCCAGGCGATTACCAAGCTTAACGTTAATCTTGCTTACCACGAGACCCTCCTTGCTCAGCAAGGAATTTTCGTGGATGGTAAGCCTGCAAACAGCTCCGAGCTGAACTCCGAAATCCTCGTTGATGAACTGATCGAAGAAGGCAACTACATCCTGATCGTTGAAGGCGCAATCGCAAATGGGCCAGATGGTTCCGGACGCTACTGCGTGATTGGGAACAGGCCCTTCAAGGAACTCTTTTCCAAAGCAGCAAAGAACGCTAACGCAATTCTTGCAGTGGGCACCTGTGCAGCATACGGAGGAATAAACTCCGCAGACAGTGCCGTTTCCGAGCTTACCGATTACAGGGGAGTGGAGTTCACAAAAGAAGACGGCTCCAAAGGCATGCTCCAGGAACTTGGCATCCGCAAACCTGTGATCAATATCCCCGGCTGTCCCGCACACCCTGACTGGATCCTCCTGACCCTCGGGGCGGTAATCCTCGGGAAACTCAGGATTCCCGACGACCTTGATGCAGCTCTGGACAGGTACGGAAGACCCAAAGTTTTCTTCCCTGAAGACCACACGGTGCACGAAAACTGTCCCCGGCGCGGCTACTATGACCGCGGGGAATTCGATACGGAAATCGGAGGGGAAAAGTGCCTCTGGAAGTTAGGCTGCAAAGCACCTTATACCCACTCGGACTGTGCCCTGCGCCGCTGGAACGGCTCCGTAAGCATGTGCACCCAGGCAGGTTCCCCCTGCATCGCCTGCGTGGAACCCGGGTTCCCGGATTCTGCAAGGCCTCTGTATGTTGAAGCTGAGGACAAGGGCTTGTTCCTCGGGGCAAATATCGATACCGTCTCTAAAGCCGCAGTAGGTGCATCCGTGCTTGCTGCAGGTGTACATGCAGTGCGCAGAATGAAAGGAGATGATTAAAAATGGTAAACGTAACAGTCGACCCTTTAACGAGGATTGAAGGTCACCTCCGCTTGTCTACGGAAGTCAATGGCGACGGTGTAATCACCGATGCCCAGAGTTCCTGCCTGATGTTCAGGGGCTTTGAACGCATGCTTCAGAACCAGGACCCCAGGGATGCAGCACTTCTGACCCAGAGGATCTGCGGGGTCTGTCCTACTTCTCACTCTCTGGCAGCAGCAAATGCTCTTGACCAGCTCTTCGGGGTTGCTGACAGTGTGCCCAAAGATGCTCTTGTGGCAAGGAACATCAACCAGGCGTTAAACACCCTTGCAAGCCACGCAACCCATGTCTATGTGCTCTGGGGGCCTGACCTTGCAAACCCCTCTTACCGCGATGTCCTTACTCCTCTTGGGGAAACCGGAAGTGCGGTCTGGAAGGAACTTGTGGGCAGGTTTGCCCCTATCAGCTACAGGATCGATGGGAATGCCATCCCGCCAGGCAGCTCCTACCTTGCAGCAATCCCTGAAAAGAAACGTCTTCAGGAAGCCATCGCAGTCATCGGTGGAAAGATGCCTCACCAGGTCACTTCCTACCCGGGCGGGTACACCTACAAGCCAAATATCGCAGACATCGGCAAACTTTCCTCTTATTACCTTCAGGTGATGGACTTTGTTTCCAGTTACACCTTAAGAGTCCCCTTCGAGACCTGGATTGAAAATACCTATAAGGCAAGCTCCCCAACGAAAGCCGTAAACTTCGTGGTCGAGCACCTCCAGGGACTCGTGGACAGTACGGCAGGTTCTAACAACTTCACAAGGGAAGCCGGCTGGGGTGACACGGAATTCTATGCCGCCTTCGGCTCAGAACTTGTGGGAGAAACCCTCCTCGGGCTTCCGGCTAGCCTGAAACACGACCGGACCGGCGGATATAGCGATCCCTCAAAGATAAACTTCCTGGCCTACGGCGCCTTCTACAAGCCTGAAAACGGGGACGGGTACGATCCGAATAGTCCGGCAGGCGACCGCTTCCAGACCTCGGGTATCGTGACCGGGGACCTCGAATACAAAAACTTCGATGCCAGCAAGATCACTGAAGGCGTTTCACACGCTTTCTATGAAGACACCGGGGAACTTCACCCCTCGAAGGGTGAGACAAATCCGGTCTCAGACCCGGACAAAATCCGCTTTGACGGCGGATCCGATAGCAGGTACACCTGGGGCAAGGCCCCGAGATATGAAGGCATACCCTGTGAGGTAGGTCCCCTTTCCCGCCTGCTCGCTATGAAAGAGCCTCTGGTGACCGGACTGGCTCAGGCCTTCAAGGATAACGGATACTCTCCGGCAAACACCTACACCAGGATGGTGGCCCGCATCCAGGAGATTGCCATTATCGCAAACGAGCTCCTTAAGTGGGTAACTGTTGACTATGACCCGAACGGGAAGATTTCCGTGCACACCGACCTTTCCATGGCGAAGGACTCCGAAGGCATGGGGCTCTGGGAAGCTCCCCGCGGAGCTCTCGGGCACTGGGTTTCCACAGACAGCAACTCAAAGGTTGTCCGCTATCAGCCCGTGGTTCCGAGTACCTGGAACCTGTCCCCAAGAGATGGGGCTGGAATCCCCGGTCCTCTTGAGCAGGCCCTGATCGGGTCAAAGATCAACGCGGTGGAAAACGCAGTTAGCATCGATTACTCTAATCCTGTTAACATCCTGCATATCGGCAGGTCCTATGACCCGTGCGTTGCATGTGCGGTTCACACCATTGACCTTACCGGGAAAAACGCTCCTAAAACCTTAAGACTCGTATAAGGAGATGATCTTTCATGAGAGGCAAAAACAACCCGATGGTTGTTGAGCGCTACACGGTACTCGACAGGGTGGCTCACACCGCCCATGCCTTTGCAATGGTAGTGCTTATCCTGACCGGCTTAAAAATCTATCTTGGCTGGGACTTTATGAGCTTCCACAACGCCAGAGCTCTTCACATGATCATGGTTCCGGTTCTCCTTGCGGTGAACTGGATTTTGATCCCCTACAACATCTTCTCTGCAAGTGAGGGTGGAGTTCAGGCAAAAATGGAACATTTCATGGACACGTATATCTTCGGCCCTGATGATGCAAAGCGTCTGAAAGGAATAGTGTTAAATTTCTTCGGAAAGGGTGACTACCCGGCATTCACCATCTATGATGAGGTTGAGGGGCATTACAAGACCAAGCTTCACCCCTTGATGAAGATCCTTATTGTGCTGGAAGGTACTGCTATCCTGGTCATTGCAGTTTCGGGAATTGTCTTATACAAGCTTGACTGGGCTATCTTCGGGCTTCCGGTGGGTTCCTGGGTCCTTTCGGCAGGGGACCTGATGGCACCTTTCTTAGGTATGTCTTCACTGCAGTTAATGAGGGCGATTCACCTGCTCATGACCTACTGGTTCGTCTTTGAACTGGTTGTGCATATCGGGATTCTGGAGTTTGACCCCCATATCTGGAAGTACTACAAGGCAATTTTCTGGTCGGGAAAGGAAAACCTTGCAGATAGGCACTTCGTTGATATCGTGGGCCATGAACCGAGGAACAACGTGCCTGACAGAGAGCTTGTATGGCACGATTCATCCGATAAAGTCCTGGATGCCGCAAAAGAGTAGATTCAAGAGTGAGGTTTATAGCCGTATCCTGCTAATATAGGCATATTCCTCTCGAAAAAATAAAACGCTCTGAATTGATCCGTGTTGACCAGAATAACTGTGTTGAGTGAGAATATGTCTATATTACATGCTCCGGTCCGAATCCTGGGCTGCGGAAGCCCTTTCATGGGAGATGACGCCGTCGGCCTGAAGGTTGTTGAAGCCCTTAAAAAAACGGAACTTGAAGGGCTTGACGGTCTAGAAGTAGTAGACGCTGGCGTTTGCGGCCTGGACCTTTTAAGTCTGCTGGATGGCGCCCGGAAGGTTATAATTGTTGACGCGATCCTGACCGGCGCCCGGGCAGGTACCATCCACCGGCTTTGCGGCCTGGACCTGATAGCAGGCACTGCACCCCACGACATCATTTCGGTACACGACATGACCATATCCGATGTACTGAAAATAGGGGAACAGGTGCAGGAACTTCCGGAAATCGTGGTCTTCGGCATAGAAATCGGAAAGCAGGCTACGGAAATTACAATGGAAATGAGCCCTGATGTGCTTGAAGCCGTAAACGAGGCAGTCCGGTTGATAAGGGAAGAAGTTTCTGATCAGTTTTGATTATCCGAAGCTGGTTTTTTCTTTTTTCTTCTTTATTCCGGAATTAATCTTTCTTTCCTTCCTTCTTTCCTTCTTTCCCTTGACTTGAGAGCGGCCTTCCGCCTTTAAGTGTAATGGCATTTTGGCATCCACTTGCAAATAATGGCTTCCTGGAAAGGTCTGGCCTGAAAATGTTTTTAGAATAGATAAGCTCCTTATGGGGGGAAACTCCTGGCTAAATATAGGAATTCTTTTCTTTTTTTGCTTGACTAATCTTCTTTTTTTAGGTAAGCTATTTATCAATTGGTTTATGATATTAATAATATTCAAGATATTTCTTACTAAAATTATTCTACTCTGTGTGGAGGTGTGGAATGGGTAGAGATAACTCCCCTGACCGATTCAAACATCTTGATTTTATGAAGATGGACCGGCGAACGTTCCTGAAAGCCGTAGGGGCTCTGGGAGCGTCTCTGTTTTTGCAAACTTATCGAAGTGATGTTGTTAAAGCCCTGGAATTCGCGGAAACCAGGATTGTCTGGATCCACGGCGGGGAGTGCACGGGTTGTTCCGAGTCCCTGTTAAACGGAGGTGAGCCTGATGTTTTGCAGGCTTTTGATCGCCTGAACATCCGGCTTGAATATCACGAGCTCCTGCTCGGCCAGCAGGGGATTTACGTGGATGGGGAGATGGTAAATACTTCCGAACTCAATTCTGAAATTCTTTTCGAAGAAGTTATTGAAGAGGAAGGTTATATCCTGGTCGTGGAAGGGGCTATTGCCAACGGGCCAAAAGGTACGGGCAAGTACATCATGCTCGGGGGCAAGACCTACAAGGATATTTTCCGGAAAGCCGTTGAAAATGCTTCTTTAATCGTAGCAGTAGGGCAGTGTGCAACGAACGGGGGGGTTAACTCGGCGGACAGTGAGATCAGGGACCTTATGGACTTCCGAGGGGTTGCCTTTACCATGGAAGACGGGGAGAAAGGGATGCTGCAGGAACTGGGAATCGAAAAACCCGTCATCAATATTAACGGCTGTCCTCCTCACCCGGACTGGATGCTCCTGACCCTGGGAGCGGTGGTGCTGGGGAAGATCAAAGTTCCCGACGACCTCCCTGAGGTTCTGGATGAATGGCTGCGTCCGAAAGTCTTTTTCCCTCCTGATTATGTCATCCACGATAACTGCCCGAGAAGGGGGTTCTACGACAAAGGGGAGTTTGATACCGTCGTAAGCGGGGAGAAATGCCTCTGGAAACTCGGGTGTAAGGCTCCCTATACCCATGCGGACTGTGCTATACGCCGCTGGAATGGCTATCACAGTCTCTGTCCTCAGTCAGGGTCCCCGTGTATCTCCTGTGTATCTCCGGGTTTTCCTGACAGTTCGCGCCCCTTTTTCCAGGAAATTGAGGACGTGGGGATTGCCGGGACAAATATCGATACAGTTGCGAAAGTGGCTATTGGGGCTTCCCTGCTTGCGGTAGGAGCCCATGCTATCCGGAGGGTCGCTGTGAAAGAGAAGCCTGAAGATAAAGAGCCGGAGGAAGCTCCAGATAAAGAACCAGAAGGAGCTCCAGATAAAAAAGCGGGCAAAGATGAAGGAGAGGATCAGTAAATGGTCGAAGTTACGGTTGATCAGCTTACCCGGATTGAAGGGCATTACAGGATCGACACCCAGGTCAACGAGGAAGGGGTGATTACGGAAGCCCAGAGCATGGGGCTTATGCTCAGGGGGTTCGAACGTTTCCTCCAGCACCAGGACCCCAGGGATGCTGCCCTTCTTACCCAGAGGATCTGCGGGGTCTGCCCGACTTCCCACTCCCTGGCAGCGGCAAGTGCCCTTGACCAGCTCTTCGGAGTGGAGGATGCCGTTCCCAGGGATGCCCTTGTGGTGCGCAATATCCACCAGGGCCTGAACACGATTGCCAGCAATACGACCCATATCTACGTGCTCTGGGGAACAGACCTTGCAAACCCGGCCTACAGGGATTTGTTCGGAAACTTTGGGGATACTGGAAAAGCCGTCTGGGACGAGCTGCTTCGGAGGTTTGCCCCGATTAGCTACAGGCTAAATGGCGTTGATATCCCTGTCGGGGTCAGTTATGCGGCTGCTATCCGGGAAAAGCGGAGGCTGCATGAAGCTATCTCTCTTATGGGGGCTAAGATGCCCCATTCGGTCATGGCACATGTGGGAGGCGTAACCTACGGGCCCACCCTTGCGGACATCGGACAGCTTGCCTCTTACTACTGGCAGGTAATGGATTTCGTCGAGAATTTTGCCCTGGGCGTTTCCCCCGAAACCTGGGTCGAAAACACCAGGTTTGCGAGTTCCCCCCAAAAAGCCGTAAACTTTGTGGTTGACCGTCTGCAGGAGCTTACTGCCGCTTCCCTGGTCTCTAACGACTTTTCCCATGCCGCAGGCTGGGGAGACGTGCCTCTTCTTGCGGCTTTCGGCTCCGAACTAATAGGGGAGGAAGTTCTGGGGCTACCCGCCAGTATGAAACTTGACCGGACAGGGGGTTACAGCAACCCTGATACGATTGGCTACCTCTCCTACGGTGTTTTCTACAAACCTGAAGACGGGGACGGCTACGACCCTACCAGCCCTCCGGGTTCCAGGGTCATTTCTTCAGGGTACATGGACGGGAACCTCAAGCTGCATAAGTTCGACCACAGGAAAATTTCCGAAAGCATAGCCCATTCCTTTTATGTTGACTCCGAAGCCGACAGGTTCCCCTGGGAAGGAGTCACCGAACCTGAGCCCGAACCTGATGAAATCGATTACTCCAGGGGTACGGAAAGTCGCTATTCCTGGATAAAAGCACCTAATTACGACGGGATGCCCTGTGAACTCGGGCCCCTTTCCCGCATGCTCATCATGGAAGATCCGCTCATCACCGGACTTGCGCAGCTTTTCAGGGAAAACGGGTACCCTGCTATTAACACCTACATCCGTATGCTTGCCCGGGCACAGGAGATCCTGGTTGTTGCATCCGAACTCCTTAAATGGGTGACCGTAGACCTTGACCCCGGCGGTAAGTTTGCCGTGCCAACCGACCTGTCCATGGCAAAGGATTCCGAAGGCATGGGCCTCTGGGAAGCGCCCAGGGGTGCTCTGGGCCACTGGGTTGCAACCGGCCCTGACTCCAGGGTAACGCTCTACCAGGCCGTGGTCCCGAGCACCTGGAACCTGGCTCCTCGAAACACTGCAGGCATCCCCGGTCCCGTGGAACAGGCCCTCCTGGGGAACAGGATTTCGGCTGCAGAAAACGCTCTGGGTGTGGATTATACCAACCCTGTCGGCATTTTCCATACGGCTCGTTCCTTTGACCCCTGCCTCGCCTGTGCCATCCACACCATTGACCTTACTGGAAAAGAGGAAGAGAGGGTCAGGGTGATCTGATCAGGGAGGTCGAAATATGGTGGGGAGAAATATGGATGAAAATTCCGCTAATGCTGGAAATTCCGGTAGTTCCGGGGAAAGCCTGGTTGTGGAACGCTATACGAAGATGGAGCGGGTCACACACCTGATTCACCTGCTTTCCATGCTGGTCCTCGTTGTTACCGGGCTTAAGATTTATCTGGGCTGGGACTTCATGGATTTCGATAAAGCCCGCGGCCTGCATATGATTGCAGTTCCTTTCTTCCTGGCAGCGAACTGGATCCTCGTTCCTTACAACGTTTTTTCGTGTAGAGGAGAGGTCTGCGCCCTGAACGACAGGTTGAGCCATTTCATCGAAAGTTACATCTTCGGGCCCGAGGATGCCGAACGCCTGAAAGGCATCATACTCAATTTTTTTGGCAAAGGGGAGTATCCGGCATTTACGGTTTATGATGCTCAGGAAGGGCATTACGTTACGAAACTGCACCCGCTGCTCAAGCTCCTGATCATCTTCGAAAGCTCTGCAATTCTTCTGATTGCCGCCACGGGAATTGTGCTCTACAACCTGAACTGGTCTCTCCTCGGGCTTCCCATAGCTCAGTGGATCATTGCGATTGCCGGGATCTTTGCACCTTACCTGAACGTGTCGGCGCTGGGCCTGATCCGTATCGGGCACCTGGTCGCAACCTACTGGTTCCTGTTTGAATTCGTGATCCATGTAGGAATCCTTGAACTTGATCCCAAAGTCTGGAAGTACTATAAGTCAATCTTCTGGTCAGGGAAAGAGGACCTTTCGGACAGGAATTTTGTTGAAGTGATCAATAAGAAGTGAAAGCTCAACGAGAAATCAGAGCACAACGATAAATCAGAGCACAACGAGAAATCAGAGCACAACGATAAATCAGAGTTCAACGATAAATCAGAGTTCAACGATAAATCAGAGTTC
>CBFCWE010000038.1:0-36903 GCA_965601435.1 uncultured Methanosarcina sp.
TTAACTTGTTCAGACCTTAACTTGTTCAGACCTTAACTTGTTCAGACCTTAACTTGTTCAGACCTTAACTTTGCAGGCGCCGCATACCCTGCATTTGAAGAACTCTTCGGCAGGCAGTTCATGCACAGTGGTTGCCACTACCAGTCCGTTTCCAATTTCCTTTGCAACCATAATGGCTCTTCCCTTATCATCTTCCAGCACAACGTCGGCATCGGTTTCTGCGAAATAACCGTCGCATCCAACGGGAGGGTGGACGCCTTCCACAAGCTTCTGAGCATCGTGCTCGCCCACTGACCGGGGAGTACAGGGGTTTTCCTCCATTACGTACTTCAGGGTGAAGGGCAGCCATTCATATTCATATTCCGGAACAAGAGGGCTGAAGACAAGGAGAGTCCCTCCTTTTTCAACAAACCTTTCAAGGCGAGGTCCACTATTTTCGATCCCGGACCCTATTTTGGTATACTGCCGGTTTGCAAAACCTGTGGGCACAACCAGGATTTTACAGGCAGGAAGATAGGGGGTGCCCAGGGAGCCGGAATGCGTCCTGGTGCATTCAAGACCGTATTCAAGAAACAGTTTTTCAAAAAGCAAAGGGGAGTCCCAGAGAAGAATAACGTCACTCATGGAAGAGGGATATGAAACTCTGAAATATCAATGTATCCGTAAGTCAACGTATCCATAAGTCAACGTATCCATAAGTCAACGTATCCATAAGTCAATAGTGGACTTTTTTGAAACAAAAAAACTGGAACAAAAAACCTGAAAGCAGAGTTCAGGGAATCAGAGAACCGGGATCGACAAAATCGAGTTTGGTTTCGGCACAGGAATCAGGACTGTTACTGAAATCAAAAAGGATAAGGTTGGGACTGGAAGTGACTGTAAATGGATAGAAAAGAGCCTTTAACATGATTGAGTAATACTGAGTGACGTATTCACGGACCTTTTCATCGGAATAATCATGAATGAGTTTTATGTATTCCCGCCCTTTTTCCGTGGAGACCTCAATATCGCTCCCTATGTTGTCTGTCAGGTAGAGTTCCTTGAAAATCATAATGTGTTCGGAGAGAGTGAGAGCATCAGGAGGTTTTCCCGCGAGGAATTCGAAATCTCTTGCCATATCAGTAGCATCGGGAACTCTTCCGGAGATAAGGTCTTCAAAAATTGTTTTCTGTATGCTGATGCGCTGGTAGTTGTGCTGCCTGTAGAGCTGGATGAGATTTTTCCAGAAAGCGGGCTTTTTCCGGATTTCCCGGAAGGTACTGTCCATGGAACCGAAATGCCCTTCAAAGCCTTCCCGAACCTGTTCATAATCAAGGTACGTAAAACGTTTCAGATAAAGTTTGGTCACATTTGACCTGCTGTACAGCCCCTGGACATCCAGTTTCATCTGTTTAACAAGGTAAAGAGCAACCCCATGAACCAGATGTTCCCGGAAATAAGGATTGCCGTTTGAGAAAGTAAGAGTAACTGATTCCGGTTCCGGGGCTCCCTGGAATTCTGCGGAAACCTCGATCTTCCAGCCAAGTTTCCTGTTAAGTGTGTTCAGGTAATTGATTATTTCAGGGACCTTCCTGAACTTATAAGGATTTATAAGCTCATATATGGTAGATTCATCTATAAGCAGCCCTGAAGTTTTTTTAAAGAACCATTTAAACATGGTACGGTGTACAAGTATGAATTCGTCCGTCTCAATAAGTTTATTACGAATTTCCGTATTTTGAGGAACATTATTTATGTACTTTTCCGAATTCACAGCCTTTTTTCCTTCCATTACCCGGGAAGAAATTTCAATAGCGTCCCTTATCGCTGCACTCAGGTTGCCGTTATTTTGTTCCAGCAAAGGCTGGAGCTGATCGACATGGCACTGGTCAATCGAGATATTCTTCCGGATTATCACTTAGATTGCCTTCTTCAAACTATTGGGACCAGGCAGGTATTTAAGCATTAATTATTCATTCGCCTTAACCACATAATTGAGTAACACCCACTACCAAATACTTGTAGATTCTAGCTTTTAATTTTTTTGGTACATGTGATTAAAAAGTTAGACAGTTTGAGAGAGGAAAAACGTAGAATACAGAACTTTGGAGAGATAATAGAAAGGAGAGGAAAAATTTGCTACACTTTAAGAAAACTGTAGACTCCATCCAGAGCTGAGAAAAAATCCCGAAAAAGGAAAAGTGCCTGAAAGGAGATTATCTGGAAAAAGCCGGAGCTGTTTAACACTTTTCCCTGAATTCGAAAATCACAAGATTCGAAACGGCCCTTACCTCAAAATCATATCCTGCAGTCCGGAACAGCCTGGAAAACATTTCAACCAATTTGAAGGAAGCTTTTTCACTGGAAAACTGATGTCGGATTTTTACCTGCATCTTTCCTTCCTCAAAAACCCTTTCGACATCACTTACAAGCTGAGTGACCGAGGCCAGTTTTTTCGTGGCAACAATCATTTCACAAAGAGGGATCTCCCGGATAGGTTTGCCTGCAGATTCTTCGAAAAAGCTTGTTACGTCCGGGATTTCTCCCACGAGGAAAGCTTCAAAAACATCCTTGTTCAGGTTCACCCTCTGGTACCTTTGCTGCCTGTACCTGCCTATAAGAGAAATCCAGAAATCAGGCCGACTCTTAATCTCCTTGAAAACGGTATCAAAAGCTCCAAAATTTTTTAAAATTCCGGGAGGAAGTTCCAGGCCCACGGACCTGTATTCCTTGAGATATATACGGATCAAGTTTGATTTCCGGTGGACAAAAGAGACGTCAAAATCCATATAAAAGCCAAGGAAAATAGAGATTTTCTCGGAAATGAAAGCCCTGAAACTCGGGTCCCCGTTTTCGAGTATGATTACTTCGGTTTTATCGTCATCCAGGTGATAGGTCGAAGCTACAAGTTCCCATCCCATGTTCCTGCTTCGGGTGTTCAGGTACTCCACCAGATCGGGAAGAGACTTTATCCGATAAGGATTGAAAAGTTCACTTACAACCCCTTCTTCCACGAGAATCCCATCGGTTTTCTCGATCAGCCACCTAACGGTGAGCTGACTCATTAATATACATTCTCCACTTTCAATCAGGTTGTTGCGAAGCGCAGGGTACCCGGATTCTTCCCTGAGGTGCTTTATTGCCTCCTCGATTGTGTCATATTCCTGTAATGCAGCTTCGGCAAGTTCGATGGCATCCCGTATTGCCGCACTCAGATTACCAGAGTTATTATCCAGAAAAGGGCGCAATTTTTGCAGGTACTCATCTTCCATTGAGATATTCTTTCGGATCACTAGCGCTCACCAGAGTTGTTTATTAAATAAGGTACTTCCACACCGGGCATTGAAATTTGAAACAAATGTCCATGGTATTTCCGGATAAAAGATGTTTACGGGCATCAGGATGTGAATGAATACCATCTGATACACACTAAGATGTTAATCGATGGTATATAAAATTTCTTGAATATTATATTAAATAAGAATAAACTGTTTTCAGGCAGGCATCTATAAAGAAACCTATAAAGACCTGAAAAACACGAAAAAAATCGATAGGAGGCGAAAGAAAAAGAGAGGGGTCGAAAAAATCTGAAAGAACACGAAGGGATCTGAAAGGAAACAAAAAAATCTGAAATTAGACCCCAACTCTCATTTTTTCAGAGTTCCACACCTTCGTCCAAAGGGCGGAGAAGTCCGGAACTTTCCTTTTCAACTTCCGGATCATTGAACTCCAATATTGTAAGCCCTTTAAGAGATGTTACACTGAAACTGTGCAAGCCTGTCCGGAATACATCAGAAAAAAGCCGGACCATTTTGGCACTTACCTTTTCACTGGAATAATTATGGAAAATTTTGATGTGCTCTTTCCCTTTTTCCGTGTTAATTTCGACATCGTCCACAAGCTGCGAAGCCATAAACAGGTGCTTGAAAAGAGGGATCAGTTCCGAAAGCGGGATTTCATGGAGCTGGCGCCCGGCTTTTACCTCGAAATACTTCTTTATATCGGGATATTCCCCGGCAGCAAAAGCTTCGAAGAGGTTCCTGTCGATGTTTATCCGCTGGTAGTTGAAAAACTTGTATAGTTCGACGAGCGTTTTCCAGAAATCCCCTTTTCTTTCGATTTCCCTGTACATGCTGTCCATCGACCCGAAGTACTTCAGGACCCCCGGGGGGATTTCTCCCTGTTCATGCCGTGCAAAGGGCTTCAGGTAGATGATAGTCGAGTTGGCCTTCCTGTAAACCACTTCCACATCCAGACTCAGCCACCGCGCCAGGAAAAGGCAAACCGTTTCCACAACAAGTTCCCGGAGATCCCTGTCCCCCCCCAGAAAACTCATAGTCGAAAATTTAGGATCAAGTTCCTTGCCGCAGGTAGCCGAGACCTCCAGATTCCAGCCCATCTTTCGGCTGCGGGCATTGAGATATCCTTCAAGTTCAGACATCGTTTTGATCCTGTAAGGGTTGATCAGTTCATGGACAACGTCTTCATCCAGCAGCCTGCCGGAAGTATTCTTCACAAGCCAGTTCAACACTTGCTGGCTTACCATGATGCCTTCCCCTGACTCTACCAGGGTTTCCATTCCTCCGAAATCAATTTCACTTCCATTCAGGGAATTTGCTGCTTTTTCCGGGGTCCCGTGCTTTTCCAGAGTAAGATCAGCAAGCTCGATAGCTTCTCTTACCGCCGCACTGAGATTTCCTCCGTGCCTGTCCAGGAAAGGCTGGAGCTTAAGGAGATGAGCATCATCCAGGGAGATGTTTTTACGAATCAAAAGAGCCCTCGACTTTTTGTATAAGATAACTTTCCGGGCCGACAGATCAGGTCCGCAGATCCTTGGACCCGGAAAACGCCACAAACTTTCACGAAATTTTAAATTTTCTACCAGTTACTGCTTTAATGCAACAAATATAAATAAGTTATTATATCGTTCGATAAATATTAATAAGATGCATCCAGGAAAATATCTCCGGAAAACTCAGGATGACCGACACGGCTTTAAGTTCAGCATATTATTAACTCTCATGCAAAGCGAAAACAGACTTATAAGAGTCCGCACGATCGCGGATTACCAGTTTGGCAAAGGCTCCGGAAAAGAACTTTTCCCCGAAGGTGCAACATTCCAGTTATCCCGGACAAAGAGGGTGCGCCAGGTTTTCCACTCCGGAAACCGTATCGTAACGGCAAGGGCAAAGGACGGTTTTTTTACCCTGAGCATGAAAGGGGCAGCCGTTCTTCACGGATATTTACCGGGAAAAAGGCTCAAGGTAGTGGTCTGTGAAGACGCAGCTCCTTTTGTGGCAAAAGGTAAAACGGCTTTTGCAAAACATGTGGTATCCCTCGACCCCGAACTCAGGGCAGGGGACGAAGTCCTTGTCACGGACGAAAACGACAGGCTACTTGCAACCGGACAGCTGCTCCTCTCTCCCGAAGAGGTCCTTGCCCTTGAAGGTGGGCCTGCAGTGGATGTACGGGTAGGGATAGAATCAAAGAAAGCAAAATGAGCCTCCAATAAAGGAGTCCCTGTATTTTCCCTGTGCATTCCCTGTGTATTCCTGTATTTTCCCTTTGCTCTTCCCGGGTTTACCTATCGGATTTTCCGGGGAAGACACTGGAGAAAGGAAATAGAATAGAGATTTCCAGGAATTTACACAATATTTTATATGTTAAGGCTGGTAGAAATAGGACATAATGTAATCAAGGATGCCATTTTGTATGTCTCAGGCCCACAGTAGATGAATAAAAATATATCCTGGAAAGTAGTTTTTGCTTGAAAGTACTTAATAGATTTCTGAAAAAGGATTTCAAACAATATCCCTGCAGCAGAGATCCAGGCATCCAAAATCAATTACTGGAGAGTGAAAACATTTCAGAGCCAGAACAGGTCTTTAAATTCCTGCTCATCCCCGACAACACCAGAATAGAAGCTAACCGGATCTTCGTGGAAGGAGACGTGATTGTCGGTAACCATTCCAGTATTGAATACGGGATTTCCGGAGATACGGTTATAATCGGGGAAGGGGTAAGCGTTTCTGGAGACGTTGCAGCCAGGTCCGATGCCAGGATTGACATGTGGTCCAAATTCGGAAGCAATGTCGATGTTGGAAAAAATGCCTACCTGGGAGAATTCGTGACAATTGACGGGAAACTGACCGTTGAAAGAGACCTGGATGTTGGAAAAGAAGTGAAGGTCAAAGCCGGATTCGAAACAAAAGGCTGGATAGTGGTCAGGAACCCTGTACCCGTAATCATGTACCTTTTCCTGTACATCAGGGAAATGATGGGTCTCGGAAAGGGTGAAGAAGTTGAAAAAGCCATTGAAGACCTCTTCGAAGATTGTGAGGACAATGAAGATACCCCCAGGCTTGGCGAGAAGCTCCTGATTGTGCCCGCCGGCTCGAAAGTTTCCCCAAAAGCCATAGAAGTTGCAGAAAAAGCCCTAATAGGAAACGGCTGCGTCCTCATAGGAAATATTAAAGCGCATTCGGTAGAGGCAGGAAAAAGCCTGACCCTGCAGGGAAGCATCCATTCGGAGGACAAAATTACCCTTGGGGACAACAGCACCGTCCATGGCAGCCTTGTTTCAAAAGGACAGGTCCATATAGGAAGAAACAGCCGGGTCTACGGAGGAATAAAGGCCGATGCCGTGTACCTGCATGAAAAAGCAAGGATAGACGGCACTATCAAGGCACCTTCCGGAGTATCCTTTATCCGGGAACCTGCAGAAAAAATGGCTTTCAAAAAAGTCCAGAACTTTGAGAGCCCGGCGGCTGAAAAAGCAGCTGAAGGGTTTAAAGAAAGCTCTCATGAAGAGGGGGGCGTAAAAGCCCTTGAAGTGGTAGAAATCGAAACCCTCATGAAAACAAAGGCAAAAGCTAAAAACGGTTTTGTGCCCGGCAGAGGAAGAATGTCTGCCAGGACCGGGGCAATGGGAAGAAGCCGACGTTTCATGGGTGTGCAGAGGTTCAGGTGAACTACCTGCAAAATCTAAAGATTTAACGGGCTTCCTGCTTCATTTCCCGGAGCAACCTCCACGAATCCACAGGCTCTTCCCCGTGTCCCACGGGTGATCTTATGAGTTTGATGAGTTTGAGGGATTTTGAAGTGTCCAATTGGGCTTGGTTGTCGCGCAATTGGATGAAAAGGAAATAACTTCACGATATATATATGCAACGAATTACATAAGATAAATTGAAAGGTGGAGGGGGTCGCCATTCATCCCAACGCTAAAGCATTTGGGCTTTCTGGCTGTCTCATGTAAGAATTAAGATCAAAAATCTGGAAAAAGTAAGAAAACTCCCCAACCCTGACTAATTCTGACCGTTCTAAGGCATACTCCGATTTTTTTATTTTTAATGAAGAAACCTTTAAGTGAATACTATATTCTTAGAAGGGAATTGCCAGGTAGCAGTAAGATTATTAGGGAATCAGGGAATTATCTGGCTTCAGATAGAATAGATGAGAGTTTCAACTAACTTCTATAATTACGGAGATATTCTTCCGCAGGCAAGAGCTGCAGATAAACGGTTGCAAGTAAGCGATTGCAAGTAAACGGCTTACCATTATAACTTTTAGTTATAAATCTCAGAGAAGGTGTTCATTTGACAGAAGGAATAATGGATCAGAAAGATCCGCAGGCAAAGTACGATTCCGTTATCGGGAAAGATGCAAAATATGTTATGCAGACCTACGGGCGTCAGCCCCTCGTGCTCTCGAAAGGAAAAGGGGCGCTTGTCTATGACGTGCACGGGAAAGAGTATATCGACTGCGTGGCAGGGATTGCGGTAAACAACGTAGGGCACTGCCACCCAAAAGTGGTCCAGGCTATCAGGGAACAGGCAGGAGAACTGATGCACGTCTCCAACCTCTACTACACCGAAATCCAGGCCGAACTTGCGGAAGCCCTGGTCTCGGTTACGGGCATGGGACGTGTTTTCTTCTGCAACTCGGGAGCTGAAGCCGTAGAAGCTGCAATGAAACTTGCCCGCGTGGTCTCAGGGAAAAGCGCCTTTATTGCAGCCGAAGGCTCCTTCCACGGCAGGACCATAGGAGCACTGTCCGTAACCTACAAAAACGCTTACAGGGCACCTTTCGAACCCCCGGTAAGTACGGCGACCACCTTTGTCCCCTATTCCGATGCCGATGCAATCAGGCAGGCAATCTCCGACAATACCGCCGCCGTCATCCTGGAACCCGTCCAGGGGGAAGGCGGGGTGAACATTCCTGACCCTGAATACCTTAAAGAAGTCAGGGAAATCTGCGACAAAACCGGCACTCTCCTGATCTTTGACGAGGTGCAGACAGGCTTCGGGAGGACAGGTACCTGGTTCTGTAAAGAGCAGGCAGGGGTTGAACCTGACATTATGAGCATGGCAAAGGCAATCGGAGGAGGGTTCCCCATGGGAGCCATTGCCGCCCGGGAAGGGATCAGTTTCGGACGCGGCCAGCATGCGGCTACCTTCGGAG
Organism: uncultured Methanosarcina sp.; assembly: GCA_965601435.1. GTDB lineage: Archaea > Halobacteriota > Methanosarcinia > Methanosarcinales > Methanosarcinaceae > MTP4. The sequence goes on from CBFCWE010000038.1 coordinate 8,443, forward strand.
GCGGTCCCCTTGCCTGTGCTGCTGCACTCGCCTCGATCGGAGCCATCAAGGAAGAAAAGCTTCTGGAACGTTCCCGTGAAATGGGAGCTTATTTTATAGAAAAACTCAGGAACATGGACAGGGACGATGTAGTGGAAGTCCGCGGGAAAGGGCTCATGATCGGGGTTGAGATGAACTACAAATGCGGGGATATCGTGGACTTTGCCCGGGAACACGGGGTGCTTGTGAACTGCACCTCGGACTCTGTGCTCCGCCTTGTACCCCCGCTTGTAATCACCAAAGAGCAGATAGATACGGTAGTTGGTATCCTTGAGCAGGCCTGAACTCATAAAAAAAGAAATTTTTGAAATTGCAGAGTACGTCCCCGGCAAGTCCATCGAGGAAATAGCCTCAGCTTACGGGCTTGACCCTGCAACGATCATCAAACTCGGCTCGAACGAAAACCCGCTTGGCCCCTCTCCAAAAGCCGTGGAAGCCCTGGTAAAAGCCGCTCCCGGCACAAACATCTACCCCTCAGCCGATGCCCGGGAGTTAAGGGAAGCCCTCTCGGAATATACAGGGTTTCCGGTCTCGAACCTTGTCGCGTCCGGCCCCGGGATGGACGGGCTCCTGGACGGGCTTTGCAGGCTCACCCTCGAAAAAGGAGACGAAGTCATTGTCCCGACCCCCACCTTTGCCTATTACGAACTTCCGGCCCTGGCCTGCGGGGGAATCCCTGTCTTTGTCAGCAGGGAAACCGACTTTTCCGTTGACCCGGAAAAAGTCCTGGCAGCCGAAACGCCGCGGACAAAGCTTATCTTCCTCTGTTCCCCCAACAACCCCTCAGGAAACCTCCTGCCCGAAGCCGACCTCAGGAAGATTCTTGAAAATACCCGGGCTCTTGTCTTCGTTGACGAAGCCTATGTGGAATTTGCCGACAGGAAGCTCTCAGGCCTTGTCAGCGAGTACGACAACCTGGTCGTAGGCAGGACCTTTTCCAAAGCCTTCGGACTTGCAGGCCTGCGCCTTGGCTACGGGATCATGCCGGAATGGCTTCAAAGGGAATACATGCGGGCAGCAACGCCTTTCTGCGTGAGCCTTCCTGCTCTCAGGGCAGGAATCGCCGCCCTCTCGGATACCGAACACCTCCGGAAGAGCATAGAACTTGCCAGGAAAGGCAGGGAAAACCTGAAAAAGAGGATGCCTTTCAAAGTTTACCCCTCCCAGGCCAATTTCGTCCTCGTGGACGTCGCCCCGCTTAAATCAAAAGCCGTGTCCGAAGCTCTCCTGAAAAAAGGAATCATTGTGCGTCCCTGCGACTCCTTCCGGGATGCCGGGGATACCCTGATCCGCCTGACAGTGGGAACCCCGGAACAGAACGATAAGGTGATCCGGGCTTTCGAGGCTGTAAAAGAAGAATTATAAAAAAGAAGTTTGAAAAAGGAAGTTGAAAAAGGAAGTTGAAAAAGATGTGATGGAAACCCGGAACCCTGGTTTCTGACTTCAATTTTTTTAATTCGCCGGGTTTTCAATTAATTCGCTTCACAACTTTACTTCTTCAATCCCTTCGATTTTCATAAGAGGATAGTTAAGCTCAGGGTCGAATTCCATTCCGACATTGACCCGCATGGAGCCGTATTTTACAGTGATTTTAACCTTCAACATGGGACCCTGAAGTTCAAAGTATCCGAATTCGTCGTTCAATTTGCTTTTCAGCATTTCCCGGTCGATTTTTACGGAAATATCTTCCACGTAAGGCTGGACGGAGATGCTTTCCTGAATGGCTTTTTCCAGGCTTCCTGCCGTTTTAAGGTTTACGGGGGAGCCGGTAAACTGGTGATAGAGGGCACCCAGCTTTATGCCTGCCTCAAAAAAGGCGTTGTCCCTGTCAGTTATAATATCATTTGTACAATCAGTCGTAGTATCACCTTTTCTTATTATTATTAGCATTGCTCAACATGGGTATTTTCAGGAAGGGAGAGAGCATATAAACCAGCATCAAAATGAAAGGAACGGGGGAAAAAAACCTCATGTAACGCAGGTCTATGAAGAAGAGCAGCACCATGGCAAAAAACAAGAAAGCTATGAAAGCCAGGAGTTTAACGTTCTTAATTTTGGGATAGGCCACGGAGCTTACCATCAGGAGGGATAGGGCAAGGGTCAGGACAAGCAGGAAGTCAATCCTGACAAGGCTTTCTCCAAGGAGCATGTACGAGGCTAGCATAACACAGCCTGCGGTGATCGGGAGTCCTTCGAAACCTGCCTTTTTCGAGGGGATTACGTTAAAACGGGCAAGCCTCAGGATCCCGCATAGGGCATAGAAGTATGCAAAAATAACTACTATCAGGTCTTCTCCGCCAAAATGGAAGTAAATGAGAAGAGCAGGAGCGACCCCGAAAGAGACAGCATCGGACAGGGAGTCCAGCTGTTCCCCAAGCTCACCTCCCCCGAATTTCCGGGCAAAGTGTCCGTCCGCCCCATCTGCAATTGCTGCAAGGAGCAGAAGGATCAGGGCAAGGTCAAAGGAACCTGCATGAGCAGCGGAAATAGCCGAGATTCCGAAGAAGAGGTTCGAAAGGGAAACAAAATCAGGTAATCTTAAAAGCTGCAAAAGGGTCATACTACATCACTGTCCTCATTTAGTGTTGCTATAACGGTCCTGCCTGCGAACACCCTCTCTCCTTTATGGACAGTGATGTCAAAGGCTTCGGGGATTGTCACGTCTACCCTCGACCCGAAACGGATCATCCCTATGCGCTGGCCCTGTTCAACAATATCATCCTTTTTTGCATAAGTAACGATCCTGCGGGCAATTGTACCTGCGATCTGTGTAACACTAACATCCCCGTGTTTGCTAATGATAATGAACTCGTTTCTTTCATTTCTTTCGGAGTCCTTGCAAAAAGCCGGAAGATATCCTCCTTTTTTGTAGATTACTTCCGTAATCCTGCCGGAAATTGGAGTCCTGTTTACATGGACGTTCTGCAGAAACATGAATATACAGATTTTACGTCCTCTTATGTCAATGACCGTACCATCAGCCGGAGAGATCATGTAGTCGTCCGAAACTTCTACATTCCTCTCGGGGTCCCTGAAGAACCAGACCATGAATATGGCCATTGCTGTCCCCAGATACGTAGCGTGGAGAAACACGGAGTAATTTGTAACCCTGTGAAAGCCCGCAAGAAGGGCGGTGACGGAAATTGCAGCACAAATCCAGGGTTCTGAGCCTTTTGCAAACATGCCTCTTCAGTCCCCCGTAAAACGATCAAGGATATTTTTCACTTCTCTGGAAAGGACAACCCACAAACCATCGATCAGATCCAGCAGTTCCGGCAGGATGCGGAGTACTGCGTATGAAATTAAAAAGAGAGCTATCCCTGAGCCTGCCTTTGCAATATAGTTGTGGGCAATTGAGAAACTGTTAATACCAAACCACTGTTCCCCGTAAGCCAGAACCACAAAACTATCCCTGATAAGATTGAGCACGTAAATCACCGGCACTGAAACGATAAAAGCGGCAACCAGGCGTCTGAAAGGAGCACTTACCGAACCGATAAGCCCCATGAAAAGAGCAATGCTCTCGATGGCCGTACAGGCGAGGATGATCTCCACGGTGTACCCGTTCAGGGTTATCATGTTCCAGTCCTTCATATACACAGGGATGTCGAAAGAATTGAGTATCCAGACAACCTGAGAGGCTACCCCTCCTATGATCCAGGTGTTAAGGGCTGAAAAATTCGCAAATGGGAAATAGATAAGAGCTCCTAGGGCACTTGCACTGGTAAGCATGGAAGTTATTTCCATGCCATTTTCCCTGCCGTTGGGGGAAGGAATTTTCGAGCGTACCAGGTCCCTGTTCTTTCCTACCAGGAGGACACCCTCCCTGTATTCCCGGAACATTATGTACGCAACGAACACACAGAAAAGGGCAAAAATAAAGGTTAAGCCCACATTTGCATAGTCCTGAATCTCTATGTAGTGAAAGGGCTGGTAACCCCAGTGAACGGAAAATAATCCCCAGCCTATTCCGCCGACCAGTTTGCGGACCATAAGGTTCCTGGGAATTACTGATGATGCAATCATTAAACCGACTGCAAGCCAGAGTACATTTTCGATCATTTTTCAAGCACCTTTTTCCGGAAAACAGTATCTGAAATTCTCCAAGATGATTAAAAGCATTTCTATTGAAGATTCAGTTACAAACTACCAGGCATGCGGATTTTAGTCTCATTCGAAAAAACCCGATGCATTATGGCTTCAAAAGCCAGAAAAAGCCCGGGAGAGAGCACTCGATTTACAAGCACTTAGTAAGTATGATAATAAATTTCTAATATAGAAGAATACCGATTACAAGAAGGTTTCCGTTAATAAAAAATCTGCTGCCTGACAAAAAGAATTTAACCAGATGGAAAAGGGAAGTTATTCAGGAAGCAAAGAATAGAAAACTTTAACAAAGGCTTCAGCAAAAGGAATCTTTTTGCATGAGAAATTCCTGCAAAGAAAAAAGAATTTAGAAGAATAATTGAAATATGATAACGATTTTCTACATATGTACAATAATAATATAATATTCTGCTATAACATAATATAATATACTACTTCCGGCACATCTGCCGGAAAAACAGCATTCATGAGGAGATTGATAGCGGTAAAAATATCTCCATGAAAGTGTGTTATGAAGGCGTTTTATGAGTCCTCCTCCCAGTCCCAGTCTAACAGTAGACGCGGTGATCCTCTATAAAAACAGGCTTGTTCTTATAAAGAGAAAAAACCCCCCTTATCAAGGAAAATTTGCCCTTCCGGGCGGCTTTGTTGAAGTCGGAGAAAGCACGGAAAGGGCAGCTTTAAGAGAAGCTTTTGAAGAAACCGGACTTTCTATAGAGATCGTCAAGTTAATCGGGGTCTATTCCGATCCCCGGCGAGACCCGAGAAGGCATACGGTTTCGGTGTGTTACCTCGCGACAGGACACGGACAATTAAGATCGGGCTCTGATGCCGCTGCTGTGGAGCTTTTTGAGCTTGATTCAATCCCTAAACTGGCTTTTGACCATGATAAAATGATAAACGATACAAAAAGTGATATTAATGCGGTTTTGTCCCAAATGTAAAAGTATGATGTTTCCTAAGAATGGCAATTTAGAGTGTAGAAAATGTGGCCATTCGGAACCCGTTGAAGAAAACGCAAAAGCGTTTGTCTCCAAATCAAAGATGGAAGAACACGAAGTGGTAGTCCTGGAAGGCGAACAGATGTCGGGCCTGCCCTCAACAAACGCAAAATGTCCGGAATGCGGGAATAACACCGCATACTGGTGGTTAAGGCAGCTCCGGTCTGCAGATGAATCCGAAACCCGCTTTTTCAAGTGCACTAAATGCGGGTTCACCTGGAGAGAATACGACTGAAATTCCGGGAAAAAATTTGATCTAGAAAAAAAGCTCGAGAACTTTAAGGGGGTTGCTGTTCCCGCAACCCTCCATTCCTGAGAGAAAACGAATACCTCCTGCGAACCTGCCTTCAGGCTTCCGGATGAGGTTAAAGCCTCCGGTTTTTTAACCAAGCTTTATATAGTTGCCGGGACTTTGAACCTATTGATTCCAGAATTCCAGAAGGTTGTTTCCCCGGATTCCGGATTTTTCCGTCCGAAACGGCCTGAAAGCGCCCTCGTCGATAAAGAAATTTATATATCTCAAGGGTAAATAGGAGTTTAAGATTTAAATTTATTTAACGGAGAAGAACTATGTTCAAGGCAGCGATTAATGCAGAGCTTCTGAAAGATTCGATTGCCTCACTGGCTGTAATTGTCGATGAAGTACGCTTCAGGATTAACTCGGAAGGAATTACCGTAAAAGCGGTTGACCCGGCAAACGTTGCAATGGGGATTTTCGAGCTCGGGTCGGCAGCTTTCGATGAATACAGCGCAGACGAGTGCGAAATCGGAGTCGACCTGAACAAGATCACGGACCTGCTGGGAATTGCGGACAAGAGCAATACCGTGAAGATGGAACTTGATGAAGTAAACCAGAAACTCCTTATTGACGTCGGTGGGCTATCCTACACCCTTTCCCTCCTTGACCCCTCGACCATCAGGGCAGAACCGCGGGTACCCCAGCTTGAGCTGCCTTCAAAAGTCGTTCTTAACGGAGCTGACCTGAGGCGGGCCGTAAAGGCGGCCGAAAAGATCAGTGACCACATGCTAATGGGAATTTCCGAAGACACCTTTTACATGGAAGCAAAAGGCGACACCGACCAGGTCCGCCTGGAGATGGGCAGGGACCAGCTGATCGACATGAAGTCCGGAGATGCATGCTCGCTTTTCTCACTGGACTACCTGTCCGATATTGTCAAACCCACAAACAAGATTAACGAGGTTACCCTCTCCCTTGGCAGAGACTTCCCAATCCTGATCGATTTTGAAATCGCAAACGGGGCAGGAAAGATCTCCTATCTCCTGGCTCCGAGAATTGAGTCGGACTAACATTTATGGAAAATGAACAACTGGCATACTACCCATTTGTTTCAGAAGCATCTGCTTACGTTGAAAGCCTGGGGGTATCTCTGGATAGCCTCCTTAATTCCCGCGTCTATCGGGCTGCAAGAGCCCGGGGGATAGAACGGGTCAAAGAGGCGCTAGAAGGAGAAATTGGAAAATCTTCCCTCAACGGGGAAGCCCAGGTCCTTTCAGAACTCCTGTCTTATCCTTTTGCCAGGATGCTGGTCGCGTGTATTGATGACCAGCTCTTTACCCGGCGATATGCCCTGGCAGAGGCAAAAGCTGCCTATACTCTCCTGAAAACGGAAAGTCACGATTTTTTGCTTGAATTCGGGGAGGAGTTCGGAATCTCTGCCGAACCCCGGGAAACTCATTTCAGCATGCATTTTACGGATTACATCAGGTTCTCGAATTCTTTAAAAGACCCCGCCTGGAAACTGACCAACCGCCAGCTCCGTGCAGGAAAAGTCCGGGTTACCAGGGAAGAATTCGCAAGACTGCTCCAGGAAGCCGTCAGGGAACGCATCGAGCAGTCCTTTCCCATACCCGAAATCCCCGAAGAGGTTTCAGCCTTTTGCGCCCCGCAAGCTGCCGAGATCAAAGAACAGTTCGAGGTCCAGAAGAAAAAGTTCGGGGCAACGGATTTCGGAGTTGTGGAACCCGGACTCTTCCCCCCCTGTATCTCCCATGCTCTGGCAAACGTGCAGGGCGGAGTGAACCTGGCACATTCCATGCGCTTTGCCATGACCTCTTTTCTCCTGAACGTAGGGATGTCCGTGGACGAAATCCTGAACCTCTTCAACGTCTCCCCTGACTTTGACGCGGAAAAAACCCTCTACCAGATCGAACACATCGCCGGAGCTACAGGCAACGAGTACAAACCCCCTGCCTGCGACACCATGCGGACCTACGGGAACTGTGTAGGAAAGGACGGGATCTGCGCGAAGATCAGCCACCCCCTGGGATATTACGAGAGAAAAGTTTTCCTGAAGAACAGGGATAGGGAAAAGGAAGAAGAGCAGAAAAGGGAGCAGAAAGAGAAAGAGGGGAAAAGAGGAGAAAAGGAAAAGAAAGAAGAAGCAGGAAAAAAAGAGAACAACAAAAATTAATGAAAAAAGAAGCAGGAAAAAAAGAGAACAACAAAAATTAATAAAAAAGAAGCAGAATAACTGGTCTTAAACCCGATTACTTTCTACCTCTTCTTATAGAATTGCTTTTTTCTTCCTTTCACTCACTTCCGTTTGTATTCCCTGCACTTTTCCACGAACTTTTCTACCGGGAAGGTTGAGGGATGGGCGTGCATGTACCCTGCAAGGGTGTTGTGTTCCACAAGCCCGTCAAAGCCGCCCTGGATACCTTTTCCGCGGAGCATTTCGTAGGCGAACCTGGCGTCCCTGTCGCAGTCGGTGAGAGAGTAGTGGAACTCGTGCCCTTTGAGGTTGTTGGAGCTGAAATTTTTGTCAAGGGGGCGGGCTTCGGTGTACCCGAGGCCTCTTAAGCGGTTTGTCATGCGGGTATCGGCGGGAACGACGTCTGCCAGTTTGTAGGTCCGGTCTTCCACTTCATAGGTACCGCAGAGGTAGAGCAACCCTCCGCATTCCCCATAGATGGGAAGGCCGTCGGCTGAAAGGTCTTTTAAGCTGCGGGTGGTCTTCGAAACTTCCAGTTCCCCGGCGTAGAGTTCGGGGTAGCCTCCTCCGAAATAGATCCCGTCCACATCCGGAACTTCCCCTTTCATCGGGCTAAAGAACTCGATCTCAGCCCCGCAAGCCCGGAAAGCGTCAAACATGTCCTGGTAGTAGAAGCAAAATGCTGCGTCCCTGGCAACTCCTATCCTTACATCCGCATCCTTATCCGGGATTTCCTGGATTTCAGGAATTAAACAGGGCTCAGAAAGTTCGAGAACTGCGTCAAGGTCCACATTTTCCTCGATAAATTCCGCCATTTCGGCAGTGTTATAGTCCTTTTCATGGGCCATGTACAGCCCGAGGTGCCGGGAAGGAACCTCGATGTCTTTCCTTCGCGGGATCATTCCGACAATCGGGATGTCTCCGGGAAGGGCGTTTTTTATCATTTCCCCGTGGCGGGGGCTTCCGACCTTGTTCAGGATAACGCCTGCAATCCGGACTTCCGGGTCAAACTCGGAGTAGCCCTTAAGGAGTGCTGCAGCGCTTCGGGACATCCCGTGAACGTTGATGACCAGAAGTACCGGAATATCAAGGATCTTTGCAACATGCGCCGAGCTTGCAATTTCCGTAGAGTCCATTCCGTCAAAGAGCCCCATAACCCCTTCAACGACAGAAATTTCTGCATCTCCGGAGGTTCTTGCAACCGTTTCCCCAACCCCGTCGGTGCCCATCATATAGGTGTCAAGGTTCCGGGAAGGACGCCCGCAAATGGCAGTGTGGTGGGACGGGTCGATGTAATCCGGGCCAACTTTGTAAGGCTGGACCTTAAGCTGCCTGTGCTTGAGAGCCGCCATTATACCCATGGAAACAGTGGTTTTTCCAACCCCACTGTGGGTTCCTGCGATAAGTATTCCTTTTGTCATTTGCTCACTATTGTACAGATTAATATATATTAATTGGGCTGCTCCGAGACTCTGAGAGCCTGAGACACTGAAGCCCCGTGCAGAAAATATTACAAATAGGGTTATAAATAGGGTTACAAATGGAGATATAAATAGGACTATAAAAAGAAATATAAATAGGGACGTTTTTTATAAAAAATGAAAAACCTATCCGGGATCCGAAGAATAAAATTCCTTTCACCTGAGTGTATCCCGGACCTGCGCTACTCATTTATATTACCTGCTATTAGGTATATTACCGGCTATACATAACCGGTTTTTATTCCAGAGACCATTTTCGCCTTCTGCAGGGACATTTTTCAGCTGCGGGAGCAAAAAAACTATAATTCGAATTACAACTACAATTATTCGAATTACAACTACAATTATTCGAATTACAACTACAATTATTCGAATTACAACTACAATTAGAATTATAATTATAAAAAAATGAAAAGGCTGGAAACCCATGTCAGAAGACAGGCCTGAACTCAATGCTCAAAAAACATCATTCGGAGCAACAAAGAAAACAGGAGCAGGAAAAGATACTTTTGAAAACGTTCTGCCCCTGGCAGACCCTTACGGACGAAAGGTAACAGGGCTCCGCATATCGATCACGGAAAGGTGCAACCTTGCCTGCATGTACTGTCACAACGAAGGCTCGGAGGACTGCACCCGGGGCCCCTCCGAAAAGGAGATGCCTGCAGAGCTTATCTGTGAAATTGTCCGTACATCGGCAAAATTCGGGGTCCGCAAAGTCAAATTTTCAGGAGGAGAACCCCTGCTCCGAAAGGATTTCGAGGAAATCCTGGCCTGCCTCCCCCCCCTGAAGGAGGTCTCGGCAACTACCAACGGCGTCCTGCTCTCAAAACGCGCAAAATCCCTGAAAGCGGCGGGCCTGGACAGGGTAAACGTGAGCCTTGACTCTCTCATTCCGGAAAGGTACGAAGCAATAACCGGAGCTCCTCCGGGCACCCTGGAAAAGGTGAAGGAGGGAATCGACAGCGCCGTTGAAGCGGGTCTGACCCCGGTAAAACTGAACATGGTACTCCTCAAAGGCGTAAACGACGACGAGATCGACGCCATGATGGACTTCATCCGCCCCTACGAGGGCCAGGTCATCCTGCAACTAATCGAACTCATGGATATCGACCCGGAACTCTCCCCGTACATGATCGATTCTGAATCCCTTAAAAAGTCTCTTGCAGAGAGGGCAAGCGAGGTAAGGGTCCGGCACCTGCACCACCGGAAAAAGTACATGATCGACGGGGTAGAGGTGGAGTTCGTACAGCCCATGGACAACTCCGAATTCTGCGCCAACTGCAGCAGGCTCAGGGTCACTGCAGACGGGAAATTAAAGCCCTGCCTGCTGGTAAACGACAACCTGGTAGACGCCATAGAAGCAGAAAATCCGGAAGAAATCGAAAAACTCCTGAGGCTTGCGGTAAACCGGAGAAAACCCTATTACATAGCTGGCGCCGAAAAGAAAAGAATAGAACTCAAGGTTACAGGGAAAAAAAATTGAAGTAACAAAGAGCAATAAAAAACAGGATAAAGGAAAGAAAAGAAAAAAAAAGGAGGAAGAAAAGTGAAAACCGAACTCGTAATTGATGGAAAGAAAGTTCCTATGAACGACTTTATAAGGAAAATCTTCACCAACACCGTAGGAGCAATGGTGGAGTGCCTGCACGGAATCGACGAAAACTGGACAGAGATTTCATTAAAAATCGAAAAAGACGGGGAAGAAGAAAAATCCTGATTTATGGATTTGAATCCCCAATGTACTTCTACTTTTTTGGACTTATCTGATTGTTCTCCCACTTTTTTGGACTTATCTGATTGTTCTCCCACTTTTTTGGACTTATCTAATTGTTCTCCCACTTTTTTGGACTTATCTAATTGTTCTCCCACTTTTTCGGACTTATCTAATTGTTCTCCCACTTTTTCGGACTTATCTAATTGTTCTCCCACTTTTTTGGACTTATCTAATTGTTAGAACTTATCTAATTTTGAGGACTTACTGACGTCCAATTTTTCTGATTTATCCAGGTTCTCTGGCTTGCCTAATTTATCAGACTTCCCGGATTTAAATTGAAAGTAACAGAGAGGAGCTAAAATACATAATTTGGGTAGAAAACGAGGTCAAGAGAACGAATAATTGAACTGATGTATCCCCTAAGCGAGGTGGAGTTAAGGTTTTAAAAGATAAGGTAATGATAAATATAAATTTATAAAAAGTATTAAAAAACCATAAAAAACAAAAAACCATAAAAAACATGCGGAGGGCTTAGCTGATGAGAATAGCAATAATCGGAGGCTTCCTTGGAAGCGGAAAAACAACCACGATTTTAAACATCGGAAAATATCTGAGTGGACAGGGCAAAAAGGTAGCGATAATCGTAAACGAGATCGGGGAGATAGGCCTGGATGGGGATACCCTTTCCATGGGAGGGATCACCACAAAAGAACTAACCAGCGGCTGCATTTGCTGTACCCTAAAAATAAGTATACGAGTTACACTTATGAACCTTGCCGAGGAGTACGGACCGGATGTTGTGCTGATCGAGCCTACAGGACTTGCTTTTCCGAAACAGCTCAGGGATGATGTATCTTCCCTGGAAATTTCCCCCCTTTCTTTTGCCCCGGTAGTGACAATTGTGGACCCTTCGAGGTTTGACCTGGGACAGCAGGAAATTCCCCGTTTTATGGAAACCCAGATAGTGGAAGCCGAAGTTCTCTGCATCAACAAGACGGATGTTGTCAGCATAGGAAAGGTTCTTTCGGCAGAGAAAGCCCTGAAGGAACTGAATTCTGAAGCCAGAATTATCAAGTTCTCAGCCAAACACGAAGGAAAGCTAGAAACCCTGCTCCAGGAACTTGAAATCGAAGGCAAGGAAATGGAAAAGACAGAAGAAGAGCAAAATTCCATTGAAATTTCCGAAGTAGCCTCTTATTCCCTTAAGGTTGACATCCTCTCGGAGCTGAATTCAAAAAAAGCTATGCAGGTTGTAGAAGCTGTTCTTGAATCCGTGAGGGCAAAGGTTGCACAGATCAACCCCGATTTCATGGGTCACATAAAGATCTCCCTGAAAACGAAGGAAGGGGCTGTTAAAGGAAGCGTGACCTCGGCTTTTGAAGTTCCTCAGCTTGAAGTCCTTTCGGAAAGAGGAGGCGTGCCCGCAAAACTGAAACTGCTTTCTGCAGTAACGAAAGTGCCCCATGCAGTCCTTGTGGACATAGTCGAAACTTCAGTTCCGGAAGAGCTCGAAAAGGCGGAACTCGATTTCAAGAAAATGAAAATTCTCAGGCACTCCCACAGTCCAGGGGGCAATGCCTGAAGAAGCATACCCTCCGCAACTCGTGTTTGAAATTCGTACCTTTTAAAGGGATTTTTTTAGAACAGCTTTTTAGAGCCAGGAAATATTCCTGGCTTAAAGATATTTTGGAATCGGATATATTTTGGAATCGGATATATTTTGGAATCGGATATATTTTGAAATCATGGCCATGGTGGCCAGCCCTACATTCAAATATACTTATCAATGTCTGAGAACTCGATCCGGGCTGTGGAATCCAGGGATATGGGAGTTATCGAGATGTGTTCTTTTTGCATAAGAGCATGCACGTCGGTCCCTTCGGCTTCTTCCTTTATGAGATCACCTGCGATCCAGTAGTATGGCCTTCCACGCGGGTCGTGCCGCTCTTCCACGTCGGTTTTGAAGACCTTCCGGGCGAGGCGTGTGATGTCTATGGGAGTGTCCTCCTCCGCATGGAAAGGGACGTTGATGTTCAGGAGGTCCACGGAATAGGGCATGCCGTATTTGAGGACGTTTCTTGCAATTCTGTTTACGACCTTTATCGCGACTTCGAAGCGTTCCCGGTGGTAGTCCCTGGGGTCGTCGAATTTTTCCCCTTCCTCCAGGACCTGGATGGAAGCCGCTATTGCCGGAACACCGTAACTTGCGGCTTCAAGAGCCCCTCCGATGGTCCCGGAAGTCGTGATCGTGTCCGTACTGATGTTTTCCCCGATATTGAAGCCTGAAAGGATAAGGTCCGGCATTTCCTTCATGATCGTAAAAATTCCGAGAATAACCGAATCCGTAGGTGTCCCGCCAACGGCATTGGCAGGAACCCCTCCGATATCCGTTTTCGTGATCCTAAGGGGTTCAAAAATAGAGATCGAACGTCCGACCCCGCTCTGCTGCATCGCAGGGGCCGAGATGGTGACTTCCCCGAGGTCCGCAACGCTTTCATAAGCAGCTTTGAGACCCGTAGAATAAACACCGTCATCATTTGTAACAAGGATTTTGGGGGACATTATATTCACTCTTAAGTTTGCTGATGATTTAAAATTAATGGAGGGGAAACAGGGAAGTAACCCATGCTCCCGACTTTTTTCAAGCATCACTTACGAACTTTTTAATTGGCATATTAAGAGCCTATCCGAAAAGTCAATAACGACATGTTGTAAAAGTTACAATTGGTTTAAATATCAGGGTATCCTCTCCGGTTTTGCGTATTGCACTTTGTATAAATCACAGTAGGTCATAACACTTTTCGGATAGGCTCTAAGTCAAAATCTCTTCTTTAGAATACAACACCTCAGGGATCATTCAGAAAAAATATAAAGGATCGGGAATTCTAATAGAATATACTCAAAAATTTTAATAGTGAACTTGATTTTTGAAACTGTTTGATAATTTTAAATTAGTTCCACCTTTTTGATGATGCATAGGGGATAAATATGATAATTGAAAGTAAAACTGTTGCCCGGGGAATTATTTTTATTCTAATACTCATTGCTGCAGGAACAACTGCAGTAGAGGCCATTGAAGTGCGGGGACCTGTCTACGAAGGAGCAAGCCTTCAGGAAATAATCGGGATCAACAATGATGATTATATCGAAATGAATGCTGGAAATTTTGCAGGTTTTTTTTACGACGTAGATAAGAATATCTCAAGTGAAACACTGCGTATTTACGGCGGGGACTTTCTTCCGGATGCCCGGACCATAACTGAAAACGGGATCGTGTATACCTGCAAGGTAGCCAGTACAGGTTATAAATATGAAGGGGACTGGAAAGGGCAGGAATATCCCGTTATCGGCTTCTTTGGGGAGAAATATATCCCATTGAGGTCCGCAGAAAAAGAAATATGGGAATGTAACCCGGAGAAGATTGCTAAACTAATTCTGGATGATGCCCAGAAATACACCCTGAGGGCAGGGGATACTCTTGACCTCGGGGAAGGCTATGCCCTTAACGTCAAGCAGTTCGATGTTGACAGGGAAAAGGTATGGATCGAGTTTACAAAGGACGGAGAGTACGTTGATGACCAAATTATTAGCCTTACAGCCGAAACTCCGGACGAACTCAAGACCTGGGCTGTTGAACTTGACAGTATCGAGGGCGAAGACGATGTCATAGTCATGAGAGTACACATAAAACAGATTTTTTATGATGCTGTAGGCGGCATTATCCAGATAGAAGGGATCTGGCTAATCGACTACTATAATGCTTTCACAATTGAACTTGGCGATGAATACAAACTGCTCGAAGTTGTGGAGATCAGAGACGGAAGCGGCCCTAATGACCCCGGACATCTGATTTTCAGAAATAATGAGTCTGTTTTTCTTCCCGGAGGCTCCAGGCAAGAACTTGGAGAGAAACTGAATTTTGAAGTTGCAGATGACGAAAACCTGAGATTCTACCTTACGAAAGAATTTACCGAACCGGGCATTTATGAAACCCGAGGTTCTGTTGCAAGGGCTAATGACCCTGAATTCGAATGGGACTGCAGCAATTTTGCAGGCTTCTTCTATGATCTGGACGAAAACGCGTCCTCCGAATCCCTGACGATAAACGCCTCTACCCTGATGGGCAACGACCACACAATTGATGCTGGGGAATTGACCTATTTTGCTAACATAACTACGGTTAATTACGAATATACTGATGATGACAACTGGACCGAAAAATATGGGA
This sequence comes from uncultured Methanosarcina sp., assembly GCA_965601435.1. GTDB lineage: Archaea > Halobacteriota > Methanosarcinia > Methanosarcinales > Methanosarcinaceae > MTP4. The sequence continues at coordinate 23,466 of CBFCWE010000038.1, forward strand.
CCATCGGGCTCTTTGGAAATGAATTTATCGTGCTGAAATCTCAGGACGAGATGGCCTGGGAAGCCCGGCCAAACAAGCTTGCAAAGCTTATGCTCGACAGTGACGACAAGTACACCATCAGCCCCGGAAAACCTCTCGACCTTGGTAACGGATATAATCTGGAAGCTAAAGAAATTTATCTCGAAAACGACAGTGTCTGGCTTGAATTCACAAAAAAAGGAGAAACCATTGATGCCAAAATCATTGAAGCCAACGTCAACGACACATGGGAAGTTGAGCTTGATGACATTGAGGATAAAGACAACATCATTGTCCTGAGGGTACACGTCAACCAGGTATTCCAGGGCGCTTTTGACAGACTCGCCCAGATAGAAGGGCTCTGGCTTATCGACTACGAGAACGCCTTTGCAATTGAACTTGAAGATGATTTCGGAAGACTTGAAGTCGTGGAAATTGGGAATGGGAAGGGTCCAGATGAACTCGGAGATTTGATCTTCAAGAACGACGAACCTGTTTTTCTCGAAAGAGGTTCCGTACAGAATATGGGAGATAACCTGAAATTCAGAATTTTTGATGAGCCTGAACTCAAGTTTTATCCATTTAAAGAATGGAGAATCAGGGGAGAAAATCCCCAGGAAGAAACACAAATTCATGTTTGTAGGGACGGAACTGCCGATTATACGACCATACAGGAAGCCGTGGACAATGCAGTTGATGGGGACATGATTGTTGTCCATCCAGGGACATATATTGAAAATATTAACGTTGACAAAGAACTTGCTATAATATCGAGATCAGGATATCCCGGTGATACGGTTGTCCAAGCCGCAAGTCCGAACAGCCACGTTTTCCACGTAAGCTCGGACAGGGTAAAAATCAGCGGGTTTAGCATAACAGGTGCCACCCAAGGAATTCCGAATAATGCAGTTGCAGGGATCTATCTGGACGGGGCCAGTAAAAACACGATTCAAAACAACGAAATCTTGAATAACGAGATAGGAATCATCCTTTCAGATTTCAGTAATGAGAACCTCCTTCAAAGAAATACTGTTCAAAACAGCGATACAGGTATTTTGCTTGAGGGAGGAGCATATAATACACTTATACGGAACGATGCCTCATCCAATACCGCTGGCATATATATCATCAATTCAAGCCTGAACCAATTTTTCCAAAACACCATATCAGATAATTCCTTTGGGATTGTTCTCCGAAACTCTGGAAAAAATTACCTGAGGGAAAACAGGATAAGCCTGAACCGGAACGGAATTATGCTCGAAAACAGCAAGAGAAACAGCATCTACAACAACCGGTTCAACAATACGAACAATGTAGAACTGGAAGGCAGCAATAATGAAAACTTCTGGAACATAAGTAAAGCTTCAAATGCCAACATCCTGGGAGGTCCCTATCTCGGAGGAAATTTCTGGGCAAAGCCTGATGGAAATGGCTTCAGCCAGATATACCCCATAGATGAAAACGAGGACCTGATAAGTGATTTAGTATACAGCATCGGAGAATACAATACCGACTATCATCCACTTCTGTTACCATACTTTAACAGCAGCACCCGCAAAGTCATCGGAGAGACGGCAGAAGGCCCTCATACCTGGAACTACTCGAACTGCAACCTGTTTTTCTGTGACCCTGACACCGGTGTATCCACCGAAAACCTGTCAGTAAAAGCAGTCGAAAACCGGATAATCGGGGAAGGAGGACTTGTTTACAAGACACAGGCCGGATATGTGAAATACAGGTATCAGGAAAAAGACTGGAAAGGTGAAACCTATCCGATTATAGGGTTCTTCGGAGAGCCGTATATTCCATTAACCGATAAGTATGAAATCGTCCGGGTAAACAAACTTGCCCGGCTTCTTGTAGATGACGCTGAAAAACACACACTGAGAACCGGAGAAATTCTTGATCTTGGAGATGGACATACACTTGAATCCCGAATGATCGATGCAGAGAAAAACAAAGTCTGGCTCATATTCCTGAGGGAAGGCAAATACGTAGCCGACGAAATCATAGACCTCTCCGAAGGAAACGAAAACGGCGTGACCTGGGAAGTTAACCTTGAAGACGTCGAAGGCGAAGATGGAGTCCTCGTCCTGAGAGTCCATATTAACCAGATACTCCGGGAAGAAGAAGGAGAAGAAGATATGGCCCAGGTCCAGGGGCTCTGGCTCATTGACTATGATAACGCCTTTGAAATCGAGTTTGATGATGAATACAGAATACTTGAAGTTACGGAGATCAGATGCGGAAACGGTCCGGATGATCCCGGATACTTCATGTTAAAGAATAATGAACCTGTTTACCTGGATAGAAATTCCGTACAGGACATTGCCGAAGGGATGAAATTCGACGTAATGGATTCCCCTGAACTTAAATATCATCTTTTTATGGAAGCTACGGAAACAAAAATTGAAAACGCCCTTTCGTTTTATCCGTTCCATCCCTTCAATTCAGAAATAACATCAAAGGAAGGGGAAACTCAAGAATTCAACGTCACCTGCAACAAAATCTCCAGTATTACCCTCTCTCTGAACGGGAAAGAAGTTAAAAACGAAACTTCAGCAACTTTTCTATCTTACGAAAGCAGCACGGTTCCTGCAGGCACCTATCAAGTCAGGGCAACAGCCATAACCGAAGCCGAAGAAGTTCAACGCAACTGGAGATGGATTGTCGGCAAAGAGGATAGTAATAGCGGAGGCAGCTCCTCTGGCGGTGGAGGTGGCGCGGGAACCCCTGAGTCTGCAAGAAACATTGAAATTAAAGAACTTTCCCAGCAGTTCGTTACCAACGGGAAGCATGTGAAATTTGAGTTCCTGCAGGAAGTCACCTGCGTCAATTGCGTGGAATTCGATGCCATGAGAACCGTTGGGAGGACCACAACCATTGTGGAAATGCTCAAAGAAAAATCCACATTGACCGAATCCGCACCTGAAGGGGAAATCTACCGTTATCTGAACATCTGGGTCGGAAACAGCGGGTTTGCATCTCCGGAAAATATCGCAGAACCCTGTGTAGGGTTCAAAGTGGAAAAAGCCTGGATTGCTGAAAACGGAATCCAAGAAACAACGATATGCCTGTGCAGGTACAGCGAAGGCAAATGGGACAGGCTTCCAACAGAAAAAGTGGGTGAGGACCAGAACTACCTCTACTTCAAAGCCAGCACCCCGGGATTTTCCCCTTTCGCAATAACCGGGGAGAAAAAAACAAGGACAACTGAAATCGAAACTGAAGAAAAACTCGCTGGAAAGGACTCAGGTATGGATAGTGAAAGTTCTTCAGTAGTCGTTTCCGAGCCATATTCGAAAAAGCCAGAATCAGAGGGAGAATCGGCAGAAGGCAAAACTATGCCGGGAATCGGAATTATTCCAGGCTGTCTGACTGTTATTCTGGCAGGGAGGACATTAGGGAAGAAAAGATAAACTCCCAACGGACTGCTGAAGCATAAAAACTCTTTTTTCCAAAAACGTTCATTTTTTATTTTTCCCCTTAACCTTTCACTCTAACAGTAAAAAGGCAACAGTAAACAAAAAAGAGAATAAGAGGAGAGGGTTTTGATTTTTTTTTGAAGAATTTTATAAAAATAAAAACAATATGTAGAGAGCCTTATGTTTAGTTGATTAAAAAGCATCCCATAGGGGTGGGAACAAACCTTAAGCTCCGACACAGAAGAATAAAAAATTAAAGAGAAATATGAAATTTCAAGGCTGTTTCTTTAGCGTTTGCTGAGCCTTGAACTCTTTTTTACAATAAATTTTCAAATCATCCCTGAAGCATTCCTTAAACCGTGACCTGTAAAGAGAATAAATAATCCCCACAAAAATATAAAACGGGAAATTGAGGTAATGCTGTGAATTCAACTTAATTGCGGCTTAAAAAATAGTCTTAACCGCATAATCATAAAGGTGATACAGGCTCAAAGAAATCATTATCACCTTTATTGCCAGAAATTCCAGGCTGTGGAGCGATTCCACAACCAGTTCCATACTTAATTCTCTTTCTTCAACGATAAATCTGAAAATTTCTCTTAAACCTCTTTCAAACATTTTAATCATACCCCACTGATAAACTCACATTTCGACCCTCTGCCAATATGAGAGATTAATTTTTGTATGTTGGCCATTTGATTAATAGGGTCTCAACAGAATGGCACATTTATACCGTTAATTTGTACAAAAATACCGGAATTCGAAATGTGAGTGATAACGTATACCCACAAAGTATTCGAATACCCATTTAACGAATACTCATAAAGTATCCTATAATCAATTATGCTCTGAAAAGGCATCTTCAAACGAAAACATCCTTTTCTCACCCCCGTGCAATCTAGCTTTACATATCGATCATATTAATAAATTTTGGGTTAATATAAAAAATTATAAATGAGTGCATTAATGATGCTCTAGCCCTCCAATCCACATATCAACGACCTGAGCAAGAAGCAAAAACCGAACATGAAAAGTAAAGAATGGCGGGGCATAGGGTTTAAGAAGAAGATGTGAACAAAAAAACAAATTCAAGCGCAGTGTTGAGTAGTTGCCGTTAATTCGTTGTGTCCTTTCGGGCTGAGCCGAAAAAACCTTAAAATTCCGGAAAAAATAGCTTAAAAGAGCCTTTAAGAATCAAAAATAATCAAGACACTTGCCTTTTATCATGCCGTATTTATTTTTTAACTGCCAGCTTAGCTTCCTGAAAAACTGTCAAAAAATTAAAGGATTCTGCCGGATTCTCAAGGTAAAAAGCCAAAACCGGTTTCACTCTTTCAAATACTTGTCTCGAAAACAGGGAAAAAGCCTGTGAATCCGAAAAAACAAAAGCCGAGGCAACATTAATAGCCGTCTCCCTTCTGTCTTCCCCCGCGCCTCGGCGCGGCCCGAGCAGGAAAAAACCTGAAATTAAAAAGAAAAGAACTAAACGGCAGCTTCAAAAATCGAAAACCGGTAACTGACCCCGGAATTAATCCGTATATTTTGATATGAACTTTTCACCCCAGTTATTCAGATACACTTTTTGGTTATCGAAATGCATTTTTCAGTTATTGGAATACACTTTATGGTTATCAAAATACATTTCACAGTTATTCAGATGCACTTTTTGGTTATCGAAATGTATTTTTTCAGTCATTCAGATGCACTCTTTAGTCCATCAAAATACAATTTATGGGAAAAGCCGGTCAGCAAGCTGACCGGTGAGAGTGCCAGTACCTATAAAACAGATCAAAAAGGCTTCCTGGAATAACTGAACGAGGAAATAATGGCTGCGTTATCAGGATTAAACCCGTTTCAGCCTGTTGAAATCCTGGTATATTTTGCAGTACATCTCAGAACCAATCCACCAGAAAATTAGCCCGATTTTTACAACTCTATTATTATATTTCGCCGGAGGACGCCAGAACCAACCCGACGCAACGTTCAACAAACGAACCAAAAAAAGAACCTTTTAACCCTCTGCCTCGATCGCTTCGACAACCCGCCTGCAAACCCTATCCATCAGCACCCAGTAATCCCTTATCTGGTGATAGATTTCTTCTACAGCCTCTTCGTCGTAGGTGTGAGTACTGAGGTTCCTATCATCAGTCATTTCAAGAGTTTTCACTGTTTCTTCTTCCGAAAGGATGCCTACTTTGAATGCTTCTCTGAAACAGGACTTTGGAGAAGCACACTCGATACCTTCCCTGACTCGAAGGTAATCCTTGATAAACTTCCAGAAAATGTCAAATGAATATTCAAATCTCTTAATTGAAGCATCTCTTATGATCGTTGAATAAGGTTCTTCGGTGATTTCGTGTAAAGTTTTCAAAGCTTTTGTAGCAGATTCAGCTCTGAGTTTTAATTTTTCCATAAAACACCATCTCTAAGCGCCTTTTCTCTAAAGGCATCCGTAACTTTGGAAAGATCTACCACATCAACAGTGTAGGGGATATTAAGATCATCAATTTTTTCTTTTAACAAAACCAATTTTTTCTTGTCCAGACTTTTTTCCGGAATGATCCCAATATCAAAATCTGAAACTCTACTATAATCTCCCCTTGCTCGCGAACCAAAAAGTATCACGACAACGTTTTCATCCTTGAAAATCTCAATAACAAGAGATTTCAAATCATGGACGCTTTTTTGATAGATAGGAGAAAGAGTACTCATCTATTATTCATTTGGGGGTTTCTATACTTGAATTTAATGTTAGTTCCAGACAGTTTCAAGTCCGGTTCAGAACACATCTGAAGCAGGACCCTGGCTACTCGAAAATAAATCCTTCATGGACGCAGAGGTAGTCTTTCAGGAGCTTATAGAAGATTTCAACGCTGCGGTTGAATCTGAGAATCGCGGCGTCGCGGATGATTGGGGAGTATTAACTATCATTTAAGAAGAAGATGACAACAGTTCAGTTAGAAAAATTATAAAATTCCTATAAATTACAAAACAGAAAAAAAGTGTAAAAAGGTATATATCACAAAAAATTTAACTGAGTGAGTTATATTTTTAAAAGAAAAGTATACGTTATGAGAAAATAAACTGTTAAAGTAGAGGTCAAATATGCAAATAAAAATGGAAGATATAAATATAAATAGAATATCGTTTTCTCCAGTAGACAGACTACAAGACGAAGATGAAATATTAAAAAATGAATTTGGAGACATAAAACAAAATATCAAACAATCAACAGAAGTCGATGAAAGGGTTTTGGGGTTATTCAAAGGGTACATAGAGTATGTGTGGAATAACGAAAGCAAAAAAGCATATTCCGCAAATATCAAAAATCCAGAATCTCAAGATTATAACATAAAGAATTCTTTAGATGAAAGCCTCAGCTATGACTTCAATCAAAGTAATACCTGTGAAAAATTTGATGAAATGTCAAAAAGACTGGCATATGAACTCATATTGAGTATGAGGGAAAGAAGAAATCCACAACCAGGAATTTTGTTTACGCTACATTCAACTGTTAAAAATGAAAATTACATATGCATATTAAAAGTCGATGTAAAAAAAGAAGATATGCGCATATGGTTCGATGATGAAGACCTAAAGATAAAGTATGAAGACATAAAAAATACAATGCCTTCACCTGAAAAATTACAAAAAGGAGCAATATATAGGCATCCAATTTTCAGTCAAGATTTAAAAATACTTCAAGAAGGGTATTCAGCTACTTATTTTGATTTATTCTTGAAGTGCGATAGAAACCTAAACGTATACAAACAATTCAAAGCAATCCCTGAAATATTAAAAGAAATTCAAGATAAATATAATGATGAAAAAGTGAAACCAAGTATAGAATCTGCTGTAATTGATGAATTCGATAGCTTAAATGAAGGAAAACAATTTGGAACTCAAAACTTAATACAATGCGCAAAAACAATTGCACCAAAAACATCTGATGATTTAATTTGTAAAAAAGTAGATGAACTAATGAAAAAGAAAGAGATATCGGATGTGCATATAGAAAAAGAAGCTACAATGAAATATAAAAAAGAAATAATAATCGGCGATATAACAGTAAAAGGACCTTTCAAAGCATTTGATACCAATGTAAAAATAGAAAAGCTAGATGATCAAACATATAAAGTGATAATTAAGGGGAATACAGAACCAACGATTAAAATTTCACCTCGTTAAAATCGATGGAAATGAAAAAGGGGCAAGAGATTGGAAGAAGAGATAAAAGTACTGGATGATTTTGTATCTAATTATTTACATATTGGAACAGAAAATGCCAGCTCATTTAATATCGAAAAGAGAAGAATAGAGGACATAAATTTTTTTACTAATTTTTATATATCAGTTAAAAAATTATATGAATTATATCCACGACTAGAAACCAGTCTCAACTGCGAATTCATTCAAGAAGATTATGATTTTTGGTTACGCGTAAATATCAATGCTAAAGACTCAATTGTCTTGGTAAACAGATTTGATATAGAATCTAAACAAGACATCCAGAACTTTTTCGGTGATAATGAGCTAGTGTCAAATCTTGAAGATTGGCATACAAATTTTAGAGATAACAGGACGGAAAGTATAGAGAAATTAGATAAGTTAATAGAAACTTGCATCTCAAGTGGGGAAATCCCCAATATCAAAATGACTTTTTCTTTTGAAAAAAGAACTCTTCTTTCTAAATTACCAATCTCAAAAATCGAAAATATCAATGTCCTTTTTTTCCTTTCAGGTGACAATTTCACAAAACATTTGCAAAAAACGTCACTGTTCAAATTTAAAGATGTCTTCTTGGGAGACAAAAATGCAACATTATTGATAGTGAATGGAATTTCATTAAACTGCCGTGGCGATTATTTAGGTATTTTTGATTTGAAAGAATGTATATATGAACCTGAAAAAGTAGAAATGTTTTTAACTGATTTAAATAACGACATAAAGGAACATCATAAACAAATAACTGAGAAGATTTCATCTGCATATCTTAATTTTTTTGTGCCTCCCCAGTTTTTCAATTTCGTTAAAGAATTAGATTGTGACGAGAAAATAGCATCCTTATTTTATCCAAACTTGCTTCTAAATCTATTCATATCTTTTTCAGACTCAATAGAAAGTGATACTAAAAACTACTGTAATTGCACAATAAAAGGAAAGAGAATTGTATACAGCAAAATTACCGTTGATACCGGAAATCCAAGTCAAATTAAACTTGATGGGAAGATAATAGATAGCAAATTGTATTCACAACAAATCAACGAATTATTCACATTTTATTTGAAAATGTTTGGAAAAATGGATACAAGAGAATTAGATGAAACAAAAATACTTCTTGCAAAAAAAGTCATATCTATATATTCGAGAGATTATTTAAATTTTTTAGAACACATAGAAGATATTACAAATTCAACCTATTCAGACTACAAATTATATATACAAGAAAAAATTGATAAGTTTATAAATATAAAGGAACAGTTGATTAACTACACGTTTGATTATAATAAAGAAGTGATGAGATTTAATCAAACGCTCAGCGAAAATTTAAGCAACAATCTATTCAAAATTATAGGATTTGGTCTCGTTTTTTTAGTTGGATTGATCGCAAAAGCAAATGAAGATTTCGGAGAAATATACCTTTTAATAGGACCACTCTTACTTATATTGTTCATCATTTTTTCTTTTTATCAATTAAGAAATACAAAAGTTTTGTACGAAAAACACAAAAAACAACATAAAGCAGACTTAAAATATTTCGAAAATTACTTAGAAAAAAAAGATATAAAAGAATTGTCACAAACAATTGGAGAATCAGTGTTTGACACCCAGTATAAGTCAGCTGTTCGGCTACTCTATATATCAATGCTGGTTTGTATTCTTCTGTGGTTATTATTAAACATCAATACTTTATTAGGGCTCGTTAAGAAATAATGATCCGTAGAAAAGTTACTCTTTTAGATTCACTTTTGAGTGAATATCCAAGGTGATTAATCTCCCAATATCTTCACTGCCCATAGAATAAATTCTAGATCGTGAGAATTGATCAATATATATCTAAAAGATATCCTCCCCCTTCAGACATTCCCCCTCCCCCAACCCTCCAGACCAGTATAAATTTAATATAATGATTTCCTTAATCCATCTATTATTTCAGACAAATCACGAATTCACAATCATCTTATACCCCCCAATCAATCATCACGAGGATTTATAAAATGGACAAGTACGAGCAGGTTATCGAGCTGGCAAAACGCCGCGGTTTTCTCTGGAACTCTTTTGAGCTTTACGGCGGAAGCCGTGGTTTTTACGATTACGGGCCCCTCGGGAGCACGCTGAAGCGGCGGATCGAGCAGATCTGGAGGGAGTTTTACGTTATTCAGGAAGGGCATATGGAAATCGAGTGCCCGACCATCGGGATCGAGGACGTCTTTGTGGCTTCCGGGCACGTGGGCGGCTTTTCTGACCCCCTCTGCGAGTGTAAGAAGTGCGGTGAGGCATTCAGGGCTGACCACCTGGTGGAAAACGTCATGGACGCGGCAGGGACCCTGAATGCGGAACAGCTTACGCAGGTCATAAAGGAAAAGGGAATCACCTGTCCCGAATGCGGAGGAGAGTTCAACGACGCCTACGAATTTAACCTGATGTTCAAGACAACCATCGGACCGGGGACCGGGCGCCAGGGCTACCTCAGGCCGGAGACGGCCCAGGGGATGTTCGTGGACTTCCAGAGGCTGTCCCGTTTCTACAGGGAAAAGCTCCCCTTCGGAGCCGTCCAGATCGGAAAGTCCTACAGGAACGAAATCGCGCCCAGACAGGGCGTAATCAGGCTCAGGGAGTTTACCCAGGCTGAATGTGAGATCTTCACTGATCCCAGGGACAAGTCCCACCCTAACTTCGAGCGCTTCGCAGACAAAGAACTTACACTCTACTCCCAGGAAGGGCAGGAGAAAGGCGAGTCCGTCCGCATGACCGTCCGGGACGCAGTCGAGAAAGGTGTCATTGCCCACGAGTTCCTGGGGTACAACCTCGCGCTTACAAACGAGTTCCTGACAAAAATCGGGATCGACCCCTCAAGGCTCAGGTTCAGGCAGCACCTGAAAGACGAGATGGCCCACTACGCAATCGACTGCTGGGACGCCGAGATCGAGATGGACCGTTTCGGCTGGGTCGAGACCGTGGGGATTGCTGACAGGACGGACTACGACCTGAACGCCCACGCAAAGGTCAGCAAGACCGAGCTCTACGTCTACGTTGAATACGACGAGCCGAAGATGGTCACCCGCTTCACCGTAAAACCGAACATGGGAAAGCTTGGCCCTATCTTCAAGGGAAAGGCAAAAGCCGTTTCAGAAGCCCTCAAACAGCTCTCCGAAGCAGAACTCAGCCAGGCCGAGATCAAAGTGACGGTGGACGGCGAAGAAGTCAGCGTCAGCTCCGACATGGTGGAGTTTGCGGAAGAGACCGTAAAGGTCAGCGGTGAGGCAGTCGTGCCCCATGTAATCGAGCCCTCCTACGGGATTGACAGGATCTTCTACGGGACCATGGAACACGCCTTTGAAGAAGAGGACGTGGCTGCAAAGGAAACCGATTCCGGGTTGAAAGGTTCCGGGGAAGCAAAAGAAGGAGATTTGGAAACCGCAGTCGAAACCGAGGGCAAAGCAGAAGGCGAAGCTGAAGCCGAAGAAGAAACCCGTCTGGTTATGCGCTTTTCCAGTGCCGTTGCCCCTGTCCAGGTAGCAGTCCTCCCACTCCTGACCCGGAAAGAACTCGCAGACCCTGCAAAAGAAATCCTGGCAAAGTTCAGGGAAAAGAACCTGCTGGTCGCCTATGACGATTCCGGAACCATCGGACGCCGCTACCGGAGAAACGACGAAATCGGAACTCCCTACTCCGTCACTGTTGACTACACCACCCTGGAAGACAAAACCGTCACCATCAGGGACAGGGACTCCATGCGCCAGATCAGGGCTTCCATCGAAGGCATTGAAGACGTGCTCTACGAGCTGATCTACAGGGGCAGGAGCTTCGAATCCGCAGGCAAACCCTTCAACTTCTGAACTCCTGCAATCCGAAGCTGCAATTTAAAGCTACAAAAAGCTGTAAAATAAGGGCTCTTAACAGGGCCCACAGCAAACTTTTTATTTTTTATTACTTTTTTAATATCATTAACTGAAGTATTGCTACCTCACACTATTACTGTACATTACTACCTTACACTAACTACCTTACACTAACTACTGAAAAAATAAACCGGCAACACTGGATCGAAATGAACGACACACCCTTCACGAACGAGCTTTCCTACATCAAGCACCCGCTGATAAAACCCGATACCGTGGAGCAGAGGCTCTACCAGCTCAACCTGGCAGGAAAAGCCCTTGAAGGTCCGAGCCTGGTGGTGCTCCCGACTGGTCTTGGAAAGACCATCATAGCCCTCTTCGTCATTGCTTCCCGGCTCCAGCGCTTCGGGGGAAAAGCCCTCCTGCTTTCCCCGACCAAACCCCTGGTTGAGCAGCATGCATCTTTTTTCAGGAAGGTAATGAACATCCCTGAAGAGGAAGTCCTGACCTTTACGGGGAGCATCTCTCCTGCTGAGCGGGAAAAGCTCTGGGAAAAGGGCAGGCTGATCGTGTCCACGCCCCAGGTGATCGAAAACGACATCCTGACAAAACGGATCAGCCTCGAGGACGTAAGCCACGTCACCTTTGACGAAGCCCACAGGGCTGTTGGGAATTACGCTTACACTTTCATTGCGGAAAAGTACTTTGAAGCCGCTAAAAACCCGCACATCCTGGCGATTACCGCAAGCCCCGGGAGTTCCGACGAGAAAATAGCCGAGGTCTGCGAAGCCCTGCATATAGAGAACGTCGCCGTGCGAACGGAAAAGGACAGGGACGTCCGGCCCTATGTTCAGGAAAAGGAAATCGAGTGGGAAAAAGTAAACCTCCCACCCGAAATGAAAGAGGTCCGGGACCTGCTTGAAATAATCATGGACGACCGCATAGGGAAACTCGGGGAACTGGGCTTTCCGGTGGCTTCCCGGAAAAACATGTCCAAGAAAGATTTGCTAGCCCTCCAGAAAAGTCTCCAGTCCGAACTCCGGGGAGAAGGAAACCCGGCAGTCTTTACCGCCCTTTCCGTTCTGGCAGAAATGATGAAACTGAACCACGGTATAGAACTTATCGAGACGCAGGGAGTGCTTGCCCTTAAAAAATACCTGGAAAAACTCGGACAGGAAGCCTTTGCAAAAGGCGGGACCAAAGCCGCAAAACGGCTGATGGAAGACCTGTACATGCGAAAAGCCCTCCACATGTTAAAAGAAAATATGGGCGAAATCGAACACCCGAAACTCGGCCTGGCGCAAAAAATCGTATCCGGACAACTTGAAGGAAGCCCGGAATCCAGGGTGATCGTCTTTACTAACTACAGGGATACTGCTGAAATGGTCACGAATGCCCTTTCCGAAGTTCCGGGTCTTTCCCCGGTCCGCTTTGTGGGGCAGAGTTCGAAGTACAAAGATAAAGGACTTACCCAGAAAAAGCAGGTAGAAATCATAGAGAAATTCAGGGAAGGGGAATACAACGTCCTGGTAGCGACTTCCGTGGCAGAAGAAGGGCTTGATATCCCTTCCACCGATCTTGTGCTTTTCTACGAACCAATCCCCTCGGAAATCCGGAGCATTCAGCGCAAAGGCAGGACCGGGAGGCTGCATAAGGGCAGGGTCGTCGTGCTGGTGACAAAAGGGACCAGGGATGAAGCTTACTACTGGAGCAGCAAAAACAAGGAAAAAAGGATGCTGAACAGCATGCATGGCCTGGAATCCGCTCTTGGTTCGAAAAAGACCACCAGCCTTTCGGCTTTTGAAAACGGAACAGGAGCAGAAGCAGGTGCAGAGCCAGAAAAGCAAAAGACCCTCGGGGAGTTTGAAGTTCCAGGCGAAACGGGGAGTGAAACGGGGAGTGAAACGGGGAGTGAAACGGGGAGTGAAACGG
>CBFCWE010000039.1:0-36011 GCA_965601435.1 uncultured Methanosarcina sp.
TATTCAAATAACTAAAAAGTGTATTCAAATAACTAAAAAGTGTATTCAAATAACTAAAAAGTGTATTCAAATAACTGAAAAATACATCCGTTTGACCGGGGAAAAGAGTTCAAAAAATGTGAGGATCACTTTTGGAATCTGTGCACTGGTTATCCCTATCCTGATTAGCTATAAGTAAGCGGAAAAATTACTCTAAAGATATGAAATTAAACGACTTCAAACTCGAACGCTTTTTTGCAAAATACGAGTTCAGTGCTCCTTACCTTCTTTCTTCATCGGACTGCGAATCCTTTACGGCGGGGGAACTGCTGGCCCTCGAAGAAAACGCAGAGAAGGAGTTCAAAAACCTGTGGCTGGGATATACGGAGGCGCAGGGAAGCCCGGAGCTCAGGGAAGAGATCTCAAAACTGTACGAAAACATTTCCCCCGAAGAAATCCTTGTCTTTTCAGGTGCAGAGGAGGGGATATTTGTTTTCATGAACGTTTTGCTGGAAAAAAGCGACGGGATTATCGTCCAGTACCCTGCCTACCAATCGCTCTACGGGATTGCGGAAGCCCTCGGGTGCGAAGTTACGAAGTGGGAGATGAAATACGAAGACGGCTGGAAACCGGATTTCGAGTTTTTAAAAGAGAGCATCCGCAAACATAAAAACATAAAGGCAATCATTATCAACTCCCCCCACAACCCCACAGGGTACCAGTTCTCGAAAGAGGAATTCAACGCCATAATAGAAATTGCAGGGGAAAACGGCCTTCATGTCTTTTCCGATGAAGTTTACCGGTTCCTTGAATATGACCCGAGAGACAGGCTCCCGACAATGGCTGATGTTTACGGAAAAGGGCTGTCACTGGGAGTCATGTCCAAGACCTTCGGGCTTCCGGGGCTCCGGATCGGCTGGATCGCTACAAAGGACCGGAAACTTCTCAGGAAAATTGCGGCTTTCAAGGACTTTACAACAATCTGCAACAGTGCCCCCAGCGAATTCCTTTCCTGCCTGGCCCTCAGGCATAAGGAAGTCCTGATAGAGCGTAACCTCACCATAATCCGGAAAAACCTGGAAGTTCTGGATGACTTCTTTGAAGAACACGGAGAACTTTTCCAGTGGGTAAAACCGAAAGCAGGGCCTATAGGGTTCCCCCAAATAAAGTTTGGGAGAAACGCGGAGGAATTCTGCATAGATGTCGTGGAGAAGCAGGGGATCATGCTGCTTCCAGGGACTGTTTACGATTTTGGGGAGCGGAACTTCAGGCTGGGGTTCGGCAGGAAAAACATGCCGGAAGCGCTGGAAAAGTTGGAAGAGTATATAAAGAAAAATTTATAAATAAAGACCCATATTTATCGAGTGTCCCGGACCAGGGCGTCCAGAGGCCTTTCATGTCAGGACATTCACTTTCAATTCAGGAAACAGAAACCCTGGGATACTACGATTTCATGAGCTACCTTGAGGTTCCCTACTTCCACGTAGGTGGCCTCGTTTCCACGGAAAAACTGGCGGAACTCTGCCGGCTTGACAGGAATAAAAAGGTGCTGATGGTCGGGTGCGGCACGGGGTTTTCTGCCTGTTACCTCGCAAAGAAAATCGGCTGTTTCGTGGTGGGAGTCGATATAGCAGAGCTTTCCATCGAGAAGGCAAAGGAAAGGGCAAAAAAGAAAGGTGTGGAAGGGATAACGGATTTCCGGATAGGAAACGCCTACGTCCTCCCCTTTGAAGCCGGAACTTTCGATACCGTAATTACCGAGTTTGTCTCCCAGTTCCTTGACCGGGGCAGGGCTTTCAGGGAATTTGCCCGGGTTTTGAAACCCGGAGGCTCCCTGGGAATCAATGAAATGTACAGGGAAAAAGAAATTCCCCCTAAACCCGCAGAAAAGATAAAACATGCAGAGGACATTTTCAGCGAAATAACCGGACTTCCCTTTACTCTCCCGACCCCTGAAGAATGGGAAAAGGAGCTAGAAGGAGCAGGGCTGGAGGACGTCCAGGTAAGTAAATGCAGGCCCACGGCAAGCCTGGAAGAGGCAAAGAAGCTTATTCGGGCAATGGGCGGGGTCCTGGAGTTTTCCCGGTACTTTTCCAGCGTCGCAGTGAAAATGATAAAGTACACGCTGATCAGCAAAAAGATCAGGCACCGGTTCAGGCGGCTCGGGGAAGGAAAAAAGATCCTGCTAAGGAAAAAGTCAACCTCAAGGTATGTGGGTTATGTGCTTGCTACGGGAACAAAGCCCAAAAAGTAACTGGAAGGAAAACTGTAAAGTAAAGAGTAAAGTAAAGATATGAAGTAAAGATATGAAGTAAATTGAAAATTATGGATAAGGGTAAAACCCCGAAGTTAATTGTTGATAAACCCGAAGATAATTGCTGACAAAACCGGCTCAATTGAAAAAAAGAAAAGAAAGTAAAGTAAAGAAAGGAACAGAAAATTGTCCGGGACTGTGAAAAAATAAATGTTTTTTGGAAAAGGATATAAGCAATCAATTGGAAAACTTAGAGCAATAATTCCTCAAGAAGTTACCGGCGGGGTTTTCAAGAAATGAAACCGGGACTTCAAATTAGGAAAAACGGGTTTTGGGAAAAATGAAGGGAAATTACCTCCGGCGTATTCATGAGGTTCCCGGGGAGGTAGACTTGCATGAAGATTTCACTTATTGATCTGGCATTTCTGTCAGAAAAAAGAACAAATGTGATGCTCCTGCTGGAAGAGGGGCCAAAAACCAGCGACGAGATAAAAACAGCCCTAAACGTCAGCTCGACGTCGATTATGCCCCAGATAAAGAAATTGAGAGAAGGCCACCTGATCACCCAGGAAAACGACAGGTACCTGCTCTCGGAAATGGGGGAGATCGTTGTTGAAAAGATGGAACCCCTATTAAATACCGTAAGGGTTTTCGAAGAAAATTACGATTACTGGGTAAACCACGACCTGAGCGCAATTCCTGAGAACCTTCTTAACAGAATCGAGGAACTTGGGAACTATTTCCTGCTCGAACCCGACCTTAACAGGCTCTTTGAAGTGCCTGAAGACTTTAAGAAAAACCTCCTGGAATCCAGACGTGTCATGACATTTCTTTCTTATTTCCACCCCCTTTATCTTAACCTATATTCCGAACTGGCACGAAAAGGAGCGGAAATGTACCTCATCCTGACCGAACCGGTCTTTGAAAGAATGAAAAAAGACTACACAGAAGACCTCCAGGAACTTCTGGCTTTCAAAAACACGAAAATTTACATTTGCGGCGAGAAAATAACCCTGAAAAACGTTGTAACAGACCGCTTCTGTTCACTGGTACTCTTTGACAGAAAGGGAAAATTCGACCACCAGCGCCTGATGAGCTTTGACGAAAGTGCGCTGGAATGGTGTGAAGAACTCTTCAATCATTACAAGGATAGGTCTATGCCCCTTGAAAAGCTCTGAAGAGATATAAAAAATAGAAATCCCCTTGATTTCCGATTTGATATCAACCGGAGTTCACAGGTTTTTGATTCGAATGGATATTACAACATGTTTAACCCGGAAAAGGGACCATAAATACCTGGCATTTCACAAGAGATGCCAGGAATCCTGTCCTCAATCATTGAGATATTTGTCAATCAGGGTTCTAAACCTGTTTATGTCAATGGGCTTTGAGATGTAATCAACGCATCCCTTTTCTATGAAATGTTCCTCACTTCCTTTCATTGCATGGGCAGTTACCGCGATCACCGGGATGTCAGCGGTTGCAGAGTTCTGCTTTATCCTTTCAAGCACCTCAAGACCGTCCATTTTCGGAAGCTGCATGTCCAGGAGAATGATGTCGAATTTGTTCTCATCGAGGCACTCAAGGGCCCTTATCCCGTCCTCCGCTCCGGTTACGCTGTGCCCGTAGAATTCCAGCAGATCAAATATCAATTCCATATTCATGGGGTTGTCTTCAACAATCAGAATCTTTTTCATCTTAATGCCTCTTAAGCATAGTTAGTTGTTTTATCCTGTTAATTAACTCTTTTCTTCCGAAAGTGCCTTTTTTCATGATAGAGAGCAGATGGTCCTGCATTTCATTGTTCAATTCTTCAATATTCTTTTCATCAAACTCTCCTGCCGTGCAGACAATCAGGGGGATATCCCTGGTCCCCGGGTCGTCCCTCATATGGGAAATTACGTCAAAACCGGATACATCAGACATCATAAGGTCGAGAATGAGGATATCAGGCCTGTCCGAAAAGAGCCTGTCAAGGCCCTCCTGTCCGCCGTAAGCTTTCAAGACCTCAAAACCTTCGGGCTCGATCATCGAGTTCAGCAGTTCCACGGCGTTTTCATCATCATCCACGATAAGGACCTTCGGAGTTTCGAATTTGAGCTTCTGCCTGATTTCACCCAGGGAAGTAAGGAGTTCAACCTTTTTAATGGGTTTTGTAAAAGAATACAGAGCTCCAAGGGCTATTCCAAGTTCATTTTTATCGGCCATGGAGATGATCAGTACCGGAATCCGGGCCGTTTCGGGGTCATTTTTCAACTGTCTCAGGACGAGCCAGCCATTGGTATCGGGGAGGAAGACGTCAAGGGTTATAACATCAGGTTTCAGTTTCTTTGCAAGCGGCAAAACGTCTTTTCCCAGATACACCGGAGCCACGCGGTAGCCGGCGTCTCCCAGGACAAGGGCAAGGAGTTCATTTGAATTAGAGTCATCGTCAACAACCAGGATGAGGTCCCCTTCATCTTCACTTTCGGGAAAGATTATTTCAGGAAGTTTCACGGCATGCTCGGAAGTTTCCACGGATTCTTTCACAGAAAGGGCGGCTTTCTTGTTCATTTCAAACTCCAGGAGCACTTCCTCGAGTTCAGGGTTCCCGGCCTTCCTGATTTCCCCTGGCTTTTTGACCGGGATTGAGAAAGTAAAAGTACTCCCTTTCCGAAGTTCACTTTCAACCCGGATCACCCCCCGGTGCAATTCTACGATTTTCTTTACAAGAGCAAGTCCGAGCCCGGTCCCACAGTACTGCCTGGAAGCAGAAGCGTCGATCTGGGTAAAGGGCTGGAAGAGTTTTATCTGATCCTCACGGGAGATTCCGATCCCGGAATCCGTAACCGAAATAAGGGCATAATCTCCCGTTTTTTTGCCGTGAACGGAAACTTTTCCCCCATCGGGAGTGAACTTAATGGCATTGCTCACGAGGTTGTAGAGAATCTGGATCAGATGGTTCCGGTCAGCTTCAAGGTTGCTAAAGCCAGGCTCTATGGTGAAGGTCATATCAAGGGACCTGGACAGGGCAAAGGGATTGAGCACGGTCCTGACGTCCTCGAACACGGCGGCAAGGGAAAATTCACTGTAATGCAGCTCCATTTTCCCTGCTTCGACCTTTGAAAGGTCAAGGATATCATTGATCAGTTCAAGCAGATTTTTTCCGCTGTGTGAGATATTGTTTATGTACTTCAACTGCCTTTCGTTGAGTTCCCCGAAGACCCTCTCGAGCAGGATATCCGAGAAGCCTATGATAGAATTTAGAGGGGTCCGCAGTTCATGGCTCATATTTGCCAGAAACTCGCTCTTGGCCCGGCTGGAATCCTCAGCCTCCAGCTTTGCACTGAGCAACCGTTCTTCCGAACGCTTGTGGGCGGTGATGTCAAGCCCTGTTTGCAGGACCCCCGTAAGCCTGCCTTCTTCATCCTTTATCAGATTGGCCCGGACCATCCAGACCTTTCCGTCCTGAGTACTTACCTCCCCAACTTCATCCTTCCCGGAACTGAGCGCCAGCCGCACGGGAGAGCCGGAACTGTCACTTTCACAGAGCAAACATACCTTCTCAAACTTTTGCCCCACGACATCCCCAAGTTTCATCCCCAGATAGTTCAGGGAAGCTTTGTTCGCCCAGACAATCCTGAATTCGGGATCTATAAAAACAAGTAATTCACTTAGAGAGTTCAAAATTACCTTTTTTTCGTTTTCCTGAACCTTAAGGTCTTCAGAAGCGAGACTCAGACTTTCAAGCATCCCGTTTATTCCGCAAGCAAGCCTCGAAAGTTCATCGTCCCCTTCCACCGAAAGCCGCTCGGTGTAATCCCTTTCCTTTCCGACTTTATCTACAAAACCGTCAATCTTAACGATACGGGAAACAAACTCCCGGTCCATCAAAAGCTTGCACCCTCCGCCTACCAGCAGACCTGCAAATAGGAGAAAAAGCACAATGTAGCGGAGGGACCTTTGCCCCTCGGCATAGATACTCCTGTCCATGTCCGCCCGGACCATGACCCCAGGTTCGCCTGTGATGTCATTTAACACGAAGTATCCGACTACCTTCCCATCTATTATCGTGGTCATGCAGGTCTGCCGTTCACTTTCAAAAAAAGCTTCCTGAAAATAGGCAGGCACACTATCAAGCCTGTAGAGCATCAAAGAATTACCGGTAATTTTTTGGACGGACTCAACAAAGCCCGCGTCCAGGCACCTGCCTATGATGAGGGTCCCCAGGACTGCCTCTTCCCCCGGCAACCCGGGAATGGGACGGGAGGAGATGATGACAGGCCCGTTTTCGAGCATAAGCAACCCCCTTACCTTATCGGTGGAAGCCTGGCAAAGGAGGGAGCCGTCATTTATTTTCCGCTGGAGTTCAGGAGACGCAAGGCCACTACTCAAACAATCAGAATCCGGAAAAAAGGAGTAAAGTACATCTCCTGAACCATTAACAAAAAAGATGAGGTCGTATCCACCTAAAGAAAAAATATCATCTGGAAGGGTTCCACTAATATTTCCGGGATAGGAACTCTGCATAAAAGCCCGAACCCTGGCCCTGGACGAAACGGCAACGTTGGCTTCATCGAGTTCGAGTATTTTTGAATCAATAACGTTTTTTGCATTTTCCATGTTATCAATCGCTTCCCGTGCTTCCAGGTCGGAAAAACTGGAGTCAAGGATACTCTGGGAGGCAAAAATAACAACTGAAATCAATAAGGCAAAAATCACGTAGATAATAACCAGTACCTTTTTGCTAACATTCATGATATAAACTCTGGAGATGGGTGCATGGCCGAATATTTTGTACAACGGAAATTGAGGATTTCATACGACGGAAATTGAATACTTTATGCAGAGAAGCTTTTTTACAAAAGAAAATTGAGAGCATTTATATAGAGGGAATTGACCACCCATATAAACGAGATATGATAATACTAATTTGAAATGTGATAATTCTAATTTGATATCAATATAAATATTTTTTTGTATTACATAGTATAAAAATTATTTGATTACTGGCTTTAATGAGCCTGTTAAAATCTATTTATATATAAACATAATTGAAAAAATATGGATATGTATAAAAGAAAAAGAAGGAAATGAGTAGAAAATATTTTAAAAATTTACCACCGGAACAGGTGAGAAACCCAGCCCACATTCTTTCTGAGAGCATACTTCCTGAGTTCGTCAACTGTGAGAAGGAAGAGGGCAAAGGGGAGAGCTAGCAGCAGGTATTTGGAATCAATGGGGGAGGTATTGAAAATCAGGTGGGCCAGGGGACTCCAGATAATAAAGGAGAGGATAAGAAGCTCACTTGCAATACCTGCCAGGACATACCGGTTTTTGAAAAGACCTTTGGTGAAGACCGACTGTAACCGGGTCCTGGAAGTAAAGACGTTTGCAATCTGGCAGATAATCACCGCCGAAAAAAAAGCCGTAATCGACTGCATGTAGAGGGGATTACTGTTTGCAAGCTGTTCCCCGAAACTCCAACCCCCGCCGAAAAGGACGGCGAAGTAGCAGAAAAAACCGGCAGCTGCCTCTATAGGCCCTTTTATCCCGTAGGAAGTGAAGAGCACCTGGGAAGTAAGCAGTTTTTCGTCCCTGTCCCTGGGCGGACGCCTCATAATATCCCCCTCTTCCTTTTCCACACCCAGAGCAAGGGCAGGCAGGATATCGGTCCCCAGGTCAATTGCCAGGATGAGCTGCACGTTCATGGGAAGAGGTAGGGCGAAGAGGACAAAGGCGATAAAAGGCAGGATTTCCGGGATATTGCTGGTAAGGATGTAAGCAATAAACTTTTTGATGTTATCAAAGACATTCCTGCCCTCTTCCACCGCATTAACAATGGTGGCAAAGTTGTCGTCCAGAAGCACCATGTCCGCAGCTTCCCTGGCAACATCGGTGCCGCTGCCCATGGCAACCCCCATATCCGCATTCTTGATTGCGGGGGCATCGTTGACCCCGTCTCCGGTCATGGTGACGATTTCTCCCTCTGACTGGAAGAGTTGCACGATTTTCAGTTTCTGTACGGGGGAGGTCCGGGCAAAGACTATACTCTTCTTTTTCAACCGTTCCGCAAGTTCTTCTCTGGAAAGAGCTTTCAGCTCGTCACCCGTGATTATTTCCAGGGCTTCGGAATCCGAAAGCCCCACATTCCGGGCAATGGACTCTGCCGTAACGGGGTGGTCCCCTGTAATCATGACTACCTTGATCCCTGCAGCATGGCACTTTGCAATAGCCCCTTTTGCTTCGGGGCGCGGGGGGTCCACAATCCCGATGAAACCCAGGAAAACGAAACCTTCAGTGTACTCTTCCGGCTTTTCCGCTTCCCTGTAAGCAAGAGCTATCACCCGCTCTCCCCTCTCCGCCATCCTCAGGTGCCGGTCCAGCAGTTCTTCTTTCTCCCTTCTGCTAAGTTCCCGCACCCCTCCGCCCTCAATTAGGAAATCACACATCTCAACAACAATTTCCGGAGCCCCTTTGAGGTAGGATTCAAGCCCGCCTTCGGGAGTACGGCAGAGGACTTCCATCCGCTTGGTAAGAGAATCAAACGGGAATTCCTCCAGCCGGGGATAATTAACATTGAGTTCCTTCAGGTCCGTAAAGCCGTTTGCAAAGACGAGGAGGGCTCCTTCAGTGGGATCCCCCGTATATCCCGGGGCACTTTCCGAAAACCTCGCATTGTTGCAGAGCCCGGCAACCCGCAGGAAAACAGGAGGGATCTTTGCGGGGTCCCAGCCCGGACCCGGCAGGCCTTCACCGGAAATTACCTCTCCCCCCGCAGGCATTTCTCCGGTGTTCATACCTGCTTCCTGGCCTGCTGCTTCCTACCCTGTTGCTTCCTCTGCGGAACCTTGAGGCTCTTCAGGGTCCACATCTTCATACCCAATGATGAGAGAGTGGACAACCATTTTGTTCTGGGTCAGGGTCCCGGTCTTATCCGTACAGATAACTGTGGTCGAACCCAGGGTTTCCACGGACTCGAGCTGTTTTATCAGGGCTTTTCTGTCGGCCATCCGGCGGGAGGCGAGGCTCAGGGCAAGGGTAACTGTTGGCAGGAGCCCTTCAGGTACATTGGCGACGATGATCCCGATGGCAAAAATAAGGCTCGCAAGGAAGATGTCCTGAAGGAAAAAGGCAAGCAGGAAAAAGGTTACCCCGAGGAAAATTGCTATTGAGGAAATTACCTTTATGAAATGGTTGAGTTCCTTCCGGATAGGGGTGTCCACGGCAGAAGTTTGTTCAGTCAGGGTAGCCAGGTTTCCGATCTGGGTATGTGCTCCCGTCCCAAACACGATAGCTTTTCCGTTTCCGCTCTGCACCAGGGTCCCGGAAAAAACCATGTTCCTGCACTCCAGCATTTCCGGATGGGTGCAATTAAGAGAACGCAACTGCGGTTCGGCTTCCCCGGTGAGAGCGGAATTGTCTACTTTCAGGGAATTTGCCTCTATCAAACGCCCGTCTGCCGGGACCTTGTCCCCTTCCTCCAGAAGGATTACGTCCCCGACAACCAGTTTCGAAGCCAGGACATCAAGAACCATCCCGTCCCTTAAAACCCTTGCATGGGGCGGGATAAGCTGCCGGAAGCTTTCCATGGTCTTTTCAGCCTGGTACTCCTGGATAAAAGTAAAGGTCCCGTTCAGGACCACGACTCCCCCGAGAGCTACACCTATATATAGATTACCCTGCCCGGGATCCAAGTACTCGGCTAAGAAAGAGAGAAGGGCTCCTATGGCCAGCAGAATTGAAAAGAAATTCCGGAATTGCCGGAAGTATTTTCGGGCTATGCTTTCTTTCCCCGTATCTTCCAGGACGTTGGGACCACAGTCCCGCAAGCGGTGGGCAGCCTTCCGTCCCATGAGCCCGTATTCATCCGTCCCGAACCTCTCCAGGAATTCCGGGAGGGGAATCCTGTGTTCATCGCCCCGGGGAGAGCACAAAGCTTCCCTGTCTTCAGCCGCTGCTGACTCCATTGTACCCCCTATATTCAATGCCGCACAGACATATAAGGTTGACACTTAGAAAAAAGGGTGCAGGAGCTTGAAATGCCCGAGCCATAGGATCAAAAATTTTCACCGCATTTATCAGAAACAGGCCAAAAAAAAATTCCCGTCAATTATGTTTTATAAGTTGCTAACGAAAAATAATCCCTACTCAATGCGAAAATAGAGGGTTGAGAATTAATTTTACGCTCAGGTTCTCAGCTCTGTGCAAGCGAACATGAAAAGGAGTATCAAAAGACTTTGTTCTGCTCCTTTTCTCCTACATATACCCTATGGTTTTTAATGATGTTTGAGGACTCGGGAGTTTAAAGGCCCTGAGTATGAAACATTTTGGATTGAAAAAGTCTATATAATATCGTAAAGTAGAGAATAAAATTGCAAATATAATTAAAATAATTGTAATAAGAAATAAATAAAAAAGGTATGACCGATTATGAGCGAATTTACACTTAAAACGAGACTGTTAGCCGCCCTGAAAGGCGAAGAAGTTGACAAGGCACCTGTTTGTTCCGTTACCCAGACCGGAATCGTAGAACTCATGGACGTCGTCGGAGCCCCCTGGCCGGAATCCCACACCGATGCAGAACTTATGGCAAAGCTGGCTCTCGCAAACCACGAACTCAGCGGACTCGAAGCTGTCAGGGCTCCCTACTGCCTGACCGTCCTTGTCGAAGCCATGGGCTGTGAAATCAACATGGGTACCAAGAACAGACAGCCCTCTGTCACCGGACACCCCTACCCCAAGAGCCTGGAAGGCGCAGCAATTCCCGAAGACCTCCTGCAGAGAGGAAGGATTCCGGCAGTGCTCGAAGCCATCAAGATCATCAGGGAAAAGGTCGGCCCCGACGTACCCATCATCGGCGGCATGGAAGGTCCAATCACCGTTGCCTCCGACCTGGCAAGTGTAAAGTCCTTCATGAAATGGTCCATCAAGAAGCCTGAACTCTTCGAACAGGTTCTGGACCTCGCAACCGAAGCATCCGTCATCTACGCAAACGCAATGGTCGAAGCAGGCGCAGACGTGATCTCCGTTGCAGACCCCGTCGCCTCCCCTGACCTCATGAGCCCGGACTCCTTCAAGCAGTACCTCCAGCCCAGACTGCAGAATTTCTCATCTAAAGTGGATTCCGTGACCATCCTCCACATCTGCGGGAACGTAAACCCTGTCATTGACTACATGGCAGACTGCGGCTTTGAAGGACTCAGCGTTGAAGAAAAAATCGGAGACGTGAAGAAGGCAAAGGAAGTCATTGGAGACAGGGCAAGACTCGTCGGAAACATCTCCAGTCCCTTCACCCTCCTGCCTGGACCTGTTGAGAAGATCAACGAAGAATCCAAGAAGGCCCTTGCAGACGGCATCGATGTGCTCGCCCCTGGTTGCGGAATTGCTCCGATGACCCCGCTCGAGAACATCAAAGCCATGGTCGCCGCAAGAGACGAATACTACGCATAAAACAGCAAAACCATTTTCTTTTATTTTTTTTTGCGGACAGGTTCCGGAGCAACATTCAGGCTTCAGGAACCATTGTCCGGATTTTTATGTTTTATATGGATGTTGGGAAAGACAAAATGTCCGGAATTAGGGAACCCTAAATAACCGCATTTGAAGGCTGAACATTCAGGAAAACAACTCAAAAAATAACTCACAAGGGGAAATTAATTCATAAATTCATTCATAATTACACTTACTCAAATTTATTAAAAAATTCATGAATGCTTGAGGCGCATTCACCAGATATTGTCTCAGATTTTTTCAGGAGGAGGTTAAAATATGAGAACTGGCGTTGCAATCGACCTTGGAACCAGTGGTTTCAGGGCACAGAAAATTGATCTGGAAAGTGAAACAATTCTAAAAACCGTCATAACCCTGCGAAACCCCCTGCCGGGCGCAAACGTGATGGACCACCTGGATTTTGCAATCCACTACGGACAGGACAAAGCCCACGGCCTCTCGGCAACCGCGGTCAAGCACATCCTTGAGGAACTGGGAGTAAAGCCTGATGAGCTGGAAAAATTCTCAATCTGTGGAAACCCGATCCAGCTATCCATCTTCCAGGAAATTCCCATCGAAGACCTGGCATATGCAGGAGAGCGCAAGAAACAGAAATACCACATTGAAGAACAAAACCGGGACGCTCGTATAATTCCTCTGTCCGAAATCGAAGGCTTCGAGGAATTTGAGAACTGCAAACTCTACGTCCCTCCTGCCATCAAGCACGAGGTAGGAGCCGATGCTCTGGCCCTCATTGAGAAGTCAGGGATGCTCGAGAGAGACGAAATTGCAATCGCAACCGACTACGGGACAAACGCCGAAATGGCCCTGAAGGCAAACGGGGTTATCTACACGGGATCAGCAGCCGCAGGACCTGCCCTCGAGGGACAGGAAATTGAGTACGGGTCCATTGCGTCTCCCCACACGATCTCCGATGTTGAGTTCGAAGGGGAAAATCTCCGCTGTTATGTCCTTGATAAAGAGATGAGCCCCGTAAAAGGAGATCTTGTAGACCCGAAGACTGGAGATGTAATGGAAAAAGGTGATGCAAAGGCAAAAGGCATCACTGGAACGGGAGTCATTGCCCTCATAGAAGCGGGGATGCGGAACAAAATGATAACACTCCCAAAGATCCTGACCCCGGACAGCTCCATCCACCTTCAGGACGGGATCAAGTTCACAGAAAAAGACCTGATCGAAGCCGGAAGAGCTATCGGGGCAATCAGGGCAGGGCACATAACCCTCTGTGCCGAAGCCGGCATCGAAATGGAAGACCTGAAAATCGCCCACATGTCCGGAGCTGCCGGGACATATATGGACGCCGCAAAGGCCCACCAGGTGGGAATGATCCCCTATAATGCAGGTTATGTCTCCCAGATCGGAAACACTTCCCTGGCCGTGGCCCGGGAGATCCTGATCTCGGAAGACAGGCTCTGGGAACTGCAGAAAATTGCAAAGGAGATCGTCGGGACCCACGTGATGTTTGCAACCTCGGAAGCTTTCAAGGAAGCCTACATGCTGGAACTTGCCTACTGGAACGAAGGCATGATGTTCAAAATGCATAAGAAGTTCCTGAAAAAGAAAAAACTCCCCATGCTTGACGAACCTTCCTCCATTCTGAAAATTGACCGCCAGGTCGAAAGGGATATCCCTGAACTGGGAGAAGAAGGCCTGCACGTGCTCGATAAAGTCGGGACCTACCTTACCATGGTCATCGAGGGCTGTGAAGGCTGCCACGAATGCGTAAAGGTCTGCCCGAATGGCGCCCTCAGGGTTGACGACGGAGGGGTCGTAAGGATAAGGACCGACCTTTGCGACGGAGCAAACTGCCAGCGCTGCCTCCATGCCTGCCCCGAAGACAGGTTCAAGTGGGAAAACCTGTCAGTGGCAGGGAACTGAGCAAAAGAGCCAGGATAAAAGCTAAGAAAAGCTTATTGGAATTGGAAGGTAAGTACTTAAAATAAAACGGAAGAGATGGAGGGAAATAAAATGCAGGTTATTGTGGTGGGAGGATTCCTGGGAAGCGGGAAAACTACCACTATTATCAATATGGGGAAATACCTCGCAGACCGGGGAAAAAAAGTTGCCATTATAGTAAATGAAATCGGAGAGATCGGAATTGATGGGGACGTAATCGACAGGTTTGGATTCGACTCTAAGGAAATCACAAACGGATGCATCTGCTGCACCCTTAAAGTGAGCATGAAGACAACCGTGACCCTTCTTGCAACAGAATACAAGCCCGATATACTCCTGGTAGAACCCACGGGAATCGCTTTCCCCCATGTAATTAAAGAAGACATCGAACTTATGAACCTGGGAGAGGAAGTAACCGTAGCCCCCCTTGTCACCCTGATCGACGGGAGCCGCTTCAAGCATATGATGAAGGAAGTAAAAAACTTCTCCATGCGGCAGATAATTGATGCGGAGATTCTCGGGATCAACAAAGTGGACCTTATCGAGCCTATCAGGGTCCCAATCCTTGAAGCTTCGGTCCAGCAGCTAAACCCCAAAGCAAAGGTAGTCCAGTTATCCGGAAAAGCAATGGACGAGAGGTTCGAGGGCCTGATGCAAATACTGATCCCCGAATTCACCGGGGAAAAACCTGCAGAGATGGAAAAAACTCAGGAAGAGGAAAGGCCCCCCGCAGAAAAAGCTCCTGCAAAAGAAGTAAGCAAAGCCTCTGCAGTTCCCGGAGAAACCGAAAGTTCCATCGAAGCTTCGGGCGTCGGGAGCTACGCTGTGGAATTTGCGGTAGAAAAGCAGGATATTAACAGGGAAGCTTCCAGAGAAATAACAACCGAGCTAATGAAAAGGATCAAAACAAAAGTCCTTGATCTCAACCCTGAGTTCATAGGGCACATCAAACTCTTCCTGGACAACGGCACGGAAACCGTGAAACAGAGCGTAACCATCTACTCCGAAGAACCCCAGGAAGATATAGTAAACTCAAAACCCGACGCAAAACCTTCCTTAAAAATCCTCTCCGCGGTATCAAACGTGAAGACAGAAAAACTCTTCGATGCCGTGAACAGTTCAGTACAGGAAATTTTTGAGAAGCAGGAAATCAGCATCTGTAAAGTAGAGCATGCCCACGAACACGGGCATAACCATGATGAGCATGAACATCATGAACATGAACATCACGAGCATGAACATCATGGACATGAAGAACATGGACATTAATTAATTAGAGCGTGAAAAAAACAGACAAAACCGCCGGAGTGCTCGCTGGGTGTTGAGAAAAAAGAATCCATAAACATATGGATTCGGACACAGGCCACCGGGACCTGAAATCCCCATTTTTAACACAGATTCCCGGTTATCCTGCTTTTTTCATTTACTTTTTCAATTGATTTTCTCGGAGTGTTCTATGTAATACTGGGCCAGTTCATTACCCCATTCCAGAGCTCTGGAATTGAAACTTGTAATCTTTCTGTGATCGAACTCTCCTTCCTTTCCGAAGAGTTTCAACATCATGAAATCGTCCGCGACCATGAAAGAAGAGGGCCTCACATCTCCGGAATAGATATAGAGGGACACTTTGTTCTCAAGGAGTATGTTATATTCTGCCTCAAAATCGTTCTTCAACCTGTTATAGACCTTTTTGTCAAGGATGAGATGCACTTCGGCGCCGTTCATTGAACATGTGGCCTGGATTGAAGGACAGTCCGGGCAGAAGTAAGAATAGAAAGACTTAAGAGTCCTTGATTTGTGCAAAGATCCCCGCAGGTACTTTGGAAACTCAAAAAGATGGTCGAGGTCAGGTTCGTCGAGGGTGCACTGCCCCAGCATATCCAGCTTCTTAATCAGATGCCTGGGAATTGGAGACCTGTCGTGCTTTGACCAGTAATCCTTGTTACCGTCGAAGACATCCAGAAGAGAGGTAAGGGGGAGCATCTTTTCAACGATAACTTCGCCTATGTCCGAGAGCTCATAGATGTTTCCTCGCTGCTCGATGATGTCCATATCCTTCAATTTTTTGATCTGCGGCATTACCGCACAGGCTTTTACATTAAGTGTGTCCTTGATCTCATCAATATCCTTTGGCCCGTTTGCTAACATAACAAGGATATTTTTTCTCTTTTCAGAAAAGAAAATCAAGTCTATCAGGGAACTCATATTTATCAACTTCCAACCATACACCTATTTTTTTCAGGTACCGATTTCCGGGATTTATCCTGATTCCACAAAGCCCACTGGATAAAGATATCTCCACTCCTAGCAAAAAATCGATAGAGTGCTATAAATATTACATTTTGAGCTTGTAATTTCAATACTTTGAGTTATGAATTCAATATTTTGAGATTATGAATTCAATACTTTGAGAGTTTCACATTTCTTTTCAGTGATTTCAAACGCCGGAATATCCCAATGATCTCTAAATTAAACACCATTTTTTAAAATGTGAAGCAACTTTTCAATAATATCAATATAATTATATCACCGAGATTATATTTAAGTGTTGATACTTAACAATAAACAAAAACAGCGGATATCATATTTAAATCATAATATGAAGAATAAAATCAAAAATTATAAAAATGAGAGAGAAGATATTAGTTATCTATTTTTGACAGACTTAAACCCCGCCCCCACTGATTTCAAGGAAAAATTCGATAAGCAGCGAGAGAATGTATAGCCGGGAACAAAAAGGGAGAGTACTATTTAAGAGCCCATATACGGCAGCTCCCCATCAATACCCCTTGTTTTTTCAATACCCTCATTTTTTCAATACCTCTTGTTTTTTCGACGTGCGGCATTTTTCAAAATCCTCCGGTTTCTGGAATGCAAGCCCTTTTGAAAGAATCGTTTTTATTGAAGGGGCAATATTTTAACGGCTCCTATAAGAACAAAGCATAAAGTAAAAAATGCCGCAGATAGAAACATACGGAGGAATGAAAAAAAACCCGGAACACAGATTTTTAACACCGATAAATATTGACCTATAATTGAAAAACGGCGTCGTTTAAGCTATATAGAAGAGACAATATCCTTTAATATGGAATAGTCATTCACCTGAATGGGAGCTTAGATACAAGGCTTCAGGTTAAAAAAACTTTCTCTTGCCCCGCAAAGCAGGACAAGGAAAAATGGATTTTACCAGGGTGATGATTATTTTGTGGATTAAAGGAGTATATTAGTGGATTTAGGGATTTGACGGGCTGTGGAACCCGTTAAAGGATCTAAATGCAGTAAAAAACAAGGATTAAGATCCGGAAAAACAGGCAGACAACTGGCTGTTTGGATCCTTCACAAAAAAAGGAGATTTTCAATGGCAAAAGAAGACATTCTGAACGCTTTAGCGGATGCTGTAGTTGAAGGCGACGACGACATTGCAGAAGAATTTGCACAAAAAGCCCTTGATGAAGAAGTCGATGCATACGAAGCAATTGTCGACGGTCTTGCAAAGGGTATGAAGATCATCAGTGACATGTACGAGAAAGGAGAAGCATTCGTGCCAAGCCTTCTGCTCGCAGCTGACGCAATGTATGCCGGAATGGACATCCTCACTCCCTACATCAACGCAGACACAAGCGCTGAACCCAAGAACGTTATCATCGGTACCATCGAAGGGGACGTGCACGACATAGGTAAGAACCTTGTTAAGACCATGATGACCGCAGCAGGTTTCAACATGATCGACCTCGGTTGCGATGTACCTCTCGACAAATTTGCAGAAGCCGCAAAGGAAAACAAGGCAACCGGCATCTCCATGAGTACCCTCATGACCACCACAATGGGCGGCATGGAAACCGTTATTGAACAGCTTCAGGAAGAAGGAATCAGGGACTCCCTCGTAGTTATGGTAGGCGGCGCACCTGTTTCCAGGGCATTCTCAGACTCAATCGGTGCAGACGGCACAGCCCTTGATGCCAGCACAGCAGTCGAAACCATGACCTCCCTTGAAAGCGAACTTCCGGCAGGTGCCTGGAGCGATTCCGCAATCTCAGAAAGCAAGATGAAGTACAAGGAAGTCCTTGCCCAGAAGGGTACCAGGGAAAAGGTCGACATCGGCCTCATAACCGCCGAAAAGGTCATCGCAGAGTTCGACACCGTTGTGCCCAAGTTCAACGAGACCATGACCAAGAAGGAGAGGTTCACCTCCGCCTTTCAGGACAAGAAAGTCGACAGGCTCCCGGTCTCCCCGCTCGCTTGCGGTGTGTCCAGGAAGTTTGTACCCTGTTCCTACGCTGACTACTCTACCAAGGCAGAGAAGTACGCAGAAAGTGCCTTCACAGGTATCAAGTACTTCAATATGGACACCTTCGTCGGACTGACTGACCTCTGTGTCGACGCAGCAGACTTCGGTGCAGGAATCAGGTACCCTGAAGAGGACACCCCTGCCGCAATCGGCCACCTTGAAGACTACGAGAAACTCGAAGTCCCCGAAATCAAGGAAGGAACCAGGGCTCACAACCTCATCCAGGGTAACAAGCTCGCAACCGAGAAGGCACACTCCCTCGACGCCCCGATGACCGCCCTGATCGAAGGCCCGATGGTCGCCCTGACCCAGATCATGGGAGCAACCCGCGTGCTTTCCGACCTCAGGACCAACCCCGACGTCGTCCTCAAGGCCCTCGACAAGACCGCAACCTACGTGGAAGAAATCATGAAGGGTATGTTCGAAGAAGCACAGCCGGACAACCTCTGCATGGTTACTCTCTGGACTAACAACGTCATCCTCAGCGCTGACGAATACATGAAATCCGAAGGGAAGGTCATGCAGAACAGGGTCGCCCCGCTCTACAAGCAGTACAACAAGCCTGTAGTCATCCACAACTGTTCCGACGTCCCGCACTGGGACCTCATCAACAAGTGGGACACCGAGTACTACAGTTACACCTTCTATCCGGATGAGGTAGACAAGGGATCCAAGGACCACAAGCATCTGATCTCCACCTACGGAAAGGACACAATGTTCGGTGGAGAAGTCAGTCCGATCGTCTTCCTGGACAACAGCCCCGAAGGCATCGAAAAGATGAAGGCAGACACCGTGGCTCTTCAGGAAAGCGTCTTAAACACTCTCAAGGAAAACGGAATGCAGTCCAAGTACATGATTGCAACCGGCTGTGAAGTCCCACCAGGAGCACCCTGTGACACCATCACTGCCCAGACCTACACGGTAGCAGAGAAGGGGCCGGAAATCTACAAGAACATCATCGGATAAGCCGAAGAATAATTGATTTCTGAAAAAAAAGCAAGTTTCGACTTGTTTTGAGAAAGGGTTGGATTTACTCCCCCCTTTCTTCACACCCTTAAAAAGATAAGGTCCCCGCTATTTCCTGCAGCTTTATGTTTGTCCAAAAAAGTGCAGATGAGCTCCAAAAACAGATCCCGAACAGATCCGGAACAGATCGAACAGAAAAAATAGGTGCAACTCTTTGCAGAAAATAGAGGAGAACTTTCATAACCCCTTTAGGAAAGAGGTGAAACTGGAAATGAGATACCAGAAAAGACCCGAACCTGAAGAAAAAACTATCAATCCGATTCCTGTACGCATTCCTGTAACTCATTTGCAGGAACCCAGCCACTCATCCCAGAGGGCTTTTTTCCGATATTCGGATATCGAAGCGGCTCCGGCAAACTATGAACCCAATTCCAATTCCGTAGCTGCAGCATACACATTTCCCATGAATACCGGGCTACCTTCCGAAACTAGCCTTACGATGGAAAATCCTTACGCTTATCTAAGGAGTGTCCAGAAGCATTCCTTATCCACAGGCATTCCAAAACCCGGAAAGAAAAAGAAGCACGCCTGACACCATAAAAAATATAGAATTTCCAAACGCCGGCAAGGACCTCCTATCATAGAACCTCAGATAAGATGCCGGTAAACAAATTCAACAAAACATCCTTCAAAATATCCTTCAAAACATCCTTCAAAATATCCTTCAAAACATTCTTCAATAAGAAGACAAACGAATCAGGAAAACCCTCAGGAAAACATCAGGACGGAAACTTCCAGAGAAAATAGTTCAAAAATCCGGTTGTCACTGAAAACGGAATATTTCCCTGCAGCTTGAGAAGGTCCTGTGGATAAAAATGGCAGACCTCTCAACAGATCAGGATTCAAAGCAACGCTATATTGGGGAAAAACATGGCAAGCGAACTAAAAACACCTAACGGAACTGATCTTGAAAGCCGGGACGGAATGGCAAACCTGGCAAGGACCATAAGAGACAAGATCCTCATCAACGAACCGGTAAAAGAAGATGGGCTTATCGACCAGGTCGAAAGGGCAGCAGCGGAAATCGACGAGGTCCTGGCATCATCCCTGGGCCCGAAGGGGATGAACAAGATAATAATAAACCCGGTAAACGACGTGTTTGTCACAAACGACGGGAAAGTGATCCTCAAGGAGATGGACGTCCTCCATCCGATTGTCACGTCCCTCAAAAAGCTTGCGGAATCCATGGACAAAGCCTGCGGGGACGGTACGAAAACCGCAGTGATCCTGGCAAGCAACCTGATCAAAAACGCAATCAAGCTCAGAAGAGCCGGAGTCCATTCCACAACCATAATCGAAGGCTATGAACTTGCCCTGAGAAAGGCTTACGAGATGCTCCAGTACGGAATCAAGCAGGCAGGGGAAGAAGATGTCAGGACCACTATTATGTGTTCTGCCACCGGAAAAGGAGTGGAAAGGCAGCAGGCAGAGGCAATAACGGAGATCGTGCTCGGGGTGATCGAACACCTGACCGAGACCAGGGAAGGCCGCCTCGACCTCAACAAAAACGTGAAGATCCTCAAAAAGGTGGGAGGCCCGGGGATTGAAGCCCTGGAAGGCATAATCATGGATGAAAACCCGGCAAGGGTGGACATGCCAAAGGATTTCGAAAAGCCTTCGGTGCTCATAATCAACTATGACCTCAAGATAAAAAGCGAATACCTCAACCCCCAGCACAATCTGAGAATGGATTCCGTTCAAACAGCCCTTCTGTTTGAGGAAAGAAAGAAGGAGACGTGCAGGACTCTTGCGGAAAAAATAATTAACTCGGGAGCAAACGTCCTCTTCTGTGAGGGAGATATCGACCCATATATCGAGACCCTCCTTCGGGACAGCAATATACTGGCTTTCAAGAAGCTTAAGATGAAAGACCTGGAAAAGCTCTCGAAAGCCGTTGGGACAACCCTGATGAGCAAGAATGACGAGATCCTGCCAGGGCATCTGGGAAGAGCCGACAGGATTAAGCTTGAAAAACGAAACAGGGAGAACTTTGTCTTCATAACGGTGAAGGGAAAACCTATCTCCACGATCCTGATCTGGGACCCGGCAAGGTACGGACTGGACAAGGTGGAAGAAGCCGTGGACGACGCCCTCAATAACGCAGCTTTCCTCATGAAAAACAGGGAAATAGTGAACGGAGGAGGCGCAATTGAGTTTGAGCTTGCGCATATGGTCAGGATCTTTGCGGCGACCCAGCAGGGAAAGAAACAGCTTGCTATACAGGCATATGCCGAAGCCCTGGAAAGAGTCCCGGAAACCCTGGCAAGAAACGCGGGCATGAAAACCATTGATGCGATGGTGGAGATGAGAAACGCCTACGCAAGAGGAGTGGAGGCCAGGATAGACATCTCCGGGAAAGTAACGGAAAAAGGACCGAAAGTCTACGATTCCGCAACGGTAAAGAGACTTGCCCTGGTCTCGGCAACAGAGACCGCAAGAAACGTCCTCAGGATTGACGAGATAATCCCAAAAGCCTGAATAAAAAAATATCTCACGCTGATGACAGTGCCCGAAACCCTCTCTCTATGGGCATTGTTCATCTATCCCCCAAAAAGGGAGTAATAGACCTGCAACACCTTACCCGCAAGGCACATATTTGCCATTTTAATGTGCCCCCCGGGGAGAGGACAGTATATATCCACAGGAACTCAAAAAGGTCGGTTCAGCCCTGTTTCGCCATTTTTACAGGGAAAATATCGGCCTGAAAACAAGAGACAAAAAGGTCCGGGACCCGAAGCCTATAAGCTCCAGGCACCAAATAGGGCACCCGGAGCCTGGAAGATTCAGGAAGGATGCGCCCCCTAACCGGTTTGCCATTTACCGGGGATTGGTAAAGGTAGCAAAGATCCTGAAACCCAATGGATTGGGAAGCCCCCTCACCCCGGCCCTCGGGGAGTGAGAGGGGCACCATCCCAAGCAGAGAGGATAAAGGGATAGATACTGTCAATTATTCAAATTGATTTTTAATTTCGTGCAGACGAAGCTGTACAGAGGATGGGAAAAACCATGAAATGCATGATAATCGGCGGCTTCCTGGGAAGCGGGAAGACCACAACAATCCGGAAACTTGTGGAATACCTGGGAAAACAGGGACAAAAAACAGCGATCATCGTCAATGAGATAGGGGAAATCGGGATTGACGGAGACATGGTATCGGGATCCGGAGTTGAGACCAGGGAAATCACAAGCGGCTGCGTCTGCTGTACCCTCAGGATCAGCATGGAACACACCATAAAAAGCCTGATGGCCGAATATTGTCCAGATACTATTATAATAGAACCTACCGGAATAGCTTTTCCAGGGCAAATAAAAGGGAATATCGAAAAAATGGATATTCCGGGACTTTCCTTTGCCCCTATAGTAAACCTTGTGGACGCCAGCCGCCTCAGTACCGACCCGGAAGACCTCCAGAATTTCATGTTAAACCAGATAGATGAGGCTGAAGTAATGGCCATAAACAAAGTAGATCTCATCGAAAGGGAGAGACTTCTGGAAATCTGCGTCTTTTTGCGCAAGTTGAACCCGAAAGCCAGGATGTTCCACTTCTCAGCCCGGGAAGAAGAAGGCGCCTTTGGTACCCTGCTGGAAATGCTGGGAGAAAGCAGCCGTGAAAAATCAGCACCTCAAGGAAGAAATTCCATTGATATGTCAGGAGTTTCGGCTTATTCATCAGCATTCGAGATAAGTTCTCCGGAAATTTCCCCGGAAATTGCAGTCTCGGTTACCGATCAGATCCTGGAAGACATAAGGGACCGGGCAAAAGAATTGAACCCGGAGTTTATCGGGCACATAAAAGTATCCTTTACCCACCAGGAGACCCTGGTAAAGGGAAGCGTGACCTCAGCCCACGAAAGCCCGGAAATCGAAGTCCTTAAAAAAGTCGGGAACACCCGGTCGAAAATAAAGGTCCTTTCCGCTCTGACCGCAGTGCCCAGGGAAGAGCTTGTCAGGGCTGTGGATACGGCTGTTTGCGGGCAGCTCGAAAACCAGCAGCTTTTGTTCAAAAAGGCGGAGAGTGCAGGCCATCACGGACACCACCACTAAGAAGGGCAGGTAGGAAGCCGGAAATTTAGAGAGGTGAAAAGCCGCGAGTTTTCCGGATCCGGCTTCACCCGGGCGAGCCTTGCGAAAGAGTTATATAGAATAATACGGTAATCGCCACCGTCTCAGAAAGAAACTCCTCAAGGAAACGGAGACTAAAAATCCGAACATTGGACCGGATGTAATCAACTGTCGACCGGATTTCAGACAGAAGAAAAAGTCAGGACAAAGCCATAATAACCCGAGAGGGCAATGTTCGAAAAAAAATTAAAAAACGGCAGAAAAAAGATGGATAATTGGGTAACTCTGAATGCAGAGGATAATAACCGGAAATAAACGTTGAAATCATCTGCCTGTTTTCCCGAGAAGAGAAAGAATATCAGAAGTTCCATAAACTTTGCTGCAAAGAATCAGTTAACTTTAATACTTCAGGAAAAAACAGACATATAAAGAGCTGTTTTAGAAAATTTGAAATTATCATGAAGACAAGTTCACTTGAGTAAAACTAAAAACCGGAAGATATTGGTGGATTTTTGGCCCTGTACAACCGGGGCATGGAAACTATACGAAAAACAATTGCCCGGTAAATTTTGAAGGCGTTGACCAGATCAATGCCAGCAAAAAAAGACTTTTTTTTGATTAAATCATATGCACGAAAAATTCTGCATAGAATTATAAAATTATCGACGCCGAAAAATTGGTATCGGTTAAGGTATAACCAAATAAATCCAACTGTTTTCTGCAAGTGCGTTCCCGAATAATCAGGGAGTATACACCCCTGTAAATCACTGGGAAGAGAAAGCCCGAAGGGCACCAGAAACAAAAAGATCCAGGGAAATGAAACCCCCCGGAGGATACTTCGAAAAGCACCTGAAAAACGGGTCATACCGCTTAAGGTGCAAAACCGGACTATATTGTTTCAGGGTGCCTGAAAAACAAAAAGGACCGGGTTACAGGTATCAACACAAAGGTGCTGTAAAACGCATTAAAATGGGTTGTCCAAACCTCTCTCATAATGTGGAAGAATTCGATTATGGAGGTTTTCGAATTCATCCACATTTTTATTCGGGAAAAAAACCGGAAACTACCGGAACAGCAATTTGCCAGGTCAAGGATTTGAGCGAATCTTAGACCATCTTCTTTCATATTGGAGGTTAAAATATGTTGGATTTGAAACTGGAAGACATCGATGGCATATTAGTACGCTATAACGTCGCCCTCGAAAAGGAAATGACCCCTGACGAAGCTGCAGAAGAACTTTACCCGAAGGATGAACTCATCTACCCCATTGCAAAGGCAATCTACGAGGGTGAAGAAGACGATGTAGTTGACGGCCTCAAAGCCGCAATCGATGCAGGAAAAGACCCTATCGCCCTTATCAACGAATCTCTGATGGTAGGGATGGGTGTTGTATCCCAGCTCTACGATGAAGGGATCATTTTCCTTCCGAACGTCATGATGTCCGCAGATGCTATGCTTGATGGTATCGAATTCTGCAAGTCGCAGAGCTCAGAAGTACCCGAGCCCAAGGGCAAAGTTGTCTGCCACGTCGCAGAAGGTGACGTTCACGACATCGGCAAGACCATTGTTGCTGCTCTCCTAAGAGCAAACGGCTACGAAGTAGTTGACCTTGGAAGAGACGTCCCTGTGGACGAAGTTATCGAATGCGTCGAAAAAGAGAAACCCATGTTGGTAACGGGTACTGCTCTTATGACAACAACCATGTATGCCTTCAAGGAGATCAACGACAAGCTCCTCGAGAAGGGCATCAAGCTCCCCTTCGCATGTGGTGGCGGTGCTGTGAACCAGGACTTCGTGGATCAGTATGACCTCGGTGTTTATGGTGAAGAAGCCTCTGACGCAGTGAAGATTGCAAACTTCATTGTAGAGAAAGGATCTGAGATTGAGAAATTAAGAGAGGAATTCCACAAGCACTAATCGGAGGGAGCAAGAATGGTAAAGAAATACACTTCAATGGCTTACGCTAATGCAGACGACATGCTTTTCGGGAACGCAAAATTCCCGGTAAAGGCAGGACTCGGCCTTGAGATCGGTGCTGGCTACACTACCCCCGAACTGAACTATGCTCCGAGACCTCAGGCAGGCAAGTCCAAGGAAAAACTCATTAAGGAATACGAGAGGATCACCACCGACGCAATGGCAAGGATGGTCCAGATCGGTGCACCTTCCATTGTGCTGGAATCAGAACACGTGGAACAGATGACCAACAACCCCGAGTGGGGAGGCGCTGTTGCCCACGCACAGAAGACTATCATGGAAGAGTACCACGACGAATACGGAATCAAGTGCGCACTGCGCCACACCGTAGGTGACATCCGTGAAGACCGTGACTACCTGAAACTCACCGGAGACAAGTTCGACCTTCTTATGGAATCCTTCGAACAGTGTGCCCAGAACGGTGCAGACATGCTTTCCGTTGAGAGCATGGGTGGTAAGGAAGTCTTCGACTACTCCATCCTGAGGAACGACACCGCAGGGATCCTCTTCGGTATCGGTGTACTCGGTTCCATGGACATGGAAACTGTCTGGTCAGGCGTTGCAGACATCGCCAAGAAGAATGGCGTAGTTGCAGCAGGTGACACAGACTGTGCCCAGGCAAACACCGCAATGTTCATAGCAGGTGGTCTTCTGGACAAGAACCTTGCCCACACCATCGCAATCGTTGCAAGGGCAATTTCCGCCGGAAGGTCCCTCTGTGCATACGAAGCCGGTGCAACAGGTCCGGGTAAGGACTGTGGATACGAAAACACCATCATCAAGTCAATCTCAGGTGTCCCGATCGCCCAGGAAGGTAAGACCTCAACCTGTGCCCACTCCGACGTCATGGGTAACCTGACCATGCAGTGCTGTGACCTCTGGTCTAACGAATCCGTAGAATACCACGGTGAATTCGGTGGTACCAGTGTTCAGTGCTGGTCCGAATCCCTCGCCTATGACTGTTCCATGATGAACGTGGCTCTTAAGACCGGAAAGGCAAAGGACCTCAGGGACATCCTCACCCTCTCTGACAAGTACAGAGACCCACAGGGCTACGTGCTTGCCTACGACAACGCCTACAGGGTGGGCCAGGCAATCGCAAAGGACGGAAACGACAACTACCTCCGTGCAAAGAACGCAGCCGTCGAATGCTGCAACATTGTCGAAGAAGGTGTCGCATCCGGAAAGCTCAAACTCACAAGGTTCGAGATTAACGCTCTTACAAAGGTCAAGGAAGACCTTGCTGCCCTCACCGACGACAGCGACAAGTTCATGAGCGACTGCCTGACAAAGTACAAGGAAGAAGTTGCTGTTTTCCTTCCGGAAAACTACGGGCTCTAAGCCCTAAACTTCTTTTTTTTATTTTGAAAAAATGGCTTCAGGGGGATATTGATGACCGAAAACGAAGGAGTTGCAACTTTAATTATAGACAAGACAGCAAACCCTGCCCCTCTCGGTTTTACGGGCCTTGGCCTGTCTGCTGTCCTGTTGAGTTTGAGCTACATCGGGGTTTACCCGGTAGGATCCATGATCGTCTCCATGGCGATATTCTTAGGAGGTTTTGCACAGGTATTTGCAGGGATGATGGCCTGGAAAAAGGGCGATGTCTTTGCAGGCACTGCATTTTCGGCCTTCGGACTGTTCTGGTTCTCCCTTGCAGGACTTATTGTCATGCCTGCCTTGGGCTGGGTTGAAACACCCTCTGCAACCGCAATGGCTGCATACCTCTTTATCTGGGGTGTCTACACCTTTGTCATGCTGATTGCTACGATGAAGATCGGAGTCAGGGCGATCCAGTTTGTTTTTGTTACATTATTTACATTGTTTATGTTGCTGGCAGTCGTAAACGCAACCGGTAGCACCGGGCTGCTCGCAGTTGCCGGTATTGTCGGACTTATTATGGGCCTAGGAGCCCTGTACACTGCTCTTGCCATGGTACTGAATGAAATCTATGGAAAGACGGTTGCTCCAATCTGAAAATAAACAGCATATAACAGCATACCCCGGTTAAAAACGTAAAATGGCTTCAGACCGGGAAACATCAGACACGTTGTGCAGACACGTCGAAACCCGAAAAAACGGCAAAGAAAAAACGGCATTAAGACCCTATCAATCCAACCGCACGAAAAGAACACAGGTCTCAGGATCTGTGTTTTCAATTTATTTGCAACTCTCTTAACCTAAAAATAAATACAATTCAAACCCTCTGAATCTGAAAATAGCTATAATTCAAACATCTTAACCTGAAAATAGCTATAATTCAGACCCTCTAAGCCTGAAAATACCTTTTATTCGTTTCGATTATTTCTTTCTACAAAAACCAGGCATTCTTTATGCACATGGTTTATTTGCCAGCAATTAACCCTAACCCTAAATTTTCACAATAACCACTCCCTGTTGCCTAAACGCTCAAGAAAGCTCCGCTTCTTAGAAGAGGACTTAATTCAACGGATTGGTGCATTCCAAAATGAAGGCGGAAGACATATTGAAAAGATCAGAGGGCATGCCCGGCAAAAGCCTGCTCCTGAACCTGATACTGACTGTTTTCAAACTTGTCGCAGGATTTTACGGGAACAGTACGGCACTCCTCGCAGATGCAGTCCGCTCTTTTTAGGATTTTACAGCAGAGTCTATGAAACTCCTGGACCACCGCATCGCCCTAAAGCCCGAAGATATGTCCCATAACTACGGGCACGGGAAAGTTGCGACCCTCTGTATGGGAGCCTGGGCAGTTATACTGCTCTTAGCAGGGTTTCAGATCCTCTTCCAGGGCACGGGAGAGCTTATTATACTCATAAAGGGCCATGCCCCTGTAACTCCCGGGATCTCTGCCTTTTTTGCAGCTGCACTTTCCCCCTTATCAAAGGGTATCCTTCTGCGTTACGATGAGAAGGAAAACGTGCAGCTTTATCCCGGCGGCAGCGGGCCTGTAAAATACATGTCCCTCCGCGAGGAGATATTCTTCACGGGATGTGTGCTCCTCGGCATTGGATGCACGTATCTCCCGGGGAAGGGATGGGCAGCCGCCGATTCCCTTGCAGCAGTCTTCCTGAGCCTCTTCGTGCTAAAAGCTTCGGCCAGGGTCCTTTACGGAACTGCCGATGAGTTGATAGAAGCGTCCCTTGATGAGGAAAGCAACCTGAATATAAGGAGATTAATAAGCGAAACGGAAGGGGTCATATCCTGCCGCGGACTCAAGACCCGGAGAATCGGGAAAAACATTGCCATTAATGTTTCCATCAACGTTAAAGATTCCCTGAACATCAAGGAAGCAGCCAAAATCTCGAATAAGGTGGAAGAGCGACTAAAAGCCGCTTATGGGGAAGAAACCTATACCCTGATAAAAGCGGAACCTGACCAGAGCAGGAATTGCCCCTTCAGAAAAACAAGCAGATCCCCCAAAAAGAGTATAGGGAAAAACTTAATATCAAAAAATTAATAACAATTATATTTAACAAATAAAATAATAAAATAGATATGATCGTGGGAAGAAACCGCGATAATAAAGAAGAAATTAAAAAGAAATCGGAGCCAACCGGGAAAAAATCACCACCGACATCTCCATAAATACGCACACGTTGCCATAACATGGCAAAACTTAATAATCAATCGAAAAGAAAAAAGAAGCAGGAGAATAAGCTGACTCCGGATTTGGAAAACAGCCAGTGAGAGGAGAAAACGTCGGCAACCCGAAAAATAAGTAATCTGGAAATCAGCAATCACAAAATCAACAATCACAAAATCAACAATCACAAAATCAGCAATCACAAAATCAACAATCACAAAATCAACAATCCAACTCATAAAAGAGGTTTATAAGAAATGCAATTCAGTCTGGGAATCGATGCAGGAGGGACCTATACGGATGCGGTCGTAGTGAGGGATTCTGACGGAATGGTAGTCTCCTCCAGCAAAGCACTCACCACCTACCCCGACCCCCTCCCGGGAATGAAGAACGCCATTGACAAATTGGATCCGGGGTATCTCAAGGATATAAAACTGGTATCCGTTTCAACCACCCTTTCCACTAACACTATCCTTGAAAAGACCGGCTTTCCCGTTGGTCTGATCATGGTAGGGGACTACGTGATTCCCGAAGATCTCCCCAGCAACTACTGGACATCCGTTGAGGGAGGGCATAACAGCGACGGGGAAGAGCTAAAAGCCCTGGAACTGGAAGCCGTTGAAGAGTTTGCCCTGAAGGTAAAAGATAAGGTCTCAGCTTTTGCCGTTTCGTCTTATTTCAGCACCCGCAACCCGGAACACGAACTCGCTGTCAAGAGGGCAGTGAAGGAACTCACGGGACACCCCGTTGTCTGCGGCCACGAACTGTCCCAGGACCTCGGCGCCTATGAAAGAGCAGTTACCGCTTTTTTAAACGCCCAGCTTATCCCTATCACCCACAAATTCACCAGATCCATCATCGGAGAGTGCCAAATCCGGGGGATCGAAGCAAATATGCTGATGCTGAAATGTGACGGCTCGGTAGTGGGAATCGAAGAAGCCCTGGAAAAACCAATCGAGACAATCTTTTCCGGACCTGCCGCAAGCCTGGTCGGGGCATCCCACCTCAGCGGGCTTGCCACCTGCGCAGTAATCGACGTTGGAGGCACGAGTACGGATGTTGCAATGATGCAAAACGGGCTCCCGGAACTCAGCAGTGCGGGAGCCGTCGTCGGGGGTTGGCAGACCCGCGTAAAAGCCATCCGTATGGAAACCTCGGCGACCGGAGGAGACAGCCACGTCTGGGTAAAGCATGAGAGGGTCCGCGTGGGCCCCCGTCGGGTTATCCCCCTCTGCAGGGCGGCCGCAATGTACCCGGATTTCCTGGAAAAACTGAAAAAGAATAGGGTTTCCAAGAGCCATCTGGGCGAAAACGTCCAGGCAACCAAATTTTTCATAAGGACTGATTTCACGCCCATTGAATTGACGAAGAGGGAAAGAGAGGTCTACAGGCATATAGAGAAAGAACCCGTATCCTACGGCGATCTCATCGTGAACCTGCAAAAGAGGCCGTCCATTCTTGTCCTGGACTCCCTCATCCAGAAAAGGTTGATCCAGGCAATAGGCTTCACCCCCACAGACGCCCTGCATGTCCTGGGAGAATATACGGACTGGGATGTCGAAGCTGCAAAGGTTGGAGCATCCATGCTCGGAAGACTGTTGAAACAGGACCCTGAAAAGTTCAGTATGGAAGTGAAGCAGAAGGTTGCGCTTAACATTGCTCAGGACCTTATTGCCTATCTCGTGGAAGGAATGCCCAGAAACGAAATTGACAGGGTGCTTTCGAACAGCCACTTTACCCGCTTCAGGATAGAGATCCCGGTCATCCTCCTGGGAGGACCCGTAGGGGCTTACGCCGAAGACATGAAAAAACTCATTGATGCCGATTTCAGGGTTCCGGAACATGCAGACGTTGGAAATGCCGTCGGAGCCCTTGTAGGGAAGGGCATCAAGAGGGTTGAGATTCTCATAAAAACAAAAGTTGTCCCGAAATCCGAAGAGCTGGCAACCGGCAGTTCAGAGGGAGGGGCCGAAAGCGAGATTATAAGGGATACCCTGAACCAGGAAAAGAAAAACGTGTACATCGTCTTTTCCCCCCTGGGCAGGAAAAAATTCGAGAACCATCCCGAAGCCCAGGAATATGCAGAAAAAATCGGAAAGCAGCTTGTTATAGATTATATGCAAAATGCAGGACTTGGAAAAGAAGATATAAGGGTGGAAGTCAGCAAAAAAAATCTTGCACCCAAAGGATGGACAGGCCCCCCCATGGAAACGAAGCTTGTTTACGTAGGTGTGGGAGTCCCGAAAAATTCCATAGCAGGTTGAGAAAAAGGAATGAGATGTAAACAAGAAGCTAAATAAGAAGACAAAATAAGAAATTAAAACAAGAAGGCAAATAAAAAAGAAGTTAAAAATAAAAGGATAAATATATATCATGTGAATAATAATTCCATGAATCCGGCTAAAAAAAACTTGGATCACCTGAAAAAGAAATGTAAAAATGAGGCTGTTTTAACATGCAATATAGTCTGGGTATTGACGCAGGTGGAACCTACACCGATGCAGTGATCTTGAGGGACTCCAACAGTAAGGTCCTTGATTCCGGCAAAGCGCTTACCACCTATCCGGACCTGATGATAGGGATTAGAAATGCTATCGATAAGTTGGATCCGGAGTACCTGAAGAAAGTCAAACTTGTATCTGTCTCCACAACACTTTCAACCAATACAATCCTGGAAAAATCAGGGTACCCTGTTGGCCTGATCCTTGTGGGAGATTACACTATCCCGAAAGAGCTTCCCGCCGAA
The DNA here is from genome assembly GCA_965601435.1 of uncultured Methanosarcina sp. Classification (GTDB taxonomy): domain Archaea; phylum Halobacteriota; class Methanosarcinia; order Methanosarcinales; family Methanosarcinaceae; genus MTP4. The sequence continues at coordinate 31,286 of CBFCWE010000039.1, forward strand.
CACTGCATCACCGTGAGAGGAGGGCATAATAGCAACGGAGAAGAACTTCACCCCCTTGACATCAACGAAGTGGAGCACTTTGCCCTGAGCCTGAAAAAGAAAGTGTCCGCATTTGCCGTCTCATCCTATTTCAGCACCCGCAATCCGGACCATGAACTCAAGATAAAAGAAGTAATCATTAAACTAACAGGACACCCCGTAGTCTGCGGACATGAGCTCTCCCAGGAACTGGGAGCTTACGAAAGGGCAGCAACCGCAGTCCTGAATGCTCAGTTGATACCTATCACCTACCAGTTCATCCATTCCATAATTGCCGAAGTAAAGGGAAGGAAACTTGACGCAAAAGTTCTCATGCTGAAATGCGACGGCTCGGTCATAGACATCAAAGGAGCGAAACAGCGCCCGATAGAGACCATATTTTCAGGCCCCGCAGCAAGCATTATCGGGGCATCCCACCTCTCCGGACTTGACACCTGCGCCGTGATCGATGTGGGAGGGACCAGTACAGATGTATCCATAATAAAGAACGGGCACCCTGAACTCTGCGAAAAAGGGGCAGTCGTAGGAGACTGGCAAACCAGAGTGAAGGCCATCAAGATGGAGACCTCCGCAAGCGGAGGAGACAGCCACGTATGGTTCATGAAATATACGAGGGTAGGCCCCAGGAGAGTTATCCCCCTCTGCGTGGCTGCGGAACAGTACCCGAATTTCAGGGAAAAACTGGAAAAGAACCCGGTGCCCCTGAGGACCATGCTCAACGAACACATCCAGCCCACCAAGTTTTTTGTCCGGACCGGGCAGGTACCCATCGATCCCACGGAAAGTGAGGAAAAGTTACTTGAAGTTATGGGAGACGAACCCCTCTCAATTAATGAGATCCTGAACAAGATGAAAAGGTTCCCTTCCCCCTGTGTCCTTGATTCCCTGATCAACCAGAGAGTGATCCAACCCATAGGCTTTACTCCTACCGATGCCCTCCACGTCCTCGGAGACTACACGGAATGGGACGTAGAAGCCGCCCAGATAGGAGCAAAGAAACTCTCCCGCTTTACACACATGGACCCTCACAGTTTCTGCAAGAAAATAAAGCAGCAGATCGCCAGGAACATGGCTTACAGCCTGATGTCCTTTATCATGGAAGGGAGAGGAAGGGACGGGATAAGAAAGATGCTTGAAGGGGAGATTCCGGCCCAGTACAAGGTGAACATTCCAGTAGTCTTGCTCGGAGGCCCCGTAAAAACCTATTCTGGGGAGCTTAAGCAGCTTATTGATGCGGATATCATAGTCCCTGAACATGCCCAAGTAGGCAACGCAGTGGGGGCTCTTGTAGGGAAGGGAATCAAGAGAGTGGAAATAATGATCAGGCCCGAAGCCATGGAGAACCCGGACCAGAATTTCCTGGTATTTTCCCCTGCAGGAAGGAAAAAATTCGACCACTATCGGGTAGCGGTAGAATATGCCCAGAAAACGGGAGAGGAACTGATCCAGAATTCGATGAAAAGTTTCGGACTTCCAGAAGGTTCAATAAAGATAGATACCAGCATAGAGTATCTAACGCCCCCTGAATGGAAACACACGCCTATGGAGACAAAAATGACTTTTGTAGGAATCTGTGCGCCGGGATATTCGGAAGACATGTAAGCTGAAGATTATGAAGAACGGAACACCATACTCGAAAAATTCACCTGATGGACTCAGGGAAAACACTGAAATTTGAAAAGAAGGCGAAGAATCGGCATGCTGCACAAAAAGGCCGGTCTGGCATCACCAAAAAGCCGAAAAATCGGCTGTAGATATTAGAAATTACATCACAGGAAGTAAGGAGATATGGAATCTTCACTTGTTGATTTGGTTTTCCGCTCCGATAAAAGAAAAAATCTTCTCTTGCTACTGGAAAACGGGTCAAAAAACATTGACGATATCAAGAAAGAACTGGATGTCACAGCAACGTCAATCCTCCCCCAGATCAAGAAACTGATAGATAGTGACCTGATTGTCCAGGAAGATAAGATGTACAGTCTTACCTTGTTGGGCGAGTTCATTGTCAAGAAAGTCAAGCCGCTGATAAGCGCCCTTGACGTTGTGGAACAGAACAGCACGTACTGGACAGGACATGACCTGAACGCAATTCCCCGCAACCTTCTGGAAAGGATCTCCGAACTCGAGGGCTGCACCCTGATAGAGCCGGATCTGAACCATATTTATGAGCCGGCCCAGGAAATCATTGACAACATGGCAAACTCAAAGCGAGTGGCAACCTTTGCATCTTATTTCAACCCTTCTTACCTGCCTCTGTACGTGGAACTTGGAAAAAAAGATGTTGAACTTTCCCTTAACTTTACGAAGTCGGTATGGGACCATCTCTCAAGCGAACATTACGACATGATAAAAGAAGTTATGGAAATGGAAAATGTGAGCTTCTACGTTTCCAGAGAAGGGACAAAACCAACCGAGATCACAATTACCGATAAAATCATGCTACTCGGGCTCTTTGATAAAAACGGGAAATTCGACCAGCAGTTCGTAATGAGCGTTAAGCCCAGAGCCCTGCGCTGGGGCCAGGAATTGTATGACTATTTCAAGACCATGTCCAAGCAGGTTAACAAGATATAAAGTAGGGTCCAATTGACTTACTAAATAAAAAGACCGAACATAAAGCAAGAAAAGATCATATTAACCCCCATAATGGCATTAAAATCAAATAGTACATTCACAATTGACACTCTACTTCTGCATCCAGGAAAACTGCCAGCACTCAGAAAAATATCAGAAACTTTACATAAAATGGTCATTCCGGAGAACGGAAATAAAAAATTAATGAAAAATAATTATATATTTTATAGTAGTAAGTATTGACGTAAATTAAAACTTCAAGCATGTCTTCAGTCCCAAACCCCCTCTGAAGCTTCTACTCCAGCATAAGTCGCGAGAGGATCCCAAAGCTTCCATCCCACAGGAAGCAGAAATACAGGAAATGGCAACCATGGACTGCAGAACTCGCAAGCACAGATATATAAACAACCTTAAATATAAATAAGGTGATTTATAAGAGAGAGGGAATCTTAATGGAATCATCATTACTGGACGTACTCTTTCTTTCGGAAAAAAGAAAAAGCCTCCTTCTATTGCTACTTGACGGACCCAAGAACATTGAAGAAATAAAGAGCACGCTCAATGTCCGCTCGAGTCCGATAATGACCCAGATAAAAATTCTGATGAAGCATGACCTTATAGTTGAAAATAACAGGCTCTACAAACTGTCCAGTATAGGAGAAATCCTTGTTCCCAAAATGAAAACCATCCTCGAAACGTTCAATGTTTTTGATAAAAACCATGAGTACTGGGTAAACCAGGACATGAACTCCATCCCACCGGAGTTTCTGGACGAAATAGGGAAGCTTGGAGCCTACATAGAGGTAAACCCCGACCGAAACCACGTTTTTGAGTACCCGAAAGAAGTTGTAGACCACCTGGCAGAATCAGGGAAAGTGATGATATCTTCCTCGTTTTTCCTGCCAATCTACCCGTCTCTTTGCATAGAACTTGCCGCCAAGGGGACGGAAATTTCCCTGGTGTTTACGGAGTACGTCTATGACAGAATGCTTAAAGACTACAGGAGGGAGCTTGAACACTTCCTAAACCTGAAATATACAAAACTCTACGTCTGCAACAACAATAACATGAAAATTGCCTCAAGCATCGTTACTGAAAAGTTCATGGCAATCTCCCTCTTTTGCAACAGCGGCATCTACTATAACCATAACCTGGTGAGTTTTGACGACAGTGCACTTAAATGGGGCAGGGAACTTTTCGACCACTACAAGAACGTGGCAAGGCCGATAACCAGGGTTTGACAACCAGGTGCCGACAAAAAGGAAAAACCTCGAAAAAGAGGCTCAGTTCACCGTGACAGTCATGTTCATGGCCGGAACATCTTCCACACTGAAACGATAAATTCCGGCTTCATTAAAAATATGACTGAAAGGAACCCTGTATGCAAGTTCCGTATTCGGGAACAAGCCATCATCACTGACAAGGACATACGTACCCTGCCTTTTGTTGCTCCACCAGGCGACCGTATCTCCCCGGTTGATCTCAAGTTCTGAAGGTTTCACTAGTTCATAATACTCAAGATTGAACCTATGCTCCTTTGTAGGCCCAACAGGCAAGCTTTCATCCTGCTCCTCAACACCGGATTCCGAAACATCGGCCTCATCAATCTCCACTGGTCCTGCATCCTCCTCCGCACAGCCGGAGATAAAAAGTGATGCGAGCACCAAAAACAAAACCAAAATTTTAGTATTCATAAGTATCCCCTGAATTCCATGGACTTTTGTATTCACTTGCTTTTGAGAGCTTTTTCCATACTTGCTTTTGAGAACTTTTGCTATACTTGTTTTTGTGGACTTTTGATATACTTGATTTTGATAACTTTCACTATACTTGATTTTGAGAACTTTTGTATTCCCCGAATTTATTGATTCGTATAGATTCAAGTTTTTATTGATTCTATATGCCCTCACTTCTTATATTCAATTATCCTTTTTTTCGATCCGGGACATGAGGTATGACGGTTGAAAGGGCCAGGTTACCACCGATTTGTAACTGGGAACTTTAACACAAAATCTACTTGAACGGAGAGAAACGAGAATTTCTGGTTGCTGGAACAAAAATCAGAAATCAAAAAACAATCAGAAATCAAAAAACAATCAGAAATCAAAAAACA
>CBFCWE010000040.1:0-35939 GCA_965601435.1 uncultured Methanosarcina sp.
CCATAGCGGCAGGGCAACTCCTGTACCCTTTCCGAACACAGAAGATAAGCCTGCCCGCGTTCCACACTGTACTGAAGTGCGCGAGCCTTCGGGAACTCTGGCACGCTGCCATGCTCACCCTATCACTCTAATCTTTTCTTTGACATCTTTTCTCAGAACCATTCCACATTTTATGTATTTCTAAATCTCATTCATTCGCAGGCCGGATATGGCGGCCACAGCGGCAGGGCAACTCCTGTACCCTTTCCGAACACAGAAGATAAGCCTGCCCGCGTTCCACACTGTACTGAAGTGCGCGAGCCTTCGGGAACTCTGGCACGCTGCCATGTCCACCTTAATCTACTCCCTTTTTTCTAACAAATTTATTTCTAAGAGTTTATACTATATTTTTTGGACTTTTCTTTACTTTATCATTTATTCTATTCTCTATTTTTTGTCCGCTTGAGCAAGCGCAGCGAGTGAAACGGACAGCGTACTTCCGTGGCGCAACTCGGAGAAGACAAGCCTGCCTGCGTTCCACACTGTACTGAAGTGCGCGAGCCTTCGGGAACTCTGGCACGCTGCCATGTCCACCTTAATCTACTCCCTTTTTTCTAACAAATTTATTTCTAAGAGTTTATACTATATTTTTTGGACTTTTCTTTACTTTATCATTATCCTATTCTCATTTTTTTGTCCGCTTGAGCGAAGCGAAACGGCCGGCGCACTGCAGAGCCGCAACTCTGCTGCGTGAGCCTTCGGGAACTCTGGCACGCTGCCATATTCACCTTAATCTACTCCCTTTTTTCTAACAAATTTATTTCTAAGAGTTTAAACTATCTTTGTTTTCTAAGTTTGTTTTTTTGTTTTCTTAGCCGTTTCTTCTTTTTCCTTCTTTTCAGTCCGTGAGCGACCTCAGCGAAGCTAATCGAAATTAAACGTCCCGCTTTTCTTGATAATCTCTTCGATTTTTCCGGCTGTGGGTTTTGTTGTTCTGCTCGGTAAATTTACCGGGGGTCCGTCCCCGCCCCGTAAGGGGCACGCGCCTTCCGCCCGCCGAGGCGAGTGGGTATGTCCTTAAAATAAGTATAAAGGAATTTTAACTGAATTCCATCCTGTTTAATTGAACAATTTTTTTGATTCAGGGCTTAAAATTCCTGATTTAAAGTGCTTTTCGCTGAATGTCATTCTTTAACTTCTCAGCTTCTTTTTATAAATCCATTTAAATAATAATCCGACTTATTTTTAACTGGGGTTGTCTTATGGATTACATCGATACATGGAAAAGTGTCATGCAGAGTCCTTCGGAATTTTATCGGAAAATGCCGAAAACCGGAGGATACGCTGACCCTCTTATCTTTGCGGCAATAAACTTTGTAGTATTCGGACTTATGACAGCACTGTTCAACCGTGGAATGTACGGCGGGATTTACGGTGGAAGGGAGTTTAGCTTCTTCATTGTGTTAGGGTCTTTGATCATGACCCCTGTCTTTGGGATCATTTCTATTTTTATTGAAGCGATAATTCTTTATGTCATTTACAGATTGTTAGGGGGAAGCGGAACCTATGAGGGCACTTTACGGTTCATATCTTACGCAACTGCCGTATTGCTCCTGTCCTGGATTCCTTTTATCGGCTGGATCGTTGGGCTTTACGGGATATACCTGTATATTGTGGGAGGGATGTATGTCCATGATGTCGGTATGGGAAAGTCCATAATAGCAGTTATCTTGCCTACCATCCTGTTCGTCCTGCTGGTCATTCTGATGGGGGCAGTTGCTTTTTCCCAGTTGTTGAGTTGAGGAAGGACGATCTCCTGTTCAGGGGATTTTTTCTTTTTAATTTTTAGCTGTCCCGACATCGTTAATTTCCTTGAAAAAAACAGGTTACCCAAGCTAAAAACTTATATATGATTGAGTGCTTAAAACAGTCTGCATTACCGATATGCCAAGGTGGCGGAGCGGCTACGCAATCGCCTGCAGAGCGATACCATTCCGGTTCGAATCCGGACCTTGGCTTCTATTCTCTATTTGGATTAATATAAAAATTTATAATCTGAATATTTATATATAAGAACGTACTTTAATCGATTCCACAAAGTGCCAAGATGGCGGAGCGGCTACGCAATCGCCTGCAGAGCGATACCATTCCGGTTCGAATCCGGATCTTGGCTTTTTCTTTTCATTATCTTTCGACCTTTGCTCTTATCGTCGTTTTACCTTTATTTTTTTTATCTCAGTTTTCTCCGGTCCCTGAGGTTTTATTACGAATAGGGTGCTAAGTTCGGGGCATGGACATCGATGAACTCATGAAGCGGCTTTTCGAACTCTACCCTGAAGGGTATACAAACGGTTCGAGAGACCCTTTTTTCGTACTGATCTCAACTGTTATGTCTCATCGGACCCGGGACGAGGTTACTTATCCGACAGCTGTTAAGCTTTTTGAAACATTTTCAACACCTGAAGAGATGGCAGAGGCTGATGTGGAGGAGATCGAGACTCTGATCAGGGATGTGGGTTTTTACAGGGTCAAAGCCGGTCGGATAAAGGTGATTTCCCGGATCTTGCTTGAGGAGTATGAAGGCCGGGTTCCGGATGATATGGAATCTCTTTTGAAGTTTCCGGGGGTGGGTAGAAAGACAGCAAACTGTGTGCTTGCTCATGCATTTTTCCAGGACGCTCTGGCAGTTGATACCCATGTCTACCGGCTTTCTAACAGGATGGGGCTGGTCCGGACAAAAAGCCCGGAGGAGACCGAAATTGAGCTAAAAAAGGTCTTTCCGCGGTGGTACTGGAAACATATAAATCTCTTGCTCGTAAAGTTAGGGCAAAATATCTGCCGGCCCATTTCTCCCAGGTGTGAAATCTGCACCCTGAATGATATCTGCCCGAAAGTTATCCGTTAGCATAAGGAATATTGTTCGGCAGTATAAAAGTTTCCGGAAATTTTGGAGTCAAGTATTATCCGGAATCGGAATTCTGAGAGCCTGCGAGGGGTCTGAAAAAAATATTAGAGGCGATACGAGATTATTTATATAAAGGCTAGCATTCAAGCAGGCAAAAGGCTGATTCCAATTCCTGAATTCAGCGGCAAATTCATTATCAAAGTACTACATTCTCAGAAAATATTACTTGATTAAAACCCCATCTATTACGGTTATCACATTTACGAGGTCAAATATGTTTCAGATAGGAGAAGCACTTATAGGGCAGGGTTCCGAACTTGCCCACGTTGACTTGATGATTGGAGACAAGACAGGCCCTGTAGGGCAGGCATTTGCGACAGGTCTGACCCAGCTTTCGGCCGGGCACACCCCGCTTCTGTCCGTTATCCGTCCCAACCTGCCTCCCAAACCTTCGACCCTGATCATTCCGAAGGTCACTGTGAAGAATATGGATGAAGCAGCAAAGATTTTCGGGCCTGCCCAGGCAGCGGTTGCCAAGGCAGTTGCCGACGCCGTGGAAGAGGGCATAATTCCAAAGGACCAGACTGAAGATATTGTCGTCGTGGCAAGCGTTTTCATCCACCCTGATGCTACGGACTACAACAAGATCTACAGGTACAATTACGGAGCCACCAAGCTTGCAATCCAGCGTGCAATGACCGGCTTCCCGGACATTGACACCGTGCTTGAGGAAGCTAACAAGTCCACCCACGCCATCATGGGCTTCAAGGTTACCAGGCTCTGGAACCCGCCGTACCTGCAGGTTGCCTTTGACAACCCGAACCTCGAATTCGTGCTGGCTGCAATTTCCCAGATCCCGAAGAGCGACCATGTTATCATCGAGGCAGGCACACCCCTTATCAAACGCTACGGCGTGGACGTTATCTCGAAGATCAGGGATGTCAGGCCCGATGCCTTTATCGTCGCTGACTTAAAGACCCTGGACACCGGGAACCTCGAAGCCAGGATGGTTGCGGATGCTGCAGGGGACGCCATTGTTGTTTCTGCCCTTGCCCCGATAAACACCATCAATAAACTGATCGAGGAAGCCCACAAGACCGGCATCTACGCGGTCATGGACACCCTTAACCAGCCTGACCCGATATCCGTCTTGAAGCAGCTTGAAGTCATGCCTGATGTAATCGAACTTCACCGCGGAATCGACATCGAAGGTACCGAACACGCCTGGGGCAACATTGCCGATATCAAGAAGGTCGCTCCAAAAGCCCTTGTTGCGGTTGCAGGTGGAGTCCGCCTTGACAAGGTACCGGTAGCCCTGAACCAGGGAGCCGATATCCTGGTGGTCGGAAGAGCCATTGCAGGTGCAAGGGATATAAGGGAAGCAGCCGAACAGTTTATCAACGCCCTTAACAAGCCGGAAATCGACCAGTTCAGGGTTATGACGGACTTCTGAGTTCGGATTTTCCAGGATGGAATATTACAGAGTACATAAACAAAAAAACAGCGTGGGTTTCCACGCTTTTTCTTTTTCATTTTCTGTTCATTTTTAAGGAGGGGATATTCCTTGGGTTCTCCATTCATCTTACTGAATTACAAAACCTACCTTCAGGGTACAGGCCAGGGTGCAGTTGAAATTGCAAAAGCCTGCAGGGCCGTGTCCGAAGAATCAGGCATTGAAATAGCAGTAGCTCCCCAGCTTCCGGATATATACAGGGTAGCCTCGGAAGTTGAGCTTCCGGTCTTTTCTCAGCACCTGGACGGAATAGGGGCAGGGAGCTTTACGGGACACGTTTTCGGGAATTGCATTAAAAAGGCAGGAGCTGTCGGCACTCTTATCAACCACTCCGAGCGCCGCCTTACCCTTGCGGAAATCGAAGCCTCCCTGAGGGCAGCAAAAGAGTCCGGGCTCCGGACCGTGATCTGCACGAACAACGTTCTAACCACAGCCGCAGCTGCAGTCCTCGAACCGGATTACGTCGCAATCGAACCCCCAGAACTGATCGGGACCGGGATCCCCGTTTCAAAAGCTGACCCTGAAGTCGTGAGCGGCTCCGTTGAAGCGGTGGCTGGCCTTAAACCCGGGGTAAAGGTACTTTGCGGCGCTGGGATCTCAAAAGGAGAGGACCTCAAAGCGGCCCTTGATCTCGGTTCTGAAGGGGTACTCCTGGCCTCCGGGATTGTGAAAGCAAAAGACCCGAAAGCTGCACTTGAAGACCTGATCAGCCTGGTTTGAATCGATCCCTTTTGCGGATTTTGTCCGCATTTTACTTTTTTTATTTTTCACTTTTTCAGTTCACAACACTTTTTCAGTTCACCTGAAAGTCTGGATTAGAGGTTCAACAGCTCTCTCGTCCCCTATTTCAATCAGTAACAGGGTTGCTTCGGTTTTGAGAGCATCGTCTCCACCTGAGAGGCACTCAATCAGGGGTTCTACTGCCGTTTTTCCCATGCCTGCAAGGGCGTCCTTGGCATCACTTCCGAACTTTTTATCATCCAGTTGTTCGATCAGGGTTTCTGCAGCTTTCCTGTCGTCTATCTTCCCAAGAGCTGAAATGACTCCTTCTGTGATGCTGGTATGTACGTCTGCGTCGTTAAGAACTCCTGAGAGGGTATCGAAAGTCCCTAGATCTCCTATCGTCCCCAGGGATTCGGCTGCGGCTTTCCTGACTTCCTGCGGTTCTTCCTCGTCGACCAGCACGTTGATAAGTACTTCAGTGGCGTCCTTGCATCCGATTTCTCCCAGGGCCAGGGCGGCACCCTTTCGGACTTCCGGGTTTGTATTAAGAACACTCTTTACCCTTCCGTCTGCAGCTTTTCCGCTTTCAAGAACTTCTATAAGAGGTTCCACTGCCGTTTCGTCTCCGATCATCCCCAGGGCCAGGGCTGCATTGCCCCTGACATCGGCTTTCTTGTCCCCAAGCCTCTGGATAAGGAGCGATACGGCTCTTTCCTCCCCTATTTTTCCGAGGGCGAGGGCACTGCCGCTCCTGACGTTTTTGTCTTTATCGGCTTTCAGTTCCTTTAACAGGGTTTCTACTGCCCTTTCATCGCCTATCATGCCGAGGGAAAGAGCTGCACTGCTCCTTTGCAGGGGATAGTCCCGGGTCAGGATCTGAAGCATGGGGTCCACAGCGCTTATCTCTTCCAGTTCCCCAAGAGCCAGGGCTGCGGCAATTCTTGTAGAACCTTTTCCGCTTTTCAGGGCATGGACCAGCCTTTCAGTTTCGTTTTTGTCTCCGGTTTCTTCTCCGGAGTATTCCGAAAGGGCGATGTTAACATAAATATCGGCATCTTGTTCTTTGGAATTCAGGGCCTGGACAAGGGCATCGGCTTCTGTCCCGTATTCGTCATCCAGGGAGTCTGCAAGGTATTTCCTCAGGGTTTCATCTTTTGCTTCCACGGCCTGGAGCATCTCTTCTGAAATTTCCCCACCTTCGTATTTTTCCGTTTCATTTTGCCCGAAAAGTTCTTCACCTTTATCCAGGCTTCGAATAAGAACATCTGCAGCCCTCTCATCCCCGGTTTCAAGGAGGGCAAGGAGAATGTAACTGTTCATTTTTCCAGGTTCAGGGCCTCTGGCTCCGAGTTTTTCAATCAGGGCATCAGCCGCAGGTCTCCCGATTTCCCCCAGTTCAGAAACAGCGTCCAGCCGGGTTTCATGGCTGCTGCTTTCCAGGTCCTGTATGAGATTTAAGATCCGGGTTTCGTTTGAGATTTCAAGACCTGTTTCGTTTGCACCTGTATTACTTGCACTCTTAGTTTCCTGTTTCGCATCTTGCTTCGTATCCTGCTCTGAATTCTGCTCCTTTTCCGCAGATGCTGTATTAATGCTTGTTTCATTCTCAACTCCAGAAGCATCCGCAATGGTGTTTAATAATCCCTTCTCACTCCCAACGCAGCCTGAACACAGCCCGAACATAACAAGGAAAATTAATATAAGAGAAATTTTTGATTTTACTCTGGACATGTTACTTTCCCTTTCAATTTGTTTTATATCCTCTTCATTATTTTATTTATCTAGACAAGATTATTGAATTTTCATCATAAATATTTTTCTACAATTGTTCCCGAAGGTTTAAAGGAATAGTAATTTTCCAGCAGTATGCTGTTGTGTGAAGTAAAAAATAAAAAAAGTGTAAATAAATTTTGTAAATTTATGACTAAAAGTTCTTCAAGTCTATGACTAAAAGTTCTTCAAGTTTATGACTAAAAGTAAGAGAAGAATGGTGAATGCCAGATGGGAATAAAAAGAGGAATTAAAAAAATGGCTTTACCTGAGAGCTGATTTTTTTAGTTTTTTTTGGCTTTTCTTTTCATTCCTTTTACGGGAGGTTTTTCTCTCTGATCTGGCAGCCCAGTCCGTAGAGCAGTTCAGTTATCTCCTTTTCTACTTCATCGGCATCACAATCGCCAAAAATAGTTATCCTGTATGTCACAGCGAGCCTTTTCTTTTCATCCGCATCAGTTTCCCGGAGGCTTTTATAGATGTCACTGATTTCGCAAACTGCCAGGTGCTCGTTTGTGCAAATTGCACCGAGGACGATTTCAGGTTTTGCTCCTGCGGGGATGAGGACTGCAATGTCCCTTACCGTGTGTTCCAGGTTTTCTTTTCTCCATTCCCTAAGTTCCGTTTCGGAAAGGAGGTGAAGATTTTCAAGTTTGAGTCGGATGTATTTGTTTTTGATGTGTGGAGAAGTTCCTTTTGAGATCAGTTTTGAGAGAACCACTTCGTCAGGTTTAACTTTTTCGAGCAGGCCTACATGGGTCTTTCCGGAGTAGACATGGTAAAAGCCGCAGATTTTTCCGACGGAGTTCAGGATTGTCTCGTATTCCTCTATCCTGGAGTTGATCAGTTTGTCGGACTTGCGCAGGGCGTGGGAGGTGTCCCCGTATTTCAGGGATGCTGCTTTCATTTTCCTGACAAAACCTTCTTCGTCGTGTTCCCTTACCATTTCCGAAAGGTGTTTGCATTCCGCCAGGAACGCGTCATGAACTTCTATCACACTCGGGTTTTCCATCTGGATCAGGGCGTAGAGGTAAGGGTTCTGGCCCAGGATCCTGCCCACGAAATCCAGCATTATGTCATAGACGGGGCTGACGAATTTCCTGGACTTCCTGACATCGAAATCAAGCCTGTCAATGGTTGTCCCGATACTGATATAAGCAAAATGGGTAAGGCCCTGCACTACGGAGACCAGCCGGTCGTGTTCCGCTGCCGTTGTGACCTCCACGTGGGCTCCGCCTTCTTCAAAGAGTTCCCTGATGACCGGAAACCATTTCTCCGAGCGCCCTTCCACAGGCACCAGAATAACGGTCTGCCCTCTGAGGCTAGGGATTGTCGGCCCGAACATCGGGTGAGTCCCCAGAATTTCAACATCGGGAGGGGCGAATTTCTTCATGGCTTCCACAGGCTTTACCTTTGTGGAAGTAAAGTCCATGAGGAGGCTTCCCGCTTTCATCTTAGGGGCGGTTTCAGCAATCGTTTCTTCCGTTACGTTGATCGGCACAGATACGATCACGATATCGCTTCCGGAAATTGCAGAATCGAGGTCAGTTACAAAAGGCACTCCCAGTTTTTTGGCAATTTCCACCTTGCCCCCTTTGCCCCAGACAGTAACTTCGTACCCCCTTTCCCCGAAAAAGCGGGTAAACCACTGTCCCATTTCCCCTGTCCCGCCGAGGATCAGGATCTTTGTTTTTTCCTGTGTTTTTTCCGGTTTTACTTCCTGCTCCCGTTTCAAACCTTCAGAGCCTCCAGAACAGTCTTTTTCATAAGTTCTACAGGAGGTTCCACCCCTGTCCAGAGCCTGAAAGCTTCGGCGCCCTGGTAGACAAGCATCAGGACTCCGCTAATGGTTTTTGCCCCGGCGGCTTTTGCATCCCTCAGGAGCTTTGTCTCCAGGGGGTTGTAAACTATATCAAAAACGGTAAGGTCCGGACGGAGGTATTCCGCTTCCGCGATGCTCGCATCCCTGTGGGGGTGCATCCCGAGGGTTGTGGTGTTAATCAGGATATCTGCTTCCCGGATGAGGGTTCCCAGCTCAAGCAGTCCTGTACCTTTAATTTTTCCCGGAAGTTTTGCTGCAGAGATGTCCTCCGCAAGTTCAACTGCCCTGGATTCAGTCCGGTTTGCGATCAGGACTTCTGCTCCGTCGGCTGCAAGCTGGAAGGCTATAGCCCTTGCTGCGCCCCCCGCTCCTGCGATCAAGACTTTAGACCCCTCCATTTCCACTGCAGTTTCAAGGAGTGCCTGTCTTGCCCCGAGCCCGTCGGTGTTGTAGCCCAGGATTTCCCCGTCCCTGAACACTATTGTGTTCAAGGCTCCTATTTCCACTGCAAGAGGGTCCGGTTTGACGCAGTCCAGTCTCAAGGCTGCCTCTTTCAGGGGCACGGTCAGGTTGAGGCCTCCGAAACCCATAGCTTCGGCCCCGAGGATGGCATTTTCCAGCTTTTCCGGCTTCACCCTGAAGGCATGGTAAACGCAGTCCATCCCGAGAGCTGAAAAGGCGGAGTTGTGCATTGCAGGGGAAAGGGAATGTTTGATAGGGTCTCCGAATACCCCGAATACTTTCTTCATCCAAGCAGCTCCATCATCTTCTTTACTTCATTAGCCTGCAGCTGTCCTGGGGCTGCGCTACTTTCCACAGAGGCGTAACTGAGGACCGAACCGTAGAGGGGAGCAATGACCCTTGTGTGTTTCCCGAGCTTCCCCATTGCAATTGTGCATACTGGCCTCCTCGCATCCCTGGCATTCAGGGTTAGCCGGAGAAGGTCAAGTATGTCCTGCAGGGACCCGGGCATGACTGCCAGTTTGGCAATGTCTGCCCCTGCCCGGAATGCCTCTTCAATGATTTTCTCCATTTCCTGAAAAGAAGGGGTTTTTGAGAAGTCGTGAAAGGAAACGATTACGGTTTTTCCCTGCTTTTTTGCGGTGCTTATAAGCTCCGTTCTTTCTTTTTCCCCGGCCGAAAGTTCGATGTCTACGGCGTCTACGGCATCTACAGAATCTCCGGCGCCTATGTCATCTACGTCGCTTTCCCTGGAAAAAGAGGACAGAAGTTCTTTCAGGATTTCAATCCTTTCTTTTTCGCTTCCTTCCCATTTTCCTCCCTCGGCACGGGAACGGTTTGTAAGTATCAGGGGCAGGCCGGTTTCGGCTTTGATCTTCTCGACCGTTTCCACTGTAAGTCCGGAATCCCGGATTCCCAGGAGGTCCAGCCTTATCTCCAAAACATCGGCTCCCATTTCGGCTGCCTTCCTGGAATTCTCGATAGGGGAGTGGCTATCGTTGATTACCGCTACAATTGCGGCTTTTTTTTCCAGGTCGAAGTTTCCTATGTGTGTCATGGATAAATCTTGAATTATAGGTTATCGGCTTCCGGGGATCGAAATGATTTGAGAACGGGATGATTTGAGAACCGGAATTTTTACTTTTCAATAATCGTTTCTTCGATTTTCTTCCCGAAATGTCTGGCTCCTTCTTCCAGGCGGACCAGGACTTCATCGCCTTTTTTAAGTTTGGCAACGGAAATCGGGGTCCCGTCCTTTCCGACCAGCTTGATGGTCTCGGCATTTTGCAGGATTGCGCTCAGGGTTCTGTCCCTGGCTTTCGCTTCGATAAGCATCATGGGACGGCTTTCGATTTTGACCCTGCCAACGATGCCTTCCCGCTGTTCCCCTTTCGAGTTCACGATGGTAACCGGGTCCCCGGTCCTGAGTTCCGAGAGGTAACGGGTCTTTTCCCCGATCTTAAGGTAGGAATGGACGGCACCCGCGTTTACCCTGAAGGGTCTGGCTGCCACGTAAGGGCTGTCTTCGGATTCGGAGTTTACCAGGAACATCCCGCTTGCCTGGGAGCCTATGAGCATTCCTTCTCCCGGATGCATCAGGTTGCAGGTGTCCACGCAGACCCTGTCTCCCATCCCGAGAGGCTCGACTTTTGTTATAGTTGCAGGTTCAAGTTCGGCGCTTCCGCTTTCTATTTCCCTTGCGGCTTTAACCGTCTCTTTGATCTCATTCGGATCTCCGCTGTCCAGAAGGACGCCATCTGCCCCGCTTTCAAGGGTCTGGAAAGCGAGTCTTGCTTCTTCTGCACTCTTTACCCCGAAAATGATTTTTACTTTCTGCTGCTGAAGGTCGGCGATAAGATTTTCGAGAGGGATTACCTTCCAGTCGGTGCCCGTGACGAGCAGGTAGTCGCAGACCTTCCCGAGTTCGGTTGCAAAGTGCTCGTAGTGCTTGTCCTTTATCAGCACATAGCCCCCCACAGTGAGCCCTTTATCCGTTAGCAGGGTTGCTGCGTTTACATCAAAAGAACCCTGAATTTCCGATGGAAGGGGTTTTGACCCGTCGCCTTCACCTCTCTTTCCTACTACAACGATGTCAGCTCCGTTTTTTCCATCGCGGGCAAAGGCTGCGACCTGGATGTTTCCAAGTTCTCGGACTTTATCCACTTCGCTTCCGTTTACGAGCACGCAGTCGACCCCTGATTCCAGGCCGGTCGTTATCCTATCCTTCTGCCCTTCCCAGTCGCCTTCATCGGCTTTTATCCAGACACTTTTCTTCTGCAAAAGTTTCAACCCCGGTCTTCCTTTCTGTTTTTCTTCTTTGTTTTTTCTCTGTTTTTTCCCGGTTTTTTATTTTCGGGTTTTGTGAGCTTCATTTCGTTAAGCTGGGTTTCATTTCAGCTGTTCCAGGGCTTCTTCAACCGGTTTTCTCCCGTGTACGATCTCGCTAATCGCCCGGGTAATCCTGATTGGGTCCTTATGCTGGAAGACATTTCTCCCGATTGCAACCCCACGAGCTCCTGCTTCCATTGCCCCATCGATCATTTCAAGGAATTCCTTATCTGTTGAGGTTTTCGGGCCTCCGGCAATTACCACCGGTATAGGGCAGCCCCGGACTACGTTCCTGAAACTGTCGATATCTCCCGTGTACACGGTCTTAATCAGGTCTGCCCCCAGTTCGGCTCCTATTCGGGCCGCATGGGCCACATTTTCAGGGTCATGTGGGTTCATTACCTTTTTGCCCCTTGGGTACATCATGGCAAGGAGGGGAATTCCCCACTCTTCACAGTCCCTTGAAATAGTCCCCAGCTGTTCTAACTGGTCTGTTTCGGTTTCGGACCCAATGTTGACGTGCATGGAAACGGCGTCTGCCCCCATTTTCATAACTTCTTCCACGGTGCAGACCTGGACCTTGGCGTTCGGGTCCGGGCTCAGGGAGGAAGATGCACTGATATGGACAATTAGCCCAATGTCATGCCCGTATCCTCTGTGTCCGTACCTGACCATGCCCTTCTGCATGAGGACGGCGTTGGCTCCCCCTTCTGCTACCCTGTTTACAGTGTCAGTTACGTTGATCAGTCCCTCTATAGGCCCGTCGGAGATCCCATGGTCCATGGGAATAATGACTATGTTTCTGCTCTCCCGGTTCATCAGCCTTTCTATGCGTATTTTTTTGCCAATTTCGGACATTATGATCCCCCTTTTAGGTACGGGATTTTTTCTTCATGTATCAAACTTTTTTAATTCAATGATTTAATTCAACGATTTAATTCAACGATTTTAATTCAATGATTTTAATTCAACGATTTAATTCCGCGATTTTAATTCAATGATTTAATTCAACGATTTTAATTCAATGAAATATTTTAGTCAAAGGGTTGCTTTCGGTTTTCACAGGATTTTTTATTTTTTGTCACCGTTTCCCTATTGAAATAAATTGGTTCCAAAAAATCCCCTGTGTTACTATGTCACATACTAACACAGTTCGTGTATTTATAGTTATGCCAGAAAGATGCCTGATAGGTAGGGCTTTTTTGTATGATACATGGGATACATCTCTACTCAATGAACATTCTTGAACTTTTCTGTGCAATTATGTACTTTAGATTCCCCTGTCTCCCCGCACCTCTTTATTTTAACTGATTATATCAAATATATAATTGGCTTCGCATGACTCTGCAAACAAAAGATCCTTCGGGATTTGGAGGAAGCTGATTCCAGGAGAGGGGATAAACCCGGAAGTCGGATGAAAGGGATACGAGATTTAAAATAGGAGAACATAGGCTAATAAAATAAACTCAGAGCACTAGAACCAGTTAGAACAAGTAATACAGGACATGGAAGGAAACATGAGAGAATTGAAAATCCTTGTTGTAAATAACTACGGGCAGTTCTGCCACCTCATCCACCGGGCTGTCCGGGACCTTGATATGGACACCAGGATCATCCCAAACACGACCCCAATCGAGGACATCCTTGCTGAAGAGCCGGACGGCCTGATCCTGAGCGGTGGGCCGGAGATGGACCGGGCAGGCTCATGCTTTGACTATGTAAAAGAAATCGACCTCCCTATTCTGGGGATCTGCCTCGGGCACCAGTCAATTGCCCTTTCCTATGGAGGTTCCGTCAGTTCCGGAAAAAAAGGCGGGTATGCAGAGATCGAAATAGAAGTCATCGAGGAAGACGATATCCTCATGGGCATTGGTCCCAGAACCACCGTCTGGGCATCCCATGCCGACGAGGTTTCCGTTCTTCCTGAAGGCTTTATTCACCTTGCTCGTTCCGAAATATGTGAAATTGAGGCTATGCGCCACCCCACAAAACCGATATACGGTGTCCAGTGGCACCCTGAAGTTTCGCATACGGAAAAAGGCGAAGAATTGTTGATGAATTTCTTTGAGGTTTGTGAACGGCATTGAGCAGTTTTTTCAGCAGTACTGATTTTTTTCCTGCTCATTTTACCGAACTTTTTTATCGGACATTTTCTTTTAAAACAGGTTTCGGGATGTTTACATCCCGAGCTTCTTTTTCATCATTTTCTGGATATTGAATTTTCCGCCCCTGAACCCTTTCAGGGCTGTCTGCATGGTCTTGTGATACTTCAGAAGTTCCCTGACTTCATCCGGGCCGCAGCCGGAACCCCTTGAAATCCTTTTGATTCTGGAGCTGCCTATCATCTTCGGGTCCTCCATTTCGTCCTCAGTCATTGAATCCATGATGATTTTGTAGTGCTTCATTTTACCGCTTGTGGCCTCGAACATGTCATCCGAGAACTTCATGCCGCCCATGCCCATGGGGAGCATTGACATGATCTGTTTCAGGGGGCCCATCTTGTTCATGGCTTCAAGCTGCTTGTACATGTCTTTCAGGGTGAAGCGGCCCTGCATGAGGGACTCAATGTCCACGTCTTCTTCTGAAAGGGTTTCCTCGGCTTTTTCCATGAGGCTCTTGATGTCCCCCATCCCGAGGAGGCGGGAAATGAACCTGTCGGCTTCAAACTTTTCGAAGTCTTCCGGGGTTTCCCCTACCCCTATAAACGCAATCGGGGCTTTGGTTTCGGAAACTGCAGAAAGGGCTCCGCCACCTTTTGCTGTCCCGTCCAGTTTCGTAATAATAACTCCGGTGATCCCTACCGAATCATTGAAGGCATGGGCCTGCTGACTTGCCTGCTGCCCTATGGCCGCGTCCAGAACCATGAACTTGTGGTCGGGCTTTGCAATTGCGTGGATCTGTTCCATCTCTTCGATCAGTTCCGCTTCGAGGGCGTGCCTGCCCGCAGTGTCCACGATTTTCACCTCGTATTTTTCCAGGTGAGTGAGCCCGTTTTTAACGATTTCGACAGCGTCGGGGTTTCCGTCCTCTCCGTAGAAAGCCACGTTGAGGTTGTCACAGAGAGTCTTTAGCTGCTGGTAAGCTCCGGGACGGAAGGTGTCTGCAGCAATAACTGCTGGTTTGAGGCCTTTGCGCTGGAAATAGCGGGCGAGTTTTGCAGTACTCGTGGTCTTCCCGCTTCCCTGGAGTCCCACCATCATAATTGTCTGGTGCTTGAGCTGGATGTCGGCTCCCTCACCGATGATTGCCAGCAGTTCCTGATACACGATTCGGATTACATGCTCCCTCGGGTTCATACCCGCAGGAGGGTCTTCTTTCATCGCACGTTCCTTTATCTTCTGGGACATCCCCATGACAAGTTTTACGTTGACATCGGCCTGGAGAAGAGCCCGCTGGATATCCTTTACAACTTCGTTTACCGTGCGCTCGTCAATGCGTCCCGCACCGATAAGTTTCTTTAGCGCCCCCTGTAAGGAGTCTCCCAGTTTATCCATTACCATATGAAAATCGTCCTGCCTGGTTTTTTGAGGATGAATGAAAAAATGTGTTTAAGGTTAGTTTGTTTAAGTAGGTGTTTAGAGTTAGTTTGTTTAAGGTAAGCGTTAAATGTGCGCTTTAAAGATGCCTTCACAATTCTTTTGGTCTTGCGTAAGAAAAGCAATCTTCCCTTAATAAGCTTTTGAATATCCGTTTACGGAATAGTGTCGCAACTGAGAATAAAAAGCATCATAAAAAAGATTATTTGTATATAGCGGGGGATGGATTCGAACCATCGGTCTACGGGTTATGAGCCCGTCGGGATCTCCTGGCTACCCCACCCCGCTTCTGGGTTATTAATGGGATATACTTTGAATCAGCAACCACAACATACTGGTGATCACGTAAATAGTTTGCGGTCACTGCTCCTTTTAAAGTGTGTTACTAAGTAGGTGTGCTTTAAAATTATCTCTTCATACTTTATTCCATCTTATATAAAGAGGTCAACCTTTCGTTAATAAGCTTCCAAATATCCGTTTATGAAATCATACAGTAAACGAGAATCAGTAAACAAGGCAGTGATCAATCAGAACAAATTTCATAAAAAGGATCTATAAAAAGGATCTATAAAAAATATCTATAAAAAATATCTATAAAAAATATCTATAAAAAGCATCATAAAAAAGATTATTTGTATATAGCGGGGGATGGATTCGAACCATCGGTCTACGGGTTATGAGCCCGTCGGGATCTCCTGGCTACCCCACCCCGCTTCTGGGTTATTAATGGGATATACTTTGAATCAGCAACCACAACATACTGGCGATCACGTAAATAGTTTGCGGTCACTGCTCCTTTTTTACAGTTTTTTTGGAATTCAATCGTGTATTTTTCCTTCAGATTGTATGTTTTTTCCGGAAAATGTCCAATTTTTGAGCTTTTTTTATTCGTTTTTTATTTTTTCCCTTGTTAGGATTTCCAGGGGCATCTATTTGAAATCTAAAAACCTAGATTATATTATGACTAAATGTCTGTTCTGTGGGGCTTATTGTGAAGTAAAGTGTGGGGTTTACTGTGAGGGTTATCCGGGAAGCTCGGGGAAAAAAGAGGAGGAAGAGAGTTCAGATATTCTCGGATGTACCCAGATAGGGACTTCCTACATATGTGACAGTTGCCTGAAAGATCTGAAAGAGGCCCTGAGGGTTTCCTGAGAACATTCTGAGAACCTTCTGAGAACCTTCTGAGGATTTGGATTTTGGTTCCATCGGCGGAAAACCTGGATTTACGGCAGCGTATGCTCTCTTCGTTAGGCTCTCTTCGTTAGGCTCTCTTCGTTAGGCTCTCTTCGTTAGGCTCTCTTTGGAAAACTCTGATCTGAAAGAAAATAAATGGGTCGATTCACGGGAAAATCAGACCACTTCAATATCAAGCACAAAGATTTCTTCCTCTCCTGTTTCGTTTTCCCATGGCTTTTTGTAAATCCCCTTCAGGTGCTGCTCTCCTTCGGCCATAGCTTTGAGCCCCCATATATGAGCTCCACCTGCCCCTACAATCGGTTGTTCCATTTCTGCCGGGGGCTCGTCCTGAATGTATTCGTCAGTAAGCAGGCTGAGTCCTTCACTCCGTTCAAGTTCCCAGGAATAGCCGGTGGTCGGGTTTTCGGCAAGCTTCAGGTAGAAGACTGTTCCGTTTTCAAAGACCGCTGTTGTCCCATTGTCGGTTTCGGTGAATGAGGGTTTTCCTCTTGCTTCCGGGAAAGGTTCCTCTATTACGTTATCAGTTGCAAGCTCGAATGTACCGGTAACCCCATTTACATCTACGGTATATGTCCCCGCTTCCAGGGTCCTCACTTCGAGGGGAATGGTTTCCGTAAAGGGCACAAGTGCCTGGGTACAGATTGCATCTTTGGGCCTTTTCGTGCTGATGCTAACCTCAAAGGAGTTTCCTGTCTTCTCGGTTTGAATTTCATCTATTTCCGTACAGCCGTCGGGCAGGTTGCCTGAAGCCGATACCTTTACCTGCACCGGGAAGGACTCCAGGGTCATGATTTCTATGTTCTCTACATTTGCGGTTCCGTAGATGAATTCTTCTACATTGTCGCCTTCGTCCACGGTGTTATTCCCCCCTGTATTATTCCCCCCTGCCGTGGGACCTGTTGGTTCCAGGTCCGTAGTATTCTCTTCCCCCCCGTCCACGCAGCCGGAAACCACGACTGCGGCAACAAGGAGCAAAGCTGCAGCAGCTTTTACAAAATTTGGACTTTTTTTATTTTCCATTCTTTTCATTCTCACTCGCCTCAGGATTCTTCTGGTGCCTTATGAATGAAAAGATGTCTCTGGGTGGATTTATCCTTTGCTTAAACTGCAGTCAGGTTCGAAGTTTTCCCGGCTCAGTTTAATTCGGTTCCACTTATTTCCCTTGCCTGTTCTTTATAATGCAGGATCAGGTCTTCAGTCCACTGCAAGGCTGCGGGTCCGAAACTCAGGAAATTTTCCTGGTCAAAGGTGCCTTTATAGGTCAGAAAGTTGACCATCATAAAACATTCCGTTTTCGTGAGCATTGCTATTTTTATTTCATCTGAAAGCACGAACAACTTTTTTTTCTCCTGAGTTAGAAAATTCTCCAGTTCCTCTTTGAAGTCATTTTCAAATCTTGTAAAAACACCTTCAGTGACGATTAGAGTAATTTCGGTTTCCTCATCCTTTTTTCCGAGAAATATTTTGAGGTATAATGGATGAAAAACTGAGCTTAGGAAAAATATACGCTTTGATTTTTTCATGTTCTCCTGAAATTCTGTTGGAGGTTCAAATATATTGTCCGGGTTGGGTCTGATCAGGGAACTGGGTTTCAATTCGCCAAGTCTTTCGAGAAAAGTAGTTGGTACCCCTCTAAGGTCGCGTTCTTGCCAGAAATCTTCGTTTTCCTCGATCACTTCTAGCATTTCAAGCAGAGGTTCCATTTTTTCTACGAGTATCTCTCCGAGGGGAGAAAGCACGTAGTCTCTGTCTTCCTGGATCACCAGGTGCTCTTCTTTCAGTTTCTTGATCTGGGGAAGCATCCCTGTAGGGTTGACGTGAAGCTCGTCCACGATTTCATCTATATTTTTACTTCCTCTTTTTAGAAGGAGCAGGAGGTCTTTCCTTTTCTGGGACATGAAGAGCAGGTCAGTCAGGGTTTTTTCCATTGTTCTCACTTCTCCCTTTTTATCATTCTGGGGGATGTTTATTGTTTTCTGATGGAGCATCCTTATATCCGTTTTTATTTTTTCGGGAACAAATCCTTCAAGAAATTCTCATGTCATTTTTTAGGGGAAGTTGTCTTAAAGGTTTCTTGAAATTACGCTTAATCAAACTTGCGAAAAGGAAGTGTGAACTATTAAAATATTTATCTCCATTTTTCTTGATATTTCCCTTGATATTTCCCTTGATATTTATTACAATAGTTCGCCAGGACACGACCCAATAAGAAACCTTAAAGTGATATGGCTCTGATTTATACATGTTTTCAGGAGGAAGCTTAAGACATCCCGGCTCCAGGGACAGCGGAAGTGCTGATCGTCCCTATGCTGGGATTTGGCTCAGGGAGGGCTTTGTACGGAATCATTTAAATGTGTGCTTACAAACTGGGATTATATCTACAACCTGTGCCGAAACGTATCAAACGAAATTAAGCGTTCGGGCTACGAACCGGATGTGATCATTGCACTTGCCAGAGGAGGCTGGTTTGCAGGGCGTGTACTCTGTGATTTCCTGGGTCTGGATGACCTGACCAGCCTGAAGATCGAACATTATGTGGGACAGATTGCCATTGACACGGGGGAACCCCACATCAGGTATCCGCTCTCTTACAACGTTATAAGGGGAAAAAAAGTACTCATTGTGGACGATATCGTGGAAAGCGGGGAGAGCATGCTGAGAGCCAGAGCCTACGTGGAAGGGCGAAAACCTCTGGAGATCCGGACTGCTTCCCTGCAGTACGTCAAGAGCTCGAAGTTTGATCCCGATTATGTGGGAGAAAGGCTTGAGGACTGGGCCTGGATCGTTTATCCCTGGAATTTTATGGAGGCTATGCTCAACCTCATCACAAAAATTATGAGGAAATCCCCTGGAAAAAGCTGGGACCTTGCCGCTCTCAGGCACAGCCTTTACGTAAACCATGCCCTCGACCCGATAGTTTTTGAAATAACCCAGCCAGGAAGGCTTCCTGAAGTCCTTTATGAAATGGAAAGGACAGGAAAAATCAGTTCCGAGCTTCTTGACGGGAAAAAGTACTGGAAACTTCTATGAAAATGAAACATTAATTATAAATTTATCCAAACCGATATGGCTAAAAACCCTGCTTTCCATTGGAAAGTCAGAAGAAGTAAAAGAAATAAAAGCAAACAAAGCAAACAAAGCAAACGGTAAATACCACCGTACATATTATTTACGTTCAAATTAATTTACGTTTGAATTAATTTACGTTTGAATTAATTTACGTTTGAATTAATTTACGTTTACACTATCTATAATCGGTGAACCCATGCCCCACAGATGTACCAGATGCGGAACCGTTTTCGAAAATGGCGATGGCGCCATCCTCAGCGGCTGTCCTAATTGCGGCTGGAACAAGTTCCTATACGTAAGAAAGGGTGAGGAAACCCGGGAAAACCAGGACAGACCCGCTGAAGACGAGCAGAAACTGGATCTGGAATCCTCCTTTGATGAGGTGGTCAGGAATATTGACGAAGCCCTGGCGTCCGAAGAAGAGAGTGAAGAAAAAGAAAAGGAAGCAGAGAAAGAGGATAAAGAAAGGGTGGAGTCCGTCAGGATCCTGGGGCCCGGTTCCTACGAACTGAACCTCGATTCTCTCTTCGGGCGCAAGGAACTCGTGATGGCTATCAAAGAGGAAGGTTCTTACGCCCTGCACCTGCCCTCGGTCTTCAGTTCCCAGAGAGAGGCAGAAAAAGCTAGAGAGAAAGGAAAAGGAAAAGGCAAGAAAAAGCAAAAATAATTCCTTTTTATGGAATTTAAGGTTTTTTATGGAATTTAAGGAAAAGTTGCTGGAAACTTTTTCCTTTTAGATTTCCGCCCTTTTTTTCTTTGTTTCTGATTTTTCTGGCTTTTTCCGTTGGTCTTTGGTCTCCTTTTCTGTTGTTAGTCTTTGATTCTTTTTCTGTTTATTCGCTTATTCACTGTTCCTTCACTGCTCATTCGCTTGCTTATTCTCTATCCTCTTTTCTTTCTATCATACAATTCCTAATTTTTATTGGAATTTATTATGTATCAATATGAAAATTATTCTATTGAATACGTGGATACTTATTTCATCGAAATCTCTGTAACTTATTGTTTCTGGAATGTGGAAGGATGAAGATCAGCAGCTTATCAGCAATCAGTATATTTGTGCTACTCTCAGTCATTTTTGGTTTTGTCTCCTTTTCAGGATGTATCTCCCTGGGAAATGAAAAGTTGGCAGGGGATGTGGACAATGGAACGGTAGACGAAGGGGTGGTAAATGAAGGAGGTTCAGATGGGGAAGGGGCAAACTTGCCGTTAGAGGCAAACCCGGAACTTAACGAAACGGGACTTATCCAGAATTCTCCAGAGAACCTCTCGGAAACTGACAGGGATGGGATAATTCCGGTAATAGGGTTCGATAAAAGCTTGCTTGAAATCCCGGAATCCTGCGATTATGTGGATGCAGTAATCGTAAATCCCGAAAAATTCAACAAATCTGCTTCAAATGGCACTGTAAACCTGAGCCTTATGGGTAACGATACTGATTCCTGGAATGAGATTGCTGTTTATCCCGGGGATTCGATACAGAAGGCTATAAACGGGGCTGCTTCCGGGGATATAATTGTTGTCTACCCCGGGACTTATGCGGAAAATCTTTTTGTGGACAAACCGTTGACCTTAATCTCGCATTCGGGAAATCTGGATGATATGGTTATTCGGGCTGATGATCCCGAAAATCATGTTTTCCACGTAAGTTCGGACCGTGTGGCAATTTGCGGATTCAATATAACAGGTGCAGGTGGCCGGGGAAAAGCCGGAATATATCTGCACGCTTCCGATGGGAATATTACCGGCAACAGGCTGGTGTACAACGATTACGGAATTTTTCTTAAGGATGCCTGGGCCTGGGTACTGAAAAATAATTCCGTATCGAACGGTAAATACGGAATTTATCTTAGTGACTCCGGCACGAATACCCTGGTTGCCAATAAAGCAAACAAAAACTCCTGGTACGGGGTGTATATTAGAGACTCCGGCAACAACGAACTGGACTCCAATCTTGCAGACTCAAACGGTAAGTATGGAATCTTTCTAAGAAATTCCGATGGCAACCGGCTGCTTGGTAACAACATCTCCAATCCAGGGATTAAGGTTGGAAGAAACGGAATTCGGCTTGAAGACTCCTGCAAAAATAAGCTGATCAACAATGATGTGTCCCGCAGCTGGAGGGCCGTATCCCTCAGCAATTCTTCGGATAACGAGCTGAGTAAAAACGTAGTCTCAATGAATTATTTCAGCATCTGCCTTGACGATTCCGATAACAATAAACTTCTGGATAACACTGTGGATTCAAATGTATACAAATACGGGATCACGCTGGCAAATTCTCGCAATAACACTCTGGAAGGCAACACTGCTGTTTCAGGGATCGGTGTCAAAGTCTGGTCTGATCCTTACAGTGAGAACAACAGTGGAAGCTGAATTCTAAATAAGCGATTTACTCAACGTTTTTGATATCTGTTTTTGAATATTGATTCTTAACAAGGAACACATCAGGCTGTCTCTTTTTTCCGGATTGCAGCATCTTTGATTACAGCATCTTTATTCCTGTTTCCCTTTAATGAAAATCGATGCTGTTCCAATGATGGCTATTGTCATAAAACAATCAATAAAAGGTATTTCGGGATCTTTCCCGTAATTCTGCGGGCTGGCCTCCGATGCGCCATTTTCCGATCTGCTGAGCTCACTGATGCCAACAGCTGTGGCATTGGAGCTGACCAGAATATCCCCCTGGAGGTTTGAACTTATACTGTTGTTCTCGAGTTCTTTATTGCTGCTGGCTTCCGCAAGAAAAATCCCGTGTTTCCCGTTTGAGTATATCGAATTATTCTTCAGGGTGTTGTCATTGCTGGAAATGCCGATGTAGATTCCGTAAGCCGAATTGCCTGAAGCGTTATTGCTGTCCAGAATATTGTATTCTGAACCTCCCCATTCAAAAATGGCGTCATCATCAATCTCGGTACCCTTATTCCAGAGATTAATGCCATTTGCATTATTCCGGTTCACAATGTTGTTTTCAATCACGTTATGGTCACAGTCCATAAGGCTGATCCCGTGGTTCAGGTTATTCGAGGCATTATTGCCGGATAGTGTGTTGTTTTTCGAGTAAAGCAAAAAGAGGCCGTCCATGCCGTTGGAGCTCAGGATATTTTTTTTCAGGGTGTTATTATTCGAAAATTCTATCCAGATCCCATTTCTTTCGTTTGAATTTACTGTGTTATTGCTTATTGTGCTGTCAGCAGAAAACTCAATGCCTATCCCGTATTTTTCATTATTCTGTACGGTATTGTTTGTAATGGTGTTGTTATTGCCCTGGACATCGATTCCCAGGATGTTTTCGGATACCTTGTTTCCGTCCACCGTGTTATTGCCGGAAAAATAAATCACGACAATTCCTGCGATGTTGCCTGATGCCAGGTTATTCTTTATTGTGTTGGAGTGCGAATACCTGAGTATGACACCTCCGTCCCCGTTCTCCGAAAATTTATTGTTAATAAGGGTGTTGTTGCTGGAATTAATTAGATATACGGCCTCCCTGTTGTTTGAGATGTAGTTGCTGTCAATTCTGCAGTTTTCTGTCCCGTCAAGAAAAATTCCATATTTGTAGTTTCCCGGAACTCCTGCGGCATTTTTTATTCCAAACCCCTTAATTATCACATTATCCGAAACAACATTGAATACGTGCTCTTTTTGAGTTGCAGCCAGAATTACGGTATCTTCCGGATTTCCGGATTTCGATGTTATTTTTAATTCCCTGTCAACAACTATGTTCTCTTTGTAAGTGCCGGGATAAACAAGAATCGTGTCGCCGGGATTTGCGTTATCTATAGCTTTTTGTATCGAAGTGTAATCCTCTTCCCTGCCGATGTCTACTGTAATAGTATCAGCTGATGCAGTATCTGCACTTAACACCAGAATAACCATTGCGATTAGTGCACAGGTTTTGGTTTTTGAATATTCATTTGATAACAACTAAATCCCGCCATCTCATATCTATAGGTTAAAAATTAAAGGTTTAAGTTATATCTTTAAAGTTGAAGTTGATTTTTTAAAAGTTTAACTTAACTTAATGAAACTTTAACTTAATTGTACTTAGTTTACCGGTTTTTATTAAAAGTTATCATTTTATTATTATATTTTGCTCTGGCTTATCTAATGCCTAAACTTTTCCATTCTCTGCAAAAAACGGAACAAAGCAAGTTTTATATACTATCAATACTAACTAATGGTTAGTAACTTATACTTCTCCATATTCTTATTTCATTTTAAAAATCCCGGAAAGGGATTTACTACGAAAAAAACTTGCTTCGGGGATGTTTACGCTAATTTCGTAAAGGAAAAACGACGTATGGGGTTAATAACACAAAATTTCAGGAAAGCCAGGAGCAGCAACCAAAAATAAGTTGCAGAAAGCATCGATATGTGGTTGTTAAAACCCAGGGTAAAAGTTTGTTTTTAACATCGTCGTAACAATTTACCTGAAAATCCCCATTTAATGCATAACAAATCAATTACAGATCAACGCATAACATATCAATCACAAATCAATGTATAATACCTCATTCACAAATTAACTTGCTATAGGGTGGAAATCACTTATCAACATTTAGCTATCACAAAAGTCATAGAAGGGAAAAACAATGGAACCAGCAAAATTACTTGACATCCTGGGGAATGAAAACCGCAGGAAGATTATTCAGCTTCTTGCAAACCGGCCCTGCTATGTCAGTGAAATCTCGGGCAGGCTGGGGGTCGGGCCGAAGGCTATTATCAACCACCTGAGTTTGCTTGAGCAGGCTGGACTGATTGAGTGTAGCGTGGACGAGCAGAGGCGGAAGTACTTCAACATCGTCAATAATATGCGGCTGGAAGTGTCGGTGTCCCCTTACGCTTATACGGTATCGCTTCAGGACATCTCCTTTGAAAAGGGGAGGAGAGGGGTCACTCAGGAGAAGAAAGGAAGTGCAGGGAAAGCCCCTGAAACGAATGGTGGGATCCGGGGTAATGCTCATGCTGTTACCGCGAAGAAAGAAGTTCCTCCCAGACCCGATCCTTCAATCGTTTTCCTGAAACTGAGCGGGAGGCTCCGGGAGTTGAAACAGAGGCAGGTAGAGCTTGCGCGGATGCAGCAGCAGCTCCAGGCCGATTATACGGAGCTGATGGACGGCTGCCTGGATTCCATCGAGGGGGTTGCAAAAAACCCGCTGGAGTGTGAAATTCTCTTTGAGCTTTTGAAGAATGAAACCACTGTAGCTGCACTTTGTTACAACCTGCGCCTGCACCCGAGCATTATCAATGCGAACCTCATTGACCTTGCAGAGAGGGGTTTTATTCAATACGCGATCAGAAACAACCAGCAGTACTGGAAAATATGTGAAAAGGGAGAAGAGAAGGTATGACTGAAGACGTAAACTTGAGAGTCGCCGAAGCTTATCACAAGGATGTAGGAAGAGGCATTGCAAGGATCGATACCCGCCTGATGCAACAGATGGGACTTGTGAGCGGGGATATCATTGAGATCTCGGGCAAAGCCAATACCTACGCCATTGTCTGGCCGAACGCGGAACATGGGCCCGGGCAGGAAAACAGGATTCGGATAGACGGAAACCTGCGCAGCAATGCAAAAGTAGGGATTGACGATAAGGTTACGATCCAGAAAGTCCGGGCAAAACACGCCCAGAAAGTCATCCTTGCTCCTTCCCAATCGGTACAGTTTGTTGGTGGAAAGCATTATATCCGGAGGATCATAGAGGGCAGACCTCTAAATAAAGGGCAACAGATAAGGGTCGAGGCCGTGAATAGATCCCTCACCTATGTTGTTGTTTCCACAAAGCCCGCAGGCCCGGTTGTGGTTACAAAGGATACCGAGATCGTCATCAAGGAAAAGTCCCTTGAGGAAATCAAGACTCCGGAAGGTATCTCCTATGAGGATATCGGAGGGCTCAGGCGGGAAATCCAGCTTGTAAGGGAAATGATCGAACTTCCTCTCAGGCACCCGGAGCTTTTCCAGAAACTCGGGATCGAACCTCCGAAAGGTGTGCTTTTGCACGGGCCCCCCGGAACCGGCAAGACCCTGATTGCAAAAGCTGTTGCCAGCGAAACAGATTCTAACTTCATTACTATCAGCGGCCCGGAAATTGTCTCCAAGTACTACGGGGAAAGTGAACATAAACTCAGGGAAATCTTCGAGGAAGCGGAAAGGGACTCCCCTTCAATCATCTTTATAGACGAGATCGATTCCATTGCCCCGAAGCGGGAAGAAGTCACCGGGGAAATGGAACGCAGGGTTGTTGCCCAGCTGCTTTCCCTGATGGACGGGCTGCAGTCCAGGGGTGAGGTTGTGGTGATTGCTGCCACGAACCGTCCGAACTCCATCGACGAAGCCCTCAGGAGAGGCGGAAGGTTCGACCGGGAAATAGAGATCGGGATCCCCGACCGGAACGGCAGGAAGCAGGTCCTCCTTATCCATACCAGGGGTATGCCTCTTGAAAAAGACATAAACCTTTCCGAGATTGCTGATGTGACCCATGGTTTCGTGGGCGCGGACCTCTCTTCGCTTTGTAAGGAAGCTGCCATGCACGCCCTCAGGCGGATCACTCCCGATATTGATATCAATGAAGAGATCCCGCAGGAGGTCCTGGATAACCTGGAGGTCAAGAAGGAAGATTTCAGGGAAGCCCTGAAGAACATCGAACCCTCTGCAATGCGTGAAGTCTTTGTGGAAGTGCCCCATGTGGAATGGGGGGACGTCGGAGGGCTTGAAAAAGCAAAACAGGAACTTATCGAAGCCGTGGAATGGCCCCTCAAGTACCCCGAAATGTTTAGGCTGGTCAAAATAAAGCCTCCTAGAGGAGTGCTGCTTTTCGGGCCGCCAGGTACGGGGAAGACCCTGCTTGCAAAAGCCGTTTCCAGTGAAAGCGATGCTAACTTTATCAGTATCAAGGGGCCCGAACTTCTCAGCAAGTATGTCGGAGAATCCGAGCGGGCAATCCGGGAGACTTTCCGAAAGGCAAAGCAGGCTGCTCCAACGGTGGTTTTCTTTGACGAGATCGATTCCATTGCTCCCCAGAGGAATGCCGTTTCGGATACTCACGTTTCCGAAAGGGTGGTAAGCCAGATCCTGACCGAACTTGACGGGATTGAGGAGCTTAAAGATGTGATCATCGTGGCTGCCACGAACCGTCCGGACATGGTAGACCCGGCTCTCCTCCGTCCGGGACGTTTCGATAGGCTCATATACATAAGGCCTCCCGATAAGGCTAGCAGGGAGAAAATCTTTGAGATCCACCTGAAAGATAAACCCCTTGCAGAAGATGTAAGCTTTATCGAACTTGCAGAGAAAACCGAGGGTTATGTGGGAGCCGATATCGAAGGTATTTGCAGGGAAGCTGCAATGCTTGCTCTCCGGGAAGTAATCTGCTCCGGGATCAGTAGAAAGGAGCTCATGGAAAGGGCAGGGAACCTCAAGATTACGAAGAAGCACTTTGGACAGGCAGTCCGCCGGGTGAAACCCACAACCTCAAGGGAGACGCTCGGGATCTACGAACAAAGTGCTGAACTCTTTGCCAAATACGCCACTGAGATTGACGAAGGAGTTTGCGAAATTAGTGATGAACAATCTGAACCTTAAGCTGTGGAAGAGGCAGAAGCAGTCCGGCACCGGAACATAAGACTGCCTGGAGACATTCTCTGCCGGGGCATTCCCGACTCATTGAACGTTGATTAAAGTCGGTTTTTAATTAAACCGGCTTATGACTTTTTGAATTAGATTTCACGACTTAAAGATGATTTCACGACTAATGGATGCCTACCGGCTAAAACGAGGACTTCTGACATAGATGACTTCTGACATAGATGACTTCTGACATAGATGACTATCCGAAAAAATAGGTAACTACCGGATATTAATATATGGAGTGATGAATATGGTGGACAGAGACTGGAGAAAAAGGAGAAGTTTCTTTGATGAAATGTTTGGGATCGATCCCCTGCAGGACATAGAAGAGATGTTCGATCGTATCAGCAGGGCCATGGGAATGGACATGAACGATTTCGAAAAACATTCCTTTATCTACGGCTTTTCCATAACCCGGAGGCCGGGGGAAGAACCTGAGATCCGAGAGTTCGGGAATATCCCGTCCGCTTTTGAAAGGCGGGACGAAACCGAGGTGCAGCACTACTCTGACATGCGAAGGCCCCTGATTGATGTTCTGGAAGACGAGGAGACTGTGCATGTGATTGCGGAGATGCCGGGAATCAAAAAAGAAAATATCCGGTTGAACACAACTGATTTAATACTTGAAATCGAAACAGTAAATGGGAATCCAAAATATTCCGAACGTGTGGAACTGCCCGTAAAGGTGGATCCCCAGAGCGCAAAAGCCACATACAAAAACGGTGTGCTGGAAGTTATCTTTAAGCGACTGGAATCCAGTTCCCGGACTTTAATCGATATCGAGTAAAGTTTTCCGAGTAAAGTTTTCCGAGTAAAGTTTTCCGGAGCGAAAGGAAAAGCAGAGGTAATAATGGTGGGCGCAAGAAAAAGAAAAGATTTCTTTGAAGACTTTGGATCCGAACTTTTTGACAATCTGGAAGAAATGATAGATGCCCTCCTGGATGAGATGGGGGAATCCTCTCCCTTTGTTTACGGATTTTCCATCATCCACCGCCCGGGCGAAGACCCGGAGATCCGGGAGTTCGGGAATGTTTCTGAATCTTCCCCTGAGGAAGGGGATTTCGTTTCCCCCGA
This sequence comes from uncultured Methanosarcina sp., assembly GCA_965601435.1. Classification (GTDB taxonomy): domain Archaea; phylum Halobacteriota; class Methanosarcinia; order Methanosarcinales; family Methanosarcinaceae; genus MTP4. Next base: position 28,009 of record CBFCWE010000040.1, read on the forward strand.
AGCTAAAGAACCTTTGATCGATGTATTCGAAACTGATGAAACGGTTGAGGTACTTGCAGAGTTCCCGGAAGCCGAAAAAGAAGATATCTGCCTGCGAGCAACAGCCAGTTCCCTTGAAATCATGGTTTCGGGACTTTCCGGCAGTTTCTCGGAAAATGTGGAGCTTCCGGTTCCTGTAGACCCTAAGAGTGCGAAGGCAAGTTACAAAAACGGTGTACTTGAAGTGGCCTTCAGGCGCTATCTGGAAGAAGGTCCCATAACAATTGATATTGAGTAAAGGGTTTAGAGAAATTCCGGATGAACCTGAAGAAATCCAAAAGAAATTAAATAATCCGAAAAGAAACCCGAGTGAAAATCCGAAAAGAAACCCGAAAAAAACCCTGATAATTGAGACCCTTCCAAATTTGAATGGAGCTTTAATGGAGCTTAAATAAATCCATCAAAAGGGTTTCGAATAATAACAATCCCTCCAGAGAAGTCTAAAAATTCTGGGAACTTCTTGAAAAGACTTGAAACTTCTGGAAGGGTCTTCCGGAAATAGAGAATACCTTATATCAGGGGAAAAATAAGAATAAAGCAGAAGAAGGTGAAAACTTTCTTTTGCATTTTGCTTTTCTGAAGTGGGCTTTTAAGTTTATATGCAGATATTTTTCCGGCCGTATCCCAAAATAAAAATCGTTTCTGTTCGGTGGGATTCTGTTCGGTGGGATTCTGTTTGATATGAATTCTGTTCGGTGGGATTCTGTTTGATATGAATTCTGTTTGATATGAATTCTGTTTGATATGAATTCTGTTTGATATGAATTCTGTTAGATGGGAGCTTTTCATATATTTTTTATGACCATGTCATACCTATTTTTTACTTGTTTTTCATTTTATTGTCTAACTAATTACCATTGCGAATAGTTTTCTCTTTTTCTATCTTGTTTGTCTTTTAACTACTCCCGATTTTTGGAAATTTTGTCTAATAAACATTTTTCCTTTTTTTTCCCTTTTTTTGCAGAAATATTCGTTTTTTCGACCAATTTTTCCAGGAAACTTCTATAATTTCATACAAATATCTCTGAGTTTTCCTTTTGAAATATACTAAATATTTTTTGTTATATTTGATTATTTTTATACTATTTTTCCTTACGAATTGCATAATTCTATTTTTATTGTATTATTTAAATATATGGTGAATCATTTATATTTATAATGTTTAGGTTTTTGTTTTTGAAATTTTCTGTCAGAAGAATATCTATTTACAGAATGCTATAATTTTTACTGATGTCGGAGGGGCTCATTTATTTACTTTCGTCATTATACAACTAAAATTCTTTCCACAATATCCAAAAAATTTCAATTAAATTGGAATTAAGAAAAAACATGTGGGTTTGATGGAGGTAATCACACTGTTATTCGGGAAGATATGGGTGGGGTTTCTTATGCAGGTTTGGACAAAAAATAGTTTGCTTGATATTGAACAGGCCTCAAACAAAAACCGAAACATTTTTACTATATGACAAAAGAGTATAGGCTGAGGAAAATAGAGGCTAACTACATCTCTTTATTTTCTACGTGGATTGAATTTTGGATTGAAACTTTTATGCCTGACTATAACTAATTGACTCTATAAACAATTTCAGAGGTTGGGTTGATGATTCATGGATCCATTTAATGCAATAGTAATAGCTGTCTTTTTACCATTTATACTTGCATGGACATTACCCGTATTATATGGCGTATTTAAACAAAGGATAGGCTGGATTGCAGCAGGCATTGCGTTTGTCTGTTTTGCACTGAATACCCAGGTTATTCCTTATGCTATGGCGGGCACTCCTGTACAGGGTTCGTGGGTCTGGTTGCCGACAGCGGGTCTTTCTTTTGACATTTATGGAGACGGCTTGGCCGTTCTCCTGGCGTTAATCGTTTCGGGCGTTGGTGTTATCATCATGTCCTATTCAAACGGTTACATGTCCACAAAGGAAGACCTGCCGAGGTACTACCAGTGGCTCCTACTCTTCATGGGTGCAATGCTGGGCATTGCCTATACGGATAATACAATCCAGATGTTTATTTTTTGGGAACTGACTAGTATCACATCGTTCATGCTTATCGGATACTGGAGAGAAAGACCAGAATCCGTATACGGCGCAACCAAAGCCCTACTGGTAACGGCTGGTGGCGGACTTTTCATGTTCTTAGGTTTCCTGCTGCTTCGGATTGCTTCAGGTACCTACGGGATATCGGAGGTTGCCCAGAGTGCTGAACTGCTCTCGGCAGTTCACGGAAGTGAGCTTTACCTTGTAACCCTCGTCCTGATCTTTATCGGGGCTGCTTCCAAATCAGCACAGGGACCCTTCTATATTTGGCTGCCAAATGCTATGGAAGCTCCGACTCCTGTAAGTGCATTCCTGCACTCGGCTACAATGGTCAAGGCTGGTGTTTACCTGGTTGCAAGGCTGCACCCCATCCTTTCGGGTACTCCCGAGTGGCTGATCCTTGTTTCAGGAACAGGGATGATCACCATGGTGATGGCGGGTTTCATGGCCTTCCGGCAGACGGACATCAAAGGTATTCTGGCTTATTCGACAATCAGCCAGTTGGCTTACCTGATGACCATGTACGGCTACAGTACGGCTGAACATCCGGGTCTGGGATTTGCTGCAGCGACTTTCCACCTGCTAAACCACTCTACCTTTAAAGCTACGCTCTTCCTGATGGCGGGTATTGTGGCTCATGAGACTGCCACCCGAGACATACGAAAACTGGGTGGTTTGCGAAAGGAGATGCCAAAAACATTTATAATCGGAGTTATTGCAGCAGCTTCTATGGCAGGTGTACCCCCACTCAACGGTTTCTTGAGCAAGGAAATGTTCTATGAAACATCTCTTGAGATCGGTGCGCTGGTTACGGAAACCTATGGAGGACCCTGGAACATCATCTTCCCGGTGGTTGCAGTGATGGGTGGTGTGTTCACCCTTATGTATTCCATCAGGTTGATAGACGGGATTTTCCTTGGAGAAAGGACCAAAGACCCGGATATCCCTCACCATGTGCATGAAGCTCCCTGGGTTATGCTGGCTCCGGCCTTCTTCCTGGTAGGTCTGATCATCTTCTTTGGAATATATCCAAAGTTCCCGATTGAGACCCTGATCCAGCCTGCATACAGTGGTCAGGTTCCAGGTGCCGAACACCTGCATGTAAAGCTGTGGCACGGAGTTACCACGCCGCTTTTGATGACGATAGCAACCTTTGCCATCGGTATTGTGCTCTACAAGTTCTATGACTCACTCGCTGCCTGGCAGAACAGTTTCAATGCCAAGCTCCCCTGGATCAGCGTGAACTACTGGTACGATGCAACCGTAAACAATGCAAAGGGTATATGCAAGAAGTTTGCAATCATTACCCAGCCAGGCCCCCTCGGAGGCTACATCAAGATCGTGCAGCTTTTCATGATCTTTCTGGTAGTGGCCCCGTTCCTGGCTTATTTCGGGTTAGGATACGGTTTCGCAGACATACTTCCTGGCGGGTTGAACTTCGCTTCGGAGCCCTATGAAATCGTGCTCTATGCCCTGATAATTGTGTCAGCTTTGGGTGCTGCGATAATCCCGAGATACCTGCCTGCAGTCCTATCCCTCTCGGCTGTCGGTTTCCTGGTATCTTTGCTCTACATGTACCTCAAGGCTCCGGACCTTGCAATGACCCAGGTCTGTGTGGAAACGCTTTCCACCATTATTTTCATCCTGGTGATCATCAAGATCCCCCAGAAATTCAAGGAGCCGATGCCAGCAGGCAAAGTCCTGGTGAACCTGATAATTTCGGGTGCAGTTGCGTTTTCAGTCTTCGCAATTATGGTAAACGCAGGCATTGGGATCCTTGCACCTTTCGAGTCCTTCTCTCACTACTTCATGGAATACAGCCTGCAACTGACGGGTGGACTCAATGTGGTAAACGTGATAGTCGTCGACTTCAGAGGTTATGATACCATTGGAGAAATTTCGGTGCTGTCCCTTGCAGCTCTGGGTGTCTATAACTTGATACTCAGCAGATCCGGATCAGCGGCTGAAGGAGGTGAGGAAGAATGACCACGATAATAACCAAAACAATCGCAAAGATCTGTTTGATGGTGGACATGCTCTACTCACTCGACCTTCTGCTGATTGGAGGAAACCGGCCGGGTGGAGGTTTCATCGGTGGTGTGCTCTGTGCATGCGGAATCGCGCTCATCTACGTAGCATATGGATATGAAGATATCAAAAAAATCTGGAACCCGGACTGGCATACCTGGTTCGGCTACGGCTTGCTTTTTGCAAGCATAACGGCTATTTCCCCCTTACTTGCAGGTCACAACTATTTCAGAAGTGCGTTTGAGTTATCCCCGCTGATAGTGGGAGGTTTCCACCTGGGTGAGCTCGAACTGGTCTCATCAATGTTCTTTGACCTTGGTGTATACTTTGTTGTGATTGGCGGACTACTGTTTATCGTAACGCAAGTAGGTATGGACAAAGGAAAAGACCCGGAGGGTGGAAAATGAATAATGTTATGCTTTCGCTAACCATCTCTCTGCTCTTTGGAATCGGGACTTTCCTGATCCTCAGACGAGAAATGATGAAAGTCATTATCGGTTTCGGGATCGTTTCCCATGCCATAAACCTCTATATTGTTGCAAGCGGGGTTTTCAGTGAAGGTACCCTCGTACCGATCCTGGAACACCATCAAGCGGTTGAGGGCCTTGGTCAGGGACTGATCGTAGCTGATGACGTGGCAGCCGGGATAATCGGGCCGATAACGACCAATCCGTTTACCGAGTTTGTGGACCCTCTTGTCCAGGCCCTTGTGCTCACAGCCATTGTGATCGGGCTTGCGACAACTGCCTTTATCCTGACCCTCGCATACCGTATCTATGAAGAATACGGTACCACTGATGTTCAGGAACTCAGGAGGTTGTGGGGATGAGCTTTTTAATGGAACATCTTCCAATTCTCCTGATTGCCGTTCCCCTATTAATGGCTCCTCTCACGATCCTGACCAAATCTTCTCCAGGGCTGCAAAAGGCACTGGATATGGTGGCAAGTGTTGGGTTGCTGGCTTTAAGCGGGCTCCTGCTCTCTTCGGTCTGGAATGGCGGGATTACGGTTTATGAAGTTGGAGAATTCGGAAAGTACGGGATCGTGCTTGTAGCCGACCTCCTCAGTGCTTCGATGGTAGGTCTCAACTGCTTAATCGGCTGTATGGGTCTGATTTACTCCTACGATTATATCGAAAGTAAATCCTTGAACCTGACTTACCATTCCCTGTACAACCTGATGCTAGCCGGGATCAACGGTATCTTCCTGACCGGGGATATCTTCAACCTGTTTGTCTTCTTCGAGATCATGCTGCTCTCCTCGGGAGCTTTGATCGTTGCAAACGAAACCTCAACGGTTACGAAGATCTCGGACAAGATGGAAGCCACTATGAAGTACATTGTCCTGAACATGCTCGGGTCAAACGTGATGTTGATTGCCGTAGCTTCTCTCTACGCTTCCATCGGTTCCCTGAACATGGCTGACATTGCCATTAAGGTCAGGATTCTTGCCGAGGCAGGAACCCTTCCCTGGCACATGTATGCTATCGGGCTGCTCTTCATCATCGTATTCGGAGGAAAGGCAGCAGTCTTCCCTCTGCACTACTGGCTTCCGGATGTGCACCCCACAGCTCCGTCCCCGATTAGTGCAATGCTGAGTGGTGTGATCATCAAGATCGGAGCCTATGGTATACTGAGAGTTCTCTTTGTGATCTTTGCGCCCCTTCAAGGGGTCTTTGGACCGATTCTCCTCATGATGGCTCTGATTACCATAGGACTTGGAGCAACCTCTGCCATAGGGCAAAATGATGTTAAGCGTCTACTGGCTTATTCCAGTGTCTCTCAGATCGGATACGTCTTCCTGGGTTTTGGAATGGGAGCAGTCGCATATTCAGAAGGTTTGGTGGCTGGAGCTACTTTAATCATTGCAGCGTCTTTTGTCTATCTGGTAAACCACGCTCTTGCAAAGAGCATGTTGTTCCTTACTTCCGGTGGAATCATCCACCATGCGGGGACAAGGGATATGCGCAAGATGGGTGGCATGATTAACAGCAATCCTTTAATGGCCGGTGCTTTCCTGGTGGGAGCAATGTCCATTGGAGGGGTCCCCCCGATGGGTGGGTTCATTGCCAAGTTTTCACTCTTTGACACAGGTCTCAGGTCGGAGTTCTACATACCGATTTTGATCGCCCTAGTGTTTGCAGTATTCACTCTGTTCTATATGTTCAGAGGCTGGATGCTTATCTTCTGGGGAGAAAGGGACCCGCAGTACGGAGAATATTCCCATCACAAATTGTCCTTCTTGATGGTGGGGCCGATCCTGTTCCTGGCAGCACTTGTGCTGATTTTCGGAATATATGCAGAGCCTCTCCTGGATATTGCACAGACAATTGCAGCACAGGTCATAGATCCGCAGCCTTATATTGATGCAGTATTAGTGAGGGTGATAAGATGAAGCGTCGTCTTATTGTTTACCTGGGACTCCCGGTAATATGGTGTTTGGTAAGTGGCCAGGTGACCATAGGCAGCCTTTTCCTGGGCTTCATCTTCGGAATGGTGGTCGTCCAGCCTTTCAGTAAACTCTACCGGCTGGATGAAGTTGTAACACCTACGGGAGATTGGCTTGCAAAGATCCCCAAGAAACTGGTGTACTTCTATGTACTGATCAAGGAGATCATAAAAGCGAACATCGTGGTCGCAAAGATCGTTCTTAGCCCAAAAATCGATATCAATCCCGGAATTATCAGGGTTCCCATAAGAACCAAGACCAATATCGGGATTACCGGTATTGCAAACACGATTACCCTGACTCCCGGGACGCTTACGGTGGACATCTCCGACGACAACACTGCGCTCTTCGTGCATTCGATCGACGCGTCAGATCCCCAGGGTCTCCGTGAATCCATCCGTGACGACCTAGAAAAATACGTGCTGGAGGCATTCGAATGATTACTCTGGAACAAGCAGACTTCCTGGCCCTGATAATTATGGTAGCCGCAACAGCACCGTGTATCTACAGGGTACTCTACGGTCCGACCCTTCCGGACAGGATTGCGGCTGAGGACGCCATGGGTAATGCCCTTGTGGTGATATTCGCGCTCTACGCTTTTCAGGCGAGCTCGATCTTCCTGATGGATGTCGCCATGCTCCTTGCAATCATCTCCTTTGTGGGGACAATTGTGGTTGCAAAGTATCTCGATAAAGGGGAGGTGATCTGATGGCAGGTGAACTGGCACTCGTGGCAGATATCCTTAGCATGATCAGCCTGCTTGTAGGGATCTTCTTCCTCTCTGTGGGTATGATTGGCCTCCTGCGTCTGCCTGATGTTTACAACAGGCTGCACGCAACCACCAAGGTCGGTACCCTCGGGGCTTTCGGGGTTCTTCTGAGCATCCTGTTTCAGGAAGGTACTACCCCCATGGGCATCAAAGCCTTTACAGTAGGGCTTTTCATCCTCCTGACTTCCCCGATTTCCGGACACATGATTGCCCGGGCGGCATACAGGATGGGAGTAAAGTTCTGTGATGGCACCTGCATTGATGAGTACGCAGGCCAGAGAAAAGATTGAAGACAAAATGGGTGTGTTTTCCAAACACATTCATTCCTTTTTCGTTTTTTATTTGTTTTTCTGACTCCTCTTGATTCTCTCACAGTTTCTGCTGATTTTCTGATTTCTCTTGATTCTCTGACAGTTTCTGCTATTTTCTGACTCCTCTTGATTCTCTGACAGTTTCTGCTAATTTTCTGACTTTTCTTGATTCTCTGACAGTTTCTGCTATTTTCTGACTTCTCTTGATTCTCTGACATTTCTGCTAATTTTCTGATTTCTCTTGATTCTCTGACAGTTTCTGCTAATTTTCTGACTTCTCTTGATTCTCTG
>CBFCWE010000041.1:0-33228 GCA_965601435.1 uncultured Methanosarcina sp.
GAGAATAGTTGAGAGAATAGTTGAGAGAATAGTTGAGAGAATAGTTGAGAGAATAATAGAAGAAGTAACAAACCTTCGGGTAAGCAGAGAAAAGGAAAACCGTTTTTAAACCGAATTCAAGTGAAAAATGAAAGGAAGGGGGTTACTTCCTTTCCTTCGCATACGCAACAATTGCGTCCTTGACTCCGTATTTAAAGGCTACGACGAACGCGATTCCCCATGCCAGCGGCCCGAAGAAGAGGTAGAGGATGCTGGTGTTAATGAGCATTGTGTCCAGGGCGAGAAGGACCACGATCAGGAACAAAAAGCCTCTCAGGAGAGGAATTATTATATTCGCTCCCTCGATTTCCATACCTTTTACCATGTTGCTCAGGTAGTCCATGATAATGTCAATGGTCAGGACCCCTACCATAAGGATCAGAATTCCGATAAGGAGCCGTGGCAGGTATTGGGTTATGTCCACCAGAAGTGCCGTGAACAGAGGCAGCCTCAAAATGTCCACTGCTGCCGTAATGAAGATCAGGTAGCCGAAGAGCCTGATCAACCCGGCTACTATCCCCGAAGCCGTCAACCCTCCCGATTTTAATGATTCTCCGAAGGGGGTACTTTCAAATTTATCGTCAACCCCGGTTGCAACAAGTATCTTTTTTACCGTATCACTGATGAAATCAACGATCAGCAGTCCTATGAGCAGGACAATGAAAGCTGAGATCACCAGCGGGATGTAGTAGATGACCTGGGTGATGAAGTCTGCTACTATCTGGATATCCAGCAGGTCTATAATAATCACTGCGAAGATAATGTAGATGAACCACCGGATAATGGCTGCAAAAAAGCCAACCGTACTCATGTCAGCTTTTTTTATCATGCCTCCTATGGCCGTTTTATCGATGAGGTCGTCAAGCCCTATCTTATCCAGGACCTTCGCTCCGATGTTACCGAGGACCCCTCCTACGATCTTCCCAATTATCATCAGGAGGATAACCACTATAAGTGTCGGAATGAAAGCAATAAACTGGTCTACAACGTTGAGTAAACTATTCATGATTTCAGATTCAGCTATAATAACCACTCCCAATATGTTCTATACTGCAGGACAATATCTCCAGATAATTTCTCCAGCTACCCCTTTTTGGAGAAATATCTTTATTGTATATTCATCATATTATATTATCTCGTGTATATTACATATATTTTTCTTAGATTTGCAGAAAGGTTGTTTTTTAAACTGGCTTATCTATAAGACTCCGGGTTCTACTTATGAATCCGGACTCTACGGCAGCTGCAAGTAGCAGGGATGACCCGGGACTCCGGTAAGGGAAACCTCCGGCCCTGTGCAAAATTGTTTGAGCAGAAACTTCAACTAATTTCAACTTCAATCTGATTCAGGTAGAGGGATAAAACAGTGAAATCCAGGATGTTTGAAAGAAAAAAATCGAAGGTTGGCATGGCCCCTGGTACGCTGGTACACGTGGGGGAGAAAAAGGCCAGAAGGGTCGTAGTCAGGGTCCTGGCTTACAATCAAAGTGAGCTGATAGAAAAAGAACTGGGTACTGTTGAGGAGTGCCTGGTTTTCAAGGACAGGCCTGACCTTAATGTATGGGTCAATGTCGAAGGGCTTGACAGGGTCGAGATCATAGAAGAACTCGGGGATTGTTTCGGAATCCATCCCCTTACCCTGGAAGACATCCTGAATACCGGACAGCGGCCCAAGATGGAGGATTACGGCTCCTATATCTATATCGTCCTGAAGATGATGCTCCTTTCCGAAACAGCTGAAGAAGACATGGAAGAAATAATCGTGGACCAGGTTAGCATTATCCTGGGTTCGAACTTCCTTCTTTCTTTTCAGGAAAGGGAAGGGGATGTTTTTAACCCTATCCGGGAGCGACTCAAGAAACCCGATTCCAGGATCAGGAAGTCAGGGGTCGATTACCTTGCTTACTCCCTGACAGATGCCGTAATCGACTATTACTTCGTGATACTCGAGAATTTCGGGGAAAAGGTAGAAGACCTTGAAGACAAACTGATAAGCGACCCGAGGACTGAAACCCTGCACACCATCCAGCGATATAAAAGGGATATGATCCTGCTCCGGAAAGCCGTCTGGCCTCTCCGGGAAATGGTTAACGGAATGCAGAAAGTGGAGTCCGGGCTCATTCACGAGTCGACTCAGATCTACCTGAGGGATGTCTACGACCATACAATCCAGGTCATAGATTCCATTGAGGCTTTCCGGGATATTCTCTCCTCCATGCTCGACGTCTACCTCTCCAGCGTGAGCAACAAAATGAACGACATCATGAAAGTCCTCACCATCATCGCCACTATTTTCATCCCCCTTACCTTCATCGCAGGCGTTTACGGCATGAACTTCGAGTACATGCCCGAACTAAGGTGGAAACTGGGTTATCCGGCAGTAATGTCTTTCATGCTTTTGATCGGAATCTTAATGTTTTCCTACTTTAAGAGGAAAAAATGGCTTTGAACAGGGATCTTTACCTTTATTTTACACCTATTTTACACCTATTTTACAGTCTATTTTACAGTCTATTTTACACTCTTATTTCCTTTCTTCAAGGACGTCCCTTATTTTCTGAACCGTAAGAGCTCCGGGGGTCCCTTTCATGTTGTGGGGAGGCCAGTCCCCTGATTTAATTTCTTCCGAGTTTTCGTCGTGCTCGTCTTCGAGCAGCAGGATGAGTTCAATATCGTCGGAAATAGAGTCTACCAGCTTTGCCCCGCAGACCTTGAGTTCTCCCAGGGCCTCTTTTCCTTTTTCCACATCGAAGGGGACAGTGCAGCCCTTCACGACGTTTGTCCGAAGCCCCCTTTCAAGAAAGCCCAGGGCGTTGTGGTAAATGCAGACCTCGTCAACCAGACCTGTTATGAACACTTCGCCAATGCCCAGTTCCGCAAGCTCCAGTTCGAGTCTCGGGTTTGTAAAGGCGTTGTAATGGTCTTTCGGAAGCCTGAGCACTGCGACATTTCCCCTGCTCAGAACCTTTTTCACAAGTTCCACTATCGGGTTAATGATTGTTTTCCCCAGTGGGGCTGCGAGCCGCCCCTCATACTCTTTGCTTTCATGTTCGTATTTCTCAAACACGAAGTCATTAGTCATGTCTATGATAACCAGTGCTTTCAAGCTTTCACCCTCATCTTCGTTTTTACCCTAATCCACGTTATTCAAAATAAGTTTACCCCAGGGTCCCATTCTCGGCTTTTCTCAGGCAGGTTTCTTTCGCTATTTATAGACTCATCCCTGAAATTTCCGGGATGGCGTAGGCTTTCGATGGGAGAATGTTCTGTTTTTGCACGGGTGGCCTGTTTTTTTCAGGAAAACTGTTGGACATACGAAAAGAATAAAAAGCTTAATGGCTTTTAAAATATAAAAAACATGAATTGTTTAGTTGCTTATAATGTAACAAATTAGCATGTTTTTTTTGAAAAGTTTTCAAAAATCCTCAGTTTGAGGTTCTCATAAGGTTTCAATCTACCTCTTTAAGCTTCAATGAACCAAAAAATCAAAATTAAACGGATAAAGGGATAATATGCTAAAAAAAAACGTTATATTTTTTAGTCTTGCTGCGATTTGCCTTCTGCTAGGGCCAGCGGCAGCAATTTCAGAAAGCCTGACTTCTATAGAAAATGGATACATAACCTCTGAAAATAATGAATATATAACCTCTGAAAATAATGAACATATTCCATATGAAACTAATGAATCTCTAACACATGTAAATAATGAATCCATTCCATCTGGAAATGGTTCTTCTGAACTTTTTTCCCTTGCTCCTTTGAATCCCGAGTTTGAGGAGTATCAGGAAAAAGAAGAGCTAAGCGAAGAACGGATATTACTGACCTCCGGTGAACCTTTTTTTCCTGAAATCGTAAATTCCGGAGAAGAAGCCGAAAATTTAGTAACGGGTCTCACTCCAGCCCCCGTAGACCTTTCACACCTGAAAACTGTTGAAAGTCCGGAGGATCTGGGTTCTTATCCTGCTTCTTATGACCTCCGGACCCTCGGGCTTGTGAGCCCTGTCCGGGACCAGAAGGATACAGGGAGTTGCTGGACATTCGGGGCTTATGCGTCCCTTGAATCTTACATTTTAGGAACGGAAGGAAAAAATTGGGACCTTTCCGAAAACAACATGAAAAACCTGCTTTCCAATGGTTATCCTGAAAGTTTTGATGTTGATGAAGGAGGAAACGAGTTTATGAGTACGGCTTACCTTGCCCGCTGGAGCGGCCCGGTAAGTGAAACCGATGACTCTTATGACCCTCACTCCGGGGTCTCTCCGACGGACCTTCCTGCCCTGAAGCGTATTCAGGAAGTGCTCTTCCTCCCGGCAAGAAGCGGACCCGGAGATAACGACCTTATCAAATGGGCCCTGATGAATTACGGGGTGCTTGACTCTAGCGTTCATTTTTCTTCCGATGCTTATGACTCCGCTAACTGCAGTCATTATTATTCCGGTTCGGAACCTGCAAACCATATGATAGGCATCGTGGGCTGGGACGATTCTTTTGACCGAAACAAATTCACTCCTGCAGCTCCGGGAGACGGGGCATTCATTGTTAAGAATTCCTGGGGGACCGGCTGGGGAGATGAAGGATTCTTTTATGTTTCGTATTATGATACTGTCATCGGGACCGGGAATGCGGTCCATACGGCTGAAGACCTCAGTTCCTATTCCCACGTTTACCAGTACGACCCCCTGGGCTGGGTTGAAAGTATCGGGTATTCGGGAAGTAACACAGCCTGGGCAGCCAACGTCTTCACAGCCGAAGCCGCCGAGACCCTTGAAGCTGTGAGTTTCTATACCCCTGCCTCTGGCACCGGGTACGAAATCTACATCTACACTGATCCGGTTGAAGGACCAGGAAACCCCGGCGGGGCAGAAACTTCTGTTAATGGGACAATCCTCCTTGCGGGTTACCATACGGTTTCCCTGGAATCCGGAGTTCTGCTTAAACCCGGGCAGAACTTTTCAGTGCTTGTAAAATTTACTACCCCTGAATATTCCTATCCTGTGGCGGTTGAATACCCGATGGAAGGGTTCAGCAGCAAAGCTAGGGCAGGTCAAGGGGAGAGTTTCTTCAGCCCGGACGGGGAAAGCTGGGTGGACACTTCTCTTGCTGTGGAAAACATGAACGTCTGCATTAAAGCTTTCACAAACCGTAGTGAGGCGGTGGAAGCTGCCTTCACGACCAATGTGAGCTCGGGTCCGGCTCCACTAATGGTCGAATTTATTGATGCAAGTACCTTTTCCCCCACAACCTGGTACTGGGACTTCGGGGACGGAAACACTTCCACCGACCGTTTTCCGGTCCACAGCTATGCGGGAGCCGGGAAGTATAATATCACACTCCGCGTGGAAAACGAATACGGAACCAGCGCTACTGAAAAAACGGGATTTATCGGCGTAACTGACATTTCCCTGCTCTATGTGGACGATGACGGGCCTGCGGACTTCAGTTCTATCCAGGCTGCGGTTGACGCTGTTTCCCCCGGCGCTACAATCATTGTTAGAAACGGCACTTATACGGAAAACGTGGATGTTGACAGGGCTGTTACAATCATTTCCGAGTCCGGACCTGAGTACACGAAAGTAAAGGCTGCAAACCCGAAGGATTCCGTGTTCTACGTAACGGCAGACGCGGTTAACATTTCAGGTTTTTCCGTAAGTGGCGGGTCCGAACTTCTGTCTTCTTACTTCTACTCAACCGCCGGAATCTGGCTCTATGAGGTAAGGGACTGCAACATAAGCGGAAACGTGCTTTCGGACAATTACTGCGGGATTTATGTGATTTCTTCAGGGAACTGTACCCTGAACGGGAATATTGTCGAATCCAATGACTTCGGAATCTATCTGTACTATTCAGAAGAAAATAGCTTGAGAAACAACAGGATGGAAAACAACTCTTACAATTTTGCAGTTCCGTCTGCTTCGACCGAACAGGACATTGACGAAAGCAACACCGTGGATGGAAAGCCTATCTACTATCTTGTAAACGAAAGCAACCTTGTCCTGGATTCAGGTTCGAATGCAGGGACTGTTTATTGTATTGACTGCCAGAACGTGACAGTCCGGGATCTGAACCTCACCGGAAATTACTACGGGCTTTATCTTTACAATACGGTGGATTCCCACGTTGAGAACATTAGCTCGTCAGAAAACCGGGATGGGTTCGACATCATAAATTCCCCTGGATTAAATTTCACGGACAACTCCGCAAGTTCAAACTACTACGGGTTTTACATTGAAGATTCTAAATGGGAATCCCTCTCCGGCAATAGACTGGACGGGAACACTTACAACTTTGGAATTGAGGGAGACTGTGCTTCGCAAAGCGTGCCCGATCTGGAGTCAAGCAACCTGCTGGACGGAAAGCCCCTGTACATCCTTTCCGGAATCTCCGACTATGTCCTGGATTCAGGGTCTGATGCGGGTTCTGTTTATTTGTTTAACTGCCTGAACGTAACAGTCCGGGACCTGGTGTTCCGGGACAGCCTGTATGGGGTCTACCTTTACGGGACGGAAGGGGCAGCAATCGAAAACAATACGTTCTCCGGCAACCGGTACGGGGTCTACCTTGAAGATTCCCGGAACAATGCGGTGCAGGGAAACAATCTTTCAGACAATTCACAGGGAATATACCTGACGACCTCTTCGGGAAACACCCTGGAGAACAATAACCTATCCGAAAATCCTGGATACGGAATCTATTTTTTCGAGTCCGGAACTAACACCATAAGAGGAAACAATGCCTCCGGGAGTTATATCGGAATTTATGCAGCCTACTCCGATGACAACACTTTTGCGGAAAACATTGCTTCTGACAATGCTCTCGGGTTCCTTCTGCTGGGTTCGCAATACAACACCCTGACAGCAAACACCGCAAATTCGAACAGTGAAAGCGGATTTGACCTGACCATAAGCCGGCACAACACCCTCTCAGGAAACAAAGCTCTGGATAACTCCCGCGGAATTACTCTTCAGGGCTGGCCGGGGGAAGCCTGGACTGCGGATAACGTCCTGTGCTCCAACAAGGTTTCAAATAACTCGGAACTCGGGATCTGGCTTACAGTAGCCGAAAATAACACCCTCTACGGCAATTCATTCAACAACACAAAGAACGTTGAGGACAACGGTGACAACATCTGGAGCACCACGATCGGAAACTACTGGAGCGATTATACGGGCTTTGACGCTGACGGAAATGGCATTGGAGACACTCCTTACGTTATCAATTCCCTGACCTCAAGCCGGGATTACCTGCCCCTCACGAGAGAGCCAGGCGTCTCGCTAACTCTCACCGTAGGCTCCGGAGCCGGGGCTTTTTCCTCTATCCAGGCGGCTGTAGATGCTGCGTGGGAAGGGGATACGCTGCTTGTAAGCCCGGGCACGTATACGGAGAACGTGCAGGTGAACAAATCCGTTAGCATCATTTCTTCATCCGGCAACCCTGAAGACACAATTGTTAAGGCGGATGATCCTGATAAACCCGGTTTCAGCGTAACTGCGGATTCCGTGACAATCAGCGGGTTTACCGTGTCCGGGGCTTCTGAAGAGGGAGCTGCGGGGGTCTACCTGGAAGGGGTATCTGGCTGCGATTTAAGCGGGAACGTCCTTTCTGATGACTATTTCGGGATCTGGTTAAGTGAGTCTGAAAACTGTACCCTTTCAGGAAATACCGTGACAGGAGGAAGATTCGGGATTTACCTTGAGGGTTCCGATAACAACACCGCAGGCGAGAACAGTATAAGTTCAGTTTCTACCTGCGGGCTCTGGCTGGAAGAAGCCTCGGGAAATGAACTCTCCGGAAACGAGCTGCAAGACAACGGATATGGGATTGCGGTCCTGGACCTGAGTAATGGAAACGAGCTGCAGAACAACACCATAAGCGGAAGTGCCGAATCAGGTTTCTGGCTATCGAGTTCA
Organism: uncultured Methanosarcina sp.; assembly: GCA_965601435.1. GTDB lineage: Archaea > Halobacteriota > Methanosarcinia > Methanosarcinales > Methanosarcinaceae > MTP4. The sequence goes on from CBFCWE010000041.1 coordinate 7,947, forward strand.
GGGGCAAATGTCCTGAGAAACAATTCGATGCAGGCCAACACTTTCAACTTCATGGATGAATATTTCGGGTTTGGATATATTCTTCCAAATGATATCGATACCAGCAACCTGGTTGACGGCAAACCGATATATTACCTTGTGGGAGAGTCGGACCTTGTCCTCGATTCGGCTTCAAATGCCGGCACTGTCTACCTGATCGGCTGTGAAAATGTGACGGTCAGGGACCTGGTGCTCGAAAAGAATGGGGTCGGGGTTTTTTCCTTTGGTGCTTCTAATTCCACCCTGTACAACCTTACAGTATCCGACAACGAGTTTGGGATTCTGAGCATGGTCAACAGCGACAGCAACTGTTCAAACAACACTGTTGAGAATAATATGTGTGGAATCTATTTTGTTGCCGGGGAAAATAACGACCTGAGTAACAACAGCATCTCGGATAACGAGTTTGGGATCATGCTTGCTTCCGATTCCAGCGTCCTGAGAAATAACCTTCTTTCAGGTAATGAGTACAACTTCGGAGCTTTGCCTTTTATCGAAGAAGGAACGGGTGATATTGATACCAGCAACCTTGTGGACGGAAAGCCAATTTATTACCTTATAGGGGAATCTGATAGGGTACTTGATGCCTCTTCAAATGCAGGAACTGTATACCTTTTTGACTGTGAAAACATAACGGTTCGGGATCAGGTGCTTGAGCACAACATGTACGGCATTAGCCTTTACAATACTACGAATTCAAGTCTGGTAGGAAATCATATTAGCAGTAACGATGAAGGGCTTGTGCTTTACGATTCTTGCAATAACAGCATCTACAACAATCTTTTCATGAATTTGGCTAGCGTCCAACTCATGGGAGAATGTGCCGGAAACACCTGGAACATCAGCAGGACTGAGGGGCCAAATATCCTCGGGGACCCGTATATAGGCGGAAATTGCTGGGCAAACCCACAGGGGACAGGTTTTTCCGAAGTCACACCTGATGCTGACGGAGACGGGTTCTGTGATACCCCTTACGAGATATCGAGATCCGGAAATCAGTTTGACAGCCTTCCCCTCTACAACCCTCCTGAAGTTACCGATGACGGAGAAGAAGAAGAACACAGTGGAAGCAGTGGAAGCAGTGGGAGCCGGTCAGCCCGTTTTGGAGGTGTTTCGGGAGTGCCTTCTGTCAATGTTCAGGCAGCGGACGTTTCCAGGCAGCAGGTACTCGCAGGCCAGCAGACGGAGTTTACCTTCAGCAAACCCGGATGCAGCGTTACAGGCATCAGTTTTGTTTCAGGGACCAGTGCCGGGACCGTGACCGGGAAAGTGGAGATCCTGAACGGCTTGCCGGAAACCGTTTCCGAAGCTCCGAAAGGCATGGTCTACCAGTACATGAACATCATTGTCGGTAGCCAGTTCTTTGGGGAATCAGGTTCTTTTGAGAGTGCCGTTATCAACTTTAAGGTCCCCCGTAGCTGGATGGAAGAAAACAATATCGGTGATGCAAGCCTTGTGCTGAACCGCTTCCATGACAATACCTGGACCCCGCTCACGACTGAAAAAACCGGGGAAGACGCCGAATTCCTCTACTTCAGGGCTGAAACCCCTGGCTTTTCCTGCTATTCAATTACAGGGGAAAAGGAAGATATCGTTACGATAACGCCAGCAGAAACTCCTGGCTCTGGAGAAGAAGCACAGAAAACAACGGGTAATGAAGTTCCGAAAGCAACCTCCGAAGAAGAAAAGAAAAGTCCGGGCGTTGGGCTTGTCTTTGCAGTTGCGGGAATTCTTTCCGTACTGTTCCTGTTGAAAAAGAAGTAAGGAGGAAAAAATAGGATAAAATATGACCTGAAACGCTATACTATGAGGGGAAATCTTTTCCCTTCCATTTTTTTGATTTCTTTTTCCGATTTCTTTTTCCGATTTCTTTTTCCGATTTCTTTTTCCGATTTCTTTTTTGATTTCTTTCTTATAAAGTTCGGTCAATTTTATAAGTATTCTAATAATTTTCACAAGTTTCATTTTTTTTCTGTCACCCAACTTTACGAGGTTGATTTTTTTGAGCGAATAGAAATAAATAAAACATTTTTCAATTTGATTTTCAGGTACCGATACTCTCACCGGTCAGCTTGCTGACCGGCCTTTTCAATAAAGTGTATGTAGAAAAGCAAAAGAGTAGCCGGATGACCTAAAAGTTTATTTTCATGAGTAAAAAGTTCTTTGTAATGACTGAAGTTTATTGTGATGATTAAAAAGGATATTGTGATGATTAAAAAGGATATTGTGATGACCAAAAAAGGGTACTGTGATGACTATAAAGGGTACTGTGATGACTATAAAGGGTACTGTGATGACTATAAAGGGCATTCAAATTACTGAATAATGCATTATCATAACTATAAATGGCATCTAATTGACTGAGGAATATTCTGATAAAAATACAAAGGTTCAATTTGAAATTAGTGTGCTTTTGAAATTAATGTGCTAGCAGTCACAACCTAAAAATCACTCTTTTTTCAGATCTCTTTTTTATTTCTTTTTGGGTTCAGACCTCTTTTTTATTTCTTTTTGGGGAGGCGCCGCCAGGCAAGCTGGCGGGGATATCCTGAAACACCTGGACTGAAAAAAGGTTCCCGGGATAAACGGGCTTACTTCTCTGGTAAGCTGGGGGTAATTCTTCTAGCGCTTAGAATTAAAAACGGTTCCCGGGGTAAACGGGCTTACTTCCCTGGCAAGCTGGCGGGGATTCCTCTAGCGCCTGGACTGAAAAAAGGTTCCCGGGGTAAATCATCCGCCGGCAACCGGGGGGACCAGAACCATAACGTCCCCGTCTTTCAGTTTGGTCTCGGGCCCTTCGAGAAAGTCGGTGTTTCTCCCGTTTACCAGGAACCTCACTTTTGGAATCCCGCCGGCGGTTGTGCCTGTTGTGGCTTCTTTGAACGTTGTCCCGTAGCGGGCTTGAAGGGCTTGCAAGGCAGCTTCCACGCTGTCGTCGGGGTGGATCTCAAGCTCTATTTCGGGCACTCCTGTAATTTGCCGGATTGTGGCAAGAAACTTTACGCGGACTTTCAAGTCTATCTCTCCTGAAAAACTCTAAAGGAAATAAAGCTAAAGCTAAAATTGGGAAGACGGAAAGGAAGATGGAAAGGAAGATGGAAAGGAAGATGGAAAGGAAAGGAAAGTGGGAAGGAGAATGGAAAGGAAGAGGAAGGCTTTGAGGCAATCCTCTGGCTCAGATAATCTCCAGTTCCTTCAGTTTCTCTTTCGTGGGCTTTCCGTCAACCCAGCCCCGGAGTGCGTAGTACTCGTCGATCATTTCCGGGACGTGGGAGATCTGGCCTTTGGCCGGGCCTTCAGGGACAGGCTCTTCGGTAAGGCGCTTTGGGAGAATGTCTTCATTCCGGTCAAGCCCGTACTTGTTGTTCATCAGCCGTTCCAGGTTTGTGACCCTCTCCCCGAGTTTCAGGAGTTTGTCAGCGTCAAGGTCAAAGCCCGTAACCGCTGCCAGCATCCCCGCATATTCGGGCAGGCCCAGGGCAAAGGAGGAAAAGAGGCAGACCACCGACGAGTTGATGGCTGAGGTCAGGTCCTGGAGAATGATTGTCCATCTGGGTTTGTCCTCAACGGAGTAGGGGTCGAGCTTTTCGGGCAGCCCCAGGATTTCGGGAGAGATCGTATAGCCGTAAACGTGGTCGCCGCCGCGGTTAGCGGTTGCGTAGTTCAGGCCAATCCCCTGGATAGGGCGCGGGTCATAAGCGGGCAGTTCCATGCCCTTGACAGCCATGGAGAATTCCGGAGCCCCGTATTTTTTTGCAAGGGCTCTCGAGCCCAGGGCAAGGTCGGCCCCTATCCCAGCGCGGTAAGCGGTCCTCCAGATGGCTTCGATCATCGAGCCCGGGTCCCCGAAGCGCAGGTTCATGCCGTGCAGTTTTTCTGCCGGGATTTTTCCTTTCTCCACGAGTTCCATGGCACAGGCAATCGTGCCTCCCATGGAGATGGTGTCAAGCCCCAGTTCGTCGCAGAGGTGGTTGGCTTTTACCAGAGCGTCTAGCTCCTTTATCCCGCAGTTGGCTCCAAAGGCAAAAATGGTCTCGTACTCCGGGCCTTCGGTATCCCGGACGCTGTAGGGACCTTCAGGCACATCGGACCTCCTCCCGCAGACAATCTGGCATCCCCAGCAGCCCCCGTGGCCAGTCAGGTACTTCTCGACCAGGGTCTCCCCGCTCTGTTCATCGGCTTCCTGGAAGTAGGCTTCCTGGAAGTTCCGGGTCGGGTAGGCCCCGCTTTCGTTGAGGATATTCACAAGGACCGCGGTTCCATAGGTGTGAAGACCTCCCTTGGGGCCCGTGACCGGGTTTTCCTTGATTTTTGCCCTGGAATCCGCGACTCTCTCTTTCAAAAGTTCCGGATTTGCAGGCTCAATCTTCTGGCTCCCGGAAACCACAATCGCCTTCAACTTCTTGCTTCCCATGACAGCCCCAAGCCCTGTCCTCCCTGCGGTCCGGTACTTGTCGTTCATGATGCCGGAAAAGGGGATAAGGTTCTCCCCTCCGGGGCCGATGCAGGCAACGGAGGTCTTTTTCGGGTTTCCTATCCTTTCGACAAGCTCATCCGTGACCGAATAGACCGTCATGCCCCAGAGTTCCGGAGCTGGCACAAGCCTGGCTTTTCCGTCCACGATCTCCAGGTAGACCGGTTCCTTTGAAATCCCCCGGACCACAACGGCGTCGTAGCCGGCAAACTTGAGGTGGACTCCCCATTTCCCGCCCGAGTTTCCACTCCCGACGGTCCCTGTCTGCGGGGATTTGCTGCAGACAACATGATGGCGCCCGCTGGTCGGAAGCTTCCCTCCCGTAGCAGGTCCGGTTACAAAAGCGAGCAGGTTGTCCGGGTCAAAAGGCTGCATGTCAGCCCTGAACTCGTCGTATACGAGCTTCAGGCCGAGTCCCTTTCCTCCCAGGTACATCCGTGCCATTTCTTCATCAAGCGGCGAGTCTTTAAGCTCTCCGCTGTCAAGGTCAACTTCTAAAATCTTGCCTACATAGCCCCCTGGCATGTAACTCCTCCTTTTGAGTACGTTTTTAATCTGTTCCGGCAAGTCCCTTCATTTTCACTTTTAACATTGTTTGCCGGGACGATACGGGAGAACTGATCCCTGTTAGGAAGGACAGTTTCCTTTGTAAATCAGTTCCCTTTCGGTAAACCAATTTGCTTATGGGAAATCAGCCTCAATCCGGAGAATCGTTTTTAGTTTCCGGCTATCCTGCTGAATAAATATTCATATATAATTATGTGAAAGTCCCTTAATAAAAGTATTCACGCCTTTTCAGAAGTTTTCAACATGTTAGCTTTGCTTGAGTCTGACTATTTCTTGGAAATTATATTTATTTTGTTCACACGGTTACTTCTAATTTAAAAAACAACTTCAACTATATAATTATACTAAACTTTATTTACATTAAAGAAAATATAATAATATAGATAATTGCAATTAAAGTCAAAGTATGATTTATTATTGCCGGAATAAAATAAAAAAATTTTAATAATTTGAAAAAAATTTAATTTCTGGTTTTAATTTATTCTTTTTTGACTATTTACCTGCAAGCCTATCGTATCCAAAAAAGGTTAAGGCCCCTTCATTCTGAAAAACAGGGCCAATGGCTGATACTTACACACCCTTGTGCGGTCCTTAACAGGTTTCATCCGGGCTAAGGGTGTAGTTTCATTCGATTTAGTAGCTAATGGCTCGGTTATGTGATCTTACTCAATAAAAAAATAACATACATATATTTAAAATCTATTTATTAAGTAACATGTTGACTTTTTATCAACTTGTTTATTTTATAATATATGTTATTAAAAGCAAATTATCTCCAATAAAATATACACGCGATTACCCAATCGGAAGTCGTGTTAATCCCCTCTTCCGATTCTCCAGTAAACTTATGGTGAAAACATGAATAGACAAAAACAGGATCGAATTAAATTTAAACCTCGATCCACGTTCTTTACAATATTATTTGCGGTTCTTTTGCTGGTTGCAGCAGCAGGAACCGCCAGTGCGATGACCTTTGCTACAGGTGGTTCAATTGCCCCATTCACTATCAAGGCTTCAAGCCAGGCTACCGGGGTAATTGGCCTGAATCTTAGCTCGGATAGTGGTGATACACTTACGTCTTTAAATGTGGATTTTTTAGCTTCAGGTCCCGGGTTTGATATCAATGATTTAAACCCTCTGAGCAACGATCCGACAAGCGGTGTGTCTTTATATTACGATAGTGACGGAGACGGCCAATTTAGTGATCTGTCCGACGAGCAAGTTCCCCTATTATTTCCCGATTCAGTTTTTGCTCCCCCTATGTGTCTTCTGACAATAGATCCTGCCTATGCTTTGATTCATTCTCTACCAGCTTCTTCTGATATTTACAATTATTTTGTCGTAATCAGAACAAGTTCAGGTATATCCAACGGGGATATTATTGCTGCATCTATTATTGCTCCTGATTCCATCTGGGCCAGTTCAGGTCCGGCTCTTCTACTTGAGCCTATCATCCCCGCACCTATCATCGCGGACACGGTTTCCCCTGAACTTGTATCTGCAAAATACATCTCCTCCACTGAGCTTGAGATGACTTTCAACGAGAGTATAGCTTCTGTTGACCAGTCGAAGATAAGCCTGACCGACGATAATAACGATCCTATTCTACTTACAGGAGATCCGGTCCTGATCGAGGATAACCTTGTCACGGTCATTACGGAAAGTACCGGGGAAGACACCGGTTTTAGTATCGAGAATACTAATGTGGGACTTGACCTTGATTCCGGGGCAGTTCTGGATGAATCCGGGAATCCTAACCCTGGCTACACCGATGAAATGGTTTCCGACGGCCAGAACCCTGAACTGCTCAGTGCAAGGTTCATTTCAAGTACTCAGATTGAGATGAATTTCAGTGAAGAGTTTGATCTGGTTTTCCCGGAAAATATAAGTCTCACCAATGATACCGGTGTCACTATCGGGATTTATGGTTGCGATCCCGGCTATCTATGGAACATAGCTATTTTAACTATTGAAAGTATTGGTGATGACCCATCATTTAATATTAGCAACGAAAGTCAGGGACTTGACCTTCATTATTTTGCTGTTGCTGACACTGCCGAGCCTCAAAATACGAATGACGAGGTTCTTAACATCCCCGTGGGTGACGGAATCCCGCCTTCTGTAAGCGCCGTTTCAATAATGTCTTCTAACGAAGAAGACAATACAATTGCGATTACAGGCGACGATATTAACATCTCCTTTGCAGCATCCGAGCCCCTGTTTGAAACTCCCGGTATTATAATTGCAGGGCATCCCGCAGCAGTTTCACACGATGGCTTATTTTACAATGCGACTTACACGGTTCAGCCTTCAGATGCTGACGGCCCGGCAACTTTTTCAATCGACTACGCTGATCTTGCAGGCAATGCCGGTCCCCGGAAAAGTTCCACAGACGATGAAAGTTCTGTTATGATTGACCAGAGTGAACCACCAGGGCTTGCCCTGATAACTCCGGTAGAAGGATTTATCCACGACAACAATTTTGTAAGCCTCAACTTCACGGCCTCTGATGATGAGGATGAGGATGTTGATTACAGGTTGTTCATTAACGGAGTGGAGAACACAACTGGAAATGTCACCTGTGGTGGTTACAAGACGGTGGACCTGTCCTTAAATGAAGGCGAATACAACTGGTCTGTCACCATCTGGGACTCCACAGGGAAATATAATTCGAGCGATGTCTTGAATTTCACTGTTGACACTGAAGCTCCTGAACTTATGCTGGTATCTCCGGAAGAAGGGACAATAAACGAAACAGGTTCGATCACTTTCAACTTTACAGCCTTTGACACTGTTGATGACACGCTTGATTATGCTCTGCTCATCAATGGAGTTGAAAATAAAACCGGAACCATCGATTCAGGTTGTTTTGAAAACGTAACTGTTGACTTGGAGGACGGCGAATACAACTGGTCGGTTATCGTCAGTGATGCCTCAGAGAAATATCATTCAAGCAGTTTCCTGAATTTCACTGTTGACACTGAAGCTCCTGAGCTCGCTTTGATAGCTCCGGAAGAAGAGTACATAAACGACACAGGTTTGGTCACTTTTAACTTCACAGCCTTTGATATTGTCGACGAAGATCTCGATTATACTCTGTTCATTAACGGGGTCGGGAACACAAGTGGGACAATCGTCTGTGGCGATTTTGAGAATGTGTCGCTGTCTCTTGATGAAGGCGAATACAACTGGTCAGTTACTGTCCGGGATTCTTCAGGTAAACTTAATGAAAGCTGTGTCCTGAATTTCACCGTAGACACAACATCCCCTGAACTTGCTCTGGTGGCTCCGGTAGACGAGTTTATCAACGACAGCGGTTTGGTTACTTTCAACTTCACTGCCTTTGACACTGTTGATGACACACTTGATTACTCTCTGTTCATCAATGGAATCGAGAACACAAATGGAACCATTGATTCAGGTTGTTTTGAAACTGTGGATCTGTTCCTTTTAGAAGGTGACTACAACTGGTCCGTTACCGTTAGTGATGCCTCAGAGAAATATAATTCGAGCAATGTCCTGAATTTGACTGTTGACACCGAAGCTCCTGAAATTACCCTGGTGGTTCCGGCAGACGAATTTATCAACGACAGCGGTTCGGTCACTTTCAACTTCACGGCTTTTGACACCATTGATAACACACTTGACTATACCCTGTTCATCAATGGAATTGAGAATACAACTGGAACAATTGACTCAGGTTGTTTTGAAACCTTATTGGTAGACTTTGTTGAAGGCGAATACAACTGGTCCGTTTCCGTTTGGGATGCATCCGGGAAATATAATTCAAGCAGTGTCCTGAATTTCACCGTAGATACTAAAGCTCCTGAACTTATGCTGATATCTCCTGAAGACGAGTTTATCAACGACAGCGGTTTGGTCACTTTCAACTTCACGGCCTTTGATACCGTTGATGACACACTTGATTACTCTCTGTTCATCAATGGAATCGAAAACAAAACCGGAACCATCGATTCAGGTTGTTTTGAATATGTAACGGTTGGCTTTGCTGACGGTGCCTACAACTGGTCCGTTACCATCTGTGATGCATCCGGGAAATTTAATTCAAGCAGTGTCCTGAATTTCATTGTTGACACTGAAGCTCCTGAACTTATACTGATAACTCCGGAAGAAGGTGCAATCAACGACACCGGTTTGGTCACTTTAAACTTTACAGCCTTTGACAGTGTTGATGATACGCTTGACTACACTCTGTTTATTAACGGAGAAGTTAACAGGACTGGAAACTTCGCCTCCGAAACTTACGTAGCTGTACCGGTTTCATTTGCTGACGGCAAATACAACTGGTCTGTTGCAGTCCGGGATGATGCCTTCAACACCAACATAAGTGAGGTCTTTAACTTCACCGTTGACACTGAAACTCCTGAACTTATGATTATGAGTCCTGAAGAAGGTGCGATCAACGATACCGGTTCAGTCACTTTCACCTTCAGCGCATCTGATAATGTTGATGAACTTATCAACTACACCCTGTTCATTAATGGAGAAGTTAATAGGACTGGATACCTAGCCTCTGGAACTTCCGTTAATGTACCGATTTCATTTACCGATGGTGAATACAACTGGTCTGTTGCAGTCCGTGATGATGCCTTCAATGCCAACATAAGTGAGGTCTTTAACTTCACAGTTGACACCGAAGCTCCTGAACTTATACTGGTGGCTCCTGAAGAAGGTGCAATCAACGATACGGGCTCAGTCACATTTACTTTCGGTGCATCTGATAATGTTGATGAACTTGTCAACTACACCCTGTTAATTAACGAAGTTGAAAATAGTAGAGGTACTTTATCTTCAGGCTCATTTGAAACTGTTTCTCTGGAGCTTGCTGATGGAAAATTCAACTGGTCCGTTGCAGTCCGGGATGATGCCTTCAATACCAACATAAGTGAGGTCTTTAACTTCACAGTTGACACCGAAGCTCCCGAACTTATACTGATGGCTCCGGAAGAAGGCGTGATCAACGATACGGGTTCGGTCACATTCACCTTCGGTGCATCCGATAACGTTGATGAACTTATCAACTATACCTTATTCATTAACGGAGAAGTTAACAGGACTGGATATCTCGCTTCTGAAACTTACGTTAATGTACCGGTTTCATTTGCTGACGGTGAATACAACTGGTCCGTTTCAGTCCGTGACGATGCCTTCAACACCAACATAAGCGATGCACTAAATTTCGTTGTTGACACCGAAGCTCCCGAACTTGTGCTGATGGGCCCTGAAGAAGGTGCAGTCAACGATACAGGTTCATTTACTTTCACTTTCAGTACGTCTGATAATGTTGATGAACTCGTAAACTACATTTTGTTCATTAACGGAGTTGAGAACAGTACAGGTACTTTATCTTCCGGCTCATTTGAAACTGTTTCCCTCGACTTTGCTGACGGCGAATACAACTGGTGTGTTTCTGTTTGGGACGACGCTATCAATACCAACGTAAGTGATGCCCATAACTTCACTGTTGACACCGTGGCTCCTGAACTTACTCTTGTGGCTCCGGAAGATGAGTTTATCAACGATACGGGTTCGGTAACTTTCACCTTCACAGCTTCTGATAATGTTGATGATACGCTAGACTATACTCTGTTCGTGGATGGAGAAGTTAACAGGACCGGAAACTTCAGCTCCGGGGCTTATGTGAATGTGCCGGTTTCATTTGCTGATGGCAGATACAACTGGTCGCTTTCCGTATGGGACAACGCTATCAATACTGGGATAAGTAGTGTCCTTAATTTCACTGTTGATACCGTTGCCCCGGGCACATCCGTTGATGCTCCGGAAGGAATGCAGGATGCACCTTTCTGGGCAAACTTCATCGCAACTGATGCGGATCCTTCTTCCGGCATAAAATCCACCTATTATAAGTTTGAAGGAGATGAAGGATGGACCGCAGGAGATTCTGTCTATATCGATGTTGACGGGGTCTACAACATAAGCTATTACTCCGAGGACTTTGCTGGCAACAGGGAACTTGCAAAGCTGGTCCGGGTTGAACTGGATACCTCTCCTGTCCTTGAGGACCTTAAGCTTGTCCCGTCGACCATTCTGAACAATTCTGCTGACATTTCGATCGTTACTGTGAATGTGACGGACCCGTCAGGAACGGGGATCATGAAAGTGACAATCGACCTCAGTCCGATAGGAGGAGCTTCCGAAGTGGAAATGAGCAGTCCTGACGGTGTACACTATACTTACGGTATCAGTACGGATCAGGTCGGTGAATTTAGTTTCAATGTAAGCGCCACGAACAACAACGAGGTAAACCCGACAAGTACGGTTCATCTTCCGTCTCTGAAGGTAATAGCAGCGGATGATGTTTACTCGGAGTTCGGAGGCAGTGACGAGGACCTTTCACCTTCGGAAGTTGGAAGTGTTGTGACCGGAACTACGGTATCCGAGGGCGTAAAATATGCTATTTTAAGTGCTTACTTCAATGCTGATGGGTGGGATTTACTATGAAGACTATGAAGGTATCTTACTTTAGAATAGCTTTAGTTGCGATGCTTTTCCTGGCCGTTACTGTGGTTCCTGCTGCTGCGGACCTGGGGGCAAGTGCCAGCAGGGAAATGCCTGCTTCGGTTACGCGGGGCGACCAGTTCCAGGTTACTGTAAATGTAGCTAACTATGGTTCAGCCGGACAGGTCCTGGAAAAGATCCCTTCGGGTTTTACATACCTTGGTTCGAGTCTTCAGGATGAAGCCGTAAGCTTAAACGGTAGCAAGGTCTCCTTCCTGCTGATGGGAGAGACAAGCTTCAGTTATACCTTAGAAGCTCCCTCCTCAAGCGGTACCTACACATTCGAGGGCCTCCTCAGGGACATAAATAAAAACGTCGTCTATCTTGCCAATTCGTCAATATCCGTAAAAAGCAGCTCAGGCGGCAGTAGCGGAGGCAGTTCTTCTGGCGGTGGTGGCTCTTCCCCCGAGCCCCAGGGCAACGTTGAAATCAAGGAGCTTTCCAACCAGTTTGTCTCAAACGGCAACCGTATAAGGTTTGCATTCCCTCAGGAAGTTACCTGCTTAATTTACATTGATTTTGACGCAAAGAGGACCCTGGGAAAGACCACCACAATTGTCGAGATGCTTAAAGGGAAATCAAATCTCGTTTCCGAAATGCCCTCAGGAGAAATTTACAGGTACCTGAACATCTGGGTAGGAAGCGGCGGAGTAGCAGGCCCTGAAAACATCGAAAACGGAGTTATAGGCTTCAAGGTCGAAAAAGCCTGGATGGAAGAAAAAGGAATTGACGCAGCTTCAATAAACCTCCTCCATTATACCGAAGATGCCTGGGAAAAGCTTGAGACCCTGAAAGTCAGTGAAGACGATGAATATGTCTATTTCGAGGCTAAAACCTCTGTCTTTTCACCCTTCGCAATAAGCGCGGAAACTGCAGAAGAAACATCTAATGTGGAGATCCTGCCGGAAGAATCCGAATCTGCAGGTTCGGAAGACGGCCCTGCATCAGCTGTCGAAGATGCCCCGGAATCCGAAGCCCTGGACGATGAACCATCCGGCCTTCCAGGTTTTGGTTCGATGCTTGCAGCCGGCATTATCTGCACCGCCTACTGCATACTGAGAAGAAAGGAATAATTTGTTAGAAAAAACAATTTGTTAAAAAAATAATGTGTTCCGGGTTGCAGCAGATCCCAATGCTGCATCCCTTTTACCTTTTGTTTGCATATTTTTTCTCTACTTTTTCTGCCCCTGTGTTTTGTCACGCTTTGGCAATCATCTCAATTTCGTAATTTTATCCCGCTTTAGTAATTATCCCGCTTTCATAATTTTGTCACGCCTTTGTAATGCACTCATACCGGACATCCGCCCGCGTGATTTTCGGCACATCTCCCCAGATGCCGATGTACTCTCCCTGGACCACGACAGCTCCTTTGACCCCGGAAATTCTTTTCACCACGTTAAAAGCCTTCTCTACAGCTTCTTTTCCCACATCCACGGTATTCCCGAGAGCCGTTGCAGCCGAATCCGCCAGGGAAACGTCCTCGGAAAACACTACAGCAGCATCCGCCATCCCGAAGCTGATGGAAGGCCCCACTGTCCCGGCTGAGGTACAGACCCCGGTGACTGAGTCCCGGGGCTCGAAGACGAAGCCCAGGTTCCTGACCGAAGACTGTCCCGCATAAATCCCCACAACCACAGGCCTGTCGTTGATCATCGCAATGTCTCCGCCGTTGTCCACAATCGCATACGAAGCTCCGGCTTCGACCATGGCTTCGACAGCGAGAGCCGAGACCGTGCCTGCAACCGCACTCATGGGCCCGATGCCCATGGCATTCCCGGCTTCAACCATCCTCCGGACGATTTCAGGAGCGTTGGAAGAACAGGTATGGGGTTCAAGGGTGAGTTTGAAAAAAGGGTCTGAGAGGATGTAGGTCTCAAGGGCTGAGCGGTGAAAGCGGATTGCTTCCTTTGCAGCTTCAATGTGGGCATGCTCGTCAGCTGCGATTGTTACAATGGTTTCCTTGAGCTGGAAATGCTCTTTTATTGGAGTTCCGGTGGATTTTTCAGCTCCTTTTTCGGGCGCTTTAGCGGGTTCTGGCATGCTGGTCTGATTAGGAAGTTATGGCTTAAAAAGAAAGTGCCTTTTGGGTTCTGGAGATAGCTTGGTTTTGAGGGGAGCCTGGTTTTTGAGAAGCTTGATTGTATTTCAGGGTTGGCTTTTTCGAATAGCCTGAGAAAACCCGGACAACCGGAATTAGCCTCATCCCCATCGCTTTTGTCCCGAGCGAAGCGAGGCTTGAGCAGGAAGTAATTTAAAAAGAAGACGCTGACAAATCAGAAACAGAGTCATCCAGGTTGTAAATTATTGGGGTAAAAACGTGTCCATATGAGTATTTTGTTAAAAGCGCATTTTGTTAAAAGCATATTTTGTTAAGTGTTATTCACTGTTGTCGTTTCCGGACGAGTTTTGAATCAAAGTAAGGACGGTTTAGAAATTAATCCGAAATTTCATTTTGAAGGCTTCCCTGGGGTCAGCTCAATTACGTTCCCTCAGTTCGATTATGTCCCCGCCTTTCACATCGGCTTCCAGGCAGCTGGAGTATTCTTCTATATCCCTGCCGTTTAGCAAAATCCTGATTTTCGGATCTTCACTTTCATCCCCGACAGTCACGGCATAAAAATCATGCCCGTAATGGTAGGCTAGAGCCCACAGGACCGTGCATACAGTATCCCCTTTCCGGATCTTGACTTCAATTTCCGGCTGTTCTGTGATCTCCTGCACCGAGTCATGAAACTTTACTTTCATTATCATGGCTTAACCCCCTTCCTGTAACTCCTTATGTAATTATGTGAGGGCTCATAAATAAGAGTGCTATAATGGTACTCAAGCTTCGTTACGAGTTTGAAACTTTTCCCTTTTTTGATTTCTTCGTTGAGATTTCTGGTGCTCATCTTATTAGTGAGGGGCGATTGACCCCGTTTTTTGAAACATTTCATTCTGAATTAAAACTTTAGCCACAAATATTTCATTGGCAATGAAAACTTTATCCAGAAATATTTCATTGGTAATGAAAACTGTCGTTCTGGTATGTATGATATAGTGCGGTTGCAGAAGTTTACGATTTTTCAGCTCTTTCCTCTTTTCCACAATTTTCAGGGAAAAACCGCTCGCTCCGGCGAGCGGGGCTGCTGACTGTGTTAGAAACTGGTGAGACCCCTGGCTACTGATAATATTTGAAATTCCTTCTGTAACCGGAGTAGCTAAAAGAACAAACAGAGGCAAAACAGGGGCAAACTAAAGCAAAATGAGGCAAAAAAGAGACGGTAGGGCGGTGTATTTCAGGATCACACCGCCTTACTTTAGATCTTTCAAATGAATTTGTGTTTAATTCGGGTCAGAACTGTTGCTCTGCCGGATTAGAACTGCAGCTTCTTCATCCGCTCGACAGCTTCCTGCAACCTGGCTACGGGCTGGGTAAGTGCGAACCTGATGAACCCCTCTCCTGCATCTCCGAAGCCGACGCCAGGGGTTGCTACGATTCCGGCTTCCTCAAGGAGGACCTTTGAGAACTCCATGGAGGTAAAGCCTGCGGGTACAGGAGCCCAGATGTAGAAGGTGGCTTTGGGTGGCTTGACTTCGAGGCCCATGGACTTGAGCCCTTCGATCAGGGTGTCCCGGCGTTCGGTGTAGATCTTGTTTGTGTCGTCCACACATGCCTGGGACTCGTTCATGGCTGCTGCGCCTGCGAGCTGCACGGCTTCAAAGGTGCCGGAGTCAATGTTGGACTTGACTTTGTCGAGACCCTTGACCAGGTCTTTGTTCCCGACAGCGAAACCAACTCTCCAGCCGGTCATGTTGTAGGTCTTGGAGTGGGAGTAGAGTTCGATCCCTATGTCCATTGCGCCTTTTGCAGCCAGGAAGGAGGGAGCATCGTAGCCGTCGTAGACCATCTGGCAGTAGGCGTTGTCGTGCACGGCGATGATGTCGTGCTCCTTACAGAACGCTGCGACCTTCTCAAAGAAAGCCAGATCCGCAACAGCCGAGGTCGGGTTGTTCGGGTAGTTGAAGAAGAAGAGCTTTGCCTTTTGAAGGACATCTGCCGGGATGGAGTCCAGGTCCGGAAGGAAGTCGTTTTCAGCCTTCAGGGGCAGTGGGTACGGCTCTCCGCCCGCAAACTCAGCCCCTATTTTATAGACAGGATAGCCGGGGTCGGTATAGAGCACGACATCTCCGGGGTTGACAAAAGCGAGCGGGATATGTGCCACAGCTTCCTTGGACCCGATCAGGGCCAGGACCTCGGTGTCAGGGTCAAGCTTAACTCCCTTATACTTCTCGCACCAGTCAGCCGCAGCCTTCCGGAACTCATAAAGCCCGTTGTGGGACGGATAACTGTGCGTCCTCGGGTCTTTCACAGCCTCGCACATAGCCTCCACAATATGCGGATGGGTGGGCAGGTCCGGGTCTCCTATCCCAAGGTCGATCACGTCGACTCCCTTAGCCTTAGCTTCGGCCTTTGCTTCATCTATCGCTGCAAAAAGGTATGGGGGTAATGCGTTGATTCGGTCGGAATACATTGGTAATGTCACCTGGATATGGGATTTACGATGTGTTTTTCTGGGATAGGTACGGTGATTGAAATATTAATAGGTATGGTTAACTTAATTGCAAAAAACTGACTTATGTATGCTTGAAAATTAGGGAATATTTTCTATTTGAAATGAACTTTTATAAATGGTGCATATATTTTAGAGCTTACACATAAGGGTTAAAGCCATCGAACTCTAAAATATAGTTAATTATGTTGGTAATATACCATGAATCTTCATATACAAGTTTGTTCAATACTTCAATACTTTCTTTATCTTTATGGTAAGCATAAATAATCCCAGCGCATTCTCTTACGAACAAAGGTAATTCTGAATCAGTTATTATTTCAACCAAGTACTTGTCTACTTCAGGGATAGACGATATAATTGCCTCAACTGATTGTCCTATAGAACCACGTGAGATTAGATTTTCTTCGTCTATGAATCCCAATAGTTTTATTATTAATTGTTTATCGAATTTGTTGATCAATCTTTGTGCGAACATTCTAGATTCTTTTGTAATTGGTTCCCCAAAACTGTAAATATCCGGATGCCACGGAATATGTGCCAAGTAATATATCATAACTTTGGGAATACGATCAAAATCTTGTTCAATAAAATAGTTGATGAACTTTTCCCAAACAATTTTTTTGTTGGAATATCTTCTAAGGAGAAGTACCATCCCTAAGTAAAATTCATTATAATTCTCTGATTCGAATAAGTCAATAGCTGTTTCAAATTCTAAATTTGGAATTTCACCTAAAATCTTTGGGATAAATACTCTACTAAAACTGTCGTTATCAATAATGTTAGTTCTATTGCAATCAAATTTTATTGCTTTACATCTACCAAAGTTACTAAAGTGATTTTTTATGTCCGTCCAATATGCCGCATCCAAAGAAGGTACATATACAATACCATAAACTTCAAGAGGATAGTTATTCCAATATTCATAGTGATTTTCAACTGGAATAACACATTTTTTTTCTTTGTGATTATAATAATAGTTTCCAGATTTTATTTGAACTGCTATAAGTCTATTTGTTGGTTTTTGATCCTTAATTAATTCAATTATGGCATCAATCCCTATGTCGTTTTCTTGATGAATTTCATGAAAAATGGAATTATGCTTATCTACTATATTTCTAATGTAATTAACTCCCTGCTTAGCAATCGAGTTTTTCACATTGTATTTTGGCATATTATCAACCATTTACCAACCCTTTATTTCGAGAGCTTTTTGAGCTGCGTTTTTCTCTGCTTCTTTTTTGCTTTTACCCCTCCCTTCTGCAATTTTTATATCCCCTAAATATACGGCATAGTCAAACATTTTGTTGTCATCGGGTCCTGATTCCCCAATTTCTTGGTATTTTGGATTGTCATATCCTCTTTTTACAGCTTCTTCTTGTAATTTGCCTTTTGGATTAAAAATATCTAAATTTTCTATTAATCTTTCCATATCACATAATACATATTTCTTAATGAAATTCTCTGCAGCATCATATCCTTGGTCAAGGAAAATTGCGGCAATCAAAGCTTCAAGAGAATCTTCCAGTATGGAATGTTTGTCATTCACACCTTTTCCGATAAGTAAATAATCTTCTATACTTACCCTCTTTGATATTTCCAGTAAGTTTTCGTTATTGACCAAAGTTTCTCTTATCTTTGTTAACGTACCTTCTCTTCCTGGATGGTGGGAGTATATATAATGAGCTGTTACAATTTCAAGAACTGAGTCACCTAAAAATTCTAGTCTTTCATTATTATTTTCTTTTAGGTTATATTTAATCTTGAAACTAGGATTTTCATTTAGAAAAGTAGAATGAGCCAAAGCCTGAACTAAAAGACTTTTGTCTTCAAAATAAACTCCTACCCTATTTTCAAATCCTTGTATGTCGATCATAAGAATCCGTATACAAGATATAACATACTCATTTTTTAATGTTTGTTTTTAGATTTCTTACATACTTTATCTTCCAAAAATGCACCTTTCCCCATTCCCAACCCACTGATAATTTATATCCCACCTCCCCCTACTTCTTACATAATGCCCTCACTATTAACCCCGCTGGAAATGCCCGTAATAGACGGCATCAAAATGCCCCGGAACCTCTACGTCGTGCTCAAGGAGCCGGCGCTTCTTGCCGGAATGTCCTACCCCGGAGTTTTCACTCCCTGGGAAAAGATTGCTGCTGCGGGTTTTTCCGGGGTTGTCTGCCTTTGCGATTCGGAGGTCTCTTATAACCCCTATCCCCTCAAGGTGCTGTTTTCTGCGGAGATGGAAGACCTGCACTATGGGAATTCACCGCAGAACCCTGCAACTGAGGAGGGGCTTGCCAGGCAGGCAGCGGCTCTGGTGAGAAGAAAAATAGATGCAGGAGAGGGAGTCGTTGTCCACTGCATGGGGGGCATAGGCAGGACCGGGACGGTCATAGGGTGTGTGCTCAGGGACCTTGGTTTTTCCGCGGATGATGTGGTGGGCTACCTGGACAGGATTAACAAATCAAGAGGGTTGAGAGGGTGGCCGGAGACGGAGTGGCAGGCGGAGATGGTGCGGAAGTATTAAACAGTGGACGGTTTTTTTTGTAATAGCGTATTTCTCGATCCCGGCTTGCTTTAAATGCGGGGTTTCTGCCTCTTTTCTGAGCTGGAATTAAGGATCCGATACTTGTAACACTTGTAACACTTCCAACTACTTCCAACTACTTCCAACTACTTCCAACTACTTCCAACTACTTCCAACTATATGTTTTTTACAGCTATTCTGGTGATTTCAAAAATTCCATTCCCTTTTCGGTAAGAATATACTTTTGATCTCTACTATTGGGTTTTTCTGGGACAGTGAAGCTTAAAAGTACCTTTTCTATCAGTGGCGATATCTGTTTTTTAAAGTTATAATAGGTATCTTTCAGACCAATTTTATCAAAAATTTCACGCCTGGAATGGGGCTCGGTGCAAAAACGAAGAATCTCCACTTGATATTCAGTAATTAATGGCTTTTCAGGTATTTGTTCAGTTATTTCCTTTGCTGTTGAGTTATTTGCTTCCGGATGAACTTTTAAAATCGTCAAAAAGTAATTTCTGTCCTCATCGGTTTCGAAAATGGGTTCGGGGGAACCGTTATTTTCCATTGCTCTGCGAATTTTCGGGATTCCCGTGCTCCTACCTTCGGTAAGGTGTAGTTCTTTAAGAAAATCCCCTATTCTTCTGTTCCGGTAATCTCTGGCGACCACACGTGCTTTTTTCAGATTTTCCCTGGTTATTGGGGGGATTGGGCCGGGAAATGATAAAATCTCCATGCAGTCGGGCCGGACGTTGACTTCTATGGGGTTTTGCAGTTCGTAACTTTTGTGGTAGACTGCGTTTGAGAGAGCTTCTTCAAGGGCAACGTAGGGGTAATTGAAAAACCTTCGGGCTTCTGCCTGGTCGGGAATTTTTCTCACTTCTTCTTTCAGGACATTGTTTTTGAGGTACTGGAGAGCATCCCTCAACTGAATGTGGAGAGGGCCGGTAAATATCTTTTCGGAAAAACTGTCGCCTATTTCGTTGTGGTACTCCACAATCTCGATCTGTGCTCCCCTGAAATACCGATCAGGCTTTTCGTTAAAGAAAAGCAGGCCCACATTCACAGGCTTCAGGTACTCGGCAGGTCCTCTCGCAATTTGTATCTGGAGGCAGAGTTCTTTGAAGGGGATCTTGTCTGCTGTTTCGTAGAGTTCGCTCCCGATTTCTTTTAGAAATGATTTGATTAGTGTTATGCTCATGTCCTCTATTTCGGTCCTGTGGTAAATCCTATCATCGAAGGGCACTTTGGCTGCAAGCTGGAATAGCTGCTGCTCTTCAACTGAGTTTGCCCTGACAGTTGTAGAAAAGCGCCGGACGTAATATACCGATTCGTACTTTTTGCCGAGGGTTTTCGGGACCTTGTAGGGCCTCGTATCCCCTCCGGGGCACCATAAGATCAGGATGTGCTTCTCTTGAAAAACCGTAGGGACTGCAACAGGAAAGTAATTTGGAGTTATCAGGTGGCAGAGTTCCATGAGTTTTTTCTGAAAGGTGTCGATCTGTGAAGGTTCAAGGCCAGAGGGAGGAATAATTGGCCTGCCGTCTTTTTCCTCAATTCCGACAATGATGTAGCCACCGCCCAAGTTATTTATATCGTTTGCAAAGGCGCAGAGAGTGTGTAAAATAGCCTCCGGATTCCAGGACTTCTTGAATTCGATCCTTTCCCATTCGACTGTAAGCCCGTTTATCAGTTCGTTAATGTTGATTGGCAGAGGCATTTTTTCAGTAACCTTCCTGAGTGGTTTTCTTACTTTTTTATAAGGGATTTCATTGCATAAAAACCTTGAATTACAACCCCGCGTCTTATCTTCAAAATGAACACCCCGGGTCTTTTTAACCCTGATCTTCTCAACCCTCTCTCACCCTCATCCCCAACCCACTGAAAATTTATATCCCACATATCCCATATCCACAGCATAATGCCCTCACTATTAACCCCGCTGGAGATGCCCGTAATAGACGGTATCAGAATGCCCCGGAACCTCTACGTAGTGCTAAAAGAACCGGCGCTTCTTGCCGGTATGTCCTACCCCGGAGTGTTCACTCCCTGGGAAAAGATGGAGGCTGCGGGCTTTTCCGGGGTTGTCTGCCTCTGTGACTCGGAGGTCTCTTATAATCCTCATCCCCTCAAGGTGCTGTTTTCTGCGGAGATGGAAGACCTGCACTATGGGAATTCACCGCAGAACCCTGCAACTGAGGAGGGGCTTGCCAGGCAGGCAGCGGCTCTGGTGAGAAGAAAAATAGATGCAGGAGAGGGAGTCGTTGTCCACTGCATGGGGGGCATAGGCAGGACCGGGACGGTCATAGGGTGTGTGCTCAGGGACCTTGGTTTTTCCGCGGATGATGTGGTGGGCTACCTGGACAGGATTAACAAATCAAGAGGGTTGAGAGGGTGGCCGGAGACGGAGTGGCAGGCGGAGATGGTGCGGAAGTATTGAGGCTGGTTTTTGAAATTTGCCTATTGAATTTTAATTAAGATGGCTATTGATGCTGTTTTGTCCAGGCTGAATTATTATGATTAATGTCTCCTTTTACGGATACTTGCCCCACAGTATCCAGCTATAGATGGCTGTTAATCCCGTGACATAAACCCCGAGAGCATAAAACCACCTTCCGTTAAACTTGGGCGTTCGGACCGGTGCTAAATTAAAGACAGCCATAAACATAAACATTGTATATATAATGACTGAAAAAATTGTATGGCCGAATAAACCGTTAAACAGAAAGACAAAAGCAAGAATAATGACATTGTTGTCAAGTGCCAATCCCATGTATGTCGAATCATCGACCAGGCCGAAAACATTGAAATAACTCAAGCGTATCGCACTGGCAGCGATAATCACGAATGCTCCAGGTAAGAACCATGGACTGAATTCTCCATAGCTCAAGAGAAAAACGGCGGGGCAAATTCCAAAACTTACAATATCTATCAATGAGTCAAGCTGTCCCCCGACAGCTCGATATTCATCAGTTCGCCCCTTCATCCGGCGGGCAATGATTCCGTCTCCCCAGTCAAAAAAAACAGCCCAAATCATTCCAATTATCGCAACTGGAAAATTGCCTAATATAGCATAGTATATACTAAGGACCGCACATAACAGCCCTGCAAGCGAACAGATATTTGGAAGATCCCTGGCAAAAGTAAGCATTCCTGTCTTATGTGATTGTTGATGTTGCGAATCATTCATTGGGATACTTCCGTTTTATTCAAATCAATGATATCTGCCAATGCTTCAACTAATTTGCAAT
Source organism: uncultured Methanosarcina sp. (assembly GCA_965601435.1). Lineage (GTDB taxonomy): Archaea > Halobacteriota > Methanosarcinia > Methanosarcinales > Methanosarcinaceae > MTP4. Next base: position 29,907 of record CBFCWE010000041.1, read on the forward strand.
TTTCGGTTTCAGTGCGGCTGGCAATACGAACATAACGGCTAGAATCAGGTAGAGTTTTGTCCTGGCAGTGTTTTATGTACATGTTATGCTCAATAAACAAACTCCGCGTGACTTCAGGGCCACTTTGTGCATAATCCGGGAGGCGGCAGAAAATAAAGTTTGCATCAGGTTTGTAAACAGTCATTCCCGGGATAGCACACAGGTTTTTATACAGATTGTCCCTGTCGGTCCGTACCTGTTTACAGCTTTCGACAAACTCCTGTCTGTAATCGGGCAAAATCCGCAGAAACTCTTCGGCAAATCCGTTAATATTCCAGATATGTACGCCTTTCCTTACAGCTTCAGCAAATGCTGAATTTGCAGTTAGCATATAACCTATCCTGAGACCGCAGATGCCATAGGCTTTGCTCATGCTTTTAAGGATTGCCACATTCGGGTAACGTTCGATTTCATGTTCCAGGCTTGTTTGATCCGGGTTATGTACAAAATCCATGAAGGATTCATCGACGATCAGCATGCAATCATGATTTGCAAGTTTTTGTGCAAGATTTATTAGATCGGATTTAGGTACCAGCATAGATGTTGGATTATTAGGTGTTACCACAACAGCAACATCTGCTTTAACCTTGATCGCTTCAGCAGCAAACTTATCTACATCCAATTGAAATGATGGAAATTCAAGGGGAAATTCGACCATCTGGCCTGCCGGCGCAGCATTCGCATATTCATTAAAAGAGGGCACTGGAACGATCAACTTGCTGGATACGTGGCCGGATATAATTTTTATAAGTTCGGCAGCGCCGTTTCCTACAACGATCCTTTCAGCAGGTTGATGGATCAAATTACCTATAAGACCGGCAAGAGCATCCTGTGCAATCGGGTAGTTAAGGACAATGTCGTGAATTTGATTTTTAAAGTTTGTAAAAACTGCCTCTGGCGGGAAATATAGATTGTAAAGATAAGCATGGTCTATGAAATTATGATGATAGTAACCACCATGCTGTCCGGAAACGAATTCGTATTTTTCAGTTTGAGTCTTATAATTATACTGCATCATGTATTTTCCTTCTTTATTTGTTTTTAGGTGACACTTCTGTTTTTGGAGTCTTAGCCTTAAGAATTGGCTTTAATTTTAAAGAATTGGACGGAGGGGATGACCTCAAACCGGAAATTGAACGAGTAATCGTTTCCTTCTCCTTTCTTTTTGTCTGTTGAAAAAACGACTTTGATATTCCAGAGGTACGTGGCGTGATATTGTTAGGAATTATTGTTTCTGATTTGTCTGCCGAAAATAGTTTCTCAGCCTCTGCCAGATCCTTAACTGTGTCTATTTCATACCATCGCTTGCTGTCAAAAGAGACTGTTTTAAGAGAGAGACTACCATCAGCCACCATGTCCGCAAATACGGTTTCATAATAGTCGTTTACTCTGCCGGCTGAAATGTACTGGTTCAGTCTTTCTGTAATACTATGCCATGAAGAGCGCGAAAAACTGTAAATATTAACAGTTTTGTATCTGATCTCATCAAAAGGCCCGGCAATACCTTTTTGGAATTTCTTAACATCCTGGGATTGATCGATTGTGACAGTGGAACCATTCATCCACGGCTGCATGCGTGCAACGGCAATTCTGTCAGGAAAACACATGTCATCCAGAAGAGATACGTCAAAAACAAGATCACTTTCAACCAGAAGAAAAGGCTCATTAATAATTTTACGGGCCATCCAGAGTGAATATATGTTATTGGTGGTCTCATAACGAGGGCTGAAAATATATTCAATTTTCATTCCGCCAGCCCGCGTTCCCAAAAAATCACGAATACATTTTTCCTGGAACCCTGTGACCACAACAAGACGTTTGAAGCCTTGTTTATTCAAATTGATGACAAGTCGTTCAAGCATGGATACTTTATGAACTATTGTAAGACATTTTGGTGTGTCGCGTGTTAAAGGATAAAGACGACTACCCTTACCAGCTGCCAATAGTAATGCTGTAGTTATAACTCCATCATCACGATTGCAGTGGTTCACATTCATCGTGAATCCAATTGATTGTTATTCATACCATGTATATAACTGGTAGTTAGTATTTAAATTGTCCCCAGAGTTTTAACATTTGGGATTATTTGGTCAAAAAAGAGCATATTATTCGTAATAGTTCCAATAAATAAATATGGTGGGGTATGCCTTAAATATCGGCTGACATGATAATTACACCTTCAAGTTTTTTAAATGAGTTGCATAAATTTTCATTCTAGTTATCTCCCCCTCATACGGTCTTTAGATCCCAACTCCTCCCAACACTCCCTTACCAACCCACTGAAAATATATCTCCCACCTCCCCCTACTTCTTTCATGACACCCTCATTCTGCGGAGATGGAAGACCTGCACTATGGGAATTCGCCGCAGGACCCTGCAACTGAGGAGGGGCTTTCCAGGCAGGCAGCGGCTCTGGTGAGAAGAAAAATTGATGCAGGAGAGGGAGTCGTTGTCCACTGTATGGGGGGCATAGGCAGGACCGGGACGGTCATTGGGTGTGTGCTCAGGGACCTTGGTTTTTCCGCGGATGAGGTGGTGGGCTACCTGGACAGGATTAACAGGTCAAGAGGGTTGAGAGGGTGGCCGGAGCCGGCGTGGCAGGCTGAGATGGTGTGGAAGTATTGAACAGTGAACGGTTTTTTTTTGTAATAGCGTATTTCTCGATCCCGGCTTGCTTCAAATGCGGGGTTTCTGCCTCTTTTCTGAGCTGGAGTTAAGGATCCGATACTTGTAACACTTGTAACACTGGTAACACTTGTAACACTTGTAACACTTGTAACTTCGTATATTCATGTTATTCAATTGATTTCAAAAATTCCATTCCTTTTTTGGTAAGAATATATTTTTGATATCTACTTTTGGGGTTTTCAGGCATCTGCCCTGAATCCGGAACTGTGTAGGAAACGTTGCATCAAATTAAAAATTTTTGATAAATAAAAGTCTAAATTTCAAAAAGAAATTTACAGGCATGAATAAAATATCTCAGCCAGTTTACTCCATTGGATAAGCTGCACGTTAGCGTAAATCGAGATCATCCGGAACATATTAATATAAAATCAACAGATAAGTATATATACAAATTTATAATATAACTTTATTGTAAATATATATTCGTTATGTTTACACAAATTGCCTAAAGTTTGGAGTTATAGGGTTGAAATCCAAAAACGATTACTGGTTTTTATCGCCAGACAGGATTTCCCCAAAATACAGGCAATAAAAATGAAAATTGAATAGGACTTACGCAGTTGAAATGCCGAAAAGTTAATGTCATTTAAAATAT